>NZ_JBWDNW010000010.1:0-188969 GCF_056269405.1 Paenibacillus sp. J2L1-98 | reverse complement strand
ATTTCCCAGTATGTAAGACCCCTTGAAGACGACGAGGTTGATAGGTTCGGGGTGGAAGCACAGCAATGTGTGGAGCTGACGAATACTAATCGGTCGAGGGCTTATCCTAAAACGTTTGCATGGACCCATACATCCGGCAGACAGCAGCTAATAAGGTTCAGCAAACCTAACTTTCGTATCCAGTTTTCAGGGCGCAATTTGCTTTGATCTGATTTATATTCCCTGATAGCTCAGTTGGTAGAGCACTCGACTGTTAATCGAGTTGTCACAGGTTCGAGTCCTGTTCGGGGAGCCATTATAGAGAGGTGTCCGAGTGGTCGAAGGAGCACGATTGGAAATCGTGTAGGCTCTAACCGGGTCTCGAGGGTTCGAATCCCTTCCTCTCTGCCAGTAAGGCCCGTTGGTCAAGTGGTTAAGACACCTCCCTTTCACGGAGGTAACAGGGGTTCGAGTCCCCTACGGGTCACCAAAAACTTTCTCTAAAAAAATGCTTGACACAAAACAATGACCTGTGATATGATATAAAGGTCGCTCAACACGGAGGCTTAGCTCAGCTGGGAGAGCATCTGCCTTACAAGCAGAGGGTCGGCGGTTCGATCCCGTCAGCCTCCACCATTTAAATAACAACGACGCGGGGTGGAGCAGCCCGGTAGCTCGTCGGGCTCATAACCCGAAGGCCGCAGGTTCAAATCCTGCCCCCGCAACCAAAAAAATCTTTACCTTTCGGAAGTTTCCGAGATTATGATGTGGAGCTGTGGTGTAGTGGCCCAACATGCCTGCCTGTCACGCAGGAGACCGCGGGTTCGAATCCCGTCAGCTCCGCCACTTAAACAACATCAGGCTCGGTAGCTCAGTCGGTAGAGCAGAGGACTGAAAATCCTCGTGTCGGCGGTTCGATTCCGTCCCGAGCCACCATTAATGTTGTACAAGCAATAACAAGTGAATATGCCGTTGTAGCTCAATTGGTAGAGCAACTGACTTGTAATCAGTAGGTTGGGGGTTCAAGTCCTCTCGACGGCACCACATGGAGGATTAGTGAAGTGGCTAAACACGGCAGACTGTAAATCTGCTCTCTCTGAGTTCGGTGGTTCGAATCCATCATCCTCCACCAGTTTACCTTAGGGGCATAGTTTAAAGGTAGAACAAAGGTCTCCAAAACCTTTGGTGTGGGTTCAATTCCTGCTGCCCCTGCCAATATAATATTTGAAGATGGCGGTCGTGGCGAAGTGGTTAACGCATCGGTTTGTGGATCCGACATTCGGGGGTTCAATTCCCCTCGATCGCCCCATTTTTCAAAAGAAAATTTTAAAAATGTTGGGGATTAGCCAAGCGGTAAGGCAACGGACTTTGACTCCGTCATTCTCAGGTTCGATCCCTGAATCCCCAGCCATTTATATGCGGAAGTGGCTCAGCGGTAGAGCATCGCCTTGCCAAGGCGAGGGTCGCGGGTTCGATTCCCGTCTTCCGCTCCATTAATTTGGCGCCATAGCCAAGTGGTAAGGCAGAGCTCTGCAAAAGCTCTACCCCCAGTTCGAGTCTGGGTGGCGCCTCCACAATTTTTACTGAAATAAGATATGTGCCCTTAGCTCAGCTGGATAGAGCGTTTGACTACGAATCAAAAGGTCAGGAGTTCGAATCTCTTAGGGCACGCCATATTTCTTATGAATGCCGATGTGGCGGAATGGCAGACGCGCGCGACTCAAAATCGTGAGGGAAACCGTGGAGGTTCGAGTCCTCTCATCGGCACCAAATTTTCTAACACAAACTCTTGAGATCAAATTGATCTTAAGAGTTTTTTTGTGTTTATTCTATATGATGAACAAGAAGGTTATGGCTTATTCCGAAGGATTTTGAATTTAGAATATTTTAAGAAAGCGCTTTAAATGGTAGTATTAGAGATGATCCGATATAAATGATAGGGGGAAAACGGAGGGTGAGATTCGGTAAATCGATAAGAACTCGTCTTATTATCGGATTTATGGCAGTTATGCTGCCGGTTGTCATTTATATGCTCATCAATAATAGCTACTCGCGCGATATCGTTCGAGAGAAGGTATCCGAGACCTATCGAAACACGCTCGATATATATGTCGGTCAGACGGACCACAATTTATCGCAAATCAATGATTATCTATACAAAATGTCAGTGCTTGATTCCGATGTTGGACTGCTTATGTCCTTTCCGATGGACAGTGACGGATACACGTTAACAAAAATAAGGATCGATTCCAAGCTGAACCGCGACGTTGGCGTCTATAATCTTATCGATACTATATTTTTGTATCACAAAAACGATATTATTTTCGGAACCGACAGTGTATATAATGATACGAAAAAAATAATCAAGTCCCATATGGATACAATGACGACGGAAGAAAACATGCTTCTGAATGATCAGCACACCTGGGAAGTTAGAGAGGATGAGCGGCTGCCGGGCAGGTTTTTTCTGATCAATTTCATTAAGGCATCAGAAGGGCTATATGTTGGAGCTATGATAAAAATACAGGATATTAACAAAATGCTATCTATTCAATGGAGCGACGGGGATATCGGTCATAATGGCATTTACCTGCTTGACGGGGACCGGATGGTGCAATCGTTAACAGAAAACCTCGCGCCGTTAGATTTGAGCTATAAAATATCGAAGAAGCCCTATGAATCTCTGACTGACCGAAAGACAGGAGATACCTATCTCGTGATGAGCAGGATGAGCGATATGGTCAATATTGCTTACCGTGTCGTGATACCGGAGGAGACGCTGCTTCGCAACCTATTATTTTTTAGAAATGCGACTTTATTCGCTCCAATTGGATTTTTAGCCATTTTACTTATTTATTTGTTTTTTATGAGGAACATGCTGTTTAAACCGCTGCATGAGCTGATTCTTGGGATGAAGAAAATTTCTCTAGGCATGCTGGACGTAAGGCTGAAGAAGAACAAATCGCTTGAATTTGAGTTTCTCGGAAATACGTTCAACGTCATGGCAGAGCAAATCAAGACTTTAAAAATCGATGTCTATGAGGAGCAGCTGCGCGTGAAGCAAGGAGAATTGAAGCAGCTTCAGGCGCAAATCAATCCCCATTTTTATATGAACAGCTTGAATATCATTTACAATCTTGCTGCGTTGAATGATACGGAAACGGTTAAAAAGATGTCGCTTCACCTTGCGGATTATTTCCGATTCATCATGAAAGCCAACCGGGATACAATTACGCTCAAGGAAGAGCTGATGCACATCGAAAACTACATGACGATTCAAAAAATCAGGTTTCCTGACAAGCTGCAATGCACATTTGAAGGAATGGACGCCATTCTAAATTACCCGATTGCTGCCTTGACCTTACAACCGTTTGTTGAAAATTCGATCATTCATGGATTCAAAAACAGGCGGCAGCTCTTCCAAATTAAAATAACGGCTGAAACGGACTCTGACTACGGATTTACGTTAACCATCTGCGATAATGGGGTTGGCTTCGATCCAGAGGTGCTGGAGAAGCTGCATAATAAGGAGCCGCTTCAGCAAGGGGAAACAAGCAGCCTAGGCATTATGAACGTTATGCATAGACTGCAGCTGCTTTATGGCGAGCGGACGTCGATTACATTCCGCAATCAATCGGAGGGCAGCGGGGCGATGGTCATTATCGTATTTCCTAAGCGAATGGAAGGGGTAAAAGCCGTTGTATAATTTATTGGTTGTAGATGATGAGGAGATCGCGATTCGAGGTATTGTAGAAGGAATAGATTGGTCCACGCTGCCGATTGCCAACATCTATACCGCGATTGATTCAGAAGAGGCGCAATCTTTGCTGACCTCGCACACGATACACATCATGCTTTCGGACATCGATATGCCGAATCAAAGCGGAATCGATTTGCTGGAGTGGGTTAATGAGCATTCTCCCTCAAGCGTGACAATCTTTCTAACTGGACATGCGGACTTTAAGTACGCGCAGCAGGCGGTTCAGCTGGGCAGCTTCGATTATTTGCTTAAGCCAATCGACCATAATGCGCTGAAAGCATGCGTGAATGAGGCATTGGCCAAGGTTCGCGATCTGGAGGAGCTTTCAAAAATCCGCGGGACGTACAGCCTATTTTACGAGCAATGGAGCAAGCAGCGTCCGATTTTAATCGAGCGTTTCTGGCAGGACGTCATACACTACCGGTTGTCGGCCGCGCCGCAGCAGCTTGAGTCCGCGATGCAAACCTATGCTTTACCGCTTCAAGCGGACAGCCTGATTCGCGTCGTCCTCATTAGCATCGAGCAATGGCGAGAAGAATGGTCGGCCCGCGATGAGGAAATTATGACGTATGGCATTAAAAATGCAGCTGAGGAGCTCGTGCTTCAGAGTGCTCCGGGGCAGATCGTGCAGGATGGCAGCGGTATTCTGTACGCGATATTTTATGGCTCACCGGAGGGGGAGGAGCAGTCCGCCGCCGATATTGCAGAGAGATGCAAAACTTTTATTCATCAGTGCAAAAGCATGCTTCATTGTCATCTCTCCTGTTATATCGGAGAGGCCGTGGCGGTTAAGCAGCTCCGCACCGGCGTACAGGCGCTGCTATCGCTTGAGCGCAGCAACGTAAGTAATACATGCGCGATTATTATAGAGCGTGACAATAAGCAGAAGCAGGGGCTGGGCGCACTCCAGCAGGCTCCCTTTTCCGATTGGGCGCTACTGCTGGAGTCAGGCAAGAGGGCCGAATTAGCGCTGCGGATTGACGAATGCTTCGACCAGATGCAGGAGAGTAAAGTCGATTATACGTACATGGCTTCGTTTTATTATGGTTTTATGAATATGCTGTTCCAATGGCTTAATAAAAAATCGGTGCAAATGACCGACGTATTCACAAATAGAGAGTGGGAGGCCGGCGAGAATGTTCTAAAATCATTAGCCCGGATGCGAGCATGGACGCAGCAATTGAGCAGTCAGGTAACGGAATACGCCAATCAGAACGGGAAAGACGTATCGCAGGTCGTGGATAAGGTTCAGCGCTATATGGAGGAGCATCTTGGCGAAGAGTTCAGCCGCGAGCAGGCTGCGGAATCGGTGTATTTGAACCCGGCTTATCTATCGCGCCTGTTCCGCAGGGAAACCGGCTATTCATTAACGGATTACTTGGTGAAAATACGAATAGCGAAGGCACGAATCATGCTGGAGAAAACCAATAACCGGGTCAGCGACGTTGCGATTAACGTAGGCTATGCCAACTTTTCGCACTTCTCCAAGCTATTTAAGAAGATGACCGGTTTGACGCCGCAGGAATATCGCAAAAAGTATCAGGATGTATGAGTGAGAAGTCACAGCACCGTTAATATGGTCACGGCGCCGACAGATGTCGGCGTCTTTTTTTTATACAATTAAGACAAGAGAAATGACTCAAAGCCTTAGAAAGAGGAGGAGGAAAGCGATGGCGGACCAGATGTCGGAAACGGTGACAACGGCCTATTTTCCAAAAATAAAAGCTAGGAAGACATCACATTTACTCATATTCCGCAAATATTGGATGTTCTATGTGATGATGCTCCCAGCCATCGTACTGCTTGTGTTTAACAACTATATTCCTATGTTCGGCATCATTATCGCGTTTAAAAGCATTAATTACGCGGACGGAATACTAGGAAGCGCATGGAACGGATTAACCAACTTCGAGTATTTGTTCAAAACTTCGGATGCATGGATTATTACGCGAAACACATTATTGTACAACTCAGGGTTCATTATATTGAATTTAATTTTTCCGCTGGCTTTTGCAATCATGCTAAATGAGATTCGCAGCAGATTCATAGCTAAGCTTCACCAGACGATCATGTTTCTTCCGTACTTCCTTTCCATGGTCGTAATCAGCTATCTCGTCTTCGGTTTCATGAGCGATGAGCACGGTTACTTGAACAGTTCCCTGCTTCCGGCATTTGGGCTTGAAAAGGTAAATTGGTATTTTACGCAGGAGGTATGGCCTTACGTCCTGCCGATCGTGAACACGTGGAAGAGCATGGGTTACTTTACCGTCATTTATATGGCTGCCATCATTGGCATCGACGATGAGTATTACGAGGCAGCTACCATCGATGGAGCAAGCAAGTGGAAGCAAATGACCAGCATTACGATTCCGCTCATTATGCCGGTGATCACGATTATGACACTGCTGCAGATCGGGAAAATATTCAATGCGGATTTCGGCTTGTTCTTCCAGGTGCCGAGAGAATCGGGCGTATTGTTCCCTGTTACGAATGTTATCGACACTTATGTTTACCGGACGTTTCTAACAGTAGGAGATATCGGCTTATCGTCCGCAGCGGGGCTGCTTCAGTCCGTCGTCGGCTTTACGCTGGTGTTTCTATCGAACTGGGTGGTGCGCCGCATCAACAAGGATAATGCTTTGTTTTAGCCGGTGCATAACAATCCGTCATTTTTTATGAAAAACTTATGGAGGTGAACCTATGGAAGCAGTCGAGAAAATATCGTCCGGGTCCAATCCAAAAAACCAATTGTCGATTCCGGCTTCTCTAGGCATCAATGTATTCTTTATTATTTATTCCTTGCTCTGCATTATACCGCTTGTCCTCATTGTAATGGTATCGATTTCCGATGAGGGAACGGTTCTGAGAGAGGGCTATCAATTCATTCCGTCCAAGCTGGATTTGGCAGCCTATCAGTTTTTGTTCAAGGATGCGACTCAAATTATTCGTTCCTACAGCATCTCCATACTCGTCACCATCGTGGGCACGACGCTTAGTCTCATCATTATGGCTCTTTATGCTTATCCGATCTCGAGGTCGGATTTCCCGCATGCCAAGTTTTTCACCTTCTTCGTCTTCTTTACGATGCTGTTCTCGGGCGGATTGGTTCCTTGGTACTTGGTATACGTACAAGTTCTGGATTTGAAGGATACGCTGCTTGCCCTTATTATGCCGCTTCTCGTGGCCGCTTTCTTCGTGCTTATTATCCGGACGTTCTTTATGGTGACGATTCCTGCAGCTGTCCTGGAGTCGGCCAAAATCGATGGTGCGGGAGAGCTGACTATTTTCGCCAAAATCGTCCTTCCGTTATCGCTTCCGGTACTGGCGACGGTCGCCCTTTTCCAGACGCTGACCTATTGGAATGATTGGTTTCTAAGCTTGGTGTTCATTACGAAGGATGGGAATATCACTGTTCAGTATTTGATGTATAAGACCATGCTGAACATTCAATTCCTTGCGAATAACAGCACCGCGGCAGCGGCCATTTCGGCAGCGGGCGGAACCTTTAAATTTCCGAGCGAGACGGTTCGCATGGCGATGGTAGTCGTCGGCATCGGTCCCATTATTTTCGCTTACCCGTTCTTTCAAAAGTATTTTGTTAAAGGCTTGACTGTCGGCGCCGTTAAAGGCTGATATCGCTGAAGCTGCTGCCGTTTGGCTGTAACCGGCAATGCCGGTTTAGCATATAAAACTTAATTCTTAAGGGAGGTCCACCCGCTATGAAGCAAGTTAAACAAAAGACATCCATGCTTCTCCTAATGATGCTGACCATCGTACTCATTGTGTCCGCATGCTCTGGAAACAACTCTAAAACCAATAACAATCCAGAGCCTGCAAAGGATTCCGCCGCAACGGAAGAGGAGCCGCCTGCATCAGATCTGAAGCCGTATAAAATATCGCTCGTATATCCGGGTACGCCTCAGACGGATGAGAAAAAAGTGGAAGATGCGCTTAATAAGCTGCTTACCGAAAAGATCAATGCAACGATCGACCTGATGCCAATAGATTGGGGCGCTTGGGATGATAAAATCAACCTCATGATCGCTTCCCGTGAAGAGGTTGACATTATATTTACCGCTCAATGGAACGGCCATGCGAATAATGTATCCAAAGGCGCTTTCCTTGAGCTTGGCGATCTGATCGATCAATATGGCAAGGGTATCGTGGATTCACTTGACCCTGCCTTCCTTGAAGGCGCAAAGATCAATGGCAAAAACTACGGCATACCGACGAATAAGGAGCTCGCTGCCGCAGGAGGTATCGTATACCGCAAAGACGTTACCGACGAGCTCGGCATCGATATGAGCAATGTGAAGACCCCTCAGGATTTGGACGCAGTCTATGCGGTAGTAAAAGCAAAAAGACCGGATTTAACTCCGCTTTATACGACAGCAGGCGTTTTTAACTCACATTTCTTCGCCAATTATGACTTCCTGGGCGATTCGACGATTCCAGGCGCAATTCTGAAGGACGAAGCCGGAACGACCGTAACGCCGACAGAGAAAATTGAACGCTACAAACAATATTTGAACCTCACACGCGATTATTTCAAAAAAGGTTATATTAACGCGGATGCTGCGACAACGCAGGTTTCTTCCGGAGATGCATGGAAGGCAGGCACCGTATTCTCCACAGTCGAGCCAATGAAGCCGGGCAAGGATGCTGAAATCGCAAGCGCTTCGGGTCTGACAGGCAAGCTGGCACAAATTATAATGACGGAAAAAACGGTTGCGACTTCCGAAACGGCTGGCTCGATGCTCGGCATTTCTTCTACTTCCAAGGATCCGGCCCGCTCTATGATGCTGATTAACCTGCTCCATACGGACAAAGAAATCAACAACCTGCTAAACTTCGGGATCGAAGGCGAGCACTATACACGTAACGGTGAAATCATTACCGCCACAGGCAGCACCGCGAATTATAACCCGGGCTCCGCTTGGATGTTCGGCAGCCAGTTCCTCAACTATGTATGGGATTCCGAGGATCCGGACAAATGGGCCAAATTCAAAGAGTTCAACCAAAACGCGAAGGTATCTCCCGCGCTTGGCTTCGTATTTAACAGCGAACCGGTAAAAGCTGAAGTTGGAGCACTCGCGAACGTTATCCGTCAATACCAAAGAGCGCTTGAAACGGGCTCGGTCGACGTTGATAAAATCCTTGCCGAGTACGAAGCGAAATTGAAGGATGCAGGTGTTGACAAGGTTATCGCCGAAAAGCAAAAACAATTTGATGAATTTCTGGCAAGCAAGTAAGCGAGAATGTCCCTGAAAATAACGTAAGCCCGCGTCTTGCATAAGGCTCGGGTTTTTCTTGCTTGCATTTTTTGATGAATTCTTTACAATTAGACTATTATTTAAAATTCAACATCCCATTAGGGGGCAAATCGAATATGACCCGAACGGTGAGCCATTTGATTCGCGCAAGGATGCTCCTGCTCGTCTGCTTATTTCTAATAAGCGCATGCTCTAATCAGACAGGCACGAATCGCCCGCTAAAAAACAGTGAAAGCAGCATGACATTAGGCAATGAAATTGAAAGCGCTTCAATAGGTTCAGGTGATAGCGGCGGGGTAAATGATGGCCCACTAGAAGCCTATACGTTAAAATTTGTATATACGGGATCGCCGCAAAAGGATGAGGAAGAAATAGAAGCGGCAATGAATGCGTATTTATTAAACAAAATCAACGCGAAAATTGATCTCATACCGGTTGATTGGGGACCGTGGGACGACAAAATCAACCTCATGATCGCATCGCGTGAGAAGGTCGATATCCTATTTACAGCGCAATGGAATAAGCATGCGGTCAATGTGTCGAAGGGCGCATTCTTAGAGATTGACGAGCTGCTGGAGCAGTATGGTCAAGGGATTCTGCAATCGCTAGATCCCGTGTTTCTAGCGGGTGCTAAGATCAACGGGAAAAATTATGCCGTTCCGACGAACAAGGAATTGGCCGGGCAAGGCGGCATTGTCTACCGGTCGGATATAGCAGATGAGCTTGGTATTGATATGTCCAAGGTCAAAACGATCGAAGATTTGGATGCGGTGTATCAAATCATCCTTACGAAAAAACCGGGTATGATACCTCTCTATATGAAGCAAGGCGAGACGTTTAATTCGCATTATTTCGGAAATTTCGATGCGCTGGGGGATACCTCAATTCCCGGCATCATTCTCAAGGATGAAGAAAGCACGAAGGTTTTGCCGGCCTACGAGGTTGACCGTTATGTGAATACGCTTCGCATGACGCGTCAGTTTTTTCAAAAAGGATATATAAATAAGGATGCGGCTACCAATCAGACGATGAACAACGACGCTTTAAGATCCGGAGATGTATTCTCCATTACAGCTGCATTAAAGCCAGGCAAGGATGAGGAACTGGCTATTCAGACTGGCCTTACCGGCAAGCTGGCACAGCTGGCATTAAATGTGAAGACGATTGCGACGTCTGAGACGGCGGGCTCCATGCTGGCTATTTCCACTACTTCGCAGGATCCTGCGCGCGCGATGATGTTTATCAATCTGCTCCATACGGACTCTTTCTTGAACAATTTGCTGAACTACGGCATAGAAGGCAAGCATTATTTGAAGGTTAACGAAAATGTAATCAAGCCGACCGAGCTTACGAAAGACTATCATCCAGGATCTAATTGGATGTTCGGCAATCAGTTTTTGAACTATGTCTGGGACACTGAGGACCCTGACAAATGGGATAACTTCAGAGAATTTAATCAAAATGCAAAGCTGTCTCCCGGACTTGGTTTCGTATTTGACGGATCAGCGGTCAGAGCCGAAATAGCGGCCGTCGTCAATGTCGACAGACAGTATCAAACCGCGCTGGAAACCGGGTCAGTCGATATCGATAAAGTTTTGCCGGAGTATACCGAGAAGCTGAAAGCGGCCGGTATCGATAAAATTGTTGCAGAGAAGCAGGCTCAATTCGATCAATTTCTTGCAAGCAAATAAAACAGCTTATAAGGTGCCGGCCAAGCGACAATCGCTAAGCCGGCACTTTTTGTTCGTTGTGACATGCTAGAGAGCGCTGGTACCAATGCAATACACGCAGGTTAGCGGTTTATAAGGGGGAAAGCCCGCTTTTTCCCCTGGAGGCGGGCTGCTGACTCGACCAAAGTCCAGTGCGGAAACCGCCGAAGGTCCGTTTTAGAAAGGTGAAAATTGCTCTAAACTAAGTACATAAGCAAGAGCAGCACACACTAGGCAATAAACGTAAAAGAAAATATTAATTGCTGAAAGGAGTTGAAATGAGAGATGAATGGAAAAAGCGCGTTAGGCGTACTGCTCGTAATTGTTGGCGGTATCGCGGTACTTAATTTTATCGGTATCCATTTCGGTGCTATATTCGGATTTTTGCTCCCGTTCATACTAATCGGTCTAGGTATTGTCGGTTGGATGAACAGCAAGAGATGGATTGGCGGCATACTTATCGTAATCGGCGGGATGATGGTTCTTAGCAAGCTCGGCGGCGTCATCTTGCTGCTTCTGGCAATCGGCTTGATTGCAGCCGGAGTGAGCCTCTTCAAGAAGAATAAACGCAGAGTTTATTAATTGCTGCGAGTGAACATATAAAGCATGGATTTAAGAAGCCGGTTTTGCATCGCAAAACGTTAAGGAGGACATGGAATGAGTATTATGAAGCGAGTGCGCGACATTACGGTCGCCACATTAAATGAACGGCTCGAGAAGACAGAGGATCCGGTTCGGATGATCGATCAATTCCTATGGTCAACAAGAGAAGATATTATACAGGCCGAGAAGCTTTACCAGCAGTACGCCGGCCATAGCAATCACCTAAAGGCACAATGGCTGTTAGCCGAAGAGCAGAAGGAACGGCGGGAGAATCAAGCGTTGACAGCTCTGAAAGCAGGCGAAGAGCAGCTGGCAAGAATCGCCTTGCATGAGAAGGCAAGCTGTGAAGAACGCTCGCTCCAGTATCGGGAGCTGTTCGAACAAAGCAGGCAAAATACGCTGGATCTTGAAGAGCAGCTGCGCGAGATGCGCAGTGAATACCAATCCGTATATGACAAACGTGAATATTATGCGGCCCGTATGGAATCGCTAAGGCTTCAGCAGCGGATGAACAACCGCTACAGCAGCGGGCTCGGTGAGCAAGGCATACAGTCGGGCTCCGTATTCAGAAGGCTGGAGGATCGTATTAGCGGCATGGAGCATGAAGCGAAGAGCTTGCGTGACATTCGCAGAATGGGGCAAGAATTCGTAACGGAAGCGGGCAATACCGTACAATCCGTTATAGAACGAGAGCTTGAGCAGTTGAAGCGAAAGCTTGAGAAAGAAGGATGGTCGTCTTGAAAAAACTGTATCGATCCACACGTGACAAGAAACTATTCGGTCTATGCGGCGGATTAGCGGAAATGTTAAACGTTGATGCGACACTGCTGCGGATTTTACTTATAGTTGTAACTATTTTTACAAGCGGTGCTGTTATTCTGATCTATATTATTGCAGGCTTGGTTGTGCCTAAGGAACCGCCGCTCTACTCTAACTTTGGCCCAAACGGCTACGGTAACGGTTATGGCGGAGGCTATAATCCCGGGTTTGGCCAACAAGCGCATTCACAATTCGGCGGTCCCTACAAAAACCCGCCGCAAGCGCCAGGCTCTTGGAATGCTCCAGGACCGGCACCCCAGCCTACAACATCAACACAATTCGACAGCATGATGGATGATTTGGAGAAGAAAGCACTGCGTCGTGAAATTGAAGAATTGAAAGCTAAAATTGCTAAATACGAGAAGGGAGAATTTTAATATGGGAATTTTCAAACGCATGAAGGATATGACGAAGGCATCGGTAAATGAGGCATTGGATAAACTTGAAGATCCGATTATTATGTTGAACCAATATTTGCGGGATATGGAGTCCGAAATTCATCAAGCAGAGGTTACGGTTGCTAAGCAAATGGCTAATGAGCGCCGCATGAAGCAGCGCCTTGAGGAGACTATACGCAGCGCGGCTGATCGTGAATCCAAAGCAGAAGCGGCTCTAAGAGCCGGGCAAGAAGAGCTTGCACGCAAGCTGCTGGAAGAGAAGCTGTATTTTGACCAGAAGGTAAGGGAATATGTTGACCTGCATGCACAGTCGAAGGCGCAAGCAGAGGAATTGATGCAGCAGCTGCACACGATGAAGGAGGAGTTCTACCAACTTCGCAACAAGCGAAATGAGCTGGCTTCCCGTGCTCAAGTAGCTAAAGCGCAAAAACAAATGGCGCAATTGACAGCGAACCACACGATCGACAGCGGCTCAGCTTCACGCGGTTTCTACCGTATGGAAGAGAAAATTATGCAGCTGGAAGCAGAAGCAGATGTTCTCCGCACGCCTTACACTTACAGCGGTGCGGCAAACAGCTTTAATGCAGCCGATGCCGAGAAGCAGATTAAGATTGATGAGCAGCTGCAAGCGCTGAAGAACAAGCTGAATCCGACAACTTCATTAACGAAGTCTTCAACTGAAGAATAGGATAAGGACAATGGATGAAGCGGACCGAATAACGGTCTGCTCTTTCCTGTGTTTTGTTAGATTGATAAGAAAATAGAGCTGCCGCTGTCGGTGACAGCTTATTTATTTTTCTAATTACATATGATGTAAATAAAGGTTAATATAGTACTTAGAAGGAAGTGAGCCGTATGGAGCAGGGCCATAGGAGGGACCAACCGCATCATGCGGCCCGCAGGCGCAATGCGACGGAAACGATATTGTGGCTGCTTATCATTATCAGCTTGGTTGTTATCGTATTGCATGGGATCGGTTACGTTGAGCTCTTTACGCTTCAGGGGAAATGGGCGGTTATCGGGCTGACCATCGTTGGAGCTGGCCTTGCAGCCGCAGCGCTGAACGGCTATTTACAAAACTCGAGACTGAAGGAATCGCTTAAGCGGCTGACCGAGCAGCAAAGAAAAAGCCGCTTTACCGTTACGTTAAGCAATAGCGAGACGACGGAAAATGAAATATCGGAGCAGGAGCAGGTTGATCCAATTTGGACAGAGAAGGTCAAATTTACGGCTGTGATCGAAGAGCGCCAGCGGCTTGCGCGCGAGCTGCACGATGCGGTAAGCCAACAGCTATTCGCAATCTCGATGACGGCGACGGCCGTTAGCAGGACGATCGAACGGGATTGGGAGCGGGCTAAACGTCAGGTACAGCTAATTGAAGAAATGGCGGCTGTCGCACAATCGGAAATGCGGGCTCTGCTGCTTCATCTCCGGCCCGTTCACTTGGACGGTAAAAATTTGGGGCAGGCGCTTACTGTTCTAGTGGATGAGCTGAAGCAGAAGGTGCCGATGACGATTACGCTCGAGGTGGATGACACCATTGTGCTTCCGCCGAATGCCGAGGATCATTTGTTCCGGATAGCGCAGGAGGCGTTATCGAATACGCTAAGGCATTCCAAAGCGGACAGTATGGATATTAAGCTGATTCGCGTGGGCAGCCAAGTGCACATGAGCGTTCAGGACAGCGGCATTGGGTTTGATCTTGAGGCTAAGAAGCAAACGTCCTACGGTCTGCTTACGATGGAAGAGCGTATAAACGAGCTGGGCGGATCATTGCAGATGATTTCGAAGCCTGGTGAAGGTACAGTTATTCATATTTGGGTTCCTGCGGATGGACTGCGGGACGCAAAAGCATAAGCCATAAAGTGAAAAATTTAATGAATAAATAAGGGCGGTGTAAGGTGTGGAGGCAATTGAGCAATTGAGTCAGCCGATAAAGGTTTTGCTGGTCGATGATCATGAAATGGTGCGAATCGGACTTGCAGCGGTGCTGGATACTGAGGATGGTATCGAGGTTGTCGGTGAAGCAAGCAACGGCATGGACGGCATTCGATTGGCACAGGCGTACAGACCAGACGTTGTTCTGATGGATTTAGTGATGGACGGCATGGATGGCGTCGAGACGACTGCTAAGCTGCTTGAGCTTTACCCTGAATGCAAGGTTATCGTATTAACGAGCTATTTGGATGACAGCAAGCTTTACCCGGTCATTGAAGCGGGCGCTTTCAGCTATTTGCTGAAAACGTCGCGTGCTACGGAAATCGCGGATGCGATTCGTGCCGCAGCGCGCGGACAATCGGTGCTGGAATCGCAGGTTGCGGCGAAAATGATGAATCGTTTCCGCCAGCCGAAGCAGAAGGAGCAAGCGCCGCTGCATGAGGAGCTGACGGACCGCGAGATGGATGTGCTCAAGCGGGTAGCGCAGGGACGATCCAATCAGGAAATCGCCGACGAGCTGTTTATAGGCATAAAAACGGTGAAATTCCATATTACGAATATTTTTAACAAGCTTGAAGTTGATGACCGTACGCAGGCGGCCATTTATGCCCATAAGCAAGGAATTGCGGATTAAAGGAAAATATACTTATGAATTTACATTAATTATTGATAATGCTGTATGGAACAGCTGGTCAATTTGATTAATATCGATTACGGGTACAGCTGAGCTTGCTGCAGCTGCGGAGGCTGCTTCCGTCCAAACGGCAGAGGCGAGCGGATTTTTTAGCTGCTGTAACAGCTCGCAGTCTGGGGCGGAGCGAATCGTAATTATTTTTGGATAAGCTGCATCCTTGAATCCTTCGACCAGAATAACATCCGCTTCGGACATTTGCGCAATGAGCTGCTCGAGCGATTCGGAACTTGCTTTCATGATCGCTGTGCGCGTCGAGGAGGTAATAGCTGTTATATCCGCTCCGGCGGCTTGATGCTTCCACGTATCGGTACCGGGATGATCGATCTGAAAATCATGCGCATCGCGCTTAATCGTACCAACCTTATATCCCGCTTGTTTAAAGCGCTCCGTTAACCGGCAAACCAATGTGGTCTTGCCGGTGTTTTTGTATCCGACGATTTGGACAATAAGCTGTATGTGTGATGCTGATGGCTGCATGGCGTTCTCCTTCTTCGTTTAGACGACCGTAATTGCCAATAGTTTAACATACATTGTAAAATAGATGCTGAATAAGCTGCGGGATCGGATAAGCCGGCGGCTATAGGAGCGGTGATGAAGATGGATAAGGCAAATGGTGGCGGAACGGAGAAGGCAGTAGAGAACGGATGGAATACCGGCAGCGGAGCCGGCGGAGCGCTAGGCCGGGAGCAGGCTGGCCGGTTTAACCGGAAAGCGGTGAAGGTTGAAGAAGCACAGCAGCGGGTGCTTGCTGCTGCGGATGGGCAGCGTCTCGGCAGTGAGCTCGTGCCGCTGCGGGCTAGCGGCGGCCGAAGGCTGGCGCAGACGATAGAGGCGTCAAGCGATTGGCCGCCCTTCGCGCGCTCGGGCCTCGACGGCTACGCTGTGCGCGCGGCGGATATAGCGGGAGCGTCGCCGGAGCAGCCGGCGGAGCTGCGCGTTGTTGATTCGGTGGCGGCGGGCGGAATCGCCCTTGCGGCCGTGCAGAAGGGCACTGCCGTGCGCATAATGACAGGCGCGGCTGTGCCGGAAGGGGCTGACGCGGTCGTGATGCTGGAGCAGACCGCGGATGCCATGCTGGCCGATGGCTCGCCGGCGGTGCTGATCAAGCGCGCCGGCACGGCCGGCCAGAACATTGCGCCCCGAGGCGAGGAATTTCGCCGCGGGAGCGCTTTGGCTGTGCCCGGCACGCTTGTACGGCCGGGCCATGTTGCGCTGCTCGGCACCTTCGGCTATGCCGAGGTGGCGGTGCATAAGCGCCCGCGCGTAGCGGTATTCGCGACCGGCAGCGAATTGCTGCCGGTTGAGGCGTCGCTCGCGCCGGGCCAGATCCGCGACAGCAACAGCTGTATGGTCGCGGCCATGATAGAGCAAAGCGGCGCTGAGCCGATCCTGTGCGGCTCGCTGCCGGACGAGCCTGCTGCGGTGGCAGCTGCGCTCGCCAGCGCGTGGGCAGATGCCGATCTGATCGTCACGACCGGCGGTGTCTCTGTAGGAGACTTCGATGTGATGTCAGACATTTTCCGCTCGATAAAGAACGGCAGTGAGACTAATGGACAGAATAGTCAATTATGTGACAGCAGCTTCCCGTCAGACGGACAGAATAGTCTATTCCGTTACAGCAGCTTCAAAACGGACGGTCATATTAATGAACCGGCGCGGGGATCAGCTGAAGGCAATGAGGCTCGTACAGCCAACAACGAAGCTGCAAGCCGCGTCTTATTCGACCGGGTAGCGATGAGACCCGGCAGTCCGACTTCGGCAGCGGTCATTGGAGGGAAGCTTCTGTTTGCTTTATCGGGGAATCCGGGAGCTTGCTTCGTTGGGTTTGAATTATTTGTTCGGCCAGCACTGCTGCGGATACAAGGCGTGAAGGAAGCACTTCCGCGAACTGTAAGGGCGCAGCTGCATACTGCGGTGGACAAGCCAAGCCCGCATGACCGCTTTGTACGCACACGCCTGATCAGCCGGTCGGACGGATGTTTGCTAGCCGATCCGCTTGCTTTCACCAAATCAAGCATGATGGCTTCAATCGCGGATGCCGAAGGGCTAGCCGTCATTCCTTCAGGCTCAAAGGGAGCTGAAGCGGGAGAGATCATTGAGGTCATCTTGATTCCATAGACAGTCACTTCGGATATGAATTGGAAAAAATGATTTTATATGGCAGGATATAACGGCAAGGTAGCCGAATATAAAACATACGCAGCATAATCTCGAGTACAGCCGGAATTAACTGCTGCTGCGCATAATATTTTAATCTGCAAGAACTACAAGCAACGATTGAGAATCAATCCAACATAGGGAAGCGGCCAGTAGGATTGCGTAGAGCTGTAATAAGCGGCATACGGCAAGGTGGCCGCTAATTTTGGTTGGAGCAGATCAACAGCCCTTTGCTGCTCGACGTACGCGAGGGCATGCTTAAGCCCGTTCAGCAAACCGTCTGCTCCCAGCAAGAGCCTCTGCACACGCTGAGTCTCATTTGCGAGTAAGGGCATTGACCAAGCTGTGAAAGCATCATCCCCCTTATGTGAGTCTTTCGTGATTAACGACCGACGAGAACGTACACGCTCGCCGGTCTTACTGGAATCTGCTGGAACCTTAACAGAAGGCAGCATGTCAATGGAGTCAATGGTCCATTTGCCGCCTTGCGTACTGCGGCGCAGTCCTAGCTCCTGAGCAGCAGGATGCCGCAGAGCCAGCTCGATGCTGCTCCAGAGCTCGGGCTTTAAATCGTCAGCATGCTGCTTGTAATGCGATTCCCAATGATTGAGCATATTAGTAAGGTCATCTAGACTATCAGCCGGGGGCTTGCCTGTTTTCAACTGGCTGCTGATTCTCCAGGTTAGCTGATCAATCTCGCATTGAGCCCGCTTTGCAGTCTGTACCCAGGCTGCTGCACTGTTCGCAGCTTGCACATAAATGCGGTTCCAATCATTGCCGTTCCCTTGAGCCAGCTGAGGCTCGCCATCGCGATAAGGGTAATAAGCGTACGGACTTACAGCTTGTACCGGCACGTAAGCAGCTGTCCGTTCAATGCGCCGAATGGAGCTTATGTATGAGGCCATAAGCAACTCCTCTCCGCATGCAAGGATGGGTGGATTGTCAGCATACTATATCGGGATTAAAAAGGTTGGCGAAACCTGTCATTGCATTTATAAAAATTAGAGAGCGGCGACTTTTCGCCAAATTCGCCGCATTGTCTTTTACAGCAAGAGAAACAGAAATGCGACGAGGGCAAAATCAAGTGCCAGCGCTCCACCCCATGGATAATAAGGATCCGGCCCATAGTAATAGGGATCATAAGGGTAGGATTGCGTTTGTGCATGCGGCTGCCCTGACTTATGAGCTATCTCAGTTGTACCTTTACCGCCCTTTTTCTTTTTTGAAACCTTGGGCTGTACCTGTGTTACATTTGCCTCTACGCTGCCTGCTTCTGCGTTAAGCAGCAATTTACCGCCTCCGCAGGAGCTAAGTATGCCAACATGCCTACTGCCGTCATTCATTACCGCGCATACCGGATAACCGCAATACCGGTTAACGACTTCCTCATGTAACGGAAAAATAGGTTCCATTTGCTAAAGACACCTCCTGCAAAATTAATCTTCCTGCAACCAGCGTATTCACCTACAGGCTAATATGTATGGATGTTTGCCCATTCTGCGAGGACAGGAGCGAAAAATCATGTACATTCCGAAAAAGATGCCGCCCGTAAGTCATCGATTATCGGCGAGGCAGCGTGCCAAGCAAACGAAGGCCGGCGTCATTGCTGCGCTGATCGTTATTTTGCTAAGCGCATCATGGGCGATGTGGCAGGCGGACAGGGCGCCGCGGGATGCTGCGCCGGCAGAACAGATGCTTCAGCACGATTTGCAGGAGCTGTGGCTGTGGAGCGATAATCTGATGAAAAGCGGCTCGAAGGGAGCGGAGTGGACGATCAGATGGAATGTGACAGGCAAGGACGGAGCAATGAAGGAGCTTGTACAAAAGCTCTTTACAGATGAGCAGGGGAAGGCCATTAATAATCTTGAGCAAAATGAGGGGAAAACGGTTAGCGGAGCCATTCCAGCTTACAGCGGCCGTATTTCAATTAACCTCGTCCAGTCGGATGGACAACGCGAGCAGCTTATGGTTTTACTTGAGGCAAGCGGTTTACAGCTGCTTAACAAAAATGTGCTGTTTAAGGCGACTGCTGACATCTCGGAGCAGATTGCTTTCATTTCCCCGGCGTTTACCAGCAGTTTGAAAGTACAAGGCTATACGGGACATGATCAGACGATCAACCGAATGGTGAAGCTGACAAATGCAAGATCGGTTGACCGTTATGAGGACGGCGGAACGATCAGCGAAACGTTTTTTACGCGCATGCTGCAATCTGCAATTTTTGTCGAAAACGGGAAATCTGCGAATATTCAAATTGCGCTGCATAAAGATACAAATTCCAAAAATACCGAATTAACGATCGGAATACCTGTAATTAGTGGAGAATACAGCGTTTTCAAGGCGGAAAGCCCTTAAATTGCATGATCTGATTAGTATAAGTAACGGATCTTATCAGTATTTTTTATGGCCTGTTGAATAGCGAATTAAAGTCGAATATGCTAAACTACATATCATGTAAAGCTGTATAAAATACATAAGGAAAGAATGAGGCAAATGACCTATACAAATAATCTTGATTCCGTATCCGCAGAGGGAGCAGTATATTACCTGTTCGGAGCAACTGGCGATTTGGCTCGGCGCAAGCTATTTCCAGCCCTTTTCAGTTTATATAAAGAAGGCAAACTTTCGGAAAATTTTGCTGTCGTTGGTCTAGCTAGACGTCCGCGGTCAAATGAACAATTCCGTTCGGATCTGTATGAATCCATTGTAGAATTTTGTCGTTACAAAGCGGACGATACCGAACTTTGGAATCGTTTTGCAGAACATTTCGTTTACATGTCGCTTGATATTAACGATGTCGAAGGCTTCCGCGAGCTTAGCAAATTGTCGGCGCAATTGGATGCGAAGTTTGAGATCCCGGGCAACCGTCTGTTTTATCTGGCTCTTGCGCCTTCGCTATTCGGACCGGTATCGTTCAACCTGCGCGACGGCGGCTTGCTGGAGTCAAACGGTTGGCACCGCGTCGTAATCGAGAAGCCTTTCGGCTACGATCTGCCATCGGCTCAGAAGCTGAACGAGCAAATCAACCAAGTTTTCAAGGAAGAAGAAATTTACCGTATTGACCACTACCTCGGTAAAGAAATGGTCCAAAACATTCAAGTGATTCGATTTGCTAATGCATTTTTTGAGCCATTGTGGAATAATAACCATATTGCGAACGTGCAAATCACGTTGTCCGAAACGGTTGGCGTAGAGGATCGCGGAGGTTATTATGACAAATCGGGCGCATTGCGCGACATGGGCCAAAACCATATGCTGCAAATGCTGACAATGATCGCTATGGAGCCGCCTAGCCGCTTGCACGGAGAAGATATTCGTGACGAGAAGGTTAAGGTGCTTCGCTCGCTGCGCAACTACACTTCCAGCGATGAAGTACGCTCCAACGTTGTCCGCGGTCAATACAGTGAAGGCAATCATCATGGCAAAGAGCTTACCGGCTATCGTCAAGAGGATTCGGTTAATGAGGAATCCACGACCGAAACTTATTTTGCCGCAAAAGTATTCGTTGATAATTTCCGCTGGGCAGGCGTTCCTTTCTACATTAGAACGGGCAAACGTCTACCTGTAAAAACGACGGAAGTCGTCATTGAATTCAAATCGATGCCGCAAAATGTTCTGTTCGCACAGCGTCATGATTTGGCTCCAAACCTGCTCGTTATTCGCGTAAACCCGCTTGAGGGCATATATATTAAAGTAAATGCAAAAACACCGGGCGAGAACAATTCCGTTCAGCCGGTAGCGATGGAATTTTGTCAAAGCTGCCAAATCGGCTTGAATACGCCGGAAGCTTACGAGCGTCTCATTCATGATGCAGCACGCGGCGATTCCACGTACTTCACGCGTTGGGACGAGGTTTCCCAAGCATGGGCATTCGTTGACCGCATTGCGCAGGCTTGGCGTGAAGAGAAAAGCGATTTGCAGCTATATCCTGCTGGATCATGGGGTCCGGATGCAGCGAATCAGCTGCTTGAAGAGGATGGCTTCCATTGGTGGCCGGTTAACGGCCAAGAGGAAGATAACGTCATTTGGGTGTCGAACAGCGGGAAATAAGCGCTGCCGTATACCTTACGTAATGAAGGGAAGGCAAGCATGAGCCAATCGTTAAGTGAAGAAATTAAACAGGAAATAGATAAGCGCCGTACGTTTGCGATCATATCTCACCCTGATGCAGGGAAAACAACCCTAACTGAGAAGCTCCTCCTATTCGGAGGAGCCATTCGGCTTGCAGGGTCAGTCAAGGCGCGCAAAGCGAGCCGTCACGCAACTTCCGACTGGATGGAAATTGAGAAGCAGCGGGGGATCTCGGTAACGTCCAGCGTTATGCAGTTCGATTATTTGGGACACCGCGTCAACATTCTCGATACGCCTGGTCACCAAGATTTCAGTGAGGACACGTATCGTACGCTAACCGCGGCCGACAGCGCCGTCATGCTTATCGACGTTGCCAAAGGCGTGGAGGCACAGACGATCAAGTTGTTCCAGGTTTGCCGTAAGCGCGGCATTCCCATTTTTACATTTATCAATAAGCTGGACCGTGAAGGGCAAAGTCCATTCGAACTGATGGAAGAGCTGGAGCGGGTACTCGGAATACGCGCTGTGCCAATGAACTGGCCGATCGGCATGGGACGCGAGCTATGCGGTGTTTATGACCGCATGAAGACGCAGGTTGAGCTGTTCCAAGGCAATGACCATTCCACGATCGAGGTGCGTCCTGTCAGCGACTATAATGATCCGGTAATCCGTGAGATGGCAGGGGATTATTTGACCGATCAGCTCATTGGAGATCTTGAGCTGCTTGATGTTGCAGGCGATCCATTTGATTTCGATAAGGTGCAGGCCGGCGAGCTTACGCCGCTGTTCTTCGGAAGCGCGGTCAATAACTTCGGCGTGCAGACGTTTCTCGAAAACTTCCTGCAGCTTGCGCCAAAGCCAACATCACGGATTAGCACAACAGGTGAGATTGACCCGACGAATGAGAAGTTCACGGGTTATGTGTTCAAGATTCAAGCGAATATGAATCCGGCACATCGCGACCGTATCGCATTCCTCCGAATTTGCTCCGGTAAATTCGAAAGAGGCATGAGTGTCCGTCATGTGCGTAACGGCAAAGATATCAAGCTGGCACAACCGCAGCAATTTCTAGCGCAGGACCGCGATATTGTAGATACCGCTTATCCGGGAGATATTATCGGATTGTTTGATCCGGGTATTTTCCGAATCGGCGATTCTTTATCGCAAGGCGGCGAAGTCGTATTCGATGAACTGCCGACGTTCTCACCGGAAATTTTCTCTAAGGTAACGGTTAAAAACGCGCTGAAGCATAAGCAATACCAGAAGGGCCTCGACCAGCTTACGGAGGAGGGCACCATTCAGGTGTTTCATTCTACGGGCAACTTCGACGAGACGATTCTCGGCGTAGTCGGCCATTTGCAATTTGAAGTATTCGAGCATCGGATGAGGGCGGAGTACGGCGTAGAGATCCAGCTGCACAGGATGCAGTTCCAATTCGCCCGCTGGATCGTCGACGACAATATCGACCCTAGCAAATTCCGTATTAATACGACGCTTGTGAAGGACAAGAAGGGCAACTATGTCGTCTTGTTCGAGAATGAATATGCGATGCGTACGGCAATAGACAAAAATCCGACGTCTAAGTTTCTGGAAACCGCGCCTTAAGGGTAGGGATATAGGCAAGTGAAAGCATCCTCAGCCAATCGCGCAGAAGCGCATGCGGCTGAGGATGCTTTTGCTTCCGGCAGGATGAATTTCTGTGCTTAAAATAAATCTTTACCCGTATAATAAATGGATAAAAAATGATAGGTGGCTAGTCATTCATGAAAACAATCATGTTCACCGGGGGAGGCTCAGCCGGACACGTTACTGTTAACATGGCCTTGATCCCGCGATTTTTGGAAGAGGGCTGGTCAGTCCAATATATCGGGTCGGAGAGCGGTATTGAGAGACAGCTTATCGCGACGATTCCGCAGGTCAAGTATTTTCCGATATCGACGGGCAAGCTGAGAAGGTACATGGACATTCAAAACATTAAGGACCCGTTCAAGGTGGTAAAAGGGCTTTATCAGGCATATCGGCTCATTAAGACGAATAAGCCCAATGTTATTTTTTCCAAAGGCGGCTTCGTTTCCGTACCGGTCGTCATTGGCGCATGGTTAAACAAAGTGCCGCTGCTCATTCATGAATCGGATTTAACGCCGGGTCTGGCCAACCGGATATCGATTCCGTTCGCTTCCGGCGTGTGCACGACCTTTCCCGAAACGGGAAGCATGCTGAAGGCAGACAAAAGCAGGCATGTCGGGGCGGTCATACGCGAGGAAGTGAAGCAGGGCAACGCCGACCGCGGCAGAGAATTTTGCGGGTTTACGAAGAGCAAACCGGTTATTCTGATTATGGGCGGAAGCTTGGGCGCGCGTAAAATCAATCAGACCGTAAGGCAAGCCCTATCAAACCTCACGAAGCAATTTCAAATCGTTCATTTATGCGGTAAAAACCAAGTTGATCCTTCGATCGATGAATCTGGCTACAAGCAATTTGAATATGTGAATGAGCAGCTGCCTGATGTTTTGGCGATGACGGATCTCGTCGTTTCCCGTGCAGGCTCGAATTCCATCTTTGAGTTTCTGTCCTTAAAAAAGCCGATGCTGCTCATACCGCTCACGAAGGAGCAGAGCCGGGGCGACCAAATTTTGAATGCGCAATCCTTTGAAAAGTCAGGTTATGCCGACGTTCTGTACGAAGAGCAGCTGACTGCGGGTACGTTGACGGAGAGCGTTCTACGATTGTACGAAAACCGCAAAGGTTATGTCGACAGGATGAATATGAGCGAGGATGCGAATGCGTTGACCGCCGTTTTCGATTGGATTAACGAAATTGCCAAGCGGTAATTTAACTTAAAAGTTTAACAGGAATAAAAGTAAGATAACATAAGCGATCCAGAGCGTGGCAAAGACGTTCCGGATCGTTTTTTTTGTTTGGCGGTCTGCCTTCAGAAAAATTCGCACCGATAAGCATGTTGACGGTGAACCGTTTTCATGCCATAATGTACGCGTGTACATTGAATGATTTATTGACATTGCATATTAGCTTTTCAGGAGGCAATCAACTATTAGCAGGAAAGAAGTAGCAAAGCTGGCCGGTGTTTCAGAGGCGACGGTGTCCAGAGTATTGAACAACGTTGGCCCAATGAAAGAGGATACGCGTGAGCGCGTATTGCAGGCTGCTGCCGAGCTCGGTTACGTTCCGAATGCGCTCGCGCAGCAGTTTGCCAGGAGAAAGAGCGGAAATATCGGCGTCATCCTGCCGTTTGTACCGAAGGTTCACTTGTTCTCCACCTATTATTTTTCGGAAATATTAAGCGGGATCGGTGAAACGGTGAAGCGCTGCGGCTATGATCTGCTGCTTATTTTCAGAGAGCCGGACGGAGCGAGAGATTACGCGAAGCTCTTTCGAACACAGAAGATTGATGCATGCATCGTGCTCGGCTCAGAAAATGTCCCGGAAGAAAGGGCTGCTCTGGCGGAGCTGAAGGCGGGGGGCTTTCCCTTCTGTCTCGTGAATCAGCGCTATGACGAGGAGTCATACCGGACTGTCGATGCCGATCATGTCGCCGGCAGTATGGCAGCCGTTCGGCATTTGATTGAGCAGGGCAGCCGAAGCATTGCTTTCGTAAACGGCCCGCAGCAGTATTCCAACAGCGCTGACAGGCTGGAAGGTTACATGGCAGCGCTGGAGGAAGCTGGCATTGCGTATGAGCCAAACCATGTCTACACGGGCAATTACAGCCGCAAGAGCGGCTATGTGCTGGCGGGGCAGCTGGCAAAACAAATACAAGCCGGCAGCATTGATGCGGTATTCGCAGCGAATGACCGAATGGCGATTGGACTTATGCAGGGATTGCGTGAGCAGGCGCTTGAGGCAGGCCAGCATTATGCGCTGGTCGGGTATGATGATTCAGACGGCTCGCGCATCATAAGTCCGCAGCTGTCGACCGTTGCGGTTCCCTTTTACGAGATGGGGAAGCTCGCTGCCGCCAGACTGCTTGAGACGGAGCAAAATCATGAATTAACGGAACCGGAGCAGGAATTGCTGCCCGTCATCTTGGTTCAAAGGGAAACGTCCGGCGCCAAAAACTAGAAAGTACAAATGAGAGGCGGGCTTTTATGGATAAAGTAAGAGTAGGTATGGTTGGCTATAAGTTTATGGGTAAAGCGCATAGTAACGCTTACCGTGCGCTTCCGATGTTTTTTCCGGATTCGGTTAAACCGGAGATGAAGGCGATTTGCGGACGTGATCCGGAAGGGCTGGAACAAGCCCGGACACAATTCGGCTGGGAAAGTTCGGAAACCGATTGGAAGGAGCTTGTTAAACGCGATGATATCGATTTGATCGATATTAATGCGCCAAGCGATGCGCATAAAGCAATCGCGCTCGCAGCGGCAGCGGCAGGCAAGCATCTATTCTGTGAGAAGCCGCTAGCGCTTACGCTCGAGGATTCCCGTGAGATGCTTGAAGCGGCGGAGAAGGCCGGCGTGAAGCATATGGTTGGCTTTAATTACCGTTTCGCGCCTGCGATTCAGCTGGCGAAGAAGCTGGTTTCGGATGGACGTATCGGCGAAATCCACCATTTCCGTGCCGTTTTTTTGCAGGATTGGATCATTGACCCGAACTTCCCGCTCGTATGGCGTCTTCAGAAGGAAATCGCCGGTTCCGGCTCCCATGGCGATTTAGGGGCGCATCTGATCGATATGGCGCGCTTCCTGGTCGGCGAATTTAACGAGGTTATCGGAATGAGCGAGACGTTCGTTAAGGAGCGGCCGATCGCTTCCGCCATGACGGGGTTGAGCGCAAAGGGCAGCGAGGATGGACCTCGCGGCGAAGTTACGGTCGACGATGCGACCTTGTTCATGACACGCTTTGCAAACGGCGCGCTCGGCAGCTTCGAGGCAACCCGCTTCGCAGCAGGCCACCGTTGTACGAACGCTTTTGAAATTAACGGCAGCAAAGGCAGCATCAAGTTTGATTTTGAGCGGATGAATGAGCTTCAGGTTTATTTCACTGACGATGCCGAAGATGTGCAGGGCTTCCGCCGCGTGCTTGCAACTGATCCAGCGCATGCTTACATGGATGCTTGGTGGCCGGCGGGACACACGATTGGATATGAGCATACGTTCACGCATGAGGTGCATGAGCTGATGCAAGCATTCGCTGAGGATCGCCAGCCGGTGCCGAACTTCGTAGACGGCGTAAAATGCCAAGAGGTGCTTGAGGCGGTAGATCGCTCGATTGCTGAGCGCCGCTGGGTTGCCATTAGCGAATTATCGTAAGAAATGCAAGGAGATAAAGCAGAGCATTGGAGAGGCAGGGAGAACTAATGAAAAAAGCTTTGATCGTATGGGGCGGCTGGGATGGCCATCAGCCGAAAGAGGTAGCTGAAATTTTCCGCGAGGTGCTTGCCTCTGAAGACTTTGAGGTAGAGGTGTCCGATACGCTGGAAGCGTTCGCGGATGCGGAGAAGCTGCTCGGTCTGGATCTCATCGTGCCGGTGTGGACGATGGCACGGATTGAACAGCAGCTGGTTAATAACGTTTCTGCTGCAGTACAAAGCGGCGTAGGCCTCGCTGGCTGTCATGGCGGCATGTGCGATGCGTTCCGTGAAAACGTAGACTGGCAGTTTATGACCGGCGGCCAATGGGTGGCGCATCCAGGCAATGACGGCGTTGAATATACGGTTAATATTTCTAATTCAACTAGCCCGCTAACGGATGGCATTGACGATTTCATCGTAACTTCGGAGCAATATTATTTGCATGTGGATCCTGCGGTGGAAGTGCTCGCAACTACGAGATTTCCGCTGACACCGGGACCTCACTCCCTTAACAAGGCAGTCGATATGCCTGTCGTATGGACAAAGCGCTGGGGCGTAGGACGAGTTTACTATAACTCGCTTGGCCATCAAGCGAATATTATCGACATTCCAACCGTTAAGGAGCTCATGAGACGCGGCTTCCTATGGTGTGCGGATGGCAAAGCTAAAGCGTTAGAGGCCGGCACAAGCGCAGCGGCCTATAGCGGCATGGCGGATAATCAGCTGTAAATCGAAATGATAAAATAATAAGCATGGGACGAGGGACGGACTAAAATGGACAAAATTAAAGCAGGTATTATCGGAACGGGTAATATTAGCGGGATTTATTTTGAAAACGGCAACCGCTTTGATGCGCTTCAGGTTGTCGCTTGCGCGGATTTGGATGTCGAGCGGGCAAGGGCGAAGGGCGAGGAGTTTGGCGTTCGCGGCTGCTCGGTGGAGGAGATGCTCGCTGATCCGGATATTCAGTTGATTATCAATTTGACTATTCCGCAGGCGCATGCCAAGGTTTGTCTGCAAGCACTTGAGGCAGGCAAGCATGTTTACGTAGAGAAGCCTTTTGCGGTAACCCGCGAGGAAGCTCAGCAGGTACTAGAGCTTGCTGCCAGAAAAGGGCTTTACGTCGGAAGCGCGCCTGATACGTTCCTCGGCGGAGGCATTCAGACAAGCATTAAGCTGCTGGAGGACGGCTGGATCGGTACGCCGATTGGCGCAACTGCGTTCATGGTATGCGGCGGCCACGAATCATGGCATCCGGCGCCTGAGTTCTACTATCAGACCGGCGGCGGTCCAATGTTTGACATGGGCCCTTATTATTTAACGGCACTCGTAGCGCTGCTTGGGCCAATTACGCGGGTAACGGGCTCGGCACGCATCTCTTACCCGGAGAGAACCATTACGAGCAAGCCCAAATACGGCCAGCAGGTAAAGGTCGAAGTGCCGACGCATATCGCGGGCGTGATGGATTTTGCATCCGGTCCGATCGGGACGCTGCTGACGAGTTTTGATGTGAAGGGCGGCTCCACGCTGCCTCGTATCGAAGTTTATGGCAGTGAAGGCACGCTGCTCATTCCAGATCCGAACACCTTCGGCGGTCAAGTTAAAATTTGGCGTGCAGGCTCGAAAGAATGGTCGGACATTCCGCTTGCTTACGGCTTTACAGAAAATGCGCGCGGCGTCGGCGCTGCCGATATGGCTAAAGCGATTCAAACCGGCCGCAAGCACCGTGCGAGCGGTGAGCTTGCCTATCATGTGCTTGAAGCGATGCATGGCTTCCATGACGCATCGGAGCAAGGCGTGCACTATGTGATGAAGAGCAGCTGTGAGCGTCCGCAGCCGCTGCCGCTCGGACTGCAGCCCTACTGCTTAGATTAAAAAATGTGAAAGTGGCTGTCTCAGGGTCTGATAAGACCTGTGGGACAGCTGTTTTTTTTGGAGCTGTACAAGCGGGGGCGGGTGGGGCGATGATGAACGATTGATTTGAGGAAATCGAATTAAACCGGGTGAGGGGGGATGATGAACGATTAGTTTGAGGGAATCGAATTAAACGGGGGTGATGAGGCGATGATGAATGATTAGTTTGATGAAATCGAATTAAACGGGGCGATGGGACGATGATGAATGATTAATTTGGTGAAATCGAATTAAATCGACTAATGATGAACTATGCCATATCGCATAATATTTTTGGGAAATAAAATTAGGCTTGTTAGTTCGATTCTATATAGCTAAAGCGTGCTGCTCGGGGTATTAATTCGATTTCACAAAACTAAATCGGGCTCGGGATGCGAGTGTGGCGGATTAGCTCTATTCTGCAAACTTAATCGGCCATTTTTAGAAGCTGCTCTCCCAATACGCTGATTAATTAGGCAAAATCAATCTAAAGCGACTCTTACGGCTAACTTTCTTCAATTAGTTTGAGGAATCGAATTAAACAGGGTGATAGGGCGATGATGAATGATTAGTTTGATGAAATCGAATTAAACAGGGTGATAGGGCGATGATGAATGTTTAGTTTGAGGAAATCGAATTAAACAGGGTGATAGGGCGATGATGAATGATTAGTTTGGTGAAATCGAATTAACCGGGCGATGGGACGATGATAAATGATTAGTTTGAGGAAATCGAATTATACGGGGTGATAAGGTGATGATGAATGATTAGTTTGGTGAAATCGAATTATACGGGGCAATGGGACGATGATGAACGATGCCATTTCGCCTATTATTTTATGGAATCAAATTAGGTGTTATAGTTAAAAAGAGTGCCCCTGCAGCCATTTGGCTTTCGAGGCACCCCAATGTTGTTAAATGCATTTATTTGATCCAAGCTTCAACTTTATCTGCGTTTTGCTCGACCCATGCCTTGGCTGCGGCCTCTGGTGTTTGGCCTTCTTGAATTTGAACCATGACAGCTGCCATATCGTCCGCTGTCCAATTGAATCGGTCGAGGAAGGCGAACGCCGCTGGCTGATCCTCCTTCAGACCTTTACGCGCAATCGTATGAATTTGCTCATCTCCGCCATATACGTTTTTAGGATCCTCCAAATATTTCAGGTCCATCTTGGCGAACATCCAGTGCGGCGTCCAGCCTGTTACAACAATCGGTTCCTTGTTCGCATAGGCCTTCTCGAGCTGCTGCGTCATTGCTGCAGAGGAGCTTTCGAGCAGCGTCCATTTATCACGCAGCTTATATTGGTCTAATGCTTTCTCTGTTGACATCATAAGGCCAGCGCCCGGCTCGATGCCGATAATCGTATGGTCCACCGTATCGCCAATGCTATCGGTTAGCTCCTCGATGCTGTTAATATCCATATACTTTGGAACGACAAGACCGATTTTGGTGCCTTCCAGATTAGGTCCAAGATCCTCGTATTTGCCATTATATTTCGTAACATATGAAGCATGTGTCGTAGGCAGCCATGCCGCTACCATAGCATCCGCGCTGCCATCGGAAATACCGGCCCACATCGGGCCTGCATCTACCTGCATCAGCTCAACATTGTAGTTAAGCTTTTGCTCCAGCACTTCTTTTACAACATAGGTGCTTGCAATCTCGGAATCCCAAGCGACATAGGCGAGCGTTACTTTTTTACTGCTGCTTCCCCCGGATGCGGAGCATCCAGCCACTAGAGCGATCACAATAACAGCTGCAGCGATTATACTCATTTTATTGAATTTCAAAAAACCACTCCTCAAAGTTTGTGTAACTTAGGATGTTTTCGTTTTACGAATGACCTGTTGGGTCAGACGGTCCAAAACGATAGCTAAAATAACGATAGCAAGACCGGCTTCAAAGCCTACACCGGTATTACCCTGCGTAACGGCGCGATAGACAGAAGCGCCAACGCCCTGTGCGCCGATCATCGAGGCGATTACGACCATCGATAGCGACAGCATAATCGTCTGGTTGACGCCGGCCATGATCGTCGGCATCGCAAGCGGAAGCTGCAGCTTGAACAGCTTCTGAGCAGGCGTCGATCCGAAGGCATCTGCGGCTTCAACTAACTCGGCCGGCACCTGACGGATGCCGAGATTCGTCAGCCGGATCGTTGGCGGTATCGCGAAAATGATCGATGAGATAACGCCCGGAACTACGCCGAGAGAGAAGAAGGTTACGGCAGGCAGCAAGTAAACAAACGCTGGCATCGTCTGCATGAAGTCGAGCACCGGTGTAACGATTTTTTGGATGCTGGAATTGCGGGCGCATAGTATGCCTACTGGAATGCCGATCAGCACCGATATGAAGGCCGCAGTCAATACGAGCGCGAGTGTCTGCATCGTTTGGCTCCATAAGCCGAGATTTTCGATAATAAGCAGACCGATAAGCGTAAATAAAGCCATTTTCCACTTGCCGATATACCAAGCTATTAGAGTAAATATAACGATAAGGACTAGCGGCGGAAACCAATTAAGCGCTGTATCCAGTCCGTTTACGGTTTCGCCGACAACGGTACGTATCAATTGGAAGAACGGGTCCAAATGAGCTTCAAGCCAAGCCTCGAGCCATTCGATCCAGCCGGCTAACGGAATTTTAGGCAGATTCATGACGTGCACCTGCCTCTATTACAGAATTTCCGGCTAATGCGGCCAGAACCGCGCCTTTGATGACGATGCCTTTCAGGCGTCCTTTGTCATCAATGATGGATACGGGGAATTTCGAATTGCTCATTAATTCAAACAATTCATTAAGCAGAGTGTCCGGCTGGGCGGAAGGCGCTTCACGCTCCATCGCTTCTTCCAGCTTTAAGCCGTTTTTTATCGCGTTAGCCGCATCCTCTGCGGTTATAACACCAAGCAGCTGCATCCCTTTGTCGACTACATACAGGCTCGAAACACCGCGGTCCCGCATCAATTGCAAGGCTACGCGGGGACCCTTCTCGATCGTAATCGTTTCGGGCTTAACCATGACATGCGATGCTGTAAATACTTTAGACAAATCGACGTCCTCGACGAAGCGCTCTACATATTTGTTGGCAGGCTGCATCAATATTTCTTCGGGCGAACCGATTTGGACGACGCTGCCGTCTTTCATCAGTGCGATTTGATCTCCGATTCGAAGAGCCTCGTTCAAGTCATGTGTGATGAATATGATCGTTTTTTTCATTTTGGACTGGAGCTCAAGCAGCTCATCCTGCATATCCTTCCGAATAAGCGGATCTAGCGCGCTGAATGCTTCGTCCATCAGCAGAACATCCGGATCATTAGCAAGTCCTCTTGCGAGTCCGACACGCTGCTGCATGCCGCCGCTTAATTGATCGGGATAGCTATTTTCCCAGCCCTTCAACCCGACAAGCTCCAGCGAATCCATCGCCATCGCTCTGCGCTTCTTCTTGTCGATGCCTTGAACCTCAAGCCCGTATTCAATATTTTGAATAACGGTGCGATGCGGAAAGAGCGCGAACTTCTGAAATACCATACCTACATTTTTTCTTCTAAACTGCCGAAGCTGCTCAGGAGACATGCGGAGAACGTCTGTCCCGTTAAACAGCACTTGGCCTAGCGTAGGCTCGATCAAGCGGTTGAGCAGACGAACAAGTGTCGATTTGCCGCTGCCGGACAAGCCCATAATAACGAATATTTGTCCTGCTTCAATGGAGAAGCTGGCTTGGTTAACCCCAACCGTGTGCTTCGTTTCTGCAAAAATTTTCTCTTTCGACCATCCTTTATCCAGCAGCGGGATCGCCTTTTTCGGATCAGCTCCGAAAATTTTGGTTAGCCTCTTGGCTTCTATAATCGCCATGTTATGCCCCCTTGTGGAATATTTCGACTCCTATAAGTGTAGGTGGTTATCTTTGTAAAGGTCAAAAGGCGTGAGCCATCGTATAGTTTGTACAGTTATAACTTTACGTACTTTACATACGGTATACTCCTGATAACTCCCTTTTTCATGTCAAAGGCTTTCTTTACATATGGACAGCCCTTTGATTACAATAATTGATGTAGGCATGATAGGGGGAACGACACTCCTCAGGAGGAACGACATGAATGAACTTGCAGAATTAACAGAAGAGCAGCTCACAAAGCTTCATAATACGCGACGCCGCGTCATTGAATCGATCGGAAAAAACATGGACTTGTACGGTATTACGTTATCTATTGGTCATCTTTACGGGAATATGTACTTTAATCGTGAGCCGGTTACGCTTGATGAGATGAGTCAGACGATGGGAATGAGCAAGACGTCGATGAGTACAGGCATGCGGACGCTGCATGACTTGAAGATGATAAATAAAGTATGGGGCAAGGGCTCCAGAAAAGATTTATACAAGGTCGAGCCGAATTGGCATCAGAACTTCGCGGACTTCTTCTCAATTAAATGGAGAAAAGCAGTCGAGCAGAACATGAGCGCTTTAAACCGTTCAATGAAGGAAATCGATGCATTAAAGCAGCAATATGAGAGCGATTCGGCATTTCTTGACGTGCTCGAGAATGACGCGCTGAAGATTGACGAGGCGTTAAAGTATTACAGATGGCTGGAACGTCTAATCGATTCGTTTGAGACCGGGGACATTTATAAGTTTATACCGCTAGAGGAATAAGGATTGGGACAAGGTATATAGCTTATGCAGAAAATAAAGGTCTGAGCGTTTTACGCTTAGACCTTTATTTTGTTTATTTTAAAGCAGCAGCCGCTTTGGATTTTATTGATGCGGAGCAAGCGCTGCGGGATGATTTTGATGTGCAGAATATGGTAAGCTTACATCCATAACTATTGGATAAGGGGACGACCAAATCGATGAATGACCGCTTGAGTGCCAGCATGAATCCATTGATCGTTACGAATGGAAAGGTAATATTGCCGGATAAAATAGTGGAGGCAGACGTAGCTATCGTGAATGGGCGAATCGACGCTATCTTTGAAGGCGAAGAGGCTGCCCGGAATTGGAGACGACTGCATCCCGGCTCTGCATTGGTTGATGCGGCAAAGCAATATGTGCTGCCGGGCCTTATCGACATCCATTGCGATGCGATTGAGAAGGAAGTACAGCCCCGGCCGAATACGTTGTTTCCGCTCAATATGGCTTTATTGGAGTTCGAACGGAAGCTGCCGGTGCACGGCATAACGACGATGTACCATTCGTTATCGCTTGGCGTAGGGCTAAGCTTGCGGGGCGATCATTTGCTGACCGGGATGGTCGAACATATTAACAGCTATCGAACCAAACGGTCCATGATTCGCAACCGGATTCACTTGCGATTCGAAGTATCTCATCTGGCCGGCATGCCGATTGTCGAACGGTACTTGGATGAGAAAGCAATCGACTACTTGTCGTTTATGGATCACTCGCCGGGGCAAGGGCAGTATCGCGAGCCGGGTTCGTTTGAACGTTACGTGATGAAGAACCAGGGTGTGAACGTCGATGAGGTACGCGTCATTGTCGAGGAGTTGCTTCAGCGGAGACAGCTTGTAAATAGTGAGCATTTGCTGAAATTGAGCAAGCTGGCTGCAAAGCGCGGTATTGCTATCGCATCGCATGATGACGATTCAGTCGAAAAAGTAGAAGAGTCGGTCGGCTACGGCGTTTCCGTCTGCGAATTTCCGATAAATTTGGAAACGGCCAAGCATGCTTGCGAGCGAGGGATGAGAGTATGCTTAGGCGCGCCGAATGTAGTCAGAGGAGCATCGCATGATAAAAATTTAAGGGCAGTCGATGCCATTGCCGCGGATGCGGCAGACATTTTATGCTCCGATTATCATCCTTCCTCCATGCTGGCTGCAGTGTTTAAGCTAGCCGATGAAGGGATTGCTGCTTTGCCGTCTGCGGTACGGATGGTAACGCTGCATCCTGCTCAGGCATTAGGCGCAGGCAGCGAGCTTGGTTCCATAGAGCTTGGCAAAGCAGCCGATCTAATCATTGTGGATCGCTATGACGGCCAGCCTTGGGTTACGAATACAATCGTCGGAGGCCAGATCGTTTATACAGCGGCAGTCCGTTATTAAGACGGAGTGGGATTAGCAAACTCGGAATGGTGAAGATGCTTATACAGGGAATCGACCATTCTGCCTTGCTCTGACTCTGAGGATTCCTGCCAGATCATTTCAAACAGAACACCGAGCCCGGGCAACGCACGCTCGTCTGCGCCAACTGAATCTCCAATGACTTCAGAAAGCTCCTCGGCTGAATTGTCCTGCACACGCATTACGATCGCTTGACGCAAATCAACAGTTTTCAAATGAAACAACCTCCTGCCGCATTCGGATTTACTTATTTACTATGTCCAGCGCATGCCGCTTTCATCCGAATGAGCTAGCTATGGTATACTGATGAGATCACCTACATCAATCATCCTGTAAGGAGGATTTTGTAAAGATGGCGAAAAAACAGTACGCAGTAATCGGAATGGGCCGATTCGGCTCCAGCGTTGCAAAAGCTCTGACGGAGATGGGCTTCGAGGTGCTGGCAATCGACTCGAACGAGCATCGCGTTCAGGAAGTCGTAAATACGGTAACTCATGCCGTTTCTGCGGATTCGACGGATGAGGAAGCGCTTCGGGCGCTTGGCATACGAAATTTTGACGTGGTCGTCGTTGCGATTGGACAAGACATTCAGTCGAGTATTTTAACGACGCTCATCCTGAAGGATTTAGGCGTGAAAACGCTGATTGTCAAAGCGCAAAGCGAGCTTCATGGCAAGGTCGTTAACAAAATTGGAGCCGATAAGGTTATTTTCCCTGAACGGGATATGGGTCTGCGTGTTGCGCATCATCTCGTTTCGCCCAATATTCTCGATTACATCGAGATTTCGGATGACTACAGTATCATTGAGATTAAAGCACCCGGTCGGATGATCGGACAAAGCTTAAAACAGCTCGATATTAGAGCGAAGCATAAATGCAACGTCATGGCTATCAAAACAGGCTCCGAGATGAACATTGCCCCGTATGCCGATGATTTAATCGGCAGTGATGATGTCCTTGTAATCGTCGGCAAAAACTCGGATCTGACCAATTTAGAAATCGCATATTCGGAAGGTTAAATCTAATTATGAATGAAAATTTTGATCCATTGATTTCATCCCTGCAGAATGAAAAGGTTAAGCAGTGGGCATCGCTGCTGGACAAAAAGTACCGCGATCGAAGCGGACAGTTTCTGATCGAAGGTGTTCACCTTGTGCTGGAAGCGCTGAAGGGAAATGCAGACGTAAAAACGATCGTTTACGATACGGAGCGCGGCATTCCTGCAGAGCTAAAGCTCGAGCGGGAAACCAATGATTCGGCGGCAACGTTCGGATTAGAATGGGTACAAGCTTCACGGGCGGTTATGTCAAAATGCACGGGGACGGATACGCCTCCGCCCGTATTTGCCGTTTTGTCCAAGCTATCGTCAGATAGTGCCGCTTTATTCCGCAAAAACTGCCTCGTTGTCGTACTGGACGGCGTACGCGACCCGGGTAATGCCGGTACGATCATCCGCAGCGCCGATGCGGTTGGAGCTGATGCCGTCATTTTGGGCAAAGGCTGCGTTGACCTCTACAATCCGAAGACCGTAAGGTCGACAATGGGCTCTTTGTTTCATTTGCCGATTATTGAAGCGGATTTGAAGGAGCTTCTCCCGCAAGCGAGGTCAAAAGGGGTAAAGCTTATCGGAACAAGCCTGCAAGCGGAACATACCTGCTACGGCTACGATTGGAAACAGCCGACATGGCTGCTTATGGGCAGCGAATCGGAAGGGCTGTCGCCTGCGGTACGCGGGCTCGTCGACGAATCCGTCATTATTCCGATGGTTGGGCAAGCCGAGTCGCTTAACGTAGCGATGGCAGCAACGGTGCTTCTGTATGAGAGCTTGCGACAGCGGACTTATTCGAGTAAGTAATGTGGGTTATAACGTGATTGAGATGTTTATGACAACCAATAAGGCAGAATACTCCTTGATACACAAGGGTTTTCTGTCTTTTATTGTATTTATGCAATATTATTTGAAAGCGTTTTCGAAGCGAAGCGGACAGATTGGAAGGGGATGTACAAAAAGAAGCGGTAACAATATCATTACCTAATGGATTCACTCTAAATTGGTCAAATATTATCGAATTTAGTTGTTTAGTTTTTCTGGTTGGTAGATTATTATTAAGCTACTTAGGTAGTCTCTGTTTATAACATATATAAACTGGGGCTGCTTTACTATATATTGCATCCGTACAGTTCTAAAAATGCTATCGACAGGTTCATAATATGCAGAAAGCAGGTGAACACGATGATGAGTTTTTACTCTAAAATTTTAGTCGCGCACGACGGATCGGAATTAGCTGAAAAGGCATTAAAAACAGCAATTAAGCTAGCCGGCGTTGATAAAAAAATAGAGCTGCATATCCTGCATGTATTAAAGCCGCTGCCTCTCCTCGATTTTTTGGAGGCAGGGGAGGAAAGCATGAAGGTGCTTCGCAGGGAAAGAGCGGAACTAATGATGAACGAAATAAAGGAGTCGCTCGACGGCATGGGGAATCCTGTCGTGATCAAAATTAGCGAAGGGCATCCGGAGAAAAAAATTGTGAAATATGCCGAGCAGCATACATGTGACATGATTGTGATGGGAAGCAGAGGGCTAGGGGGAATCAAGGAGTTTTTCCTCGGCAGCGTCAGCCATTATGTCGTGCAGCATGCCGCAGTGCCGACATTTATAATTAAGTGATCTTGCAGGATCATCCCAAACGGGGATTGATATGGAGAAGCCGTATGCGATGGTCTGCACGTCCGGAAGCTGTGAGAGGCGCATGCATCTGCATGCGCCTCTTTCAAGGGCAAAAAATGCAGCCGTAAAGGAAGGGGGAAGATCATGAAGATGAAGTTCCAGGCTAGCTCAAACAGATTGTTTTATTGCATATTGGGAATGCTCTTGACCCTTGTATTTGGAAACGGTTGCGGAAAGAGTGGTTCTGCCCCTGAGTTTAAAGTGATCTATAACAATGAATCGCAGGCGAAGCATACTGCTCAGCCGGGGGAACCGGTTAGACCGGAAAAATATAAAGTAGCTTTTGTCTCCAAAATCGCCGGAATTCCTTATTTTGAAGTTGCGGAGGATGGGGCTAGAGAGGCTGCGAAAGATCTGGGCATCGAGCTAATCACGTCCGGTCCGCTGGTAGCGGACGCGGAGCACCAAATCGAAATCGTGGAACAACTGATCAGAGAAGATGTAGATGCGATTGCCATCGCGGCCAATGATCCGAAGGAGTTAATACCGATTCTGCAGAAAGCACAGAAGCAGGGAATTAAAGTCGTTACCTGGGATTCGGATACATTGCCAGATGCTAGAGCTTTTTTTGTCAATCAAGTGGATTATGAAGTGTTTGGACGCCATCAAATGGATCTCTTGGCGACGCTTTTAAATGAACGCGGCTCATTCGCCATTTTAACGGGTTCGACAACGGCCATGAATTTGAACGAATGGAGCAAGTGGATCAGGAAACAGCTGGATGAGTATTATCCGAAAATGAAGCTGGTCGAGATCGTATCCAACAACGAGGATGTGGAGGAAGGTTATAAGCTTACGCTGGATTTGCTGGACCGGCATCCCGACATCAAAGGAATCATCGGGGTTGGGTCTACGAGCCCGCCTGCTGCGGCTAAGGCCGTGCTGGAACGGGGGGAAAAAGGTGAAATCAAGGTCATTGGAGTAGCGTCTCCGAATCTGATGCGCAATTATTTGAAGGAGGATGTCTCGCAGGTTATAAGCCTTTGGAGCCCCCAAAAGCTCGGATATTTGACCGTGTATATGGTGAAGCAGCTATTGGACGGAAATATGGCTTATGACGGTCAAAAAATTCCGAATGTAGGGAACATACGCATAAAAGGGGATGTTGTCATCATGGGTGAACCGATAGATTTTACGAAAGACAATGTAGACGATTATGATTTTTAGAAATATATTCAAAAACTACAGGTTCACTTCCAAGCTGATTATTACCTATTTGCTCCTTACTGTTATCCCAATGGCTCTGATCGGATATGTTTCGTATTGGCAGTATAACCGCTCGATCGAAGACCAGGTTGGAAAATACATTCCTCGCATATTAAGCCAGGCTAACGATAATATTGACCGTAAATTGGACGAACTGCAAAACCTGAGCGAGCTTATTTACAACTCGAATGAGGTTGTCTCTATTTTGGGAAAAACATCGCCTCAATCCCAGTCCCGTAATCTACAGGATAAATTTACGGTGGAAGGCTACTTATCCCGCACCTACTTAAGCGGCAATTACAGCGATGTTCTCGGTGTTTTTATTTCCAGCAATGACCGGATTTTTCAGAAAGCCAATCTCGGCTACAGCTCTTTCGATCCCGGCTCGTTCCCGGTTGGACAAGAACTGAATTTTCGCGGAAAAGTAAATATCATTCTGCCGTTCGATGCAGGTTTACGGTTTGATGGAGCAGTTCCCTATTTGTTGATCGTCAAGCCAATCAAGGATTTCGATAACCGGAAAACGTTAGGTACGATGTATATTGCCGTTACGATGAAGTTTATCGAGAGCGTTTTGTCCGAGCTTGCAAACGAAGATTCGGCAGCTTTATGGATTATGGACATGAACGGAAAAATTATATACCATACCGAATCCGAGAGGATCGGGGGGATATACGACGACGCGCGTCTGTTTCCGATAACGGATGGAAGTTTCAAAAAAATGACGTCGTCAAAAAGTGAGCTGTTCAGCATCAGCCGTTCGGCATCCACGAGTTGGACGCTGGCTTATCATATTCCAATGGAGAAGCTGACGGCTCAAACCGACCGGCTTCGCAGTCTGATGATTCCCGCGTTTATCCTGTTCGTTGCAGTCACGGGAGTGATCTCTGTACTGCTCGCCTGGAATTTCACACGACCGCTCATCCAGCTGCGGCGGCTAATGGTCAATGTGCAGATGGGAAACTTTCAGGTCGACATGCAGATCCGCAGCCGGGATGATGAGATCGGCATGTTAGCGCACCGGTTTAATGCCATGGTGAAGGAAATACGCGCGCTCATCCAGGAAAACTACCAGATCGAAATTAAGCAAAAAGAAGCCCAGCTGTATGCGCTCCAGTTTCAGATCAATCCGCATTTTATGTACAATACGCTCGAAACGATATCGATGGCGGTGGAACAAGGGGAGCGGGAAACTGCGGTGGAGATGGTATCGCTGCTCGGCAGAATGATGAGGTTTTCGCTCAGCAACAAACGAAGAACGGTACCGATTTCCGAAGAATTACAGCATGTCGAGGATTTCTTGCAAATCCAGAAATACCGGTTCGAAGACGCGCTTGAGTATGTCATACACTGTTCCATTGCAGCCGAGAATTTCGGGACGCTGAAATTTATTTTGCAGCCGATCGTAGAAAACAGCATTAAATACGGGTTGGAACACCGGCAAAAGGTATATATTGAGCTCGCAATTGACGAGGTGCGCGACGAGAATGGGAAAGCGGTATCTATCCGATTTAGTATACGCGACAATGGTATCGGAATGGATGCCGGCCGTTTGCAGCAGGTCCGTCTCATGCTCTCGGACACTCAATATATGCAAAGGGACTCAGGCGTCGGATTGTTGAATGTTCATTCCCGCATTGTGATGGAGTACGGTGAATCCTACGGTATGAGCATTAATAGCGAGAAGGAAAAAGGAACAATGACTGTGCTGGAAATTCCGGTACTGCCTATGGAGGATTTAAAATGATACAGCAGATTCATGTGGTTGTTGCCGATGACGAGCCTATGATTCGCAGGGGAATGGCTCGCCTTATCGAAGAATGCGGGGAAGAGTGGAAAGTGCTCGGTATGTTTGCCAACGGATCCGAGGCGCTGAATTATATGAAGAATCCCGGAATACGGGTTGATCTGCTCGTTACGGATGTCAAAATGCCAATAATGGACGGATTAGCCTTAATCCGGGAAGTCCGGCAGTATCAACCCATACTTCCCTTGGTGATCAGCGGATATGATGATTTCGAATATGTGCGGACCGCGTTAAGAGAAGGGGCTATCGATTATGTTCTCAAACCGGTCAACCGCTCGTTATTTCGAATACAGTTGAAGGAAATACAGCATAAGATTCTGCGCCGGAAGCTTCAAGATGAGCGCAAAGCGCTTCAACAATGGTTATACGAAGGTGATTCGATGAGTATATCCGGAAACTGGCGAAGTACCTTCCTGGAAAATTCGTACCGTCTTCTATGCGTTTCCTTGGATGAACCTCCGATAAAGACGAGGACATATACGCGGAGAGACTGGGAGTTATCCATGTATGCCGTCGAGAATATATTGGAAGAAACGATAAATGAAGCGATGCAAGGACAAGCTGGACGCGGATGGGTTTGGCAGGGCGGGAAAAGAATGTGCTGGATCCTTCTGGGGGATGCCGAGGATGTGGAACAAGTGGCGGAATCGCTTCGTTTGGCTGTTTTGCGATGCATGGGTCTTTCGGTGACCGTATCCGTCAGCGCCGAATTTAACGATATGTACAGCTTGCCGGGTATGAGGGACGATGCAGCATCACTGTTGTATTTACGGCTCGTATATGGGGGCAACCGGGTAATTGCGGCCGACCGCATGCAGGATATATCCGAAAACGCTTTGCCTATCAAACTTCGCCGGATTGTACAGCGTCTTCGTTTGGAGATCGGGAAAGAAGCGGATGGAGAAACAAAGTCGCTGCTGGATGATTATTTTAAGGAAATGGAATCACTTAGCCAACCAGCAAGCATTCGGCATGCCATTGAGTATCTGATTATTCATATTCACGGTGCATGCCTGGAGACCGGGCATGAAGAAGCACAAACGCAGATATTATCAAACTTGGCCCAAATGGATCAGCATATGGCCAGCTTCCATCAGCTTCGCAAACAATTGAACAATTTACTGCTGCTCGTATCGGCCTCTATGCGCGAAAAACGGTCGAAAACAGATCGGACGCCTGTCAACCGATCGAAGGCTTGGATCAAACAACACTTGGGGGAGCCGCTCACGATTCAATCGATTGCCGAGCAGATTCCTATGAATCCCACCTATTTTTGCGAGATATTTAAAACACATACCGGAGAAACCGTGCTGGGTTATGTGAAACGGTTAAGAATGGAGGAAGCGGCAAGGCTGCTTACCGAAACCGATGGCAAATTGCCTTATATCTCCGACAAGGTCGGGTACAATGATGTGAAATATTTTAGCCGCCAGTTCAAAAGGCATTTCGGCGTACTTCCCTCATCCTTTAAAGATATCGCAAAACCGTCTGCAGAATAATGCAGCGGTTTTTTTTATTGAAAGAACCGAAATTTGTCTACCCCTTCCGAAAGATGTCTACTGTGTTAACGCTTTCATCACAGATACAATGAGAACAACACAAAGACATGGAGGGATTTTCTTGAAACTTGGAATTCACGCATATGCATGGTGCTCGCAATGGAGCAACGATACGCTGCATTTGATTAATCGCGTCAAAGATTTAGGTTTGGATTTTATCGAGCTGCCGCTTATGAGTTTAGATACATTCGACGTGAACGCGGTTCGCGGGCGGCTTCAGGATATCGGATTAGAGTGCTGCACGTCCACCGTACTGCTTGAAGGAATGGACCTTACCAGCGATGATGCCGAAGAACGGCAAAGAGCGGTCTCCTATTTGAAACAATGTGTGGAAGTGTCCAGCGGAATAGGGGCTAAGCAGTTAAGCGGAGTCATCTATTCGCAGCATGTGAAGACGGCAACAAAACGGCCCTCCGAGAAGGAATGGCAGATGGCAGCCGACGGACTGCGGGAAGTGGCGAAATATGCTGAAGCATTGGGAGTGCCTATCGCACTAGAACCGGTTAACCGTTATGAAACTTACTTGATCAACACATCAGAACAGGCGATGAAGTTAATCGATATGATCGGGATGGATAATGTCGGGGTGCATCTTGACACGTACCACATGAATATCGAAGAGAAACGGTTCTCTGATGCGGTGAAGCTGGCAGGCCCGAAGCTGATGCATATTCATTTGTGCGAAAATGACCGCGGCATCCCCGGGACGGGACTTGTCAATTGGGATGATTTGTTCCGGACGCTCGGGGAAATTAATTATGAGGGTTATGCGGCTTTGGAATCATTCGTTGACATCACCGACAACATGAGCACCTGGGTATGGCGCCAATTAGCACCAAACGGAGATGTGCTTATTACAGAAGGTAAAACGTTTATCCGCACTATGCAGGAGAAATACGGTTTGGTATAAGCAGGAGGTATCAGTCAAATGGAGTTCTTGTTGCAGATGAGTAAAGTTAGCAAGACGTACCCTGGGGTAAAAGCGCTGGACGGTGTACAGATCGCGATAAAGCCGGGAGAAGTGCATGCCCTGATCGGTGAGAACGGGGCGGGGAAATCAACCTTAATGAAAATTTTGGTTGGCGTTGAAAGCGCGGATGAGGGTGCAGAAATCGAATTCGCCGGTGAGAAGGTGCATTTCTCCAAACCTATCGATGCCACGCTAAAAGGAATCTCTATCATCTATCAAGATTTGAGTCTCTTTCCTAACCTTTCTGTGGCAGAAAATATTTGCATCGGTCGTGAAAACGCCGGCAAAGGCTGCTGCCGGGTGCAATGGAAACAGATGAAGCTGCTTGCAGAAAAGACATTGGCTGAGCTTGGTTTGAATATGGATGTATCTCTCCCCCTGGGAAAATTAAGCATTGCGAAACAGCAGTTGGTTGCAATCGCACGGTCTTTAGCATTTGATTCTAAATTAATTGTAATGGATGAACCGACATCTTCCTTGTCTTCTGGAGAAGTCGAGCATTTATATAACATTATCGAGGATTTACGCAAGCGGGGGATCTCGATCATCTATATCAGTCATAAACTGAAGGAATTGTTTACCGTGGCCGACAGATTCACGGTTCTCCGAGATGGGAAGTTTGTCGGCAGCTATGATAAAGACGATATGAATGAAGATAAGTTGATCTCCTTAATGGTAGGGAGAAAGGTTGAGGTCATCAACAGGGAAGAGAACAAAGGCGGGGAAGAAGTCCTTCGAGTGGAGGCGCTCTCTAAAAGAGGGAACTTCAAAGACATTTCTTTCTCCCTTCACGCAGGCGAAATAATTGGAATTACGGGATTGGTCGGCGCAGGGCGCACGGAATTGGCGCAAGCGTTATTCGCTTTAAACAAACCGGATTCCGGCAATATTTATATCTCCGGCAAGAAGGTGGACATGAAGTCCTCGGGAGATGCAGTTAAACACAAGATGGCTTATATACCCGAGAGCCGCCAGACGCAGGGCCTGTTTCTGAGGCAATCTATCATTGATAACATTTCCGTTACGGTGTTTGGCCAAATGCTTAACAAGTTCGGGTTTATCGAACGGGCGAGGGAGAAACAGCTGGCTTCCGAGTATATACAAATACTGGATATAAGACCTCCGCTTGCTGAGATGAATGCCGGCCAACTTTCAGGAGGCAATCAGCAAAAGATCGTCATCGCCAAATGGTTATCGACCGAACCTAAGATATTAATCATTGACGAGCCGACGAACGGAATTGATATCGGCGCAAAAACAGAAATTCATAAATTGCTGCGCAGGCTTACGAACAAAGGAATTGGAATTATCGTCATTTCCTCTGAACTACCGGAAGTATTGGCCGTAAGTGATCGGATATTAGTCATGAAACAAGGCAGAATTTCCGGTGAAATTGCCGCAGCCGAAGCTACGCAAGAGAAAATTATGAATTTTGCCGTTTTAGGAGCTGGTTAAATTGAAATCGTTTTTCAAGTCGAAAGAAATGGGGATTTTAGCCGTACTCGTTTTTCTTTGCACTGTGCTAAGTGTAAACAATCCGATCTTTTTAACGCTGGATAATATACAGGATATTTTAAAAGCCAACAGTGTTCTGGCTATCTTGGCGATGGGTATGACATTGGTCATTATTACCGGGGGAATCGATGTATCTGTAGCTGCTATTACAAGCGCGGCCATGGTTATTACCGGACATTCGATGAAGCTGCTGCCGGATTCGCCGATATCGATCCTGCTTGCGCTTATCATCGCAGTTGCAAGCGGATTAATCATCGGTCTGCTAAACGGAACGCTTATCTCCAGGCTGAAGATTCCCCCTATCGTTACAACGCTGGGTACGATGAGCATTATTAACGGCAGCATTCTCTATTTCACGAACGGCGTTTTCTTGAACAGCAGCAATTTTCCGCAAGTTTTCATTCGCTTTTCCGATATTAAACTGGCAGGAATTTCTATTCTCGTTTATATCATTGCCCTTGTAACTCTAATCACTTGGTACGTAATGAAATATATGATGATTGGACGCTCGGTGTTTGCCATTGGAGGAAATCCGGTATCGGCGGTTAGAGCGGGCATCCATTTAGAGCGCACACAATTGTTTGTTTACGGATACATGGGTTTTCTGGCCGGCATCGCTGCAATGACTCAAATGATGTATACAAAATCGGTTGATCCAAACGGGATGCTTGGTTTTGAGCTGACGGTTATATCCGCTGTTGTTATCGGGGGAGCGAATATACTGGGCGGCAATGGCTCGGTTTGGGGCACGCTCTTAGGCGTATTGCTGCTCGGTGTCATGCAGAATGGGTTGATTCTCAGCCATATCGATACGTATTGGCAAAAAGTGATCGTCGGCTTGGTTATCCTCAGCGCCGTATCCTACGATTATCTGCAGCATAAACGGGCTGAATCAAAGCAATTGAAAGTAGAAGTTCAGGCATAGGAGGAATAACAGGATGTCGAAGATCTTGAAGATCTCGAAAGAAACGATGCTTGGGTTTATTTTAGTCGCACTATTCATTCTTATGTCAATCATAGCTCCCGGTTTTTTGGACTCGTACAACTTGAGCAACATGATGTTTCAACTGCCGGAGCTGGGCATTTTGGCTCTTGGAATGATGGTGGTTATCGTTACGGGGGGGATCGACTTATCGATAACCTTTACCTCATCTTTATCGGGGGTTATTACCGCTATGTGTTTGACGGATCACTTCCCGGTTGCCGTTGCGATTTTTATCGGTATAGCAGTCGGTTTGATATGCGGGCTGCTTAACGGATTTTTTATAGCGGTCATCGGCGTTTCCCCGATTCTGGTAACACTCGGCAGCATGGTGCTGTTCGAGGGTATTAATCTTACGATTAGCAAAGGAAATGCGATTTCCGGGTTTCCGGACTCTTTCGGGAATATCGGCAATATGTCCATTGGTCCAATTCCATTACCGGTCATTATCTTCCTTGGATTAGCGGCGATTACCACTGTTCTGCTTAATCGAACGGTTTGGGGCCGAAGTGTTTACAAGGTCGGAATCAATCCGGTCGCCGCTCAATTCTCCGGACTCAACGTGAAAAAAGTTTTGATGTTCGTCTATTTATTCTCTGCCTTCATGGCTGTGATAGCCGCAATCATTATGATCTCCAGATATAACTCGGCTAAAGTCGATTTAGGATCCTCCTACCTGTTATTAACGGTATCCGCAGCTGTTCTGGGAGGAACGGAAATATCCGGTGGTTACGGGAAAGTAATAGGCACGGTATATGCGGTGACGATATTTCAGGTTTTATCGAACGGTTTGAATCTTCTGGGAATACCGAAAACGGTAGTCGACATTTTGATGGGTGTGATCCTTATCGCTGTTCTGTCGCTTAATTATGTGTCGGCGAGGATGAGCCACAATAAATCGATCAAACAATCGATTAAAAGTTCCTCAAGTGAAAATATCTGTTTCTAGGAACAGGTATCTCATAGATTTTCCAAAAATTCAAAGAGAATAGGGGTAGTTAAATGAAAAAGTTTTCAGGCGTGCTTGTAAGTGTACTGCTGGTATTTGTATTGGTTCTGTCGGCTTGTTCAGCAAAAAATGCCAACAATTCCTCAGGAGTGGGCCCGAACTCTGAAGGAGCAGCTTCTACTGCTTCTGCGGATAATCAAGGAGCAGCCGGTAAAAAGCTGAAAATTGCCGTCGTCCCTAAATTAATCGGCATTCCTTATTTCAATGCTTCGGAAACCGGAGCTTTAAAAGCGGGTACTGACCTTGGAGTCGAGGTTATTTACACAGGACCTACTCAAGCGGATGCTGCACAGCAAGTAAAAGTCATTGAAGATTTGATCAGCCGTAAAGTCGATGTGATCGCAGTGGCGCCTAATGATCCTGCTTCTTTGACTCCTGTATTGAAAAAAGCAAAAGAGCAAGGTATTAAAATTATGGACTGGGATACACCAGCGGATCCATCCGTTGTCGAGCTTTCCGTTCAACAGATTGACAATGAAGTTTTCGGACGGACGATCACTGACAAACTTGTCGAGAAAATGGGTTCGGATACAGGCGAATATGCAATTGTAACGGGCGGATTGTCTGCTGCCAACTTGAATACTTGGATCGATTGGGCTCAAAAACAGGCAGACGAAAAATACCCTGGCCTGAAGCTGGTCACCGATAAAGTCGCTTCGGACGAGAAGCAGCAAATAGCCTATCAAAAAACGCTGGATCTTCTTAAAGCGTATCCGAACCTGAAAGGTGTTATGGCTTTCTCGACAGTCGCACCGCTAGGCGCTGCTCAAGCCGTTAAGGAAAAAGGACTTGAGGGAAAAGTAGCGGTAGTTGGTACTGCGCTGCCGACTGATTCTAAGCCGTACTTGATGGACGGTTCGTTATCTTCCGCGCTTCTCTGGGATCCGGGTGCACTCGGCTATTTGACAGTTGCTATGGCGAAAGATTTAGCGGAAGGAAAAATGCCTGCAGACGGCCAAGATGTTCCGAATGTAGGAAAAATTCAAGTGAAGTCTGATAACAAAACCGTTATATTGGGACCTCCAACTGAATTTACGAAGGAGAATGCAGATCAATTTAAATTTTAGCGGGGTAAAACCGATGACAGACCCAAAGATTTATTTAGCTGTAGATAATTGCTTCGCCTCCAAGAGATGGACGAAACCGGCAGAATGGATGGAATTGCTCGGGAGGATGGGTATAGCCTGCGTGGAAGCCAGCGCGGACAATGAATGTGATCCTCTTTATATGGATAAGGAATATATGGAGCGCTGGATCCAAGAAGTGAATGATGAAAGTCAAAAATCAGGCGTCCGGGTCGTCAATCTTTATTCCGGCCATGGAACGTATACGACTTTGGGACTGGCGCATCATGATATTGCTGTTCGGGACCGGATCCAACAGCAATGGATTAAGCCCATGGCGGATATTGCTGCAAAATTGGGAGCGGGACTCGGTTTTTATTGCCACGCTTTCTCTGATTCCGTCCTGCAAAAAACGGAAGCTTACAAGGAAACGGAGGAGGATCTTTACGCCAGGCTTGCCGATATCGCCCAATATTGCCGTGATCTCGGCGTTCGCACTCCTGGTGTCGAGCAAATGTATACGCCGCATCAAATTCCATGGACAATCGAGGGCTCGAAACGGCTGCTTAAGGAAGTTTTCCGTTTATCGCAATCACCCTTTTATCTTACGCTGGATACGGGTCATCAGAGCGGCCAATCTAAGTTCTTTCGTCCCGATAAACAAAAAATCGAAGAAATGGCCAAAAAATTTCGTGAAGACGGTTATCAGCCTTCGTTTTGGCTCGGCCCTTTATCTGCATATGTACTTTTTGATCATATGATTCAAGAGCCCCTCGAAAAACAAGCGGATTATGTGGAGCAGATCATGGTGGAAATGGAATCTTATCCGCAAATGTTCGCTAAGCAATCGGATGACGACACGTATCGTTGGCTCGAAGAACTGGGATGCTACTCTCCAATCATCCATTTACAGCAAACTACGGGCAGTTCCTCCGCTCATCTGCCTTTTACGGAGGAATACAACCGAAAAGGGATCATTTTAGGAGAAGCATTGTTGATGGCATTGGAAAAGTCATACCAAGCTTCTGATGACAAGGGATTGCCTCCTAAATGCGAGGAAATCTATCTGACCCTTGAAATTTTTTCCGGCACCAGCGAGATGAACATTGATATTTTGAAAAAAATGCAGGATTCAATTGATTACTGGCGGCAATTCATTCCCATGGACGGGATGAAATTAAGCGAAGCTATTCAATGCCTGAAGAAGTAACTAAAAGCGACGCAGGAGAGTCACGGATGAAATAATGCTAGGAGCGAATTCTAATGTCTAAACAACGATACGAGCTGAAAAATGATAAAATCCGATCGGCTTTTCTCAATTTGAAGGAGAATTACCCGGAGCGTTTAACGAAAAGGCTGAATTTATCTTGGAGCAATTGGGGTTTCGGCATGGAGCCGCTTGCAGACTCGGCCAAGCGGCTGCAGAACGCAGGAATCGAATTCATTGAGCTGCACGGAAATCATTACGGACCGGACCTTGGCTACCGCGCAGGGGAAACATTGGAGATTCTCGGATCCTGCGGCATTGCGGTAGCCGGCGTATGCGGAATGTTCTCGAAGGATAACGATCTGTCCAGCAACCGTGCCGTTCACCGTCAAGCAGCCATTGACTATTTGAAACGTGAGATCGAGTTCACTGCTTCGGTGGGCGGCTCTTATTTGCTGGTTGTCCCGGGTGCCGTGGGAAGACCCAATAAATACGATGAAATGGAGCTGGAACGGAGTGCCGAAATGCTGCGATCTGTCGCGGATCTGTTCCTGAAGCACGGTGTCAAAGCGGCAGTCGAGCCTATCCGGTCAGCTGAGACTAGTTACGTCCATACGATTTTGGATGCGCAGGCATATATTCGCGCTGTCGATCATCCCGGCATCCAGCATATTAACGCGGACTTGTATCATATGCAATCAGAAGAGTCCCATATCGGGGAAGCGTTATTGAGTTCCGGCGAACAACTGCTCAACCTGCATTTGGCGGACAGCAACCGCTGCGCTTTAGGGGAAGGATCTTTAGATTTGGACACTGTCATCATGGCGCTCTATTTGCTCGGCTTCAACAGGGATGGACGTTATGTTACCCCTGAACCTCTCGGGCCCGGCGGGGATCCTTATCCGGCGATGTTTGGTAAGCCGGATAGCGCGAAACTGGACCATTTGGTCATGCAGACGGCTTCTTATTTCCGCGAACGCGAGTCCTTTCTGCTCGGCTAAATTAGACATTCATCTTTGCTTTGAGAGCCCAACTGATCAAGCTGTCCTTGATCAATTCGGGCTTTTTTTGTGTTAGTATTCTTTTCTAAAAATTTCATCCATGTATGCAGCTATCCGCTCATTAATTTCAAGAAGCAAGTAATCGCGGGAGAAGGCAAGTGACTCCTCATAGCTGCGATAAGTAACAAGATAATTAACACTGGTGCTGTTGTTCTTTTCTTCATTTATTGCGATATTTCGACTAAGAATAAATCGTCTGGACAATGCCAGATCTGCTTCAATCCTTGCGATAATAATGTCTGCTGTTCTGACGAAAAGACTGCGCAATGACCGGGCTTTCTTATGTAATTCTTGCTGATTATGTCTAACAACTGCGAGTACGATGGGAAGAATAATGGAATCGTACACCATCCGCATCTCTTCGTGTGATGGCCGAGCGGTCAAATCGTATATTTCCGACATTTTCATAGCCATACGCAACTCACCTCACGTCTATTATATGCGAACATTTGTTCCCGTGTCAATCAGAGGCGGCTTTAATCTATCAATTAATCTGTAAATTAAGGCGTCGAAATACCAAATGTTTCCTTGTTTTGTCAGCTGCCAAACCTTACAGTAGAATATTATAACGATTCAAACGGCATGACGGAGATTGCATACGAATTTCGAAAAGTGTTATGGAGGTAGGTTTATGCACAAAATTGCTATTCTTTCTGATATACACGGTAATTTGCCCGCTCTGGAAGCCGTGCTGGAAGACATCCATCAACGGGAGGTCGCAAAAATCTTTTGTCTCGGGGATCTCATCGGAAAAGGCCCAAGCTCGGATATTTGCGTAGATCTTGTAAATAAACATTGCGAGCAAGTGATTATGGGGAACTGGGAAGATTTTATGACAAAGCAAAGCGATATTGAAGCGATTCAGTGGCATCAAGCCGTTCTGGGCGAGAAGCGTATGCGTTATTTGGAGTCGCTCCCGTTTTCGATCGAATTTGTTATGAGCGGAAGATTTATAAGATTGTTTCATGCATCCCCCCGCAGCTTGTATGAACGAATTCAGCCTTGGGATGATTTAGATCAACGACTGTCGCTATTTGATTATTCTGAGCTTTGCGAGCGGCAAAGACGGGCAGACGTCGTGGGCTACGGAGATATTCATAATGCTTACCTTCAGCATCTATCGGGCAAGCCGTTGTTTAATGTCGGCAGTGTAGGAAATCCGCTCGACATTACACAGGCATCCTATGTCATTTTAGAAGGGCAATCAGCTGATGAGAGCTCTGCTCCGCTAAACATTCAATTTGTGCGCGTACCCTATGATATTGAATTATCGATTAAGCAAGCCGCTCAATCAGGCATGCCTTTATTAGAGCCGTATATAAAGGAATTAAGGACGGCCAGATACAGAGGGCTTCAGGATTAGTTTGTGATAGAATCATTTCCCGGATGTCCGGAGTATACAAATCAAAAAGTGCTGCTGACCGACATTAGTTGATCAACAGCGCTTTTTTTGCTTGTTCGTCTATGGTTCTATTAGAACGTGCAAAAGTGAGCCTTTCTCTTGCTGCATATCAATTTTAGAGTTGTGAAGCGATCTCCCAAGGATGACTTTGTACGTATTTACCTGGCTCTTATTACAGGCAGATCAATTATAGACAAAACATGGTCAACCAGGGGCATTGTTATGGTGTATGCAAATGTATATATTGAAGATGTAATTACTGATCCAAAAGTATGCGTATCGTAACCGCGGGCGATTTACGCGCATCCAGTACCTGAAAGGGAGAGGGGAGAGGTCCTTAGTGTCTTCAATAAGCAAAAAAAGAAACTACAGCCTTACTGGTCCTGAGAACGAACGGGCTCAGGAAAAAGGGCTGGCTGCAGCGGAATGGTATACATGTCCGATCCCTCGAAAGCAGCTTAAAGAATTAATGAAGCGAAAGGACGGTCCGGCCATTCGGGATACGTTCATCTGGTTCGGATCACTTATTGCTTCAGGCATGATCGCTTATTACTCCTCAGGGACATGGTGGGCGATTGCCGCATTCCTGCTGTATGGTATTCTTTATGCGACGCCTGCGGATTCGAGATGGCATGAGTGCGGTCATGGAACCGCTTTCGAAACTTCTTGGATGAACGAGGTCATTTATCAAATTGCCTCCTTTATGGTCTTAAGGTCGGCAACGCCTTGGAGATGGAGCCATACCCGTCATCATACCGATACGATCATCGTTGGCCGCGATCCTGAAATTGTTGCGGAAAGACCGCCTGTTTGGAAAATCATATTTATGGAAATGGTTCATCTGTACGGCGGTCCGAAAGAACTGAGAAGATTTCTAATGCATTTCTTTGGCAAACTGGACAAAGAGGAAGAACAATATATTCCTGCATCAGAGTACCGTAAAACCTTTTGGGAAGCTCGTGTGTACCTGCTGATCATCTTATCGGTCATAGCCGCATGCATTTACTATCAAAGCATACTGCCCGCGATGTTTATCGTACTGCCTTCCTTTTACGGAAGCGTGGTCGTGCTGCTTTTTGGGATGACGCAGCATTTAGGTCTTCATGAAGATGTGCTGGATCATCGGATGAACAGCCGCACCGTCTATATGAATCCGGTATTCCGGTTCCTTTATTGGAACATGAACTATCATATTGAGCACCACATGTTTCCTATGGTACCTTATCACGCGTTATCCAAGCTGCATCATGCGATGAAGCATGACTGTCCGCCTGCTAGCCCCAGTCTCTGGGCTGCTTTGAAGGAAGTCGTGTCCGCGCTTTTAAAGCAAGGGAAAGATCCCGCTTACGTCATTAACCGTCCTTTGCCGAGTACGGCAAATCCTTATATGCACGGCTTGCAGAAGGCAGCGGAGGAAACGAATGCAGCTTCTGCTCGAATTGAGGCAATTTATAACCTATAACGCAAAATCTTTCTGATATTGGAGGAGTATACGATGGGTCTTAACGGTTGGATCGAAGCATGCGCTGCAGATGATATTGATGTTGAGGATGTCATTCGTTTTGATTACGAAGACAGGACATTTGCAATTTATCGCACGGAAAATAATGAATACTTCGCTTCTGACGGTTATTGCACACACGAAAAATTTCATTTGGCTAACGGCTTGGTTATGGGCAATATTATTGAATGCCCTAAGCATAATGGCCGCTTCGATATTCGTACAGGCGAAGCAAAGCGGGCGCCGGTGTGCGTAAATTTAAAAATGTACAGCGTAAAAATAGATACAGGCAAAGTATTCATCAATATAGAATAAGCGTAAGCTTCCGAAGCCGGATTGTGCTGCGAAAAACCTGGGGGAGACAAGAGATGAACGAAAATGGAATGGTGATCGTTGGCGCTGGAGAAGCAGGTGCGCGGGCGGCAGTTGAGCTTCGGAAACAAGGATGGACAGGGACGATAACCATGATCGGCGAAGAAAAGCGGCAGCCATATGAGCGGCCGCCTCTTTCGAAACAGCTGCTGTTTTCGGATGACGAGCCATCGCCAACGGTTATCTTGGATAACGATATGATGGCCCTGCACGATATCCGGTTTTTGTCCGGCCGTAAAGCGGTGCAAATTAATAGATCTACCCGCATGATTGCTCTCTCCGATGAGAGTCGGATTCCTTACGAGCGGCTTCTGCTGGCTACGGGAGCGCGGCCGCGTCAATTAATCCTTAATGGATCGGCACTTCCGGGCGTGTTGTATCTTCGCACATTTGCAGATGCACTCACAATTTGTAAGCGAATTCAACCGGGCAAACGCGTTGTTGTAATCGGCGGCGGTTTCATCGGACTTGAAGTGGCGGCAAGCGCAATAAAAAGGGGATGCAGTGTGACGCTGATCGAAGTCGGCCCTCGCATTTTGATGCGTGGAGTTACCGTGGAAATTGCATCCGTTGTGGAAAAGCGTCATCACGCCGCAGGCGTTGTATTCAATCTTGGGGTTTCTATCGAGAGTATAGAAAATACTCACGGCGAACATATTATCACTCTTGCAGACGGATCAATCATCAGCTGCGATGAAATTATAATCGGAATCGGATCGATTCCAGAGACATCGCTCGCCGCTGAATGCGGACTTGAGATCGATAACGGTGTGAGCGTGAACGAAATGCTTGCAACAAGCGATCCTCATATTTTCGCGGCAGGAGACTGCTGCTCATTTCCGCATCCTCTTTACGGGGGGAAACGAATCAGGCTTGAAGCCTGGCGCAATGCGCAGGATCAGGGGATGCATGCAGCACGCAATATGTTAGGCGCCTCCGAACCGTATAAGACCATACCTTGGTTTTGGTCCGATCAATACGAACAAACGCTGCAAGTAGCCGGACTTCCTGATTACGGAAAAACAACCGTGCTGCGGGATATGGGGGAGGCGGGGAAGCTTTTCTTTCACCTCTCCGGTGAAGGGCGGTTAGTTTCGGTCAGCGGCATTGGACCAAATGCAGGGATCGCAAAGGAGATTCGCCTTGGGGAAATGCTGATTGAGCGGCAGGCAAGACCGGAACCGGAAATGTTGTCGAATCCAAACGCTAAATTAAAGCAGCTTCTTAGCGTTTGAGTGCAATGCTGCTCTGACATAACGATACTTTGCCTTGTGGAGGCGGAACATGGATATTTGGGAAGATAATCGGCATCTCCTTTCTATAATTGAAGATACAACTGCGGGAGAGACGATCTATCCCCCCGGCGGGCGCTGGGGCCCGCGTATTCAGCCCCACCTGCAATTTATGGTCGTACACACGGGACATGTCTCTATCCATGTGGATGATCAAGTTTTTTTCGTACCTGCCGGACATGTCGCATTGCTGCATCCCGGTCATCGGGAAGAGTTTTATTTTGCCGATGACATGAAAACCAGGCATCGGTGGATTCATGTCAAACTAAACGATGCCTATCCGGAAGCTATTCGGATGTTTGAGCTCCTGCCGAGATATATTCCTTTGTCCAATGCCGTAAACCACTTGACCGACGTGCTGCAATCGTTGACCCACAGTACGGCGGTGCACACCCAGAAGGATTTAAGATGCACATTGGCTGCGGCCGCCATTATGCTTTATCATACGGAAAGCCAATACGAGCGGATGGAAGCCGGCAAGCATCCATACCTTGCTAAGACCAAGGAAGAAATCCATAACAATTATGATAAATCATTAAGCCTGAGTCAGTTGGCCGGAATGTCCAGTGTATCATCAGAACATTTGATTCGTTTGTTTCGTCAATCAGAAGGGGTTACTCCCATGCGTTATCTTTGGAAGGTGAGAGTGGATCATGCTTTGGAATTATTGTGCAACACCGGTCTGTTACTCGCTGAAATTGCAGAAAGGACCGGTTTCAAGAGCGTGTATCATCTATCCAGGATGATAAAGAATATTACCGGACAAACACCGACTGAGTATCGCCGAACCAGTTGGAGTGGTGAAAATGAAAGGCCATTCGGCAGATTTTATCCAGATCGGGAGTGAATGAGGATGGAATTAAAGACTTTCAAAGCGGTATGGGGAATGCATGGGCACTGGGATTCGCAACTGCAGCAAATCGCCGAAGCCGGGTATACCGGTGTAGAAAGCGGAATGCCTTCGCAAGAGGATGAACCGCTATTTAGAGAACTTATGCAAAAATATAATTTAGAACTCATCCTGCAGGTATATACAAGCGGAGATCATAAAGCATCGCTTGAGGAACAGGTTGAGCGAGCCGCTTCGTTCAAACCTTTATTAATCAATTCTCACAGCGCAAAGGATTCAATGCCGTATGATGACCAACTCGTCTATTTTGAACATGCGATTCGGCTTGAACAACAGGCAGGAATCCCTATTGCGCACGAAACCCATCGCGGCCGGGCTACATATACGCCATGGAGTACTGCCCGTTTGCTTCACGATTTGCCGGATCTCCATATTGCAGCGGACTTTAGTCATTGGTGCTGCGTTTGTGAATCGATGCTGCCGGACCAGGCGGAGAACGTTGCGCTCGCCATTCAGCATTCGATTCACATCCACGGCAGGGTCGGTTATGAGCAAGGACCGCAGGTTCCGGATTTTCGTGCGCCAGAATATGAATACGCATTGCTGTGTCACGAACAATGGTGGGATGAGATTTGTGCCCGTCATTACTCCGGAGGGCGCCCGTTTGTGACATTTACGCCGGAGTTTGGTCCACCCGGATATATGCATACCCAGCCGTTCACCAAACAACCCGTAGTCGATTTGTGGGATATTTGCAACGCTATGGGTCAACGTTTTCGTGAACGGTTTAAAAGTCAGTTTTCATAGTCAAAGTAGTCCTATCGATGATCTAGAGTCTTGACTATTCCATGGAGGGAATTCTATGAAAATAGCATTTAATCAAGCAACGACGATGAAATATTCATCACTTCAAAAGGATTTAACTTATTGTGAAAAACACGGGTACGACTATATTGAAATACGCTTAGACAAATTGAAAGAGTATTTAATCGATCATTCGGTCCAAGAGTTGAAACAATTTTTCGAGAATAGCCGAATTAAACCTTTTGCGTTTAACGCCTTGGAATTTATAAGCTTCAGGGATGATGAGGGATATCGGCAAATTAAAGAAGATCTTCAGTTTTTGTGCTCAATCGGAGACGTGCTGAATTGCAAAAAAATTATCGTCGTTCCTACGTTTGACATCGGGGATTATACGAGAGAACAGATCCGGTCGGAGACAGTACGGGTGCTGAATGATCTGGCGGATTTTGCTCAGCCGTATGGCGTGAATCTGGCGCTTGAGTTTGTCGGTTATCCGAATTGTTCCGTCAATACTTTCGGTCAGGCTTATGATATCGTTCAAACCGTTAACCGCGACAATGTGGGAATTGTGCTTGACTGCTTCCACTTTCATGCGATGAATTCTAAAATCGAGGACTTGCAAAAAGCGGATCCGAACAAAATTTTCGTCTTCCATATTGATGACTGCGAGGATCTGCCCCCGGGAGCGCTTCGTGACAACCACCGCGTATGGCCGGGACAGGGGGCCGTTAATTTGGAGTTCATTTTAACTGCGCTTAAGGATATCGGGTATAAGGAAATGGTGTCCATCGAGTTGTTCCGGCCGGAATATTGGGAGTGGGAGATAGAACGGACGATTCAGACCGGCAAACAAATGACGGAGCAAGTCATTCGCAGTTATTTTCCGGAATCCACACCATTACGATAAAGAACGGATACGTAATCTATTATCGATCCGGTTCTGCAGCAGTTTGAAGACAGCGGATATTACCCTTAGTGCCTGGAAGCATGTTAAGGCTGCCATCAGTTACAGGCAGCCTCACCTCACGGAATGATAGATCTTAATTCCTGATGGTTCAGGCACATTAAGTTATTACCTATTACTTGAATGTGATCGGTTGTATCTTTATTGTAGTTTATTTCGACTTTTTCTGTGCTGCCGATCTTCCCTGCTTGTTCGGATCGCTTGATTTTGGCGCGGTATGCTGCGAGCCGGTGTTGGGCTTGTTTTCATTGCTCATGATTGATGCTCCTTTCCTTTGGCTTCTTGTTAATTATTCGCCAATCGCAAAGAAACTATTACTGGGAATGAGCAGAGCGACTGGATCAGCGCTTTCTAAGCACAAAAAATTCGCATTCCTTCCGGTTGTGATAAGAAATATCGCTTATTCCCGATTGGGTTACGATGATGCTGTCGTCAAAGCGCACGACAAGCGAGCTGGAATCGATGAGCTGATTGTCTTGAAAGACGCGAATGCGCTGCTGCTGCTCGATAACCTCTTCAAAATCACGGTCTGTATTAAGACGTCGGTTTATGGCCATATGTAAGCTCCTTCAACAGGAAAATCATTTCTTTTAGTCTATCGCATGTCCTATAGCGTTGCAAAGTCCTCATTGTCTCCCCTGCAGGGCGTCGTATCCACTCCTTTTGTCTTGAACCGCATATTACTTCTATTACAGCCCTGCAGCCCGCAATTAGGTCGTCTTCTTTTTTGGCCGAGTATTGCATAAGTATGGATAATGGAAGCGGGCAGGATGATGCGGGAGGGGATCGGATTGGCGAAATGGGGAAGGAGAGGCTGGCGGTTCAGGCCGTTTGGCGGGAGCCGGATGCAGCTTTGGTCAGGCCGTCCATTCTCTAAAACAAGAACGGTCAGCTGGGGCAGCCGCGGCAGCTCAGCTTCATCCCGTTCAGCTCCTAAGAAGTGGGGAACCCGTTCGAGCTCCAGCAGCGGGAAGTGGGGGCTCCGGCGTCCGGCGCTAAGGTTAGGCGGCAGCGCCCGGAACCACAGCGGCGGCTCCGGCGGCGCTTGGGGCGCCAAACCTGGCAAGCCCCGGATACGGCGGCGCACGATCGTCATTATTACTCTAATTGCAATGATGGTTTTTTCAATACAGTCCTTCGTATACATTGAACGGAATTTACGTCCGCCGCTTATGAACATTGCCAAAATACGAGTCAAGCAGCTTGCAACGCAGGCGATCAACAAAGCGATAACGGAGCAGGTCGCCAGCCGCTCGGAATCCGATAAGCTGATTGATTGGAAAATGAACAGCAACGGCAAAATATCGGGCTTCATGCTTAATTATGCTGAACATATGAGCATCACCTCGCAAACGATCAATACGGTTCAAAAGACACTAAACGAAATGAAGGACATACCCGAGCATATTCCGATTGGTCATGCGCTGAACAGCGCCATCATTTCCTCGTACGGACCGAGTGTGCCGGTTAAATTCGAGCCGGTAGGCGCCGTAAAGGTCGATCTAAGCACGCGGCAGAAGGACGCTGGAATCAATATGATCTTGGTGGAGGTATATATCCGCATTATCGCGGAGGTGACCATTATCATTCCATTTGATACCGAACCGGAAATTGTGGAAACCGATATCCCGATTTCGTATCTTCTTGTAGTCGGCGACGTGCCTATGTACTATTACGACAATACCGGCAAGCCTGTTGGCGAATCGGCCGCGGAAGCGCCGAACATCTCTGTGCCGCTCGGCCAAGGTTCGGGAGGCGGCGTTACGACCAGTCCTCAAAATAGCGGAAATGCCGAATCCTCTAATGGGGAATCGTCTGACCCGGGCGAAGCATTGACCGAGGAGTCAGGCAATTCGAATGCTTATAACAGTTCTGCAAACGATGCGGGAGATGCCCCCGCAGAATAGCCGCCGCAATAAAAACGACTTTATTGTCCTCTGAATAAGAAGACGATAAAGTCGTTTTTTTAAATATTGCATAGCGCCTGCGTTTCACAGCGAAATGCGATTTTTCCGAGTGCGGGGCTTCAGCTGCCTGATTTACCGGACCGGATTCGTTTGCGCTCCGCCTGCTCCCAGCGGCGCAGCATCGGATAAGGATCAAACGACCATTCGATTAATCCTCGGTCGCTATACACGCCGTAATGCAGGTGAGGAGGGAATTTGCCGGACGTCCCCGGCTTGCCGTAGCCCGAGCTGCCGACCCATCCTACGACCTGACCGGGCTTTACTACATCGCCAATGTTGACCGATTTGTCATAACCGGACAGATGCGCGTAATAGTGGTAAAAGTTGTTCAGATCGCGTATGCCGATGCGCCAGCCTCCGTAAGGATTCCATCCCTTCACCTCGACGATGCCGTAGCACGTGCTTCGTACAGGAAGCCCGTGATCGGCAAAGATGTCCGTACCCTCATGGGTACGCCTGCCGCCCCAGCTTCGTCCGGTTCCCCATGTGCTGTTATAAGCATAATGAGTACCGACCGGAACGGGAAAAGCGTGCTCAAACAGGTCGAGCTTGCCAAACGTTGCATAAATGCGGGCAAATTGCTGAATGCGCTGAACGGAGCGGTTATTCTGGTAATATTCCCAAAGACCAATTGCGAAATCATCGTCCGTTGATCCGTAGGCGGCAACGCGGCTTACAAGCGAATACAGCAGATCAACGTCGCTCGTTCGTTCTGCATGCCCGTTGCCGTCTCCATCGCGCCCGATGCCGTTAAAAAAGCGGATCGAGACCGGCGAGCTGTCCTCCGAATTGGGATTGAGCGGACCCGCCCATCGTTCTTGGTCGATGAACACGCCCACGGTGCTGCCAAGCATAGGCCTAGCTTTTGGCCGAACCTTAGACATCGAGCGCTCGTACTGATCGATCGCCGCAATCCAGTACCACGGAACTTCGGTAAACAAGCTCAATTTCTCATACAAACTTCTCCTGGCCGGGAGAGGGTCGGGCTCGGCCGCTACCGCTTGCTCATTTGCCGCCCCGGTCTGCCTTTTGATGGCAGGAGACGCTTTTGCCGGGCTTGGGCTGACGGGGAAGACAACAAGCAGGGAAGCTGCCGTTATTGCTGCAACAATAGGAATAGTCAGTTTCAAACGTCTCACCCTTCCAAAAGCATGACGGTTATAACGTTATGTTTTGCAAGTCATTGGTTTTTATACGCGGCGGAGAGTATCGGTTCGCAATGGAAACGAAAACCTGAGAAAGTGCTATTTTTTTGTGAAACATGTTATAATAACCCCATGAGTTTAGGAATTATAAATGAACTTGAAAGCAGGTAAACCCATATGAAACAACAGGAAACACTCAAAAAGCCTGATTGGCTTCGAATAAAGCTTGCGACAGATGGTAACTTTGCCGAAATTAAAAATATGATGCGTTCGAAAACGCTTCATACGGTTTGCGAGGAAGCACGCTGTCCAAACATATATGAATGCTGGGCGAACCGCACGGCTACATTTATGATTTTGGGCGATATTTGCACGCGAGCCTGCCGTTTCTGCGCGGTTAAGACTGGTATGCCGACTGAGCTTGATTTGGATGAACCGGAACGGGTAGCGGAAGCCGCTGAGCAAATGGGCTTGCAGCACTGCGTCGTTACTTCGGTAGCGCGCGACGATCTCAAAGACGGCGGAGCATCGATATTTGCCGCTACGGTACATGCGATTCGCAAACGGATGCCGTTTTGCCGTGTTGAGGTGCTTATTCCTGACTTCCTAGGCAATAAGGATGCGCTTCAGATCGTAATGGATGCTAATCCGGACATATTGAATCATAATGTAGAGACAGTGGAACGGCTTTCGGACCGCGTCCGCGCGAGAGCGAAATACAGCCGCACCATGGAGCTTCTTAAACGCGCCAAAGAAATGAAACCGAATATTCCTACCAAATCAAGCATCATGCTAGGTGTGGGCGAGGAATGGGATGAAATTTTACAGACGATGGATGATCTGCGGGCTAATGATGTAAATATTTTGACACTAGGTCAATATTTGCAGCCGTCGCCTAACCATTTGCCAATCGTACGTTATGTCCACCCGGATGAATTTGCAAAATTAAAAGAAGAAGGGCTGAAGCGCGGTTTCAGACACGTAGAATCCGCACCTTTAGTACGCAGCTCTTATCATGCGCATGAGCAAACCGATTCGGCACACGCAGCGATTGCTGCAGATGCCGAAGAAGCGGGATTTAACCTTTCCTCCGGTGCTTGCTCGAGCAGTATGTAACTGACGCTCAAGATGAGGTGGATAACATGGCTTTGATTCATATCGGCGGAAAATCATACGAGATTGTACAAGAAAATAGAAACGGCTGGAATCCTGAAGCGTTTCGCGACCGATACAGCGAAGTGTTAGAGCGTTATGATTTTATCGTCGGCGATTGGGGCTATAGTCAGCTTAGACTGAAAGGCTTTTTCCGCGATAATCATCAGAAAGCAACGAAGGAAAGCAACCTCTCGGGCATGCCGGACTATATCAATGAATATTGCAATTTTGGCTGCGCATATTTCATTCTTGAAAAAACGCAAAGCACGAAGCGGGAGCCAGACGACTATGATTTGGATGCGGACGATCACCGGCCCCGTATTGAAGCGGCTGATCTGCTTGCGGCAGCTGCCGGCTTAGTGGAAGTTTCCGAGGGTGCGGATGCAGAGGACGATGAGGTTGCGAGTGCAAGGGAAGGTATCTCTTCGCCACCGCAGGAGAAACATAACCGCAGTCACACTAGGGAAAACCGCCATAGAAGCGCTAACCGCAGCCATCATGAAAATAAGGGCGGCAGCGACAGCTCTACTGCTGCAGAAGGACGAAGCAGCGGCGAACAGCCGGGCACCGGAAAGCGTGAGCATCAGCAGCGCAAGGGCGGCGGCTATAAGGGCAACGATCACCGCGGCAAAAAACCGTTCCGGCTTGCAGCCAGCGAAACAGCAGCTGCTTCTGCCGAAACGAATCGACCAAACAAAAAAGACACGGGGCGCCTGTAATTGGCGTTTCCGTGTCTTTCTTTTTTGCAGTGCTTAGCAGACACGCAGATTTCTTAACGCACGTCGTAGCCAAGGAATGCTTCCCGTACCCGATTCCAGAAAGGAAACGGACGATAGCGGGCAAAGCTGACCTTGCGGCTGGATACGTTGCAGCGTATGGAGCGAATGTCGATGCGCGTGATGCTGAGATGGTCGATGGTGAGCTGGAGCCGCTGCTCTTTTTTGGAAAGGATATCGCAATGATGATGCTTCGGCAGCAGCATGGAAGATCCGAGCGTACGGTACACGCGATTGTTGATCGATGCGATTTCCGCGATCTGCAGCGATTCTATCGACGGATGGACGAGGGCGCCGCCTAAGCTTTTGTTATACGCGGTGCTCCCCGAAGGGGTAGAGATGACGATACCGTCGCCGCGGAACATTTCGAACATCTCGTCGTTAATGTTAATTTGAGCTACGAGTGTTCCATCCACACCCTTGAGCGTGAATTCATTTAAGGCTATGTAATGGCGGGTTTCAGTCGGCGTCTCAAGCTCAATCTCCGCAAGCGGGTATCTGACTATTCTTGGCGTTTCATTAGCCATCATCGCTACAAGATCCTCAAGCTCGTCTGCCTGCCAATCGGCATAGAAGCCTAGATGTCCTGTGTGAACGCCGACAAATGCGACATTCGTAATTTGATCCACGTACTTATGAAAGGCCAGCAGAAGCGTTCCGTCTCCCCCGATGGAAATGACAATTTCCGGTGCTTCATCATTTCTTGTGAAGCCTCGCTCTGCAGCTAGTGTATGAAATTTCTCTGCTAACGTTCTGGATAAAGAATCGCCTCGATCAATAACCGCATACTTCAAAGGTAAATCTCCTTCCGATCTCCATAGTACTTAAGATGATATAGGAAATTGCCTTTAAATTCAATGAGCCGCACGCTCACATGTTTGAATAGGTGAATTAGGGGCCCAGCCAGCCCCAAAGCAAGTAAACAAGCGCCATCGCAATAAAACTGTGCAGCAGTCTGGCGAGTAAAAAAGGACGATAGCGCAAATCGGTTCTGCTGAGCAGGCTTGCGATTTGTGCATGAACCGATAATCCGCCCCATGACAGCACCCAGGCGGCAAGCGCGGCTTGATGCATGAGCCCTGTGCCCGCTGTGCCTGCTGCGCGGGCGCCAAGCGTTACCTCGAATAAACCGAATATGCCGGCATCGGCTAGCGGCTTTGGCAGTCCGATCAGACCAAAACAATATCGGAGCGCTTCAGCCAATGCTTCAACGATACCGGCATGCGTAAGCATCTCCATTACGACGGAGAAAAAAACGACCAGTCCTCCTACGACAATCATAAGCCGAAGCGCCGATTGGATAGAATCCTGAAGCAGCCTTCCGAGTCCGCGGCCATCAAGCAAGCGGGCCTCATGCATCGCTTTGAGCGCTTCGGCTATTCGCGATGGCCTACGTTTTTTTAGTCCGCCTGCGATATCGATGCTTTTTTTAACAGCGGACAGCGGCGCATGGCGATCGTGGAAGCGCATGAGGAAGCCGATAATCAGTCCGCCGCCATAGTGGGCCGCAGCAAGCACTGGCGCAAGCGCCGCATTTTGAAAGAAGCCGACCGAAACGGCTCCGATTAGGAAAATAGGATCAGACGTCGTTGTAAAAGCAACTAACCGCTCGCCCTCCGTCCGATTGACGAGCCGCTGCTCCCAGAGCTGGGCCGTTAGCCGTGCGCCTACCGGATATCCGGAAATGTAACCCATTGTAACGACAAAGCCGCCAATACCGGGAAGCCGAAATAAAGGTCTCATAAACGGATCCAGCAGCTTGCCGAAAAAATGTACGATGCCGAATCCGAGCAGTATCTCCGAGATGACGAAAAAAGGGAATAATGCCGGGAAAAGCACCTGCCACCAGATAGAGAGACCACGAAGCGAGGAGTGCAGCGTTTCGGTTGGAAAAACGCTCATTAGCAGCACTATTATTAGTGCGCCAAGGGCGGTTAAAGATAACGGATGGACGAAAGCGCGCAGCAAAAAGACCGCCTCCTCACTTATTTGAAATGGCATATTCGAGAGTAAAAAAACGACGGGGTACAACCCCTCCTACACGTATATGTCGTTACTGGGACATCCATCACTTGGCCCCGAATAAAAATAATTATTATTGATAAAGAAACCGCTTCCAAAATACTGGATTCCTGCATTTTTTATGGTACAATAGAATTACCTTTGAAACGGTTGGAGTGATGAGTATGAGTATTATCGCTGGCATCTTGGTATGTGCTTTCGTCTATGTCATTCGAGAATCTCTTACAGCGCCTGGGGAAGAGGACTATGAGGGTTGATGGGTAATACGCACTATATGATGAAGCCCGTATGAGTACGATGCGGGCTTTTTTTTGTTTCCTGCAAAAATATTTTTTGTGATATAATACTAAATACCTACAAAATGGAGATGATTTTGACGATGAATAGGAATGTGAGCCTTTACGAAGCGTTAGGTGGAGCTGGGACTTTAAGGCTAATTGTTGAATCCTTCTATCCAAAGGTACAGGCTCATCCGTTACTCGGGCCCTTGTTCCCGCTGGACATTGATCCTGTCATAGAGAAGCAATATTTATTTTTGACCCAGTTTTTTGGAGGTCCCTCGCTATATTCCGATAAGTATGGACATCCGATGATGCGGGCAAGGCATTTACCTTTTGAAATAACTCCCGAGCGTGCGGAAGCGTGGCTGGACTGCATGCGCAGAGCACTGCAAGAGGTTGGTATAGATGAAACGCTGCAAATGATCGTTATAGACAGACTATCCGGACCTGCACACCACTTTGTGAACACATCTGAAGAGGAGACGTGATCCTAATGGAACCACTCTACCAATCTAAAATCGAATGCATCTGCTGTGAATTTACGTTTATGACCTCGCGGGTTAGACCTAGCTTCAAAAGGGCGGCTAGAACGGACACTGACTTTTGCGGTTATTATAAAACGGAAGTAAACCCTGACTTTTATGTTGTCCGGGTTTGCCCAAATTGCGGCTTTGCCTCGACTGAGAATGGCATGGAGCGGTTAAACGATCAACAAAGAAAGCAATACCACGAAAAAATAGGCGTTCGCTGGCAAAATCAGGATTACGGCGGTGAGCGCAGCGCTAAACAAGCGATGGCGAGCTACAAGCTAGCGCTTCTCTCCGCGCAAGCGATAGGCGAGAAAGACCGCGTGATTGCAGGGATTTTGCATCATATTGCCTGGTTATTCCGTTATGAAGAGAATCAAATAGATGAAAAACGGTTTCTGCGGTTTGCCCTACAGGCATACATACGGGTTTACGAGGTGGAGGGAGTTGCGCTTAACAACGCCAAGCTGATGTATCTGATCGGGGAGCTGAATCGTCGAATCGGTGAATGGAACGATGCGGTAAGGTGGTTCTCCCGCGTCGTAAATGACAAGAAAATCGTCGATGCCGCAATGATTCGCGCCAGCCGCGAGCAGTGGCAGCTTATCCGCGAGGAAACGGAAGCCAGATCGGTAAACGCATCCGGCGACTCATCTCAGGGCGACAGCGCGGTTTTGTCCGAGCAAACGATTTCTACATCCGCTTAGTGGATTTTTTTCCGAAGAACGCGGTCGGTCAGCAAGTAATCCCGGTCTGCGTCAACAATAGTCACTTTGTTCCGGCAGCACGGGAAGACGAGCAATCGTTTCATGCCCTGCTGAATGTCCTGAATTTCTGTAGGCTTTACGGGGAGCAGCACGTTGTCTGCAAGGCAAAAGGGACAGCTTGATACATAGAGATCGCCCATAATAATGTCATAAGGCCATGCTTTTTCGAACGGAATCATGATTTCTCTTCGCTCTCGGGTGCTGCTGGCGAATCGGTCTTAGCAAGCTCTGCCAGCTTCTGCAGCAGTATGTGACGCGGCATATGCATTAAGTGCTCTAACGGTATGCCAAGCTGCTCGGACAGTTTAACCGCCGTATCGGCTGAAATTTGCAGTGGTTTAGACATGGTGAAGTTCCTCCAATCTGGATATAATTAAGTTATACACCGCCGGGAAGGTTTGCGCAAATAAAAACGCGGCCGCTTCCCGGCTTTTTTTATGGAGGAGAGGATGGAAGCAGATGAATAAGGGATATCCGCAAAGCTGGGATTTAGACGTTTTTTATGAGGGAGGCTCTGATTCGGCTGCTTTCCTGCAAGAGCTGAAAGGGATTGACGAGGATATTGCGAAGCTGGATGCCGCGCTTTCAGAGGAAGCAGGCAGTCCCGCTTCAGCAATCGTGACCATGACGGAGCTGCTTCAAAGCGTCTTACTTAGACTGCGCCAATCGGAGTCGTTCGTCTCCTGTTTATTGGCTCAGAACGTCAAGGACACCACGGCTAACGCGCGTGGCGACCGCGTGAAAACGTTAGCTGCAAAGTTTCTTGGCGTACTTACCCGCTTCGATAACAGACTGCGCGGACTTGATGACCGCGAGTGGCCGAAGCTGCTTGAGCATGAGAAGCTTGCCGAGGTCGCTTTTAATTTGACCGAACGCCGGGAGCTCGCGAAGCAGAAGATGGCTCCGGAGCTGGAGGCGCTCGCAGGAGATTTGGCAGTCGACGGTTACCACGGCTGGGGCGATTATTATAACGTGATCGTATCAAGAGCGAAATTTACCGATACCGGCAAAGACGGCGAGAAGAACATTTTATCCGCTGGTCAAATGCATAATCGTCTATCCGACGGGGACCGCGGGGTTCGCCAGGCTGCATTCGCAGAATGGGAGCGGGAGTGGTCTGCGCAAGCCGATTTATGCGCTGAGACGCTTAACCGGATTTCCGGATTCCGTTTGAAGCTTTACCAGAGGCGCGGATGGTCATCTGTGCTTCAGGAGCCGCTGCAAATAAACCGCATGAGCGAAGCGACGCTAAATGCGATGTGGTCTGCCATACAAGAAAGCAAGCAGGTGCTTGTCCGTTATCTTGAGCGCAAAGCGAAGCTGCTGGGCGTCGATAAGCTTGACTGGCATGATGTCGAAGCGCCGATCGGCTCCGCGACGAAAATGATTCCTTACGACGAAGCGGCTGCTTTTATTTTAGAGCAGTTCCGAAATTTCAGCCCCGAGCTGGCCGACTTCGCAGAACTGGCCTTCCGTGAAGGCTGGATCGAGGCTGAGGATCGTCCCGGCAAGCGCCCCGGCGGCTTCTGCACCGCTTTTCCGAAGAGCGGCCAAACCCGTATTTTCATGACCTATTCGGGTACCGCCTCGAACATCTCGACGCTGGCCCATGAGCTTGGCCACGCCTATCATCAGCATGTCATGAACGATTTGCCTGCCTTATCGCAAGAGTATGCGATGAATGTGGCGGAGACGGCTTCTACGTTTGCCGAGCTGATCGTATCTGACCGCGCTATGAAGGCTGCAGTGGATCCCGAGGAGAAGCTTGGTCTGCTTGAGGACAAAATCCAGCGGTCCGTAGCTTTCTTTATGAATATACATGCCCGGTTCTTATTCGAAACCCGCTTCTATGCGCGCCGCAGCGAAGGTCTGGTGTCAGTCGAAGAGCTTAATGCTTTAATGGAGGAAGCGCAGCGGGAAGCTTATTGCGATATGCTCGGCGAGGTTCACCCTCATTTCTGGGCTTCGAAGCTGCACTTCTACTTAACAGACGTGCCTTTCTACAACTTCCCATATACGTTCGGTTATTTGTTCAGTGCTGGAATTTATGCTAAAGCGTTGAAGGAAGGGGCGGATTTCAAAAACCAATATGTCGCCTTGCTTCGCGATACCGGCCGAATGAGCGTTGAGGAGCTTGCTAAGGCGCATCTCGGCGTAAATGTGGAGGAGAAAGATTTTTGGCAGGACGCGGTTGCGCTGACTGCGGTTGATGTTGAGCAGTTTATCGACATGACAAATCCATAATATTTGCAGAGCCCATGCTTACTTTTTGCTCGTACTTAACGTAATCAACACTTGAATAAGCAAAGCCATTTGCCGTATGGTATTCTGGCTTTGCTTATTTGTCTTGTTTGGAGAAAATCGTGTTGAACTTGTGAAGTGTAAGAAATGCTGCCGGCTATGCTGGAATCAAGTCTGTGACAGGTAATAAGCATACTCTATAGGGAGCTTATAGACGGAATCAATTTCGCTGCACCGTTTCCCTTCCATCATACGAAATATAGCTTTTTGGGGTTTACCGTTCACTTCAATCAACCATATCGCTCCTTCCCCATCGATGGCTATGTCAAGGCCAATCTCACCTAATAAGCCTATCCTTTTGTCTAACAGCTGAGCGATCCTGATACTTAATCGGCGGATCTTCCGGAGCTGGGACTTTATGTCCGAGGGGTTTCGAAACAAGACTTTGAGTACTTCATCCATCTCATAGACTTCCTCAGCGCGACTTGTTATATAAAAGTGAGAGGGAGCTATCCGGCTTATTCCTTTTGTAAGGTTCCAACAACCCGTCATATCTTTTTGCATAAGTATTCTAAAATCAGCAATCTTTCCTTCTACTCTCGCAAAGTGAATCATTCGCTGAATGAGGAATTTCTTGCCGGCAATAAGCTGATCCATTTCTTGGAAGAAGCCATCCTCGTTACCGGAAGTGTATATGGGTGTGAACGTATCTTCGTAAATCTTGAATAGGTGATCCTCTGTCTTTTCTACTATATAAACCTTTTTTCCCTTATTCCCGTAGCACGGCTTAACAATTAATTGCGGCTCTACTTGGAGTAAATCTCGCAGCCGATCAGGAAGATAGAGCGACGTCTCCGGTATATAGGATTGAAGATTGCTTTTTTTTAGCTCCTGATATACCCGCCATTTGTTTATGTGGGTTACACGATTGAAGCATTTGTTTGGCCCAAGGCAGGCTTCCAAACGCTGTATCTTTTTTGTTTTTCTTCGATAACAACGGTTATAGACAGCATCGGGAAAGCGGAAAGTTCTTTCTTTCCATTGCTCATTTTTCAAGCATAAGCCTTGAATCTTACTTGTCTCCCAGTGAACGTCTTGGGGAGTAAAGGTAAAGAGGCGGACTGGAAGACTCCCTTTAAAGCGATCATATTTTTTCAGAACCGGTTTGAGATCTTCGCTGGTCGATACCATGATTCCTATCAAAGCTTTCTTCTTCAAATGTCTAATCACCCGCATTAGCAGACTTTTTATCAGTTTACGTAGACGAGACGCTAATGGTGTGGATATATCTTCATATATCCGATAATAGGGTAATTGCCAAGTGTCGTTTGACCACACGGTATAAGTAGGACTGAATATATTGATATTGGTCAATCAGACTTTAAAAATAATTAAGAGAGGTGTATGGAATGGGAATTCTCCGTGCAAGGATACTCGCCTATGTAACCAATCAATTAGGGAATTCGGTTTCTGTCATAGATACGAGAACTAATGTGGAAATTGCTCGAATAGCTGTTGGAATTACACCAATAGGCTTAGCGCTTACTCCTAACCAGAGAAGATTGTATGTAGGAAACTCGGGTGATGGTACGATTTCCATCATTGACACCGTAACGAACAGAGTAATCCCTCCACTTATTAACTTTGGCGCCACGCCATCAGGTATGGCCATTACACCGGATGGTACACGTTTGTATGTGACCAATTCGAATCCGACAGTTAACGCAGTATACGTATTTGATGTAAACACCAATATGCAGATCCAGCTGCCTATTCCGGTTGGTCTTAGACCTACGAGTATTTTCATTTCGCCTGACGGTACTAGGGGTTATGTCGCAAATACGGGTGATAATACAGTATCAGTACTCAATTTAACGAATAATAGTGTAATCGCCACTATTCCGGTCGGTACTGCTCCTGCAGTAGCGGTGGTAAATCCGAAACTTCCACGTATATATGTAACGAATACGGGAGACGCTAATCTATCGGTTATCAGCACGGCCACAAATATGGTAATCCCCCCGCCTATCCCGGTAGGGAATGTCCCGATTGCCGCTTTTTTCACATCTAATGGAGCCAGAGCCTATGTAACGAACTCACAGGATAACAATCTATCATTCATTAATACAGCGACGAACTCGGAAATTTTACCTCGAATTCAAGTGGGTCTAGGTCCGTTTACTCTTGCATTCACTCCGGATGGCAAACGGGCTTACGTTACTAACTCGGGAGAGAATACGGTATCGATCGTTAACACAGTAACGAATAAGGAACTGCCTGGACGTATTCCGGTTGGAGAAATACCAGCTGTTATTATTATTGCAAGAGTCCCGAATAGATAAGCAAACAAGCGGGTTTCTTAGACAGCCGCTTAAAAAGGCTTTTCTAAAAAATGGTTTGACAGTCTTTTAGAAGGTTGATATTATACAAACATGTTAATTCATATTAATCACCTAGGAATAATGTATTTATCACATCGACCGGACAGCCGGAGACAAGAGCAAGCCCCTTGTCTCCGGCTATTTTTTTGAGCGAATTTCTCGTAGTAAAAATGATTGGAGGAGATAGGGGAATGAGTGCACCAAAAAAGCAGGTTCATTTGAATGTGTTTTTCCGGGCTGCAGGCCATCACGCAGCAGCTTGGCGGCATCCGAAGACGACGCCGGAGCTAAGCTTTGACTTTAATTATTATAAGAAATTGGCGCAAACCGCTGAGCGAGGATTGTTGGATTCATTATTTATGGCGGATGGTTATGTTGGCACAGGGCGGCGCTTGGAGCCGTTCACGCTGCTATCCGCACTGTCGGCGGTCACGAATCATATCGGCTTAATCGGTACGGTAGGAACTACCTACAATGAGCCATTCCACGTAGCCAGAAAGTTCGCTTCGCTCGATCATATTAGCGGAGGACGCTCGGGCTGGAATATCGTAACGGGACATACGGACGCGACGGCGTACAATTTCGGCAAGGAATCGCATCTGGAGCATTCGGAGCGATACAAATGGGCGGAGGAGTTTGTGGAGGTTACGAAGCAGCTATGGGACAGCTGGGAGCAAGAGGCGCTTGTATTCGATAAGCAGGCCGGCGTTCAATTTGATGAGGGAAAACTGCATGAAATCAATTATCGCGGCGAGGTCTATTCCGTAAAAGGACCCTTAAATATTCCGAGACCCCCGCAAGGATATCCTGTGCTGGTGCAGGCCGGATCGTCCGAAAGCGGCCGCGAATTAGCGGCAAGGACGGCGGAGGTGATTTTTACCGCGCAGCCGACTTTCGAGGAAGGAAAATTATTTTATGCGGATGTGAAATCCAGGCTGACGAAGTATGGAAGAAAGCCGGAGCAATTGTTAATTCTACCGGGCTTCAGTCCGATAATCGGTGACACGGCAGCGGAGGCGCAGGAGCTTGAAGACGAGTTGAATTCCTTTCATGATGCGAACGAAGCGGTCGCACGGCTGTCTGAACGCTTCGGCGTAGATCTGACGGGATATCCGCTTGACGGGCCGATTCCGCCGATCATTGATCCGAAAGGAATTGATTCGGTTAACGGCAGCAAGAGCCGTCATCAGCTTATTCTCGACATGCTGCGAAGCGACACTGCCCTAACGCTCCGCCAAGTGATCAATCGGCTGGCCAGCGCGCGCGGTCACCTGACATTTACGGGGACACCGGTTCAAGTGGCCGATGTCATCGAGAAGTGGATTAGTAACGATGCTGCTGACGGGTTCAATCTCATGCCGCCAATCTATCCGGATGGACTTGAGAGTTTTGTGGATAAGGTCGTGCCCGAACTGCAAAACCGCGGTATATTCCGTACTGCATACGAAGGTGCTTCGCTCCGTGAAAATCTTGGGCTTGCTTATCCCTCCAACCCGTTCCAGGCCAGCCTCGCTTCCTCGCAGTAGCATCTGAATGATGAGGCATCGGGGGAAGCGGCGGAGACAGAAGATAAAAAGGGATGCCGGATGGGAATTAAGCGTTTCTGCGCGTCTCTCTAGGATGGGTAGGTGAGCAGCATTGCAGTTAAATCAAATTATAGCCATCGCGTTTGGGTTTCAGTTAATGATGAATATTACACGGCCGCTTGTGACGCTCTATGCGGCGGGTCTAGGGGCCGGCGCCATTGAAATCGGGATGATAACGGCGACCTACGCGTTATTCCCGCTCATTTTTGCCATCCACATTGGTAAAGCGGCGGATGCGACAGGTGACCGCCTTCCCGTACTGATGGGCCTTACTGGCATGATCAGCGGCGTTTTACTCCCGTTTTTAATGCCATCGCTATGGTCCTTGTACGTATCTCAAGCGTTGATCGGCGTATCGCATATATTCGTCAGCATATCGCTGCAAAATTTAATCGGGAATATGTCGACAGCAGAAAATCGCGATCATCATTTTGGCTTGTTTAGTATGGCAGTAGCTCTCTCAGGCATTATTGGTCCATTGACGGGAGGGCTGTTGGCCGATTATCGTTCCTATGCGTTCGCCTTCGCGGCCGCTTCGGTCGCCGGCATCGTCCCAATGGGCCTAGCCTTACTTATTCCAAGCCTAAAGCGGACGAAACAGCCTCAAGAGGAGGACGGCGGCGGATCGGCCTTAGATCTGCTGCGAATTCCGCTGTTGCGTAAAGCGCTCGCTTCAAGCGCGTTAGTGCTGTATTCCCGCGATGTCTACGTAGCCTATTTCCCGTTGTTCGCTAGCGCCTGGGGCATGTCGGCATCGACAATCGGTTTAATTATCGGCGTACAGGGTTTAACGATGGTTCTGGTTCGGGTCTTTTTGTCGCGGTTAACGGGACGCTTTGGCCGCGATCTCATTCTTTGGGCATCTATTGTACTGGCAGGCGTATCCTTTCTGCTCGTTCCGCTGACGACGAATACGCTCTTATGCGCTTTGTTTAGCGCTTTAATGGGGGCTGGTCTAGGCTGCGGCCAGCCTCTTTCCATGACTACGACGTACAATTCATCGCCCAAAAATCGGACCGGCGAAGTTCTCGGGCTGCGAATGGCGTCCAATCGCCTGTCGCAAATGATTGCCCCGTTGTTTTTCGGATTGATAGGTGCATGGACAGGAATCATTGCAATTTTCTATGTGAGCGGGGCGTTTCTGATAGGCGGAGCCTTCCTAACCGCCGACTCGCCGGGAAAAGCGCGGAGAGATCAAACGAACGATTTATAACGAAATGAAATCGACCGGACAGCCGGAGGCGAGCGATCAAGCTTGTCTCCTTTTTGTTAGCAACAAAAAAATGACCACTTGGAGGAATGGATATGAGTAAACCAGAGCGTAAGCTTCACCTTAATGCTTTTATTTCCGGAACAGGCCATCATGAGGCAGCTTGGCGTTATCAAGGCAGCACGCCTGAGCTTGGTTTAGATATTCGCCACTATCAAAAAATCGCTCAAATTGCGGAACGCGGCTTGCTCGATTCCATATTTGTAGCAGACGGCTATTCGGGCCGCTCATCGGGCAAGCTTGAGCCCTTCACACAGCTTGCCGCGCTCGCTACCGTAACCGAGCATATAGGCTTGATCGCTACGGTCGGCACTACCTATTACGAGCCTTTCCACGTTGCGCGCAAGTTCGCTTCGCTTGATCATATTAGCGGCGGCCGCGCAGGCTGGAACATCGTCACGACAGGGACGGAGTCGACGGCCTTTAACTTTGGGCTGGATGCGCATCCTGAGCATTCGCTCAGGTATGATTTTGCCGATGAATTTGTTGAAGTGACCAAGCAGCTGTGGGACAGCTGGGAGGATGACGCTATCAAATATGACAAAGAAAACGGCATACAGGTCGATGACAGCAAGGTGCACGAGATCAACTTTAAGGGTGAATATTACTCGGTTAGAGGTCCCCTTAACATACCACGGCCTCCGCAAGGGTACCCGGTGCTGGTGCAGGCCGGCTCCTCTGAGACAGGCAAGGAGCTTGCTGCGAGAACAGCAGAGGTAGTATTTACCGCGCAGCAGACGCTTGAAGAGGCTCAGGCTTTCTACAGCGATGTGAAATCCAGACTGGCCAAATACGGTCGCACGCCGGATCAGCTGCATATTCTTCCGGGCCTTAGCCCGATTATAGCGGATACGGAGGCGGAAGCGCGGGAAATCGATGAAGAGCTGAACTCTCTGGCGAATATCGAGTCGGGAGTCCAAAGATTGTCAGGACGCGTAGGGATTGATCTTTCCGGTTATCCGCTCGACGGTCCGCTGCCGATCGATGATCTGCCTGGCATAGATGCGATCAACGGACGCAAAGGCCGCTATCAGCTTGTCGTCGATCTTGCGGTTCGTGAAAACCTGACGATTCGCCAAATCGTCCGTCGTCTGGCAGGCGCTCGTGGGCATGTGACCTTCACAGGAACGCCGGTACAACTGGCCGATGTAATCGAACGCTGGTTCAGAAACGGCGGTGCCGATGGTTTCAATATTATGCCGCAGCTTTATCCTAGCGGCTTGGAAGCATTCGTCGACAAGGTCGTGCCGGAGCTGCAAAATCGCGGCCTATTCCGCAAAGCCTACGAAGGAAAGACGCTTCGCGAAAATTTAGGACTGGCGCGTCCCGCCAATATCCGCCATCAATCTGTACTAAAGGCAGATGTTTAAGATGGAAGGGATATGGGGACATCAATCGTTTAAGCTGGGGCTCCTTCTTCTTGCATTCTTTATGCTGGCTGCTTGCGCGCAAGCTGCGGGTAAGAGGGAATCTTCAGCTGTAACGAATGCTGCTCCCGAGCCGGTAAAGCTGCTGTTATACGTTTCGGGACCGACGCTTACCGGTACCGAGTTCAAGACGTTGATTGCAGAACCGGTCAACAAGAAATATCCGCATATCACGATCGAGCGGATTGAGGCGCTGGAAGGGGTGTCTCTTCAGGAGGTATTTACAACAAAGCCTGCTCCCGACTTAACTTTGATCATCAATCCGCAGCAGCTTATTCGCTTAAATGTCGTAGAGGATTTGCGTCCGTGGATCGAGAAGTACAAGTTTGACGAGAGCCGCTTGAAGCCGGTGCTCTATGATCATATTAAAGAGTTCGGTGAGAATGGAGAAATTGTATCGCTGCCGTTTAATTCTAATCAGGCTATTTTGTATTATAATAAGGATATATTTGATAAATTTGGAGTGGATTACCCTCCTAATGAGAAGCAGCTCACGCTGGAGGAAGTGCTGGCATTAGGCTCGAAACTGACCAGAACCGATGACGGCGTCAATTACATAGGCTACGACACCGGCGGGCCTACAGCGCTTATGAGAGACTTGGCGCTGCCTATTCTCGACGCCGAGACCGGAGAGCCGCTGCTCACGAAAAGGGAGGAATGGATGAAGCTGTTCTATTTTGCCCAGCAGTCATACAAGGTTCCCGGCTATATCGGACCGAATAACGAGTATTCGTACGGCCGTGACGCATTTATCAAGGAAGGTAAGCTGGCGTTAAGGGTGGCGAATTTGGCCAATATGGTCGGTCCGCTTGAAGAGCTGAGACAAAAGGGACAGGAGATGAATTGGGACATTGCGCCTACGCCTAATTTTGACGGGTACATCGGAAAGGCGCGCGAGGCTCAGGTGCATTCATTTGTGATATCCAATAATAGCAAGCATAAGGAAGAGGCTTTTTTAGCGATTACCCATATTTTATCCGATGAGGTGCAGCAAATTTTAGCCCGTAATGCGCGTGTGCCTGCAATCATTAATCCGGAGCTGGAAAAGGAGTTCGGTGCTGATGTCCCGGTTTTAAAAGGGAAGCACATCGAGAACGTATTTATCGGCGAGCAGCAAAAAACGCATAAGATTCATAAGTACGAGGATCAGGTGACGAAGTTCGTATCCGAAGCCGCGGAGCAGGTAGCTTTAAATGGCGTAGATGTCAACACGGCGCTTCGCAAGGCGGAGGAAGCGATCAGCCGCGAGATCGAAACGCTGCGCGCAACGGAATAGGGAGCGGCAATTGCTAGACTAGAGAATCTTAACGAAACACATTGGCATTGTAACGACCCTCAAAGAGGCCGAAAAACGGCCGCTTTGAGGGTGATTGCCGTTTTCGGAGGGAATCCTCTTATTTTGAAATTATATTCGCAATATTATTGAGAGGCGGAGTGCAATTGACAGAACTGGCCATCAATCAAGAGAGTGTGATCGGTTTTATCGGGACTGGCATTATGGGTGCGAGTATGGCGGGACATTTGCTTAGCGGCGGTTATAAAGTAAATGTTTATAATCGAACGAAGTCGAGAACGGATTCTTTGGTGTTGAAAGGGGCCGTCTGGCATGAGTCGCCAAAGTCGGTAGCGGAGCATTCTGATGTTATCATTACGATGCTCGGTTATCCTGCTGATGTGGAAGAGGTGTACTTTGGCGATTCAGGCCTTTTGGAGCATGCACGTTCTAATAGCGTACTGGTTGATATGACGACGTCCAGTCCATCCCTTGCTAAACGTATTGGGCTGGAGGCTGGAAACAGAGGGCTTGCGGCGCTCGATGCTCCCGTTTCCGGAGGAGATATAGGCGCTAGGGAAGCCAGATTATCGATCATGGCCGGCGGCTCGGAGGAAGCCTTTGAAGCGGTTCTGCCGCTGTTCAAACTAATAGGCAAAAACATCGTGCACCAAGGCGCTGCCGGCTCCGGTCAATTTACCAAAATGTGCAATCAAATTGCGATTGCATCCAATATGATTGGCGTGAGTGAAGCTCTCGCGTACGCGAAGCGGGCGGGCCTGGAACCAAGCAAGGTGCTGAAGAGCATCGAAGCCGGTGCGGCGGGCAGCTGGTCTCTGTCGAATCTGGGTCCGCGCATCATTAGCGGAGATTTTACGCCGGGGTTCTATGTAAAGCATTTCATGAAGGATATTAAAATTGCGATTGAATCGGCCGATGAATTGGGACTGCCATTGCCTGGCTTATTGCTGGCACGCTCCTTGTACGAGCAGGTTATTGCGCTTGGTGATGAAAACAGCGGCACTCAAGCCTTGTATAAAGTCATATTCCCAGAGTGAAATTACTATTTATTTTGAACAAAGCATGAGTGTGATGTATTATTTTTTGAATAGTGGTATTATATCAATTATTATGACTCATATACAGATTGGAGGAGAGTACGATTCAGTTATCCACTCGGCAATTGGAGCTTCTTGAACTCGTGAAGAGGCATGCGCCGATTACCGGTGAACAGCTTGCAGAATATCTTAGTGTCAGCAGGCCTACGCTGCGTTCGGATTTATCGCTTCTCGTTATGCTTGGTTTGCTTGATGCAAAGCCAAAGGTCGGTTATTTCCTTGGCAATACCTATCGGTCGAGCAGTGAGCCTATGCAGCAATTCAAAAGTATGAAGGTGAGAGAAGTACAGGGGGTTCCCGTCAATGTGCCGGATTCTTTGTCCGTGCATGATGCGGTCATTACGTTGTTTACCGAGAATGCCGACACCCTTCTTGTCGTAAATGAGCAGAAGCGGTTCGTTGGTATCGTAACCCCTAAAGATTTGCTCAAAATAACACTTGGCAACGCTGGCGCTATATCTATTCCCGTCAGTATGGTGATGACCCGTTATCCGAATATTGTGACGCTGATGCCCGATGATTCCGTTATGGATGCGATTCGTAAAATGTCGCTCCATCAAATTGATTGTCTGCCGGTCATTGTTCCCCGCGAGGAACAGGCTGCTGATCCGGAAGTTACCGGCTGGGTATCGAAGTCGAACATTATACGTCTGATGGCGGACATCGCGATGGATGGGGAATTGGGGGAGCCAGAGTTATGACAGAGCAAATCATATATGTATGCTCCGATGCTGTCGGCGAAACGGCGGAAGCGGTGGCAAAGGCAACTTTACGTCAATTTTCATCCGAACACGTGAAAATAAAGCGCTACGGGCATATCAAGTCCGAGGATGAGATTTTGCGTATCGTTGCCGAAGCCGTCAGCACTGGAGGCTTTATCAGTTACACGCTTGTTCAGCCGGAGCTTAGGGAGCTAATGAAGGAAGAGGCACTCAGATCCGGCGTTCGGGCAGTAGATGTCATGGGACCGATGATGCAGGCTTATGTTGATACGTTCGGCAGCTTTCCGAAGCGGGAGCCGGGGCTGCTGCACTCTATTGACGATGAGTACCATCGCCGGATGGATGCGATTGAATTTGCGGTGAGATATGATGACGGCAAGGATGCGCGGGGCTTCATGCAGGCGCAGGTCGTGTTAATTGGAGTATCGCGGACGTCGAAGACGCCGCTTAGCATATTTTTGTCCCATAAAGGAATTAAGACGGCTAACCTGCCGCTCATGCCCGAGGTCAATCCGCCCGAGGAATTAAAGCCTGCGCCTGGACGTCTGATCATTGGACTCACGATGCAAGCAGAGCATCTGCTTGAAATTCGCTCTGAACGGCTGAAGACGCTGGGGCTGCCTGCCACAGCGCAATATGCGACAACTGAACGGATTCAAGAAGAGCTTAAATATGCGGAATCCGTTATGAAATCATTGAATTGTCCTGTTATTGATGTCACAAATCGCGCAATTGAAGAGACTGCCGGCATTATTACTGAATGGCTTAACAAATAAATGGCTATACCGTTAGAGAGAAGGGGGATTCTAATGGATAGAACATTTGTTATGGTTAAGCCGGATGGGTATGCACGCGGTTTGGTAGGCCGCATTGTCAGCCGTTTTGAAGAGAAGGGCTTTAAGCTTGTAGATGCGAAGGTCATGCAATTAACGAGAGAGCATGCCGAGCACCATTATGAGCATTTGCGCTCAAAGGTGTTTTTTGACGAGCTGGTCGATTTTATTGTTTCGGGGCCAATATTCGCCATGATATGGGAAGGTAAGGACGCCGTCAAAAACGCGAGAGCGCTTATTGGTGCGACGAATCCGTCTGAAGCGCTTGCAGGGACGATCCGCGGTGATTTTGCGCTCGACGTTGCGAGCAATATCATCCATGGATCAGACTCTATTGAAAGCGCGGAGCAGGAAATTAAACTATTTTTCCATTAGAAAAAGGGGAATTGGCCGGATATGAAATTTTTCTTGGATACAGCAAACGTAGAGGAAATTAAACGGATTGCTAAGCTTGGACTCGTCGACGGGGTTACGACTAACCCTTCGCTCGTCGCGAAAGAAGGACGGGATTTTAAAGAAGTTATCCAAGAAATTTGCAGTATCGTAAACGGTCCTGTCAGCGCTGAGGTTATCGGCACGAAAGCCGATGATATGCTGAAGGAAGCTTTTGAAATAGCAGAGTGGGCTCCGAACGTTGTTATTAAGCTGCCGCTGACGGAGGACGGGCTGTACGCGACGCATGCGCTTTCGGAGAAAGGCATCCAAACGAATGTGACGCTCGTGTTCTCCGCAGCGCAAGGGCTGATGGCAGCGAAAGCAGGCGCAACCTTTATTAGTCCATTCGTCGGAAGACTGGACGATATCGGCGTAGAAGGCTTGAAGCTGGTTCGAGATCTGAATGCCATCATTCGTAACTATGGATATTCCACTGAAATTATTGTTGCCAGCATACGTCATATCGGCCATCTGGAGCAAGCGGCAATCGCCGGGGCGCATATCGCGACAATTCCAGGTTCGCTGCTGCCTTCGCTTTGGAAGCACCCGCTTACCGATATCGGTATCGAGAAGTTTTTAAGCGACTGGGGCAACAAAAATAAATTCCTTGGTTGACGGATGGAATAAGAATATGGTAAATTTTATACAAAGTTAACGATCAAACACGGAAGCACCGTATAAGGACGCAGCTATCTGCGCCTTCTACGGTGCTTTTTTTGTGTTTTATTAGCTGAAAGGAGGGGGATTAAGCTGAACAAATATCAGCTGGCAGTAGCGGTGAAGGAGCAGGAATATTCGAAGCGCTTAGCCGATTATATTCGAGACAGCAAGTTTGGCGAGCAGTGGCAGGTGATTGCCTTCACACATGCGGATGCGTGCAAGAGGTATGTGAAGCAGGGCTACAAAATTGACTTATTAGCCGCACAACCCGAGCTGCTGAAGGAGATGAAAGCGGAACTGCCGAGCATGCCTACTGCTGCGCTTGTCTTGAAGCTGGGAGATAGTAAAGAGGAGCAAGAGCTGCATCAATATCAGCCGCTTCCGCTGCTGCTTCAGCGCTTAACGGAGATTCATGCCAGAGCCGCCGCCCATCCTGTCCAAACGGCTGGAGCTTTGGAGACGGTGCCCGGGATAAAGGTTATTTCGGTTTACTCGGCATCGGGCGGAACCGGAAAAACCGCCTTGGCGCTGCATTTGGCGCAAGCCGCGGGCACGTATCGTTACCGGACGTTCTATTTGAACCTTGAGCGGTGGAACACATCGGAAGTGTGGCTTAAACCGCAGCGTAATGGAGACAGCAGCGACGGGGAAGCGCAAGGCGAAGGATTATCTGAGCTGTTGTATGGTCTTAAAGCACAGCCGGAGCAATCGGTGACGTGGCTGATGGAGCATCGGAAGCGGGACGCACTGCTCCAGGGTGATTATTTGGCAGCCTGCACGAATTTGGAGGACCGGATGACGCTAAGCGGGGAAGAAGCGGTTGGTTTAGTGGACGTCATTGCCCGGAGCGGGCAATACGATCTTATCGTCATCGATTTGGATAGCGGGCTGGAAGAGCTGCATACCGCTATTTTCGAACAGTCGAATCAGGTGCTTTGGATGCTTAATGACGATACTTCAGTGAGAAATAAGCAAAGGATGGCTCTTCGCTACGGGGAACAGAAGTGGGGAGAGAGATTTAAACGTTTGTTTTCTAAATTCGTATTCGTAGCTAATTGTGCAGCACAAGCTGAACGCGTCTCATTAAGCGGGATGAACGGTTTGGCCAATGCCCAGGTTCTGCTGCCAGAGGTTCCGGAATGGCGCGGTCCGGGCCAAGCAAAGCTGCTGTCATCGCCTTCATACAGGGCGGCGGCAGATAAGCTGTTCAAGCATCTTTGCCTTGAAGGAGGGAGTTTGGTTGTTAAGCGATAAGACGGTGCTGGAACTGCGCAACAAGGTGCGGGCGAAAATAGATTTTAGCGGCGCGCTGTCAGATGACAGCCTTATGAGAATCGTTGAAGAGATCGTATTCGAATGGTGCGAGCGCCATCCCCTTACGGCAAACGAGAAGGTGAAGCTTGTACGCAGGCTGTTCCATTCGTTTAGAGGTCTGGATATTTTGCAGCCGCTTATGGAGGATGCTTCCGTCAGTGAAATCATGATTAACCATCATGCGGAAATTTTCGTTGAACGAAGAGGGCGAATGACGCTGCTTCCGGTTGCATTCGAAAGCAGAGAGCGGCTGGAAGATTTAATTCAGACGGTCGTAGCAAGCGTGAACCGTGTCGTTAATGAGTCTTCTCCAATTGTCGACGCCCGTCTGAAGGATTTCGAGGGTACATGTCGTGCTGCCGCCAGTAGCGCTGAAAGGACCTTGCATGACGATACGAAAGTTTCCTGAGCAGCCGCTGACGATGGAGCAGCTTGTGTCAATCGGCTCGCTTTCTGTGGAAGCCGCATCCTTCCTGAAAGGGATGATCGGGGCGAAATATAACATTTTCATAAGCGGCGGCACGGGAACGGGCAAAACGACCTTTCTAAATGCATTGTCGCAATTTATCGGAGCGGACGAGCGAATCGTAACGATTGAAGACTCGGCGGAGCTGCAAATTCGCACGATTCCGAATTTAGTTTCGATGGAGACGCGAAATGCCAATACGGAGGGCAAAGGAGAGATTACGATCCGTGACCTCATCCGGGCATCGCTGAGGATGCGTCCTAATCGGATCATAGTCGGCGAGGTGCGCGGCGGAGAAGCTCTTGACATGCTGCAAGCGCTCAACACTGGACATCAGGGAAGCATGTCAACAGGGCATTCCAATGGGGCAAAGGATATGCTGGCTCGCCTTGAGACGATGGTGCTTAGCGCGGCGGAATTGCCCGTACAGGTTATCCGTCAGCAAATTGCGTCTGCTATCGATCTCGTTATTCATCTGTCGAGATTCCGGGACCGATCGCGGAAAGTAACGGAAATATGCGAGGTCGTCGGCATGGAAGCGGGTGAAGTGCAGCTTAATCCGCTTTTCCTCTTTGAGGAGGAGGGGGAACGGAACGGACATATAGTCGGCGGCCTTAAGCGAACAGCGAATCCGCTTGTACGGATGGACAAGCTGAAGATGGCCGGGAAAAGCATAAACGGAGGAATGGCGATATGACAACCAGCTCTAGCGCAGTTAGTAAATTGGATCGTCCTGATCGACTGAAAGGCGGACGAATGCAGAAAGCGCTTGATTGGTGCGGCTGGGAGAGCGAAGCTGCTATGGCAAATATTCGAGCGGGCCGGTTATTAACGAATTATGGGCAATACCATCTAAGCCGAAAACAGTTTATCGCCGCAGCTATAGCGGGAGCATTGCTTATTTATGGAGCCGTCTATCTATTCTATCATTCGGCTATCCTTTCATTCTTGGCGGCGGCTCTTGGCATTATCGCACCTAGATATAGGCGGAAATCGCTGCTGGCGCAGCGTAAGGAACGTTTGAAGCTGCAGTTTAAGGAAGCTTTATTCTCGCTGACGTCCTCGCTTGCAGCCGGACGCTCCCTCGAAAACGCATTTTTGTCCACGCTTGATGATTTGAGGCTGCTTTATCCGGATCCGCGGACTGAGCTTTTGCTGGAATTCCAAATTGTACGCTTCCGGTTGGATAACGCCGAGCCGCTTGAGTACGCCCTTCGCAACTTCGCCGATCGTGCGGATATCGATGAAATCACCCAGTTCGTCGATGCTTTATCAGCTTGCAAGCGCTCGGGCGGCGATCTGCTGGAGGTCATGAAACGAACCTCGGTCATTATCGGAGAAAAGCTGGAAACCGAGCAGGAAATTGCCGTCATGATCGCTCAGAAAAGATTCGAGGGACGGATTATGATGGCGGTGCCTTTCGTTTTTCTTGCTTTTCTAAGCTTGGCTGCCCCCGATTATATGGCTCCTCTCTATGGAGGGATCGGTTATTTATTGTTGACGGCTGCGCTTCTTCTCTTGCTCTTCTGCTTCTGGTTGATGGCGAAAATGATGAGCATCCGGATGTAGGAGAAGGGAGGGCGGATCATGGCTGCAGCGATTGCCGCTGTTACTCTAACGGCACTATGGCTTTATTCAGCTGGAGGAGGAGCACTTTATTCGATTTGGCTTCGGCTGCCGGGCAGAAAACGGCACGGTGATCAAGCGAGGCAGCAGCTTAGGCAGCTTTGCTTAATAAATCCGTTTATGCGTGTGCTTGAGCGGCTTCATCTGTTCGATTCCCTTCAGCTGCCTATGAGCAGCTATCATATGAGGCTGCTCCTATTGATGGACAGCGACTGGTCTATAGAGCGGTCAAAGGCAGAGGCTGCTGTCGCTTTCGGCGCCGGGTATGCAGCCTTAACGGGCTGCGCCTGGCTGAGCCTGTTCGGGCAGGAGCCGGTTCTGCTTGCGATGGGTGTCGTATTTGGCACGGTGCTTACGATAAGACCATTCGCGGAAGCGGCACGGCGTGTAGAGCAGCGCAAGCGGCAAATGATTACAGAGCTTCCGGATATGCTGAGCAAGCTGATGCTGCTCGTTGGCGCCGGGGAGACGGTACAGAAAGCATTGGCAAGATGTCTGGAAGGGAAGGATCCAAAACAGCATCCGCTCTATAAGGAGTGGAGCGATGCGGTGTCATCGCTTCGCAATGGTCAATCCTTCAGCTCAGCGATGGAGAGGTTTAACAGGAGGTGCGCCGTGCAGGAGGTATCGGTTTTTACGACTGTGCTGCTGCTGAATTATAGCCGCGGAGGGGAGCATTTCGTACTCGCATTACGAGAGCTCTCCTACACCCTATGGGAGAAGCGCAAGGCAATCGCCAGATCGCGTGGAGAGGAAGCGTCATCCAAGCTCGTATTTCCCCTTGTCGGTATTTTGCTGGTGCTTATGGTTCTAGTAGCTGCCCCGGCAGTTCTGCTCATGTCTTAACCAAAAACAGAGAGGAAGATGGAAAGATGAAAAAGCTAGGTCAAGCTATTCGGTCATTTTGGGCAGAGGAAGATGGTTTGGGAACACTGGAAATTATTTTGATTATTGCGGTCGTTATTATTATTGCATTGCTGTTTAAGGATTGGATTATTGAGCTGATTGAACGGCTGATGGGCAAAGCGGACGACGAGGCGGACAAAATTTTCAGTTAGCGGGTGAGGCTTATGAGCACGCTTAGGATGAGAGCGGGGCTGCTGCGATGGCTGAAGAAGGAGCAGGGCAGCTTTACGCTGGAGTCGACGATCGTATTTCCAATGCTGATGGTCCTCATTTTGCTATTTATCCTGTTCGGGATGTATATGTATCAGAAGGCGGTACTGTACTATACCGCATCGGCCACCGCTGAACGTGCCGCATTCGGCTGGGACAATAGCTTCCGCGAAGCGCGGAGCGGCATGCTTATCGCGCCCGAGTATGACGGCTTGTACTGGCGGATTGGCGAGGACAAGCTGCTCAGCAGCTTGTTTGGAATAGGAGGAGAGAAGACAGCTGCGGCTGTCGCGCTCCCTCTGGCAAGTACGGATGAAACGGGTAAGGATGATTTATCCGGACGCAAAATGGAGCAATCGGTTCAATGGCTGGGCCAAGCTGGCTTGAAATATGAAGGTCAAATCAGCTATTCGGGCGGTGTCCTCAAAAGAGAGATCGAAGTAAAGCTGAAGGCGCCTTTATCGGTTCGTTTTGCTTTGAACAGCTGGTTGCGAAGAGAGCCTAAGACGGTATCGGCTGCTGCTGTTGTTGACCCCGTCGAATTTATACGCAGCGTGGATCTTATGCGATATTATTCAATGAAGTTTGCCAATCGGACAGGCGGAGCAGGGCAATCGAGGTCTCAAGCTGGGCAGGCTCTGGCTCCTTACAAAGGCGCAGCAGAAGTGCAGCAGCCTTAAAGAGGGACTGATCCTTCGAGACTGATTGGACAAGATGGAGGTGCATGGCAGCTGTGACTGTGAAGAAAGGCGCGGGAGCTATACATAAATGCCGCTGCAGCAGGCTGATGTTTCGGGAGGACGGGGCAGTTACGGTATTTTCGGTTATCGTTTTATCGTCGCTGCTGCTGTTTTTCTCTTTGCTCATAGATTATGCCCGGATTGCGGCTGTGCATAAGCTTACTGAGGATGCTGTCCGCTCCAGCGTCCGGTCCGTGCTCTCTGCCTATGATTCTACCCTGTATGAGAGATACGGGCTGTTCGGCCGCGGCGGAACTGAGGGGCAGAAGCTTTTCTCGGAAGTGATGGCAGCTAATGCAGAAGGAACTGCCGGATCGGATAAACAAGGCTTGAAGCTGGTTCGTTCCAAGCTTGAGACTTCTACGCTGCATGCAGCTTCGTTTCTGGGCGATCATAAGGTGTTTGCGAGACAGGTGCTGGAGGAGATGAAGTATAAAGCTCCTGTTGATTTTACGCTGGAGCTTGCTGCGAGGTTTGCGCCGATGGCAGGGGCGATGAAAGAAGCTTCCGTTACGGTCAGCCTGCTGGAGAGCATGAGGAAGCTATACGAGAAACGGGAAGGCCATTTGGCTAAAGTGCTTCAGCTGCAGGAGCAGGCGGCCTTGGCGGTAAGCGGAAGCGGAATTCATGGGATGATTCCGGTTCGGCCGGATGCGGTAACGATCGCTGGCGATACCGCCCTTACCATCGTAGGAGAATACAGCGCATATGCAGCACAGGTTATGCATGATCAATCGCTGCAAGCCGGAGAGGAAGCGGTTTATGCAGAAGAGATTGCAGCTTACGAGAAAAAAGTTCGAGCATTCGCGCTGGAGCTGCGAAAGGTAAGCGGCGAAATGCTGAAGCGGCATGTGAAGCTGCATGCAGATGCCATCACAGAGCTGGAAGCGGCAAGATTATTGAATGAGGATATGCAGAGGCTTGTTCAACAAGCGAATCAGCTGCCCGATCACGCAGCTTATGATGCTGTGTCCAGACGAAGCGTAACGGGAGCTGAGCAGTATCAGGTGCCCTCTAGCGCTGCTTCCGATATTGAGCAGGTGAAGGAAGCGGCAAATGAGCTTGTAAAGCCGGATGCATGGTTTAGTGAGTATAGGCAGGAGCTGGAGGCGCAAGGTACGGCTGCAGCAGCGATAGATATGGAAGCGGGTGGCTTCCAAACCAATAGCCTGGCTTCCTTGGCGAAGCCAATCAATAGTATAGCCGCAGATACATGGCTTGAGGGAATTACTAGCTTGCGGCTTGCCTACGGTGGCTATGAAGAGAAATACATTCGGCCCGCCAGCGTTATGATCAGCCGAAAGCAGGCACAAGAGCAAGGCAGTGTAAAGGCGCAGCTGGAGCAGCAGGAGAAGCAAGCCGGAGCGCTGTGGAAGCAGGCGAGGGGCTTGCTTCACGGGTTGACTTCTATCCCGCAGACAGAAGAGCATATGCAGGTTTTCGAGCAGGTCAAGAAGCGTTATAACGATAACCTGTTGTTCAATCAACAGTTAGCCGAAACAGATGCTGCAGCGGAACTTGGGCAAGCAAGCGATGCGCATGAGGCAGCAGAGCAGTCCATTGCAACTATGGATGGTATGTTTGCGGGTATGGCCGGGATGCTGGAACAGACTAGAGATTCGCTTTATTTTGGCGAATATGTGGTTCACCGCTATGTCTCCTTTGCTCCTCAGCATCTGCGGTCTTTGATGACGGAAGGGAATTTATCAGAGCTATCGCATGCCGTCTCTTTTAATAATCAGGAAGCGGAGTATGTGATTTATGGATTTCACAATCCGGTAGGAAACATAGCCGCTGCTTATGGGGAGCTGTTCGCGGCACGCCTGGCTGTGAGGACGATGGAGGGGTTAATTGAAAGCAAATCGCTTGGCCATCCATTGCTTATTTTGTCAGCGGCACTGATTTACGGATTAGAGAAGACGATTGAGGATATGCTTGCTTTCACCGAGCGAGGATCAGCCCCCTTATCCAAATATGTGAAGGCAGAGCTTTCGTACACGGACTATTTACGGCTTTTATTGCTTATGCATGGTGCAGGTGACGGGACTAGACTGTCCCGCATGATTGCGGTCATCGAGCAAAATAGCGGAACGGTGCTTTCGGCCGTTCCCAGCGGAGTAACGGGAGAGGCCGGCGTCTCTGTCGAGCTATGGTTTATTCCCGGCTTAATGCGAACATTAGGCCGGTTCGGACTTTTGGATGGAAAGGTTGTCGGCAACCGTTATGAGACGACACAAACGATTGGCTGGTCCTATTAAATGCGGGCGCTCTAGAAATGAGCAAGGCTCGATAGTCGTAGAAGCCGCGTTAGTGATGCCAATGGTTATTATTGTACTGTTAGTGTTTGTCATGCTTATTCGTCTATGCGCCGTACAGATGGCGTTGCATTCAGCTGCCTCCCAGACGGTAAGGCAAATTGCAGCGAACATCCATCCTGTAGAACTGGCATGGCAGCAGGCAGCAGCCATTAATCCAGTGCCGGCGCAGGCGCTCATCCCTTTGTCTGCTTGGAGCGGGATTGCGGCTGAAGCTTCGGAATGGCTGCCGTCGCCGGCAGGTGAATTAGTGTCGTCTGCGCTTCGAGGCGATTTCGGGCCGCTTCAAAATATGGCTGCAACGGAAACAGGACGCACTGTCGTCGAGCCATTAATGAGAGAATTCGCCGACGCAGCGATTATTGAGCCGGCGAGGTTAAGGCTGGCAAGGTTAACGCTGCCTGATTTGGAGAAGGCGAATGAGCCTTATTTGTCAATCGAGGTGGAATATGATTTCCCGTTGAAACTGCCCTTTTACGGCAAGCCGATCGTGCTGAAAGAGCAGGCCTCTGAGCGGGTTTGGATAAGCGACGCATCCCCTGCCAGGTATGGAGCGGAAAGCGGCAATCAAGAGAGCGTTCCTATACAAATCGTAGCTATAGAGCCGAAGCCTCTTAGGCCAGGCCGGAAGGCGACCGTTACCGTGAAAACAGCGCCGGGGGCTGCTCTATCCTTGGGTGTTATGTACAAAAGCGGGTCAAGTAAAGCGAAGCATCTGGGAGAAGCTGCTGCGGATGCCAATGGCTACGTAAAGTGGACATGGCATGTATCCGGAAATACGACTCCCGGTGTTTGGGAGCTTTCAGCCTCTGAGGTGAACAAGCAGGACAATCAAGTATCGATGCATTTTTTAGTCGAGAAAAGCAGCGGCAGCAATTAACCGGATCGTCAAGCTGCAGCAGAGAGGAGAGCAGAATGGACCCTATACAGACGGCTGCCATAGCCGTACTTTTAATTATTGCTTTTATAACGGATTTGAAGCTGCAAATCATTCCGAACCGCCTTACGGCAAGCTTTTTTGCCGCCGCATTTATTTATCATACCGCTCTGAGCGGAATGGACGGAGCGGCAACGGCAGCAGCCGGTGCCGCTGCAGGCTTTGTTCCTTTGCTGCTGCTTCACCTGGCGAGAGGGATAGGTGCCGGTGATGTGAAGCTATTTGGAGCATTGGGCGCTTGGGTTGGGGTATGGACCGTTCTGGATATGATGCTGTATGCCATTTTGTATGCCGGTGTTATCGGGGTATGTCTAATTATTGTTAATCGTGCTTTTGGGAAAAGGGTTGCGGCAGGCGTAACAGCGATCCTCGTTCCTGAGGCCGGATGGAGAAAACGCCAGTGGCTGCAATGGGCGGAGTCAGGCAATAAATTTCCGTTCATGCTGGCGGTCGCTCCTGCAGCTGTTACGGTATGGTCGATGGTCAGTTAAGCCAGCTTGTTTGAAGGGAGATTGGAGAAATGCAAAGCTTTCGAATTGATTTTGAAATGAATCAGGGGCATGAGATGACGATTGATCGAGAAAGCGGCATTTGTAGAAGCGAACTGGACGAGATAGAGCTTCATATGCTTCACAGTGAGGAAATTCCTTATTTGCTGCCTGTTGATTGGTTCGAACTGGACGGCAAAGTCACCTTCCGATACAAGCTTTCAGGTATGAAAATGCTCCTTCACCGTCTGCAGCAGCAGCCGCTTACGATGGAGCAATATTATATGCTTATACTAGGTATTACGGATGCGCTTTTTGAATGCAAGCATTATATGCTAAGGCCGGAAGGCTGCCTGCTTGACGAGCAGTTTATTTTCACCTCAGAGAAGCTGCATGACATTCATCTCGCATACGTCCCTATGAAGGGAGGCACAGAAGAACAAATGATCGGAGCGGGCGACCTTTTGTCGTTGATCGTTCGTTTCACATCATATATTGATAAAATCGACGGAGAGGGTTTAAAGCGCGTGCTGCATCATTTGACCGGAAAGAGATGGCCGCTTGCAGAGCTGCGGGCGACGCTTTTAGATTTGATAGGCGAAGCTCCTGCAAAGCAGCAAAACAGAATAGAACCAACGATGCAGCATCGGGTACAACCGTCACTGCCGATTGAGCAAGTTTTTCGGCCCGTACAGCAGCAGCGAGCTGAAGAGCAAGCCGGTCCAGCGATTCTGCCGCCTCCACAGCAGCTCTTTTCGAATAAAAAAGGTGAGACTAATCGTCATTCAGCGGCTTCTGAAATTGATATGGCACGTACTTTCTCTTTAGAGGAGGCAGAGCCGGAAACGAAGAAAAAATGGATGCTGACAGCTGGACTTGTCATTGCGATTGCGTGCGTATGGCGCTTTATCCATTTCGCGGCAGCGACAAGACAAAGCCTGATGATCAGCCTGGGTATAACCTTACTTCTCCTAGTTGCTATCTTGTTTGTTTGGAGGAAAAGAGTGAGTCCGCATGCTTCCCCGGCAGAAGCGGAATCTGAGCTGGGTCAATATGAGCCCTATGAGCCTGACTCCGGAATGTTCCCGGGACTCGCAAACATATATGCAGAGCATGAGATAAACGAGGCTGCTTCAAAACGGTCATCGGATGATCTTTATGAGGCAACAACAGCTCATTCCGCAGCTGCGCTGCATGCAGCCGCCGCGAATCCCGTGTCTCCCATTGCTGAGCCGACAGTTTTGCTTGGGCGTGATCACCATGAACAGCATCCGAGCGATCCTGCCATATGGCTGCAAAGAAGCTGGGAGGGACAACATGACGAGCTGGAATTAATAGAGGGCTGCTTTATAATAGGCCGGATGGGAGACCAGATCAATTATGCGGATGCTGCTGGCGGCATATCGCGTCTTCACTTGGAGATTGAGAGCTTGAAGGGGGAGTATAGGGCGAAGGATCTTGGCTCCAGGAATGGAAGCCTGCTAAATGGTCAAACGATGATTCCTTACAAAAGCTATAAGCTTTCAATAGGCGACGTTATCCATCTAGCAGGTGCAAGAGGCCCTTCCTATGAGCTGAAATCGGGATGATAAGGCAGGCTTAGCCGCGGCCTACTAGTTCATTCATGGCGCTTTCCACTGTCGGATACCGGAAGCTAAAGCCATGCTCAAGCGCTTTGCGGGGCAGTGCGCGCTGTCCGCCTAAGAGCAGTGTTGACATCTCGCCGAACAAGGCACGCATCAGAAAGGCCGGAACCGGAAACCAGTGCGGTCTCCCCATAGCCTTGCCAATCGCGCGGCCAAAAACATCATTCGTTACCGGGTCGGGAGAGGAGCCGTTGACAGGCCCGGTTATTTGCTTGTTGTCCAAAATATATAAAATAAGCCGGATCATGTCCTCGAGATGAATCCAAGACAGCCATTGCTTACCGCTGCCGATTTTACCGCCTCCGAACAACCGGTAGGGCATGGCCATTAAAGGAAAAGCACCATCCTTCTTGTCCAATACGACGCCGACCCGAAGCTTCACTAGCCGCTCTGCCGGAATGCCGTCCGCGGCCTGCTCCCAACTCTGAATGACTTCCGACAAAAAATCAGTTACCTTAGTTGGACTTGTTTCATCGAAAATACCGTCTGCCGATATGCCGTAAGCAGAAATGCCAGATGCGTTAACGACAAGCGGCGGCTTGTGCTTAAGCGATTTAACGAGCTTAGAGATGCGGGCTGCTGCCGTTAATCTTGAATCCATAACACGCTGCTTGGCTGCTGGCGTCCAGCGCTGATTAATGGATTCACCGGTGAGATTGACAATAGCATCAATGCCTTCAAGCAAAGCGGGAGCATCATCAAGCTCGCTCCAGGTTATTTGAGTGATACCGGACTGTTTGGACTGCTCCTTCGAGCGTTGCCTTGAAATAATCCATACTTCATCATTTCTCTCCAGTAAGGCCTTCGTTAGCGCACTTCCGATAAAGCCTGTTCCGCCGGCAATCGCAACCCTCATCTCTGTTCGCTCCTTCTTTTACCCCGTTACTTGATTTCCTCGATTTTGACGAGCCAATTTTGTTTGAGGTCCGCTTCGCCTTCGATTGCTTTTTCCGTATACTCGAATTTTACTTTTGCAGCTTCCGGCAGCGCTTCTAACGTACTCATATCCTTTTCGGTTACCTGCAGGGCAATTGCCCCTGAAGCTGTTACAATTTCTATAGAGTGCGAGTCGATTAGACCGCTATAAGTGCCCTCACTGACTTTGACTGTCTCTGCCGGAGCCGGTGCCGGTTCCTCAATTGCGCCGCTGTTGCCTGCTGCATCTGCAGTCGGCTCAGGTGCTGATACATCAGGCTCAATCACACCGCTTTCTTCAGGTAATTCGCTGATAACCGGTCCTTCGTTCACTGTACCTTGCTGCTTGTTCCCAGTATTTGCATTGTTCGTGTCCGTGCCGCCGCAAGCTGATGCGGCGAGCATAACAGCTAGAAGAACTGCTCCTGCTGCAGCTGCTTTTTTGCTTCTTCTTCGCTTCGATGAGTTCGTCATAAGAACCACCTCCTGCATTTAATAACGAAATGGATTCGTATTAGGTTACACTTTTATAATAACCGGAAAATAATGATATGAAGCAAGAAACGGGCCAAGGCCGTTAACACTTGCCGAAAGTATAAATGAGCTCAAGCCGCACAGGGCGGCTCAAACTCATTTATTAAGTAGATGCTTATAGGGTCCATAGTCGATTCCCTGACGTTCAAGAAACGATACCAGGCTGCGGTAATCGCGTTTTGGAGTAGCCCGTATGTAGCCTTCGATGCAGTGCTCGCGCGTAACTGACGATGCGCCGTGTTCAATCGCCACTTGGCCGATTTTAGCTGCGATGGAATGTTTAGCTATATCACGAAAAGCGCCCGGCACCGGGGATACAAGCTCATCGAGCAGCGCTTTGGAATCGTCGCTCCACATGCTGCGGCTGCGCTCGACCCAGTAGTTTTGCCAATCGAGCTTAGACTTGCCGTCTCGCATCGGAAGCACCTTGAGGAATTTTCGAAACATGAAAAATCCGCCAATCGACATAGCCGCAACCATGACGATCGCCCAGAAAACGATAAAATACATAAACCAATCTGGCGCAACTTTCATACGTGTTTTTCACCTCAATAATGAATTATACCGTATTCCTAGATTTATTTCGACATTCCTTGTAAAATAAGGTTTGATCAACTGAAAGGGGCGTAATATTCATGTTGAAAATAGGTTCCCATGTATCATTTTCGGACAAGGGGCTGCTCACCGCAGCACAAGAAGCAGTATCTTATGGCTCAGGCACATTTATGATCTACACCGGCGCACCTCAGAACACAAGAAGGAAGCCGATCGATTCGTTATATATTGAAGAAGGCAAGTCGCTTATGGAGCAATCGGGCATCAACGAAATTGTTGTACATGCTCCTTATATTGTGAATTTAGGCTCATATAAGGATTCTACTTACGAGCTTGCAGTTTCTTTCTTACAGGAAGAAATTCGCCGGACGGACTATATTGGTGTTCGTAATATTGTCCTTCATCCGGGCGCTTATACGGATAAGGATGCCGAATATGGCATTGCGCGTATAGCGGAGGGCCTAAATGAAGTGCTCGCCGGGACGAAAGAAACGAATGTTAACATTGCGCTTGAGACGATGGCGGGCAAAGGTACCGAAATCGGCCGCAGCTTTGAAGAGCTTGCAGCCATTATGGACAAGGTTCAGGATAATCATCGCCTAACCGTATGTATGGATACTTGCCATATGCACGATGCCGGTTATGATCTAATAAATGATCTGGACGGCGTACTTGAACAGTTCGATCGTTTGGTCGGACTGGACCGCGTAGCGGTCGTTCATGTGAATGACAGCAAAAACTCGCGCGGAGCAGGCAAGGACAGGCATGCTCCGGTCGGCGCAGGCTGGCTTGGACATGAGGCGATCCAGCGGATCATCGCTCATGAAGCACTAAAGGGACGTCCTTTCATCCTGGAGACGCCGTGGATCGGCAAGGAAGACAAGACGGAGCGGCCGATGTATGAAGCGGAAATCGCTTTGCTGAGCGGCAATGGAAGAAATCGTCTAGGAGAAGCGTTTTTCGAGGACGTGGAGCGTCTTCATCATTTCTTCGGCAAGCAAGAAATCGATCCTAGATTGTTCGTGCTGTCCACATGGGAACTGCTGAAAAATGACGCGAAAGCGAAAAAAGCTGATCCGCGCGAGCCGATGGAGCGTCTGTACGACCTTGTTCTCGCAGGTAATCCATTGTCTTCCGAATTGACGGAGGAACAGATCAACCAGCGTATTACCGCTTGGTTTGGCGGTAAAGAACTGCTGGCGAGAGTGTAATATAAACTAATTCGCACATTTCATTTATATCGTTGTGAAAGGAAGTTTGAAGTCCATGTCATCTCCATCTAACCCGCCCGAAACCACAAATGATCTCGGCGGAAAAAGCGGCCGCGCGCGCATGCTTATTTCTTGTCCGGACCGCCCGGGCATCGTAGCGGCCGTATCGCATTTCCTTTATGAGCACGGAGCGAATATCGTGCAATCAGATCAATATACGATGGATCCGGAAGGCGGCATGTTTTTCATCCGCTTCGAGTTCGATCTGAACGATTTGGATAAAGAGCTTCCGGTGCTTGTGGAGGATTTTGCCAGAGTCGCTGACCGCTTCGATATGAAGTGGCATACATTCCGCGCCAGCCGTAAGAAGCGTCTTGCTGTCTTTGTATCCAAAGAGGATCATTGCTTGCTTGAGCTGTTATGGCAGTGGAAGGCCGGAGACCTTGATGCCGATATTTCGATGGTAATAAGCAATCATCAGGATATGCGGGAGCTCGTGGAGTCCTTCGGCATTGCTTATCACTATATTCCTGTTACAGCAGGCACGAAGGCTGAAGCGGAGCGCAAGCAGCTGGAGGTCGTAGCGGATAAAGCGGATATCGTTGTATTGGCGCGCTACATGCAGATCATTTCGCCAAAGTTTATCGAGCAATTTCCGAATCGGATTATTAATATCCATCACTCGTTCCTTCCGGCTTTCGTTGGCGGCAAGCCTTATGCACAGGCTTATACACGCGGCGTGAAAATTATCGGAGCAACAGCGCATTACGTGACCGAGGAATTAGACGGTGGGCCAATCATCGAGCAGGACGTTCAGCGCGTCAGCCACCGCGACAATGTGGATGATTTGAAGCGGATTGGACGGACAATTGAACGCGTTGTACTCGCCCGCGCTGTGAAATGGCATATCGAGGATCGCGTAATCGTGCACCATAATAAGACGGTTGTATTCAACTAAATATATTTTTATGCGAAAAATCAATTTTTTTTGTTTTTTTTTTTGTTTTTTTGTTTTTGTGATGGAAAACAAGTATACAGAATGATACAATATTCAAAGTTATTGCGTTCTGGTATGGCGCTGTATCGTAATTGAGAAACCTTATAACGATACGAACTTAGACTAGATTAGAAATTAGGAGGAAATTGGAATGACTGTTACACAAAAATCGGTTGAACAGCTTTCTATCGATACGATCCGTACACTCGCGATCGATTCCATCGAGAAAGCGAAATCAGGTCACCCTGGTATGCCAATGGGCGCTGCTCCAATGGGCTATCAGCTGTTTGCAAAAAACATGAAGCACAACCCGTCGAACCCGACTTGGGTTAACCGCGACCGTTTCGTTTTGTCTGCGGGTCACGGCTCGATGCTGCTCTACAGTCTTCTTCACCTATCCGGCTATGACTTGCCGCTTGAAGAGCTGAAAAACTTCCGTCAATGGGGCTCCCTGACACCGGGACATCCTGAATATGGCCACACGGCTGGCGTTGACGCAACGACTGGTCCGCTTGGACAAGGTATTGCTATGGCTGTCGGTATGGCGATCGCGGAAGCTCAGCTTGGAGCGACTTACAATAAAGAAGGCCACGATATTATCAATCACTTCACGTACTCCATTTGCGGCGACGGCGACTTGATGGAAGGCATCTCTCACGAGGCTGCTTCTTTCGCAGGTCATTTGCAGCTTGGCAAATTGGTTGTCCTATATGATTCCAACGATATCTCGCTTGACGGCGAGCTGAGCCTTTCGTATTCCGAGAGCGTTCAAAAACGTTTTGAAGGCTACGGCTGGCAAGTGCTCCGCGTAGAGGACGGTAACGACCTCGATGCCCTTTCCAAAGCAGTTGCTGAGGCGCAAGCGGATCTGTCCAAACCGACTTTGATCGAAGTGAAAACAGTTATCGGTTACGGCAGCCCGAACAAAGGCGGTAAAGGCGGACATGCAGGTCCTCACGGATCACCGCTTGGCGTTGAAGAAACAAAATTGACGAAGCAAGCTTATGGCTGGTCGGAAGATCACCAATTCCACGTGCCTGACGAAGTTCGCGCTCATTTCGCAGAAGTGAAAAGCAGCGGCGAGCAAGCGAACGCACAATGGAATGCTAACTTTGCAGCATATAAAGAAGCTTTCCCTGAGCTTGCGGCTCAGTTCGAGCTTGCGATCTCCGGCGCATTGCCAGAGGGCTGGGATGCTGACCTTCCTGCATACACAACTGCAGACAACGCAGTCTCGACCCGCGTAGCTTCAGGTAACGCGCTTAACGGACTTGCGAAAAACGTGCCAACTATTTTCGGCGGATCCGCTGACTTGGAAAGCTCGACAATGACTCACCTGAAAGGTTTGGCTCAATTCAAACCAGGCAGCTACGATGGCCGCAACCTTTACTACGGCGTTCGTGAATTCGGAATGGCTGCTGCAATGAACGGTATTGCGCTCCACAGCGGCTTGAAAGTATTCGGCGGTACGTTCTTCGTATTTACGGATTACCTGCGCCCTGCTGTTCGTCTTGCCGCTCTGATGAAGCTGCCAGTCGTTTATGTATTGACGCATGACAGTATCGCGGTTGGCGAAGACGGTCCTACGCATGAGCCTATCGAGCAGCTTGCTTCGATCCGCATCATTCCAGACCTGACGGTTATTCGTCCGGCTGACGCTAACGAAACTTCCGCTGCATGGGCATATGCTGTTGAAAACACAGGCCAACCGGTAGCGCTTGTTCTGACTCGTCAAAACCTGCCTATCCTTGAAGGCACTGTTAACGGCGTTCAAGAAAACCTGCGCCGCGGCGCATACGTTGTATCTGATGCAGCTGGCGGCAAGCCGCAAGCGCAAATTCTTGCAACAGGCTCTGAAGTTCAACTGGCAGTAGCTGCTCAAAAAGCTTTGGCGGAAGAGGGCATTCAAGTACGTGTCGTAAGCATGCCAAGCTGGGATTTGTTCGAGAAGCAATCGAAGGAATACAAAAATTCCGTCATTCTTCCTGAAGTTAAAGCCCGCCTTGCAATCGAAATGGCTCATCCATTCGGCTGGGAGCGTTACACAGGAGACCAAGGCGATATTCTTGCTATCGACCGTTTCGGCGCATCCGCACCTGGCGATCGCGTAATCAAAGAGTATGGCTTCACGGTTGAGAACGTTGTGAGCAAAGTGAAAGCATTGCTGTAATAACGCATCTAAGCTTAGCATCCGATAGATAAGGGAGATAACGGCTACCATGTCTCAATTCGATAATGTATCAATCGTCAAGAAGGCTAACGTCTACTTCGACGGTAAAGTAACGAGCCGCGCTGTATTGTTCGCGGACGGCACCAAAAAAACACTCGGCATCATGCTGCCGGGCGACTATGAGTTTGGAACGGACTGCCTCGAAATCATGGAGATTTTGGCTGGCGATTTGAAAGTGCTGCTCCCGGGCGAAACGGAGTGGCTGCACATTCAAGGCGAAGGCGAATTCAAAGTGCCTGCGAACACAAAGTTCAAGCTTCAGGTTGCTGAAGTAACGGACTACTGCTGTTCGTACATTTACGAGTAATCGTTTCTTTTATAGTTAAGAGAAGGCTTTCCTGCTTAGGCGATCATTCGCCTGCAGGAGGGCCTTTTTTTTGTCTGTCCATAATTCCCTAAAATCGTGCTACCAATCTTAAAACATTGTTATATAAGGGCTATGCACAGACGGGCTACAATTAGTTCTGTAATCGCTAACATAGACAGAACGTAAAGGGTGAAAGGGGGAGAACCTATTGAAACAACGAATTGCACGGAGGTGGAATTTCAAGCTTACCTGGCCGCTGCATGTCATGCTTGTGCCGGGAATTGTGCTCGTCCTTATCTTCTCATACTTGCCGATGCTGGGCCTTGTCATGGCCTTTCAGGACTTCCAGCCGCAGCTTGGTTTTTTCCGCTCCGACTGGATCGGGCTTGAAAATTTTAAGCTCATGTTCGAATATCCGGATGCCAGACAGGTCATATGGAACACCTTGCTTATCGCAGTCATCAAAATAGCGGCTCACCTGATTGTGCCGCTGGTGTTCGCGCTTCTGCTTAACGAGGTGCGCAAAATGGTGTTTAAGCGGTTTGTGCAGACATTCGTTTACTTGCCGCATTTTCTGTCCTGGGTCATTCTCGGGGGGATCTTGTTGGACATGCTGTCGACCGATGGCGGGCTTGTGAATCAGACGCTGGGCTGGCTCGGCATTGAGCCGATCTTTTTCCTCGGCAACGGTGACTGGTTCCGGTTTACGGTCATCGTCAGCGATGTGTGGAAGGACTTTGGCTTCTCTACCATCATCTTTCTTGCAGCCCTTTCCGGCATAAATCCTGATTTTTACGAGGCAGCGCTTATTGACGGAGCAAATCGCTGGCAGCAGACTTTGTCGATCACGATTCCGTCACTCATTCCGATTACGATTGTTGTCGCGACACTGTCTCTCGGAAATATTTTGAACGCAGGCTTTGATCAAATTTTCAATCTGTACAATCCGCTGGTTTATGAAAAAGGAGATATTATCGACACCTATGTGTATCGCGTAGGCCTAATCGGCGGCGACTTCGGTTTTGGTACCGCAGTAGGCGTGTTCAAGTCACTTGTCAGCTTCATTCTGATCGTCATCTCATACCGGCTCGCCTATAAGCTGGCCAATTACCGCATCTTCTGAAAGGGGGGAGTCAGATGCATCACCGCTCGTTAACTTATCGTATTTTCTCAGTAGGAAATGGCGTATTTCTAGCGCTTCTGTCATTCCTTTGTATCGCTCCTCTTCTTCACGTGCTCGCGGTATCATTCAGCTCCTCGGCGGCTGCGGATGCGAACGTTGTGAAGCTGTGGCCGGTTGGATTTTCATTCGAAGCCTACAAGGTGACTTTAACCAATATGCATTTCGTAGGCTCCTTCATTAACTCTATTATGCGGACGGTGATCGGTACGACCATTGCCGTAGGCTTATCCGTTCTGATCGGCTATTCACTGTCCAAGGAGACAAATGAGTTTAAAGGACGCAATCTGTATGCGTGGTTCTTCGTCTTCACGATGCTGTTCAGCGGCGGGCTCATTCCCGGATATATGGTCGTTCAGAAGCTGGGTTTGCTGAACTCCATCTGGGCGCTCGTGCTTCCGGGGGCGGTCAGCGTGTATAATACAATCTTGTTGATGAATTTCTTTCGAACCTCGGTGCCGAAGGCGCTGGAGGAAGCTGCGTTTATTGATGGGGCGGGACATTTCCGGGCACTGTGGAAAATTTACCTGCCGATCTCGCTGCCATCCCTCGCCACGATCTCATTATTCACGATGGTGGGGCACTGGAACGCATGGTTCGACGGCCTTATTTATATGACGCAAACGGAGAAATATCCGATGTCGACTTTGCTGCAGACGCTCGTCGTACAGCGCGATCTGAGCAGCATGAGCGTCAATGCGGACGAGATGAAGGAGCTTTCGAACCGGACAGTCAAGACGGCGCAAATTTTTATCGCTACGCTGCCGATTATTGCCGTCTATCCTTTTTTGCAAAAGTTTTTCGTCAAAGGAATCGTGCTTGGCTCCGTGAAGGAGTAATGATTGCTAACAATCGAACGATGTTAAGGGGGAACTCATTTTGAATAAACGATGGATCAAGCTTATCGCTTTAATGACGTCGCTCGTTATTTGCATAGGACTGTTAGGCGCTTGTGCAGCTTCAAATACGAACGGCGGTAATGCAGGCGAGCCTGCAGCCGATCCCGGGAAGCAGGCTGCTGTAGAGAGCACGATTGAGGCCGGAAAGTTCAGCGAGCCGGTCAAAATGGATATCGTTCGTCAAATGACAAGCGACGTTAAGTTTCGCGATGGGGAGGACATTAACAATAACCCGCATGTAGCCTGGGCGAAAGAGACGTTTAATATCGATCTGAATTATGTATGGACGGCTGACAGCAGCTCGATCGATACGAAAATCAGGCTGCTGCTGTCAGCGAATGAAGACCTGCCGGACGTTGTTCAATACCGCGGCTCGCAGGATGTCATCGACGCGCTGATCGACTCGGGTAAATTTGTCGAGGTTGGCGATTTGTTTGATAAATACGCCAGCGATGCTTATAAATCTGCAATGGCAGAGGATGCGAGCGTCTGGAACCCGTACGTCCGCGACGGCAAGAAATATGCGATCCCTGTTCTCGACTACTCAAACAATAACGATACGGTTCTCTGGATCAGAGACGACTGGATGAAGAAGTTTAATTTGCAGCCGCCTGCTACGATCGAAGACATGGAGAAAATGATGGATTTGTTCGTCAATCAGGATCCGGACGGAAACGGCAAGAAGGATACGGTAGGGCTCGCTGTCGGCTTGAAAAACGGAATGAATACATGGGGACTTGCGGATGCGGACTTCCTCTTCGGTGCTTACGGCGTGATGCCTGCGCAGTGGAATGCGGACAAAGAGGGCAAGCTGGCCTACGGTTCGATTCAACCGGCTGTGAAAACGGTGCTAGCCAAGCTTAAGGATTGGATGGATAAGGGTTACATTCATAAGGAAGCCGGTCTTCACGACGAGGGCAAGGCTGCCGAGTTGTTTTCCTCAGCCAAAGCAGGCATCGTAGCGGCGCCATACTGGGCTGGTGGCTGGCCGCTGCCGGCCGTTAAGGAAGTTGACAAAAACGCGGACTACAGCGCTTATCCGCTTCCGGCGGGACCGGAAGGGCATATTGGCCGCAGTCAGTCGGGCGTGAGCAACGGGGTTATTTTGATCAACAAAAATTACGAGCATCCGGAAGCGTTCTTCCTCTACGCTAACTATCTTTATGAAAATCAAGGCAATCCGCAGGCGGGAAGCCCGCTTGAATACGGCTTTAAAGAGGGTTATGATTACTTGATCAAAGACGGGAAGCCGACTTGGGATTCTAAGCTGTTCCCTGAAGACAAGCCGACCATGAATTTGGGCAAATACACGCTGCTGTTCGATGGCGCCCGTATACCTTCGCTCGTTATGAAGACGATGAACGATTTAGACAGCGGCAAGGAACCGGCTACCGCTTTCGAGAAAAAATCGGCGATGGATTTGGATAAAAACATTCATGCAGGCGCCGTTAACTTTAGCCAGATTGAGTATGCGATGCCGAATTTGTACAATGGCTCACCTACGAAAACTTATAAGAAGCGTTGGGATTTTCTGAACAAGAGCGAGAAGGAAACGTTCAACAAGATCATCTATGGCGAAAGTCCGATCGACGCGTTCGATACGTTCGTGGCCCAGTGGAAATCTTCCGGCGGAGATACGATCACGGAAGAAGTCAACGCGTGGTACGATTCGGTAAAAGCCAATTAATAAGCGACATCGGATTCAAGGACGGCACCCGTTCCTCCTAAAGGGGAATAGGTGCTTTTCCTTGTCGGAAAGGGCGGTACTGCCTAATGGAAAAATCGAATATTTTCAAAAAAATATTGGCCATTATGGGACTGCTGCTCATTCCGTTCGTGGCGCTTTATACGTATTCCAATCAAGTCAGCGTCAAAGTCGTGCAAGAGGAAATTCAGCAAAATAACCGCAACAGGCTCTCCTTCCTCGTCCAGCAGCTCGAAGATAAATTCGATCAGTTTATGACCTCTGTCAACAATTTGGGCATTGAGCCTAGGGTCAAATCTTTTATCGCGATGGATGAGAAGTCCAGCAGTTATGCTACCTTCCAGCTCAAGCTGGAGCTGCAGGAGGAGCTGGAGAGACGGAGCAAGACAGGCGGCTGGTCTCATTCGTATACGCTTTATGCGCCGCTATCGGACCAGGTCGTCAGCACCCACGGTTCGCTAACCTTTAAGAAGCTGTTTCGCGACGAGATGGTGAACAAGCCTATCGAAGCTTTCAAATGGAGTTTCGAGCCAATGGCCAATTCCCGTGTTCCAGACTCGTTCGTATTTCGTACGGTAGAGCCGCTATCGGCTTATGATCATACGGAGGATGCGGATCTGATCGGCGAAATTCGGGTGGATATCAAAGATATCGGGGAGATGCTGACTGCGTTTAAGTCGGACAGCTCGGGAGATCCGTTTCTGTATCATCCGGATTACGCTCCGATCGTGACCCGTACTGCGAATATGGACCGGATCGGAGAACTTATTCCTTTATTTGCGGAGAAAAGCGGGCTGACACAGGAGCAGGGTACGTTTATTACAGCGCTGCAGGACGAACGCTATATGGTTAATTACATCAAATCGGATACGATCGGCTGGTATTTAATCGAATACGTGCCGCTTGAAAGCATATTGTATCCGATTACGTCCAGCCGCAACTGGTTTTGGTTGTCGATGAGCGTAATTGCAATGGTTAGTGTTTTGGCTGCTTTCCTGCTTTATCGAAATGTTCAGGTACCTATACGCGAGCTGTTCCTGGCTGCTAAGAGGCTGCGGATGGGCGATTATACGGTGCGTGTCGACAGCGGAAAGCGGGATGAATTCGGTTATTTATTCGACCAGTTCAATCTGATGAGCGAACAGATTCAAGATCTTATCGACCGCGTATACGAGGAGAAGCTGCGATCCAGAGAAGCGACGTTAAAGCAGCTTCAATCGCAGATCAATCCTCACTTTTTGTACAATTGCTTGTTCTTTATGAAAAATATGACGCGGCTCGGCGAGAAAGAGGCTGTCATGGCGATGGCGGTTAAGCTGGGCGAGTATTATCGCTATACGACGCATGTAGATCAGCAGGATACGATTGTCAGGGATGAAATCAAGCTAATCGGCAATTATTTATCGATTCAAAACATGCGAATGAATCGGATACATTTCGATATCGATATCCCTCAGCAGATGGAGGAGCTTACGCTGCCGCGCCTGCTGCTTCAGCCGATTGTCGAGAATGCGATCATTCACGGCATTGAGCAGAAGGAGGACGCCGGGTTGATTACTATCAAAGGCATGTCTAACGCAGACGAATTTGTCATTATGGTCGATGATGACGGCATCGGCATGAGCGCGGAAGAGCTCGTCAAGCTGAGAGAAACGATAAGCCTGCCGGGCGAGGTGGATGGAAGCTGCGGCTTGCGCAACGTCCATCAGCGGCTAGTCCATAAGTACGATGACGGTTCGGGACTGGAGCTTGAGCATTCCCCTGCCGGCGGCTTGAGAGTGATCGTACGGTGGAAGGAGGGGGAAGGGCATGTACGAAATATTGATCGTTGATGACGAAAGGTCGGTTGTTGAAGGGGTTGCCGCGACCCTGCCGTGCGATGATCTGAAAATCGCTATGGTTCACAAGGCCTTTTCTGTAACGGACGCACTTGCCATTATGAGGAGGCATCCAGTCGATCTCGTTATTACGGACATCCGGATGCCCGGTATTTCCGGACTGGAGCTTATGGATAAGATTCATGAGGCGTCACCGTCTACACAGTGCATTTTATTGACGGGCCATGCCGAGTTTGAATATGCCAAGCGGGCGATCTCTGGCGGAGCATCCGACTACCTGCTGAAGCCGGTTAATGATGATGACCTGATTCAAGCCGTCGATAAGGCGCTGGGTACTGTCCGGAAAGAGTGGGAGGAGCTTGTCTCCCGCGACAACACGCTGAAAACTATGCGGGATAATTTGCCGCTGTTGCGAAGGGATTTGCTGATCGAGCTGCTTCAGGGGCATACGGACTCAGCAGATGCGCTAGCCGATAAGCTGTCGCAGTTTATGCTGCCATTCTCGCACAATGATGCTGTCGCTTTACTGCTGATCAGGCTGGAGGAGCCGTTCGTTCATTATGCCTATAAGGACCGGACGCTTCTTGAATACGCCGTCAGCAATGTTGCGGAGGAGGTGCTGCGGGAGTTCTGTCAGGTATGGGTCTGCAAGGAAGCGCATGGTTATTTGGCGTTTGCGGTAAAAAGAACCGATCAGGCGAAATTGCAGGTTATGTCAAAATCCGCTGCGCGGGAACAGCTGGAACGTCTTGGCCAGCTGATTCAGCGCCAAGTCGAAACCTTTTTGAAGGGCGCGATATCGATTGCAATCGGTGAAGAAGGGGCGTTTCCCCAGCATCTTGCCGTCTCTTACAGCAGCGCTCTCGCCGCATTTCGCAAGCATATCGGGAGAAGCAAGGGCTACCTGCTGCCGCTGGGAGAACATACAGAGAAAACGGCCGTACAAACGCTCAGGCAGCTGTATGAACCGCCGACGCTGCAGGATTTGCTGGAGGCGGGACGCTGGGATGCGTTCGAGAGCAAGCTAGCGCTAATATTCGAGGAGCTTGAGACGGAGTTCAGCGATTCTGCCGAGCATGCCTTCGAGTCGTTCTGTGCCGTGACTGGCGCATTAACCTATATCGCTCACAAGAGCGGATTCGGCTTATTTGATTTTCTGGATCCCGGCGAGCGGGCGTCGCTTACCTTCGAATCGTTCGAGACGTTCGGGCAGCTGCGGGACGGGCTGTTCCGCTTATCGGCGCTTATGCGCGCATCGCTTGAGAGAGAGGCGGCAGACGGCCATTCCAAGCTGATTTACAAGGTACAGCGATTTATCGAGGAGCAGTTGGACAAGCCGATCTCGCTGCAGATGATAGCGGAGCGCGTTCATCTGCATCCCGTGTACGTATCGCAAATGTACAAAACGGTAACAGGAGAAAGTTTGACCGACTATATGCTGCGCATACGGATGGAGAAATCAGCTTATTTGCTGAAGACAACCAGTCTTAAAATATACGAAATCGGAAATAGATTCAGCTATCAGAACGCGCCGTATTTCATTAAGCAATTTAAGAAGGTGTACGGCATGACGCCTCAAGAATATAGGGATCAGCATTCCGTTTAACCGGGAGAGGATGAATAGGATGGGGAACGAAGCAACGATTCATAGTGGCACTGTATGGAGGGATACGGAAGGGGAGCCGATTAGGGCTCATGGAGGCTGGATGCTCCAGCAGGAAGGATATTATTATTGGTTCGGGGAGGATCGGACAGCCGGCAGGAAAGTATCCTGCTACCGCTCAAGCGATCTTTGCCATTGGGAGAACCGGGGAGCGGTTCTGACGCTTGAGTCCAAGGTACAGCCGGTATATTACCGGACCTCGCTGGAGCTCTGCCCCACTGATACGACGGACAAAGGCTGCGGCCAAGGGGCTGTTATCGAGCGGCCCAAGGTACTGTACAACGAGCGGACAGGCAAATTTGTTATGTGGATGCACTGGGAAAATGACCGCAATTACAGCGATGCCCGTTGTGCGGTAGCTACTTGCGATACAATAGACGGCGACTATGTCTATCATGGCAGCTTTAATCCGATCGGGCATATGTCGAGAGATTGCACCGTATTCCAGGATGACGACGGTACCGCTTATTTTATTTCGGCTGCCAGGGACAATGCCGATCTGCTGGTTTATCGCCTATCGGATGATTATTTGAGCGTGGATGAGCTGGTTAAAACATTGTGGCCGGGGCAGTACCGGGAAGCGCCTGCCGTTGTGAAACGTAACGGTATCTATTTCCTGGTTACTTCGGCTTGTACGGGCTGGCTGCCGAATCAGGGAGCCTACGCTTATTCCGATAGCCTGACAGGCAGATGGTCGCAGCTCTTGCCGTTTGGCGATTCCACGACCTACGATACGCAGCCGGCTTTCATTTTGCCGCTGCAATCGCAAGGAGAGACAAAATATTTGTACGTGGGAGACCGCTGGGATCCGTCTAGCTATCATAATTCCTCTTATGTGTTTTTGCCGCTTAGCTTCCCATCGGATAAGCAATTGAAAGTGGAATGGGCGGACAGGTTAACAATAGATCCCGTTAATGGCTCCATTAAGACAGAGCTGCGGCAGAGCGGACTGCACCGAATCAAAAGCAGCGGAGCGGAGCGGTATTTGGCAGCTCGGCAAACAAAAGGCGAGACTGCCGGCGTAATCGGCAGCGTGCTGGCTTATTCCGCTGATGATCAGAAATGGATCGTAGAGCAGACTGAAGAAGCAGGTTATGTTCGGTTCAGGAGCAGGACAGACGGCCGATGCTTAGCTGTTCCGATAACTGCTGCCGGGGAGCGGCTGTGCAAGGAGCAAGTTCTGCTGGAGCAACAGGGCAACTCCTGCTGCAGTGAGTGGGCGCTGGAGGATGCGGATGCTGATAGCAGAGTGCGGATTCGCAACCGTACGACAGGGAAAGTGCTGACCCTGAGCGATGGAAAGGGAGAAGAGCGGCAAGCCGCGTACCTTTATGTAACGGATGAGGCAGAGCACGACCCGCGTAAAGGACGCGATCCGCAGCGATTCGAAGTATTAAACGTATATTAGGAAACGGCCCGCAGCGATGCCGCCGCAGGAAAGCTTCTATCGAGGCTTTCCTGCGGCGGTTTTTTTGTATGGATGCGATATAGCGGAAAATTCGATTTTTCGTGACATATGCGCCTCAAATCAAATTGATTTGGACTATGCAAATCGGATAAGGTTAATAGAGAAAAGTGCTCTTGTCTACACTTTGGCGCGCTTATTAGGAGGTTATGTGTTGAAGGAAAAAAACGTTGGGCCCCTTATTGCGATTTTGTCGTTGGTCTTGGTAGCGATCATTACGGTTCTGTTCTTTCTGCCGGCTTATGACGGTGAGATTGGATTCGATGTTACGATATTGCCGCTGCTCAATGCGATTTTCAATTGCTTCACCTTTATTTCGCTCGTTGTTGCGTTGGCTGCGATTTTGAAAAAGAACATCCGTCTGCACCGTGCTTTCATCGGGGCGGCTTTCACTTCGACGACGCTGTTTCTTGTTTCCTATGTCACCTATCATTATTTGACGGAATCAACGAAATACGGCGGAGAGGGCGTGCTGCGCTCGGTCTATTTCTTCATTCTGCTCACACATATTCTGCTCGCGATCGTTGTAGTTCCGCTTGCATTGCTGTCCGCCGTCCGCGGCCTGCAAATGAAGCTGGACAAGCACCGTAAAATCGCGAGATGGACGATGCCGATCTGGCTTTATGTCAGCTTTACAGGCGTTGTCGTTTACCTGATGATTTCTCCGTACTACTGATTCCTGTTTCTTAAATATGCAATAAGGGGCAGTCCGCCGTCTATAACGATGGACTGCCCCTTTAGTCAAATAAGCTGCTAGTGTAAATTATCGGAGCGACCGCTGAGCTTGCGGCCAATCCATTGCTCGTAAGCTTGGCCTACACTGGACATGTCAAGATCGCTAAGTCCTAATGATTCGCCGATCTGAAATAGGCTCTTAGTCGCTTCGAGCATCGGAGCAGGCACATGCAGACTGTCCGCTAGAACAGAGGATAGTCGCAGGTCTTTCAACATAAGCTCAAGCGAAAATTGAACGTCAAAGTTGCCCTCAAGCAGCTTGGCCCCCTTCATCTCGGCCGCTTTGCTTGCTGCGCCGCCGGATTGAACGAGCTCTAAAAACGCGCTGCCGTCAATGCCGCCGCTTGCTGCGATGGCCATGCCCTCGGCAAGCGCCACCACGTTAATGCCGACGATCGTATTATGGGCGAGCTTTGCGATTGAGCCGCTGCCATTAGGCCCCATAGGGATTACCTTGCGACCCATAGCGAGCAGGACATCCTCGACGCCGTTCAGCGCCTTGGCAGGACCGCCAACCATAAATACGAGCGTGCCGCCCTCGGCAGCCGGCTTGCTGCCTGTTACCGGCGCATCAAGAAACGAAACGCCGATGCTTGCAGCAGCATTTGCTAATTCCTTGGCAAGCGTTGGAGAGATGGTGCTGCAGTCAACTAGCGTGATGCCGCTGCGGGCACCGGCAAAAATACCATTGTCGCCCCAATAAACGTCATGTATTGCTTTATCGTTGCTGATCATCGTAAAGACAACGTCGGCTGCTTGTGCGATTGCGGATGGCGATTCAAGCTCCGTGGCGCCAAGTGCCAGCAATGAGCCCGCTTTGCCCGGGGTCCGGTTATAGACGGCTACCTCGTAGCCGTTCTTCAGCAAATTAGCTGCCATTCCTAAGCCCATCACGCCCAATCCGATAAAACCGATCTTTTTCATTTCCATTTCCTCCGCTCCAGATAAGCTTTTTACACGATTATACATGCTCTTCATCAATATTTCATCGTTTGTATGCTTGTGTTTGTAGTTTAAATCCGATATCCTAGAGGCAAAGTTGAAAATAGTTATCATTATGTTTGTACATACTATCGCATCAGCTGCTTATCGAACAAGAGCGTAAGCTTTCGAAGCAATCATGCTTCACAAAAATTTTAGGGGGTATTTGTTTCCATGAGCAAAACAGTTAAGTTTGACTATACCAAAGCGCTGACTTTCGTCGGCAAGCATGAAATTGATTATTTGGCGGAACCGGTTCGCCTCGCCCATGAGCAATTACATAACGGAACGGGAATAGGCTCGGATTATCTTGGCTGGATCGACCTTCCGACTAATTACGATAAAGAAGAATTCGCACGCATTCAGAAAGCTGCTGACAAGATCAAATCGGATTCCGAAGTGCTGATCGTGATCGGCATCGGCGGTTCCTATCTTGGCGCGCGCGCTGCAATCGAAATGCTGTCGCACTCATTCTATAACATTTTGCCGAAAGAGCAGCGCAAAACGCCGCAAGTATTGTTCGCCGGCAACAACATCAGCTCGACTTATGTGACTCATCTTCTGCAATTGGTTGAAGGCCGCGACTGGTCAATCAACGTAATCTCGAAATCGGGCACAACGACTGAGCCTGCAATCGCCTTCCGCGTATTCCGCGCAGCGCTTGAGAAGCAATACGGCAAAGAAGAAGCCCGCAAACGCATTTACGCGACAACAGACAGCGAGAAGGGCGCGCTTAAGAAGCTTTCCACAGAGGAAGGCTATGAATCGTTCATTATTCCTGACGATGTTGGCGGTCGTTACTCCGTGCTTACAGCGGTAGGCTTGCTGCCGATCGCAGCTGCAGGAATCAACATTGAATCGATCATGCAGGGCGCTGCGGACGCGTCCAAAGAATACAGCAACCCTAACCTTGCCGAGAATGAGGCTTACCAATACGCGGCGGCCCGCAACGCGCTGTACCGTAAAGGCAAAGCAACGGAAATTCTCGTGAACTACGAGCCGTCGCTGCATTTCGTATCCGAGTGGTGGAAGCAGCTGTTCGGCGAAAGCGAAGGCAAAGATTTTAAAGGCATTTTCCCGGCGGCAGTAGATTTCTCGACCGATTTGCACTCGATGGGCCAGTTTATCCAAGAGGGTAACCGGAACATTTTTGAAACGGTCATTCAAGTGAATGAAGTGGCTGAGCATATCTCGATCGAGCACGACGAGGCGGATCTTGACGGTCTGAACTTCCTGACAGGCAAAACAATGGACTTCGTTAATAAGAAAGCATTCGAAGGAACGCTTCTTGCTCATACGGACGGACAAGTTCCGAACCTGATCGTTAACATTGCCGACATGACGCCTTACACATTCGGATACCTTGTTTATTTCTTCGAAAAAGCTTGCGGAATCAGCGGATACCTGCTTGGCGTTAACCCATTCGACCAACCGGGCGTTGAGGCATACAAAAAGAACATGTTCGCTTTGCTCGGCAAGCCGGGCTTCGAGAAAGAAAAAGCCGAGCTGGAAGCAAGGCTGTAATAAACCGGCTTGACCGGTGTACGGGAGTCATAGCTTATGCTTGAGAGGTATAAGACGGTCAGGCGGCAGGCCAGCGCAGAGATCGTGATCAAGAAGTCCCGTTTCATCGGATATGCAAAGCCTGTGGAGTCTGAAGAAGAAGCCGCTCTTTTCATTCAAGAGATCAAGCAGCTGCATAAGCAGGCGACGCATAACTGCTCGGCCTACATCGTTGGCGAACGCGATCAATTCCAGAAGGCGTCCGATGACGGTGAGCCAAGCGGTACGGCGGGCAAGCCAATTCTCGAGGTTATTAAGCATAAGGGGCTGAAAAATGTCGCCGTCGTCGTGACGCGGTATTTTGGCGGCATTATGCTTGGAGCCGGCGGACTCGTCCGGGCTTACACCGACGGCGCGGTTGCCGGAATCGAGGCGGCCGATGAAATCGTCAACGTGCTTCATCGCGAAGTATTCGTTGATGTGGACTATACATGGTACGGCAAGCTGGAAAATGTGCTGCATGGCAAAGGTACACGAGTGGGCGGAACGGATTTTACGGATCGCGTCACGGTGCGCTGCTTGCCGGAGGCTCCTGAAGCAGATGCGTTTATAACGTGGATAACCGATCTGACACAAGGACAAGCTATCATTACTGAAGGCGACAATGTCTACTATATCGAAGGTGAATAAGAAGATGAGGAGTATCGGCGTTAAGCTGATCTCCTCTCTTTTTGTACATGGAGATGCCTATAAAAGGATTCAGCATAAGAAATAGCAATGAAAGCGATCAGCTTTTCTAAATTTAGCATTGACTTAATCCCAGTCTGGATGCTACATTATTAATACCTAGTAACTTAATAGGAATTATGTTTTTACTTGTTTAGCTTAGTTATACCTACGGCACGAGCCGATGGTCTGGAGGTAAAGTCACAGTGAATGCTTTGTTTCGCGGAAAAGGGTGGAGCTTCGGTTTTCGAAGCGCCATAATGCTTTATTTTGTCATCCTAATCGTTCTACCGATCGTCGGCATTTATACGCAATCATTCTCGCTTGGATGGACCCCTTTCTGGGAAAGCGTGTCGGATCCATTAGCTTGGAAAGCTGTGCTGCTTACGGTGAAATTGGCGCTTATCGCTACGATTCTCAACATGTTTCTTGGCACGATGATCGGCTGGGTGCTTATTCGTTACCGGTTCCCGGGACGGCGCTTGCTCAACAGCCTTGTCGATTTGCCGTTTGCACTGCCTACGGCAGTAGGCGGCCTTATGATTTTGCTGCTGCTTGGACCTAATAGTCTAGTAGGGGGCTTGGCAGAGAAGCTCGGTATCGAGATCGTGTTCCATGAGCCGGCGATAATAGTCGCAATGTTGTTCGTTACGTTTCCTTTCGTTATTCGCGCTATTCAGCCGCTGCTGGAGGAAATGGACAAATCGGAGGAAGAAGCGGCTTATACGCTGGGCGCTACCCGCGCGAAGACGTTTTTCAGCGTTATATTTCCGACGATGCTGCCGGGAATTATGAGCGGAGCGATGCTTGCGTTCTCCCGCGCTCTTGCGGAGTTCGGTGCAGTCGTGCTCGTAGCCGGCAATATTCCGGGCAAAACATTAATTGCTTCCGTTTATATTTTCGGAGAAATCGAAAGCAGCAATCCTCAGGGAGCGGCTGCTGTATCGGTGCTGCTTCTGACGCTATCCTTCCTCATCTTATGGACGGTTAACCTCATTCAAGGCAGGAGGAGCGACCAATGATGAGAAGAATATGGATTACGCTAACTTATATTGTATTTTCATTGCTGCTGATTGCGCCGCTTATCAAAATATTTACCGGTTCGTGGGCGGACGGCTGGAGCGGATTTATCGAAGGCATTACACGGCCCCAGTCGCTGCATGCGTTAATGATGACGGGAATTATCGTAGTTGTCGTTACGGGCTTGAATACGGTGTTTGGCATTATGCTTGCGATGTATCTCGTGCGTGCCGAATGGATCGGACGGCGGATGAAGCGTCTGCTCAATAGCTTAGTTGATTTGCCGTTTGCGGTATCGCCGGTTATCGGCGGTCTGATGATCGTGCTTATTTTGGGCCCGAATACGATCATCGGCACTTTGTTTGAGGACGCAGGGTTCAAAATCGTATATGCGCTGCCCGGGATGATTCTCGCGACTTTGTTCGTAACGTTCCCGCTTATGGTGCGTGAGGTTATGCCGGTGCTTCAGGAGATCGGGGCGCAGCAGGAGGAAGCGGCTTCTACGCTTGGCGCTTATTCCTGGTATACGTTTTGGAAAGTGACTTGGCCGTCTATAAGGTGGGGCGTCATTTATGGCATTGTATTGACTGTAGCGCGGTCGCTCGGTGAATTCGGAGCCGTGCTCGTCGTATCGGGCAATATTATGAACAAAACGCAAACCGCTACAACGCTCGTTTATCAGGATGTCGAAAATTTTAATGTGGTTGCCGCGAACGGCGTAGCCCTTGTCCTGGCGGCATTTTCCGTAGGATTGCTGCTGCTGATGGAATGGGCGAAAAAACGAAAGGAAGTGCATTAAGCCATGCATATTGAAGTACGGAACTTAAACAAAAACTTTGGCGATTTTCATGCGGTGAGAGATGTTAGCTTTGAAATCGAAAAAGGTCATCTGATCGGCTTGCTCGGCCCGAGCGGCGGCGGTAAAACGTCCATACTTCGTATGCTAGCGGGACTGGAGTCTCCTTCCTCGGGCGATATTCTTTTTCACGGCAAACGGGTTAATGATTTGCCGCCGCAGGAGCGGGGAATTGGCTTCGTGTTTCAGAACTATGCTTTGTTCAAGCATATGACCGTATATGATAACATCGCTTTCGGCCTAAAGGTGAAAAAGCAGTCGAAAGAGTATATTCGCGAGCGTGTTATGTACCTGGTGGAGCTTACAGGTCTGAAGGGCTTCGAGCATCGCTATGCGCACCAGCTGTCCGGAGGACAACGCCAGCGCGTTGCCTTCGCCAGAGCGCTTGCGCCAGAACCGCAGCTGCTTCTGCTCGATGAGCCGTTCGCTGCTATCGATGCCAAGATCCGTACGGAGCTTCGGACTTGGCTGAAGGATATGATCGAGCGTGTCGGCATCACCTCGATCTTCGTTACGCATGACCAGGAGGAAGCGATCGAAGTAGCCGACGAAATTATGATTATAAGCAAGGGCAGGCTGGAGCAAAAGGGCAGCCCGTGGGATATTTATAAAAGTCCGGAGACGCCGTTTGTCGCGAGCTTCATTGGCGAATCGACAATCGTGGACAACATTGCGCAGCTCAAAGGCTTTGAGGATGCGGCAAGCCGTCCCGGCACCAAAGCACTCATTCGTCCGGAATATATTGAGATCGGCAAGCCGGGCGAAATCAAGCTGGCTTCCGCTACGCTCCCCGGGAAAGTGAAGCATTTGCATTTCCGCGGCAGCGAGTGGATGGTCGAGCTGCTCGTTGGCGATACGAAGCTGATCACGTACCGTTCGCTTGAGAAGGAAGTGCTGCATCCTGGCGATCAGGTAAGCGTGCTTGTGCACCGTGCTTATTTGTTCAATGATAACGAGAGCTGGATTGCGGAAAATAAATTGAAGGTCGATCCTATGCCTATTCATATTTAACCAATAAGCTACGTAGAAAGAGTTGTATGCAAACATGAAAATCAATCGAGCAACAAGTCAGCGCATGTTCGTGCTGCTGCTTGCTGCAGTTATGCTGCTTGTTGCGGCGGGCTGCGGCAAAGAGGAGCATCCGGCTAACAATGCGGCTGGGTCTACCGTACAAGACGGCGATGTAACACTTGTAATCGGTGCATATTCGGTGGTCAAGGACGCTTTCGCAGATCTGCTGCCTGCGTTCCAGGCCTACTGGCTGCAGGAGACGGGTCAAAAGGTAACCTTCCAGGAATCGTATGAGGCTTCAGGTACGCAGGCTCGTGCGATAGCCGGTGGTTTCGAAGCGGATGTCGCGATACTCGCGATGGAAGGCGATTTAGACAAAATAGCCGATGCCGGTTTTATTACGCATGATTGGAAGGCTCAGCGTAATAAAGGGATGATTACGAACTCGATCGTCGTCTTAGGAACCCGCGCCGGCAATCCTCTCGGGATCAAGGACTGGAATGATTTGACCCGCGATGGCGTTAAGGTGCTGTATCCGAATCCGAAGACCTCCGGCGGCGCGCAGTGGGATATCAATGCCATTTATGGCGCTGGACTGAAGCAATCCGAAGAGAAGAACGGTACGAAGGATGCTGCCTATGCCAAAAGCTTCCTTAAAGCGGTTCACGCTAACGTGGAATCGCTCGACAAGAGCGGACGCGCATCGATGGCTGCTTTCGAGTACGGTGTAGGCGATGTCATTGTTACTTATGAGAATGAGCTGCTCGCCAGAAAGAAGAAGGGCGTCGATTACGATATCGTCGTGCCGAAGAGCACCATTCTGATCGAGAATCCGGCGGCTGTAGTCGATAAAAATGCAGATAAGCATGGCTCCCGCAAAGTTGCCGAAGCTTTTATCGCCTATTTGCACAGCGCTGAAGCGCAGCGTTTGTTCGTCGAGCATGGCTTCCGCTCAGTCGACGAGAAGGTTGCCGCAGATTCGAAGGATCGCTTCGAGGTGCCGGAAGGCCTGTTCGACATCTCGTACCTGGGCGGCTGGTCCGAGGTCAGAAAAAACCTTTATTCGAAGAAAGGTGTCTGGTATCAGGTTTTGGCGGATATTTAAAATAACGGAACAAGCTTAAGAAACGAATTGAAAACCTCTGTTCCATGCGGCCCGTCATTTGAGTGAGGCGCATGGAACAGAGGTTTTTTTGTGAGCCGTTCCCAGGCCTGATGAAACAGCTCCTTCTTTTTTTCCAATTATGATAAAATTGAGCTGCTCCTATCAATCTTATAGAATTGGAATGAAGCGACGATGAATAACATAAACAAAAGCGGGCTGGAAGCGGCTTTTCAAGCTTTCCTGGCGCAGGACGTCTACATGCACAGTGAAGCGACCTCCTTCGTCTTTGTGCGGAATTTTAAGGTTAGCCTTAAAGATGCCTTCACTGCAGGCGAGGGCCCGTACCGGGTTGCGCTGCGGTTTGACGGATTAGGCTGGCTGCGTATGGAAGGGCTTACTCATTATGAAGTGACGGCGGAAGGGAAGCTGCTGCTGGCCGGATACGATGAACAAGGCAGAATGAACGTTGCCCTCCAGTTAGGAAAGGAGCCGTTTCCGGAATGAGTGAACAAGCTGTTAAAGTGACGCGTAAGCTGCTGGCCGTGTTTGCGCACCCTGATGACGAATCGTTTATTTGCGGAGGAACGCTGGCAAAGTATGCGAACATGGGAACCCAAATTACGCTTGTAAGCGCCACCCGGGGCGAAATGGGGCGCCGGATGGGCAATCCTCCTTATGTGAATAGAGAGTCCATGCCGGCCATCCGGGAAAAAGAGCTGCGGAAGGCCTGTGAAGAACTGGGCATTGACCGCCTTATTTTTTTGGACATCCGCGATAAAATGGTTGAGTTTTACGATCAGGAAAGTTTAATCGAAAAAATTGCCGTTCTTATGGAAGAGATTCGTCCCGATGTGGTGCTAACCTTTCATGAAACACTAGGCGGGCATCCTGACCACTGTGCAATCGGAAAAGCAGCGTCGGCGGCTTTTCAACGGAATTGCGGGCAGGGATCACTCTATTACATCAGCTTCGGCGATGCGATGGAAAATCCCGAGCGGTTCGGCTGCACAAAGAAGGAAGTCGTTAGAATCGATATCCGTCAGCATTTAGAAGCCAAGCTTGCGGCTTTCCGCGCGCATCGCTGCCAGACCGAAATAGACGAGTGGGTATGGATGCCGGATCGCGATGCGCTCTCCAGGTTTGGCGGGTATGAATATTTTTTAGCAGGAAGTGGAAAAGTTTCGCTGCTTGTGAATGATGATTTGTTTCAACCGCCACTTACTTATTAAGCAGTTAACGCATCTCGTTCAAAGCGACTGCGGCGAGTGTATGCAGCACCGTATTGTCCATCGGCGGGTTGTGAAGGCCGGCGCGGACATCGCGGTAATACCTCTCCAGCGGCAATTTTTTGGATAAGCTGGCACCGCCAACGATTCGCATGGCTATGTCAACCGCCTTAATCGCGTTATTTGTTGCTGAGTATTTGGCTAGTCCAAGCTCGGGCTTCAACAGCGGCCGGCTCTCTGTCTCCCGGTCCCAGCGGTCGGCCGCTGTATACAGGAGACAGCGGGCCGTACGGAGCTCAGCCTCCATCTGTCCGATTGACTGCTGGACCAGCGGAAGCTCAGCAATTGGACCCTGAAGATGGTTGGGACGGTACGTTTGGGCAAATGAAACCGCGAAATCGCGCGCAGCCAATGCGATACCCATATAGCATGCAGGGATATGGAGCAGCCAGCCGCCGCCGTCATCTATTCCATTTCCCGGAAGGCGGCAGTCACCTGGAGTAAAGACACTGTCCAACACAACGTCATGGCTTCCCGTACCCCGCATCCCTATCGTATCCCAGGTCTCGATGATGCTTACCTGCCCGTTTTTATAAATAAGAAAATCGGCAGTGCCGTCTTCTTCCGGGATATAGGCGGATACGACAAAACGGTCAAGAATTGGGGATAGGGTGCTGAAGGTTTTGCGCCCCGTAATGAGCCAGCCGCCCTCTGTTCGGATTGCTGTAGTTTCGGGCTTGCCGCCGCGGCTTGGACTTCCCGAGGCCGATTCACTGGCGAAGGTGTTGATCATGGCGCCGTCATCAACGATTGCCCGGCACAGCTCCTCGAACAATTTATCCGGCCACTTTCGGGTTGTTCTGAGATGCAGCACTTGGCCGAGATGCCAGCCGACGGCTAGGGCAGTCGAGCCGTCACCGTATGCAAGGCGCTCCTGCAGCGAAACGAGCTCGTAAAGCGTTGCTTCCTCGCCCCCGAATATACGCGGAACCGTAAGCTTTAAGTAGCCGGACTTATGCAGGTCGGCAAAATTTTCGTGCGGAAACGACCCGTCCCGGTCGTGTAAGGCCGCTCTTTCGGCAAAACGGGAAGCCAGTGCCTCCATCTGCTCGGCGCGCTCCCTCTCCGCAGCACTGCGGATATATTGATCGATTAAACGACCCATAGATCATGCACTCCTTCAAAATACCTTCATCAATTCGTTACCCGTATTTTACCATACCTTATTTGAAGACGGTGAAACGGCGGCTTTATTAACGATGGCTTAATCATAAATACACAGAGGAGAAGCGCCGTGAGAAGCTTAGCAGGCTATTATTTTTTGTTTTATTTGGCTATATCTGTTTACACACCTTACACGAGTCTCTTTTTTAGCGATAAAGGCTTCAGTAATACGGTAGTGGGACTGATCCTTTCACTATGGGCGTTTGTCAGCGTCATCTCTCAGCCCGTTATGGGTATGCTGAACGACCGTCTAAGCAATCCCCGCAAAATATTGATGGTATCGGCGATTGCAGCGCCTGTTATCGGGCTCGGGTTTTATTACTTCGACGGTCTGTCCGCCATTATTATGCTTTCCGTATTGTTCGCTTGGTTTCAATCGTCTATGGGTCCGCTCAGCGATTCCATTGCCGTTGAGATAGGTAACAGAGAGGGGTTTTCGTTCGGAAGCGTACGGTTATGGGGGGCGTTAAGCTATTCGATAGGTGCCTTTGCGACCGGTTTTTTATACGAAAAATACGGCTATGACCACATTTTCTTTTATTACCTTGCCGTCAATTTGATATTAGCGCTCGTCACCTTGCTGCTTCCAAAGGCAAAGCCGTCCTTTAAAAAGACGACCATTTTCGAGCAGATTAGCGAGGTTTCCCGAAATAGGCCGTTTTTGATTTTTGTCGGTATCAGCATGCTGACCTTCATGTCCGTCGCAATCAATTTTTCTTTTTTACCTATTTATTTCAAGGAACTTGGCTTTGATAAAAGATTGCTTGGCAGCGCCTTTGCGATAGCCGCTATTATCGAAGTGCCTATGTTTTGGATTTCCGCGAAGCTAAGCAAAAAAATTGGCCGGTACAATGTGCTTTGTATCGCGGCAGCCATTTATTCTGTTAAATATGTCATGCTGTTCGCGTTCACAGATGTTTATTTGACGTTAGCCTTGCAGCTTTTGGACGGGATCGCTTTCGCTTTTGTCGCGGGTACGGCCGTTGAGGTTGTCGACAGCTTCTCCAGCGATCGAACCAAGGCGACACTGCAAACCATTTTTGCGGCTACTACCTGGGGGCTGGGAGGCATTGTCGGCAATGCGGCGGGCGGAATGATCGTTGATCATCTGGGAGTGACTATTCTCTATTTCATTCTTGGCATATTTTGCGCGGCTGCCTCGGCTCTTTACGCCATAACCAAGAAGCGTGCCAACGCCATCAGTTTTTGATTTCGGACAAAGCTGCGCGATTTATAAGGCAAAGGGGACTGTTCTTCAAGTAGATTTATCTACCTGAAGGCAGTCCCCTTTTTGACTCCTAGCTTTTCAAATTAGTATTTCTCGGGAAATAGACGATAAGGTCGGTACGCTCAAAAGACGTATGTGATTATAGTCGCGCGTCCATATAGTCCAGCTTCCATTTATCCTCTCTAATTTAAAAGAAAGTTGATTAAATTGAATGATCTTACAATAGCTATAAACCTTTCAATTTGTTAATGTTTGCTTTGTGTATGGCGAAATAATAAGAGAAAGAGGCTGATACGGATGATATCTACCCGCGCTGCATTAATCACTTTTCCGGCTCCCCCTGAGGCAGTCGCTAATCATGATTTCTACGTTCGTGTACGAGTGGAAAACGGAGAGTGGCGGGAGCTTTTCTCCTATTTAGTTAAAGTAGATATGCATAATGTGCGAGAGGCTTCCATGGTTACCTTTGACTTCGAGGGTAAAGTAGAGGTGGAGGTGACGAAAACAGAAGGCATTTTTGAAAGCGTTGCTATTCGTCCCAATAGCTTTGACATCCCGTTCGTTCAAACGGGGAATACCGTAACTTTCATGCTTGACCGGCCAAGGAAGCTGTCATTCGAAGCGAATGGCGAGAGATTTCATAACCTTCATATATTTGCAAATGGTTTGGAGACGAACGTGCCGGAAGTGGGAGACGACCGGACAATCTACTTAGAAGCAGGCAGGCACCGGTCGGAAGAGCTTATTGCCCGTCTTACATCATCCATTGGAAACACCAGTGACAGGGAAGAAATGGTTCCTGAGGTGCTCTATTTCGGACCGGGCATGCATTATTTTGAGGATAATATATTGCGAATCCCCTCGGGCAAGACGGTATATCTCGCCGGCGGCTCTATGGTAGTGGGCTCAATGATATGCGACCATGTAGAAGACGTTACGATCAGGGGACGCGGAATTATTTATTTGACGAATATCGAGAAGACAACCTATTTGCGTACCTTACAAATCGATTTCTCGCGCAACATAACGGTGGAGGGCATCATTTCGGTAGATCCCCCCCACTACAGTATTCATCTTGGGAAGTCGGAGCATGTTCGCATCAACAACTTTAAGACGTTCAGTACACGCGGGTGGTCTGACGGCATTGACATGATGTCCTGCTCTTATGTTCATATCGACGACGTATTTCTGCGCACCTCCGACGATTGCATCGCGATCTATGGAAGCCGGGGGGATTTTTATGGGGATAGTACGCATATTTCCGTGACCAATTCCGTGTTATGGGCGGATGTCGCGCATCCGATCATGATCGGCGTCCACGGAGACCACGAGCATGATGGTGACATCATTGAGAACATCGTCTTCGATAACATCGATATTTTGGAGCACCATGAGCCGCAGGACGGCTATTGGGGATGTATGGCCATTAATGCCGCCGACAAGAACACCGTTAGGAATGTTACGTACAGAAATATTCGGGTTGAGCAATTTGAGCTGGGACGGCTCATCGATATACGCGTCTTTCAAAATCCGAAATATAATCCGAGTCCTGGCAGCAGAGTTGAAAATATTAGGTTTGAAAATATTGAGTTCAACGGAATATGCGACAATCCATCCGTTATCGAGGGCTTTGACGAGGAGCGGATCGTTGATGGGATTACGTTTGAGAATTTCAGAATCAACGGCATAGAGGTTACAGATGCGCAATCGGGAAATATTCAAATAGGGAAATATGTCAATAACGTAGTAGTAGTAAAATGAAAATGAAAGCATCGGAGGAGATTCGGCGTCTCATGGAAGACGACGGTTTCCTCCTTTCTTTTTGAATAGAGGGATTGGTTTTATTTCTAAATGCTCCTTTAAGCTGCTATGACTATTATACTTCTTCACCCAGTCCGTTAGCTGTGTTCTGCTCGCGATCTTGTATTTATCAATGATATCGTATTGGGATAATTCCCCCTCAAGGTAATCCAACACCGCATGAAGCTTAAGTTCTGCGGAATAGCTGCGGTTTTCCGTTTGTACCTCTAGTCCTTCAAAACCATAGACTTCATACCGGCGTCGCCATTTCACCAAGGTTGTCTTGGAAATCCCATATTTATAAGCAGCGGCCATGACGACAAGTTCACCACTATCGATTTCTTCGATAATGGCGAGTTTCTCCTTCGCGTTATATTGAACTCTAGACATGAAAATACTCCCCTCATAGCAGCAGGTTTTATTATTTCACCTGTCTACTATTTGGGGAGCATATCAGATGGGCAGCCTTTTGGCGTGTTTTGCAGCTGTAGGAGTATGATTTGGTCTTTAGGATGCTGCCCGAGTGTATAGCCATTAGCCGATTGAATGTAAAAACATGGTTTGAAAAATAACGATGTATTGAATTTTAACGATTTCAAATAATTGTGAGGAAAATGAATGAAGTTACAATAGATGGAGCGTTTTCATTATGGTAGTATTTGCTATGATTCCTTAGCATCTTGTTCAGTCTCATAACCATGGAAGACATGCTCTTTTGGAGGTGAAAAAAGAAGGGGTCAAGGGACAGATGCATTTTTTTATTTTAAGGAGGACGAAAATGAGCAGTATTACTAGGAGTGTCTTTAACTCAAAGAAATATTTGTCCAACCAGGCTGCGAGAGTGCTGGCTGTCAGCCTCATTGTTGCGCTAATTTCGCAAATATTTATTCCGATGCAGCCTTCCGTGGTGCATGCAGAAACAGCATCAAGTAATAATAGTAACGGCTATTTGGATAAAGTCGTATTTGGCGACGCCGCCTCTGAAAGCGCTCACCAATTTACAGGCGATTTCACAAGCACCATTACCGGGTTTTTAGGCGAGCCTGCCCGGGTATCGAATCCGCGTACTCCGCTGGAAGGGCAAGGTGGAGATTTAACGTTTACGATGAAGGTCGATCCCTATCTCCAGAACTATTTCACGATGAAGTTCTCGGATGAAGCAGGGCATCAACCGGTTCTTGTCGTTAACGGCGAGCAAGTTGGTTTCTATAGAAACGGCGATTATGAGTTCAACCGGAGCTGGGGAATCCCGAACCGCTTTCTCTACTACACGATCATGCTTCCGCTGGAAACGACGGTAGGCAAGGAGACTGTTGAAATCACCATCAAAACGATGAACGTGTTTGGCAATATGGATACTACTTCTAAGAAATATTATACGGCCTACACACATCCGCAAGCCTACCTGAATGTGGAGGATGAACCTCAAGGAGCGGAATTGTTTCCGGAGAACATGGCTTCCATTGTGAAGGCAGACATTACGGATCAGGAGAAGCAAGCCAAAGTAGATGCGCACAGGCAGGCACAAATCAACCGGTTTAATACGCTGTCGGGCAATATCGATGATTCGGCAGGAGCTAAGTTTTCGATCGAGCGGTACAAGGATGATATGAGATATTATTCAAGGATATTGAATCAGTCCTGGTCTCCCGCGAATACGCCGGAACTAAAAAAAGCGGCGCTGGCGCGTATTTTCAAATCGATTGACAATCATGTGAAAGATTATTACGCCGATTCAAGAAGGGTGCTTCGCGGCGGACATCAAGGCGACTGGGGTAGTTATTACAGCGCTCTGGGCGAAGCGTTATACATTGTCGAGAACCTCATCAAGGATGACGCGGTATATGGACAAGCAGCATTCGATGCTTTCCTGGACCAACCTTTCGTTACTGGAACAGCCGCTGGCGAGTTCTCGCTTGCAGGCGTAGACTGGAATGGCGGCGAATTGACGCGCCGCGAAGCATGGGAAAGGGCGCTGAAGGCAAGCTTCGACTTTGCCCGCTCAAGGCTGTCCTATATTTATAACCAGCAGCTCTATACCTATGAAGGCGCATGGGAAGCTCACGAAGGGCTTGGTATAATCGGATCGAGCTTCTTTGAAGGCAAGGAGCGCAGCCATGACATTCTGCTTGAAGCGATCGGCGTCATACCGTTTCTGGGCGAAGAAGTGCTGGTTGGACCGAATAGTGAGGAATTGGATCTGTACCACTCCCTTTTCCATCACGATGGCGCAGCGGTATTCACGAATGATTATGTGCATATTGTCGGTAAAGGATATGCCAAGAGCAAGCTGGATGCGGAAGGGAAAGTCGTCAGGCGGAAGCCGTACGGCGAGCATTACTTAGGCATTACCGAAGCTGGTTTGTCGAGAGAAAATACGTATGTAGCCAACTATGGGGAAGCCGTCAACTATCTTCCGGAATATTTCTACAAAACATTAAATCACGCAGGCGATGAAGAACTGAACGACGAAATTCTGAAATTGGCGTTAAAAACGGTTGATGCCCGCTCGTATCTCCGCGTTCCGATGCTGAGTGGCGACAAGAATCGGGTCATGACCGCAGATCAAACGCTGGATGAACGGAACGAAGGTCCGATCGGATTTAACGCCTATGCAACAAATGCGGGCTCTGGAACGGCCCTGCTGTTCGCGTCTTTGGAAATGGCGATGGTTCAGAACGAGCAAAGATACAGCAGTCCGGAATGGGATAAGTACTGGCAGTATGCGAAAGAGGCAGTCGGATTTACGCAGCAGCAAATGCTGGATAACCAGCTGTTCAATTACGGTTTCGGTTCGTATAGCTCCATGAGCTCCGAGAATTTTCTGGTTTCGGAAGTATACAGATACCTGACCGGAGAGCGGGCCTCCTACGAGCGGACAGGAGGAACATTAAAAGCCGGCGTTATTTTGCCGCATACGGATTTTGATTACTATACGCCGGAAGAAATGGCCGAACTGGGCGTTGATCCGGCTGATTATGAGCAGTTTGCATGGGCAGACATCGACAACATGATCTTGTCGGTAAGAGACGGCGATCTTTCGTTTAACGGCTCGTTGTATTTCCGCAATCGCGGACTGGCGGGCAACGGACGTCTTCATGTCATGAAAGACAATTATGAAAGCGTCGTACAAGTAGCCACCAACTCGAAATTCCAGTACGAGGACTATTACATTCGTACGCAGAATGTAGACGTAGATTTTATGTCGGATCAAGCAGCCAATGTAGGCAACCTGCCGCAAGCGCTGGCCGGCGAAGTGAATCCTTCCGCTTATCAGCCGGGCGTCGGCAGCGTCAACCGCGATAACTTCGAAGTGGACCATCCGTATTCCGGTTATCCGGATTTGATGACGGCCAGGTACGGGAAATATTTCATGGCCATCAATACAACCCGGAGCGAATACGGAAACGAACAATCGTTTGAGATTGAGCTGCCGTCCGATTACAACGGAAGCACGGTGCTGGATCTGGTGACGGGAGCGAGTATTCCGGTTGAGGACGGGAAAGTGACGATTTCGCACAAATCGGCGATGGTGCTGAAGCTGTCCTCCGATTTCGATGCGGCCCAGAAGCCGAACCACGTTGATTTCGTGAATGCGCTGGCAGGCAACGGCTATGTCGGCCTCTCGTGGAGAACGTCATCCGGTGGGAAAACGTACACGATTAAACGTTCGACAACGGAAAACGCTACGTATGAGACCATTGCAACAGGAGTAACAGGCAATACTTACAAAGATACCGATGTACAGAACGGCAACGTCTATTATTACAAAGTAGCTGCCGTAAACGATAACGGATCCGGATGGGATTCCTGGCGGGCGAAGGTCGATTTGACAGCGCCGATATCCGGCATTGACGGGGTATGGCGTGACGACCGGATCGGCACAACATCCGGAAGTGCAACGGTCAATGGCGCTTCGATCACGATTGAGTCTGCCGATGGCAAGGGGCTCGGAAAAGGCGACGATTATAACATTTACAAGAGGGACATTAACGACTCCTTGCATTTCGTCAGCCAAGTCGTAGCCGGCAGCAGCACGATTAGCGCGAAGATTGACAGCCATAGCGGAGCAGCAAGCGGAATTATGCTGCGTGATCAGCTTGCTTCAAATACGCGTTATATGTATTTTGGCGCAGACCAAGACGGCAATCTCGTCTTGCAAAGCCGGACAAGGGATTCCCGCATCCAATGGTCCGGTATCGTCATGAGTCCATACAACCCGGGAAGTACCGGATACAAGGCAGCCGATTATCCGTATATTAAATTGGTACGCGAACATGATTCGCAAAATGTGAATGCGTTTGTGTCCAAGGACGGCGTAACCTGGAAATTTGTCAAGAAAATGATGACCCTATTGCCATATGCCTACTATGCAGGCGTTGTGGCAGCGGCTGGGGCGCAGTTCAGCGAGGTATCCGTAACGGAAACACCGCGCAATATCATCGAGCCTTATATCGTACAAGTGAAGGACAAAGTTACGGTTAACTGGAATAAACCGAAGCAAGCGGCCTCCTTCCATCTGTACCGCACCAATGATCAAGCAGCGAGTTTGACCGATCCGGTATTTAAAACGGGTACGACAGAGCTCGCAGACGGTTCCCCTTGGACGCAAGTTCTTACGAGTGCGAGAGCGACTTCATTCGATGAAGCAAGCCTGAAATACGGCAGCTTGCACTACAAGGTCATGGCCGTCCACGGCGATGGATCACCACAGCCGTTCTCAGCAACCGTTTCCGCTTATGCGGATTCCATTGCAGTCGTCATGGAAGATGCCGAGAGCCTTTCGGCAAAAGATTATACGAAAGCCAGCTTCTACTTGTACCACAAAGAGCTGGACCGAATCAAAGCCGAAATGGCAAAACCGGGCTTTGACGAGGAGCAGCTGATAAACGATATCTATGCGGCTAAAAATGTGCTTGTTTCGTTCAGAATGCTGCTGACGAAAGTTGAGATGCAGCCTTCCATGGTTCGAGCCTCCGAAAAATATTGGAATAATGATAATATCTCTGAAGCGCAAAACGGATGGTTTTTATTCGATGGCATAACGACTAACCTTACCCACACGAGGTCGGTTGTAAGCTGGGTGGATATCGACTTCGGCGCAGGCAATGAAAAAGTGGTTGACACCTTCCGCTATCTTCCTAGGGAGAGTCATTTCACCCGTGCCAACAATACGGTCTTTAAAGGCTCTAATGATGGCGTAAACTGGGTCGACCTGCATAAGATTACAGGCGTAACGGGATTCAAATGGTATTCCGCCATCAATCCGGATACGACGCCATACCGGTATATCCGTATCTATGACGATCATTCCGGTTTCGTGAACTTTCAGGAAGTAGAGTTCATGGAGAGAGGCATTGACAAAACGCTGCTCACGCACCTGCTGGATGAATCGGCAGTAGCAGTTGCTGCTGAGATTTATACGGCTGAAAGCTTGCAGTCACTTGAGCAGGCTGTAACCGCAGCATCGCCGGCTGCCGGCAACGAGAGTGCAACCCAAGAAGAAATCGATGGGGCAGCAGAGGGTTTAGTGACGGCGCTGAAGGGATTGCAGTATATTCCGGGAATGCCGGTGCTTGATTCCATTGGAAACAAAACCGTTATCGCGGAAAAAGAACTTACCTTTATCGTCAAAGCGACGAATACCGATGCAGAGATCGTATACGGGGCCAACGGTCTGCCTGAGGGAGCCACCTTCAACGCAGCTACCCAAACCTTCGAATGGACGCCGGCTAAGGAACAAAGCGGCGTGTATGCCGTAACCTTTACCGTAACATCCGGTGAGAAGTCTTCATCTCAAACGATCAAAATTACCGTAAAAGGACAGCCGATTTTCACCTCCGATAAGACGGTGGAGCTGACGGCGAAACAACCGTTCACCTATAATGTAACGGCATCCGATCTATCAGGCGAGGCTTTGACTTACAGCGCGAGCAATTTGCCTGCAGGCGCGGTATTCAACGCATCGACCGGAGCTTTCATATGGACACCGGGCCAAGCCGATTATGGAAATCATCCGGTAACCTTTACGGTTAGCAACAGTCAATTTTCAGTTACACAAATCGTGGACTTTAAGGTCATGCTTCAAATTCTTCCGTCTACAGACATCACGAAAGGCAGCTACTACCTCTACATGAAGGAAGTAGAGCGGATCGAAGCGGAGATGGCAAAACCGGAATCCGATAAGGTGCAGCTTGCAGCTGAGCTTGACCAGGCGGAAGGCCTGCTTGTACCGGTTCCATCGCTTTATGCGTTTGAAGGAAATGCGGACAATTCCATAGGAACGTCTCACGGAACCGTCGACGGGACGCCTGTTTACGCGGAAGGAAAAGTCGGCCAAGCCTTCAATTTGAGTGGTGACGATTATGCAACGCTGCCATCGTCGCATATTATGTCCACTTACGATGAGATCACCTTTGCAACCTGGGTGAACTGGAAGGGTGGAAGCAATTGGCAACGAATTTTCGATTTCGGGAATAACACCAATCAATACATGTTCCTAACGCCAAGTTCAGGCAACAATACGCTGCGTTTCGCGATCAAGAACGGCGGCGGCGAACAAATGGTGCAAACCGCGCAGCTGGCCACTAATCAATGGGTTCATGTGGCGGTAACGCTCGGAAACGGTACGGCGAAATTGTATGTTAACGGCGAGCAGAAGGCCACTGTTAACGGCTTCACGATCAAACCGAGCGATTTCAAACCGAGCAAGAACTATATTGGAAAGAGCCAGTGGCCCGATCCGCTGTACAATGGTTTGATCGACGAATTCCGCGTCTATGACCACGTTTTAAGCGCGGAAGAGATTCAGGCCGTCGTGAACAATGCGGCGAAGTGGACCGACAACAGCTTGCTTCCGATTTTGTTGGAAGAAGCTGCAGCGATTAATGCCGTCAATTATACGGAGGAAAGTGTAGCAGTCCTTCAGACAGCTGTATCGAATGCGGAGCATGTATCCGCAAATGCTGATGCAACCCGGGCAGAGATTGATGCGGCGGAAGCCAGCCTGCTTGCAGCACTGAAAGGGTTGCAATGGAAGGATATATCCCCATCCTTGGATCCTGCAGTTCCGAATGGCAAGAACGGCTGGTACACGTCACCTGTCACGGTGACTTTGTCTCCTGCGCCAATCGCGGAATACAGCCTGGATGGAGGAAGCAGCTGGGTTGCCTACGATGCGCCTATTAATCTGAAAGAAGAAGGAACGCATCAGCTTCTGTACCGTTCCGTTAAGACGGGAGAGGAGAAATCACAGGAGGTCAAAATCGATTTTACGGCACCTGTGGTGCAAATAACAGGTGCAGCTTCGTATACGATCGACCAGATGGTTACCATGACGTGTACCGCGACCGATGTTACTTCGGGCGTAAAAGGTACACCATGTGCAAAACCGCTGCTGCAGGTCAAAGCGTATACCTTGAAATCCGGTCAGAATACGGTGACGTTGGCAGCAGAAGACAAGGCTGGCTATGTAACGACGGTTACGCATACGTTCACCGTTAAGGCAACGTTTGACAGCTTAAAGACAGTAACAACTGCATTTCTACAGGCAACGAATGTCAAAGGATGGGGCAGTGTTGCAAAATCATTGAATTCCAAACTAGATCAGGCGAAGGCAGCCGCTGCCAGCGGAAAAATAAACGCGGCGAAGAGCATGATGGCCGACTATATTGGTCAAGTAACGGATCAATCCGGAAAATTCTTTACGAAAGAACAAGCGGACATCCTGATCCGGTGGGCTCAAACGCTTATCTAAACCGAATGGAACAAATAATTGAACAGCTGGAATCCTTTATTAGCAGCCCTTATTAGGGCTGCTGCTTTTTTTATGAATGAAAGTTATACGTATCTTCTGATCAAATTTCGGATCTTGTATCGTTCTTATGGAAGAATGATTAAAAAATCGAAAGATTTTATACTGGATAAAAAGGCTTTCTGAATGTAAAGTAAGATCGTATGTAACTGAAACTCTTTATTATCTTTCCTAAAATAAGCTAGTCATTCTGAAATACTTCATTTATAATGCAAAATACAAGTAGAACAATCATGTATGTAAGCGCTTGCAAATAAAAGTAATGGCTTTTATAATATAGATCGAGGTTTATAGGCCGCATTTCATAGATTGATTTTCATCTTGTAGGAGGATATTAGAATGAGATCACTGCCTAAGTATAGAAATTCCTTTTTTACCCGTCTCATATTATCCTACACTGTATTAGCTGTCGTCCTAATAGGACTTGCGGGAGGTTATTTGTATTCCCAAGCCAATCGTATGATGGTCGACGAAATCGCAAGGGACAGTCAAATCCGGCTCGTTACCGCTAAGGATTATGTCGAGCAGACGCTGCTTGGCAAGTTTGAAGCCAATCTTCAAAACACCACTTTATCAACCCTATTCACTCAACAAAATTCCAATTTAAACTATTTATTGGAGAACGGTTGGGTAGGTAATTCTACCCAAGTTTTACACTTTCTACAAGATCTCGAATTAATCGTACATGCAAATGAAGGTGCTTCTAACGCGACAGTCTATTTTCATAAAGATAATTTCGTAGTGGATAAAAATCATTTTTATATGGCGCCCGATAACTCTAAGGACGCTGTTTTCATCAAGCAGTTGGATCAAATGATTGCGAACCAGTGGATGATTCGAACGCTGCCGGACGGAAAGGAAGCAATGACCTATATCGTTAAGCTTCCCTATGAAAATTTGAATTCTTCGCCCAAGGGCTATCTCTTTGTTGATATCGATCTGAAGCATATTACTCAGACGACTGCTAAAATTATGAGCTCACCGCTTGAAAAGCTATATATATTCGATAAATCCGGTAGTTTAATCGTTCATACGGGTGATGCGAATCCAGAAGATGTCAGTCTCCTTAAGAAAGCAATCAGCTCCGGTGAAACGGTCAAGGAAATAAATGACGAAAAACAAGTCAATATCGTTTTATCCTATCTTGAGGGGGAGAAGTCGGAAAACGGCTGGACCTATGCGATCATTCGCCCTATAAATTCGTTTGTTCTGTCTTCGGAACAATTCAAAACGAGCATATTCGTGGGCTGCAGTCTGGTACTCTTGTTCGGTTTAATCATTTCTTATCTGTTTTCGAAGCAATTTTATATCCCAATGAAGCGGTTAGTTCAGCACATCCGCAGTCTTTATCATCCCGATTCATCGCAGCCGCAAGCGAATGAATATGCTATTATCGGCAGTGCGCTTCATTTCATGGGACAAAAAATCGTGAATCTTGAGTCCCGTGCAAAAACGATCGAGATGAAAAATCTTGTTTTGGGCGCCAGTCTCGAGCTGGAGCATATGGATGGCTTACCGCAGGATTGCCGTTACAAGGTTGTGCATATTCGGCTTACTGAAGGCAGCTTTAGCGAAAAATTCATGCAGCGTTATGAAGGGATTGACGAGTCGGTGCGGTGCGAGTTTGTTAGCTTGAATCCGCAGGAGGCCGCCATTATCTACTTTATAGATTCGAATAGCACATTGGAAGACGAGACGATTGCCGCACATTTGGTCCGGATCAAAGAGGAAGTACAAGGAGATATCCGTTTCGGTGCTGCGATCGGCACTTTGGTTCAATCTCCGGAAGAAATCCCGATTTCGTATCAATTGGCACAGCAAGCCTCCCGTTATCACTTTATGTATGGACCGGAAGCGATCGTTATGCACTCGAAAATTTCAAGCTTCAATCCGAGTCCGTATCAGTTTACATTCGATCTCTATAAAAATGCGTTAAAGGCCGGGGACGTGAACGGCGCGAACCGGTTTATTGATGAATTTGCAGCGATTTTGGAGGAACGTAGCCTACAGCTCGAGACGGTTGAGCTGTCGCTGCTTCAGCTGGTTTCCACATTGTATCAGATCGTTATCGAATTGGAGCTGCAAAATCTGGTTCCTCCTTCCCATTTGTTTGATGAACTGAAAAAAGATACGCTTGTGTCAACAATCGATTCGATTCGGGCCCTTTCCGAACGGACTGTGCTTCATGTGCGTGAATCGGGAAGTCATGCTCATGCGGATGTCATCTTAAAATTAAAAACCTACATTGATGAGCATCTGCATGAAGATCTGTCGTTGAATATACTTTCTGAAGTGGCCTCGCTCGCTCCGGCATACATTTCTACCTTGTTCGGTGAAGTCATGAGGGAAACATTTACCGAATATGTCACCAGGACACGGCTGGAAAGAGCTGCAGGCTTGCTTCAAGCTGAGTCACGGATGTCCGTTGCAGAGATCGCTTCCCTTGTCGGGTATCGAAATCCGCAATATTTTCACAATAAATTTAAGGCCCGATTCGGTATCACACCGGTTCAATACCGCAATGCGAATAGTAGGGTTACAATGGCCCATTAGCACGCTTCCAAAAAATGAAAAAGCAGCCCATGACGGGTTGCTTTTTCTTTTTATTAAAGATAATACAAGCCTAATTGAAAGAAAGTATAGGCATTCAAATGATTTTGCAATGGAAAAAACGCTTTCACATTTGTAATGTAAGAGGCAAGCGAGTTGGGGAACCGACGCCTTACACCTAACTATTTTTTTTTGAAAGGAGCTTAACTGCATGAATCCGGCAAACGCCCTTGAACTTGAGCGTATCAAAAGGGCCGAAAAAACATCGAAATTGGTCGAATCGAAATTGAGATTTATATTAACGTAATTGGATGATGCCAACCGAAAATTACAATAAATCTCGCGAAATTGTTATATTCCGCGCCAAATGAGGCGCTTATGATTAAGTTATGAAAGCGTTGCTAACGAATAGGGAGCAGGGCGGAAGCATCTCGCCGGACGCTATGTCTAGACTTCATCGTCGTACGCAACAAGCTTCTATGCGATTGTGGGAAAGGAATGTTTAGCTATGAGTAATGTGAATATTGCCAAGATTGAAAGCGTTAACAAAGCAACCGTACGAAAGGATTCGAAATGGGCGGCAACGTGGAGGGAGTACAAGAAGAGCAAGTATTTGTTTTTTATGCTCATTCCCGTCATTGCCTGGTACGCCGTCTTTCATTACGCTCCGTTATACGGCGTTTTGTTGGCGTTCAAGGATTTTAGCCCGAGGCTGGGAATACTGGGCAGTCCATGGGTCGGGTTAGATCATTTTAAGTTTTTATTCTTCCAATCGCCCGACTTTATGCGGATCTTCCGAAATACGGTGCTGATTAGCTGCTACCACATGATATTAGGGTTTCCCGCGCCAATTATACTCGCCTTATTGCTGAACGAGCTGCGGCTCGGATGGTTCAAGCGGATCGCCCAGACGATTTCGTACCTTCCTCACTTCTTCTCGTGGGTCGTGCTTTCCGGAGTCGTTATCGTCATGCTGTCGCCGTCGGAGGGACCGGTCAACTTCCTGTTGAAGCTGGTGAACATTGAGCCGATTTACTTTCTTGCCGATACGGACTATTTCCGCTCGACGCTGGTAGGGACGGGGATATGGAAAGAGATCGGATGGGGAACGATCATATATTTGGCCGCGCTATCGGGGATCGACCCGTCGCTATACGAGGCGTCCGTCATCGACGGCGCCAATCGAATAAAACAAATTTGGTATATTACGCTTCCTTCGATATTGCCGGTTATTACGATATTGTTCATTCTTTCGCTGGGCGGCATCCTGAACGCGGGCTTCGACCAAATCTTCAACCTTTACAACCCTGCCGTGTACGAGGTCGCCGACATTATCGATACTTACGTCTATCGGGCCGGTATCCTGGGAGCGCAATTTGGGCTAACGACCGCGGTTGGATTGTTCAAGAACATAATCGGCATTGCTTTGGTGCTGGGGACGAACTACGTCGTGAAGAAAATGGGACAAGAAGGCGTCCTGTAAAAGGGCGCATGGAAGGGGAAAGAAACTTTGAAACCGACTACAGGTGAAAACATATTCCAAACCATACTTATCATATTCATTACGCTGATGTGCGTCGTCATGATCTATCCGTTTTTGCATATCGCTTCTTTATCTGTAAGCTCCCCGGCCGAGGCCAGCCGGTTCGGAATTCATATCTATCCGAAAGAAGTGGATTTCACCGCTTGGAAGCAAGTGCTGGCCCAAGAGAAAATATGGACAGGGTTCGGCAATTCGGTTTTCAGGACCGTTGTCGGGACTTTCCTGACTTTAATCATGATGTCGCTCTGCGCATATCCGCTTTCGCGCAAAACTTTGCCGCATCGAAATTTTTACACAATGATTATTCTCTTCACGATGTTCTTCGGCGGAGGCATAGTACCAACCTACTTGCTGATCAAGTCGCTGCATCTGATGAATTCGGTATGGGTGTATATTCTTCCGGGACTCGTTCCTACGTTCTCAATGCTCGTCCTGCGCAACTTCTTCATGTCGATTCCGGCCGAGCTGGTGGAATCGGCCAAGATTGACGGCGCCAACGATGTCCGCATTTTGCTTAGCATCGTGCTGCCCCTATCGAAGCCCGTACTCGCTACTTTAGCGCTATGGAGCGCAGTCGGACATTGGAACGCCTGGTTCGATGCCGTGCTGTACATTTCCGATCAAAGCAAGCAAGTGCTGCAGTTCTTCTTGCGTGAGATTGTCATTACGAATACGGACGCGGAAACACTTGGCAGATCCGCTGTCTCGAATATCAGATACGAAGCTTCCATTAAAGCTGCCACCATCATGTTTGCAGTGCTGCCGATCCTGGTCGTTTACCCATTCTTGCAGAAGTACTTTGTCAAAGGAACGATGATCGGTTCGCTCAAAGGTTGATTCGGTTTACTCGGTGGCACATGATGTCACCGTTTAAATAAATTTATTGCACGATACAAAAGGGAGGAAGAAAGAGAAATGAAAAATGGTATGAAATTAGGTATCGCGTTATTGTTATCGTTCTCAGTGCTGGTGGCAGGATGCTCGTCGAACGGTAACGGCAATAAAGGCAACAACACGTCCGCTACCGAAGCAGCGACCAATACTCCGGTTAAGGAAGAAGCGCCGATCGAAATTACTTTCGCGGCATCGACTTGGGATGTTCCGAAGGAAGACAATAACTATGTTCAGAAGTATCTCGAAGAGAAGTACAACGTGAAGATCATTAATATGCGAGTTACGGACGAGAACTTTAAGCTCAAAATCGCAGCTAACGAAATTCCGGACATTTTCCCGCAAACGCCTACTGAGGTCGATATGGTGACCTGGGCTAAGCAAGGCGTCATCGCGAACGTTCCAGTGGATGAAATTAAACAGTACATGCCGAAGTATGTCGCGGACGTCGAATCCGTTAATCCGAACGCTTGGGATATCGGTTTGGTTGATGGCAAAAACTACGGCATTCCGAGAGTTTGGCTGAACGGTTCGACTGGATTTATCCCGACCTATAACAATAATTGGCTGAAAGCGATTGGCTACAGCGAGCCTCCTAAGACGATTGAGGAGTTCGAGGACGTACTGACGAAATTCCGCAACAACGATCCGGACGGCAACGGACAGAAGGATACGTACGGCATGAGCGGCCGTGGCAAAAACGCGAGAAACCAGATGTTCAATGAGGTTTATTCCGCATTTGGCGTTAACCCGTATATGTTCCTGGAAGCATCAGATGGAACGATTGCATGGGGCGGTATTATGAATGAATCGCTCGAAGCAACGAAGCTGCTGAACAAATGGTATAATGCGGGTCTAATCGATCCAGAATTTATGACGGACGATAACGGACTCATGGGCCAAAAGTTCAATAGTAAAAAAATCGGCATTATCGACACGAACATGTACCACCATCTGTTTGGACAACTGCAAACGTTTACGGATAACGGCATCGAACCGGCATTCGGCAAAGGCTTGATCGGTCCTGCCGGCAAATCGCTTTCAATGTCGAATGGCGCCTTGCAAACGCCGCTTTTACTAGGTGCGCAAGTTGAAAAGGATGAAAAGAAGAGAATTAAAATTTTGCAAATTCTCGAAGAAATTGCGACAAATGAAGAGAATTACCTGACTACGGCTTTCGGTGAAGCAGGCGTATCTTATGACTTGAAGGACGGTGTTGCTGTTCTGAAAGCGCCGTACGACACGGATGCGGACAAGCGGTTAGCGCTCGGAATTGGCGGTTTCTACAATCCGCTTATCGAAAGAGCTGTATCGACCTGGAAATTCCACATGCCGCAAGATAAACTCGATTTCAAAGCCAAACTTACGGATGGAAGCGAATTAATCGCTGACGTTCTTGGACCGACAGTATTGGAAAGCAAAGGCAAGTACTTCGCGAACTTGTCGGCGCTGCAGGATGAGTTTTACACGAAAGCAATCATCGCTAAGAACGCAGGCGATGTAGACAAGCTGTTTGCAGACTTCAAAGCGCAATGGCTGAAAGCCGGCGGACAAGAAATTCTCGACGAGGCGACAAAAGTATATCAAGAGCGCCGCGCAGCAAGCAAATAATCTAACATGTTATAATGAAGAAGCTCATTTTTCCGTTCGATCGGAAGGGTGAGCTTCTTCATGATATTACAAGGCCGATGTCAGTTATTGCCACATGGATAAGCCAATATGATTCTGTTATTCTATTAATAGAAATTGCAAGCGTTATCATTAACATTGTACTTCTGAGGTGAATGCATATGCGATTGTTGATTGCGGATGATGACGATTATACGAGAGAAGGGCTCAAAGAGAGCATCGATTGGGAGACATACGGAATCGACGAGATTTTGCTTGCCGGCGACGGAGCCGAAGCGCTGCGAATCAGTTCAGTCAATAAACCTGAAATCGTGTTGACCGATATTCGGATGCCGAAGCTTAACGGCATCGAATTCGCCGAGAAGCTGTCCGAGAAGTCGCCGGGCAGCATACTGATATTTATGAGCGGTTACATGGACGTCGAATATTTGCGGAGCGCCATTAAGCTGTCTGCCGTGGAATATATCGAGAAGCCGATCAAACTGACGGAGGTTGAGCAGGCTATTCTCAAATCCGTCCGCGCGCTTCAGGCGAAGCAGGCCCAGACGGACGTCTTCCGCCAGAAGAACGAGCTGCTCAAGCAGAAGCTGGCCGGACTGCTCAGAGACGAGCATGCCGACCGGGATGAAATAGCAAGGCTGTGCCGCGAGACCGGGTTTCCGGAGGATAAGCGGTGCGTATGCTTCATAGCGCGAAACCGAATGGAGTCGGATGCGCATAAGACGGATTTGGATTCCTTTATTACGTTTTGGCGCGACAACGGCTTCACGGTGATCGGCGAGCAGCTTGACCGCCGGCATTGCTTTATCGTTGTGGCCTGCGGCAGCAGCGAATATAAGAAGCTGTTTTATTTAAACGAAATGTTCTTGACGCGCAATGTTCATTATGTCATTGGTATCGGAGCGGAAGCGAGCGGCGTGAATGCGATTCGGGGCAGTTACCTGACGGCGCGAAATGCGCTTGACCGTTCATTCTACAGCCCGGATTCCCGCTGCCTGACGCATCAGGAAGAGCCGGGCCGATCGAACGAGTTTTATTCGGAGTCGCTTCCGTCCTTCTATAAGCTGTGCAAGGAAAGCCCGGAGAAGCTGCACGATTGGCTGAGGGCGCTGTTCGTGTCGTTTAGAGAGAAGCAGTATCCGGCAAGGGAGAGAGTCATCGCGCTGCTTGAAACGATAGCACAGACGTTGATTAACGACAATCGGAAGCTGATTGCTGCGCTCGAGAATGAGCATGGAATAGCAGATGCCATACAATCCTTAAAACAATGCGCTATGATTGAGAGGGCCGAGTCCATTACGCTTGCGGTCGCCTCGGTATGGTTGGAAGAGAAGAAGCAGGTTTCGAAGTATTCGCGGCTTGTGCAGGAAGTGATGAACTATATCGCTTCCAACTATCGCAACATCGATCTGGATCTGACCATGATTGCAAGCCATATGAATTTATCGACGAACCATCTGGGCAAGCTTTTCAAAGAGGAAACGGGCACCACCATCAAGCAATACATCAGCGATTATCGGATCGATCTCGCTAAGAAGCTGGTGGAGAGCGAGCATTATAAGATGCATACGATAGCCGAGCTTTGCGGCTTTGCCAGCGCAAGCTATTTCGTCAAGGTATTCAAGGCGTCTACGGACCTATCGCCCTTGCAATACCGGAAGAAGAGCTAGCACATGAAGCTGATCGACTACATGAACGACATGTCTTTGCGCAATAAAATCATGATTCTATTCGCGATTGTCGGCATCTTGCCGCTTATTGTCACGTTCTTCATCTCTTACGGAGAAATACGGAAGCTGGCCGTAGATGGACAGAGCTATGCCGAGAATAAGAATTACGAGCAAATGCTCGCGACGTTATCCAATAAGTTTTACCATTTGGAAGAACTGACAACAATGATTAGCATCAATAAGGACTTGAATACAATATTGTCCAAGAAACCGGCGGAAATGAGTGTGACGGAGCAGCTCGCGGTCTTTAACAATGTCGTGGCGTATACGCAAATTATCGAGAGCAATCCCGAATTCGATAGCATTAATTACTTTATCGACGACCGATTTATGTTGACCGGCAGTGATGGGTTGTTTCGCAAGCTCGGAGCAGTCAAGGATATGCCGTGGGCGCAAAGCGTTTACGCGAACAATGGAAGGTCGGCATGGGTAACGAGAGAAGGGTCGGACAGCGTTCCGAATCGGTATTTGGCGCTCGGCAGGTTATTGTGGAATCCAACAAATCTAAGCGAGCCTGTCGGGATCGTGACGTTGAATATCGATTTGAATCAGATCCGGCTAAGCTTGACCAAGTCGAGTCCGGGCCAATTGGTTTATATCGCCTCGGCGACAGGAGAACTGATTGCGAGCACGGGAGAAGAGGAATATGCGGAAATGCATCTGCCGAAGCCTATAAACACCGGCGAGGCGTTCAAGAAGGTAACGCTTGATGGCGGCGAGCATTTGGCACGCGGCCAGAAAATCGGCAGAACGAACTTGTATCTGATGACCGTTATTTCGAATAAGGCCGCGACGGAAGCGATCAACAGTATCCGGACGCAAATGTTGACTATTTATTTAATTATTTCGCTTATTATATTGATCTTTATTTTTCCGGCGGCGAGATCGATTACCCGTCGCATCTTCCTGCTCATGAACAAGATGAGCCAGGTGCGCCAAGGACGGATGAACCAGCTCGACATATTGCCCGGCAAGGATGAGGTCGGGCAGCTCATTTCCAGCTATAATTATATGATAGGCAGCGTGCAGGATCTGATGGCCGAGCAGTTCAAGCTTGGACAGGAGAAGAATGAGGCGGAGCTCAAGGCGCTGCAATCTCAGATCAATCCTCATTTTCTATACAATACACTGGATATGCTGAACTGGATGGCGCAGAAGGGCGAGCGCGACAATATTCAACAGGTCGTATACGTGCTGTCCGATTATTACAGGCTTATCCTCAATAAAGGGGAAGATTTCGTTACAGTCAGGGACGAGGTTCGCCTCAGCGCGATTTACATGGAAATTCAGATGAAGCGCTTCAGGAATCGGATTCAAATCGAGTTCGGCGTCGACGAAGAAGCGATGGGCTGTCTTATTCCGAAAATAACGCTGCAGCCGCTCGTCGAAAATGCGATTATTCACGGCATTTCCGAAAAGCAAGGTGGCAAAGGAATCATTCGAATTACGGGAGCAATCGTCCATGGACGGCTGCTGCTGGAAGTGAAGGACGACGGCGTTGGCTTGCATCGCGAAGGCAGGGAAGAGCGCAAGCACAAAGGCAGCGGCTACGGAATTAAAAATATCGAAAAACGTTTGGAGCTGTACTTCGGCCTGCCTGCGGGTTTGCGTTTCAGCAGCCCTGACGGGGGAGGAACATGCGTGACGATCGATGTTCCGGTTGTAAGAAACGAGCCTGAATGACGGTGGGAATCGATTGAGGCAGGCAAAGATTATCCAAATAAGACGGACAATATAGTATGGATAAACAAAGGGAGAATAGAAGTGAGAAACAAAAAGAAACTATGGTTAGTCATGACTTCCGTCGTCTTATCGATGTCATTAGCCGTAGCAGGCTGCAGCGGCAGCAACAGTAAGAAGAGTAACAACGGCAACACGGAAAATGCCGCGGAGAGCACTTCAAGGACGGAAGGAAAAGAAGAGCCAATCGAAATTACGATTGCGAACAACTTCAATCCTCCAGAAGCAGACGGTAACTATGTACAGAAGCAATTAGAGGAAAAATTCAATATCAAAATTAAAAATGTCAAATTGGAACGCGCCACTTGGAAGGAAAAATTTACCGTTTTACTGGCTTCGGGAGACATTCCTGATATTTTTCCAATTGATGCAAATGAAACGGACATGGTTCAATGGGCGGATCAAGGCATCATCGCCAGCATATCCCCGGAAGAAATCGCAACTTATATGCCTAACTTTACAGCAGCTCTAAACTCGGTTGATGAGGGAGCATGGGGAGTGGGTCTTTATAATGGGAAAAACTGGGGCATTCCAAAGGTGTGGCCGGGCGGTCTGGACGGCTTTTTACCAGGCTATAACGAGGCATGGCTGAAGGCTGTCGGTTATACCGAACCGCCGAAGACGATCGCGGAGCTTGAGGATGTTCTGACTAAATTCGTCCATAACGATCCTGACGGCAACGGCAAGAAGGATACATTCGGTATGTCAGGAAGAGGCAAGCTGACGGAGCAATTGTTCACTATAGTATTCTCGGCTTACGGCGTATCTCCGTATCAGTTTAAATGGGATGCTGCCGGTAAAGTTGTATATGGCGGTATCACAGAAGAAACTCGTACTGCTTTGATGCTTTTGAGTAAATGGTACAAATCCGGACTAATCGACCCTGAATTCATTACAGCTGATAATATTGAGCTTAACGGAAAATTTATGGACCAAAAAATCGGATTGGTCGACAATATGAAGTGGGGCAATTTTGACAAGGGATCAGGCTACATTACAAGACCAGCCTTGGAAAAAGGGTTGACAGTAATCGCAGGAAAACCTGTTACCGGACCAAACGGCGATGCGAAAGCATTCGCTTACGGCGCCCGCCAGGCTCCGGTACTGTTAGGCGCTCAATTGGAAAAGGATGAAAAGAAGCGGATTAAAATATTACAGCTGCTGGAATATGTCTCAACAAATTCCGAAGGATTTTTGTTAACGAATTTTGGACAACTGGGCGTCAGCTATGGTATGGAAGGCGATTTAGCTATAGCGAAAACGGATGAGGCGGTTGCTGCCTATAAAATGGGCGCGGGAGCCTTCTACAATCCGCTTAACTCGGTAGACGTTTCCATGACAAAGCATACTTTGAAGCCTGAGCTGATTGCGTTAAAAGAAAAGCTTAATGCCGGTGTAACATCGATGTTTGACATTCTTGGTCCTGCTGTGTTGAACAGCAAAGCAAAATATTGGGGAAATCTAAAGACTTTACAGGACACTTATGTGATTATGGCCATCACAGGCGAAGCGAACACGGAAAAAGATTTTGATAAATTCAAAATGGATTGGTTAAGATCCGGCGGACAAGAAGTAACGGATGAAGTAACCAAAGTGCTTGCAGAGCGTGACGCGGTGAAGTAACATTCGTATTATTTCTTTATCTGAAACGAGAGGCTGGAGCATTATTCGCTTATCAAAAGCAAAGCATTGAATGCATAGATTTCTTCCAGGACGAAATAATACTTTTGGTGGTGATTAATAACAATGAGTTTACTGAAAAAAATCTTTGGAAGAACTTCATCGGAGGAGATTAAACCTATGTCATATGTTAACCTCGCGGTTATTTATTACAGCTAAACCGGGACTAATTATCGAATGGCCCAATGGGCTGCAAACCATTCTCTCCCTTTATACGTCGATGTATCACTGGGGCGCAATTGTTGCAGCGCCAGGTTATACGGATCCTGTTATATTTGGCTCCGGAGGGAATCCTTATGGGACAAGCGTCACCGTAGACCAGAACGGAAAAATGATCGAGAATGTTCAGGACGCCGTTAAGCATCAGGCGAAACGTACCGTAACAGTTGCTGAATGGGTAAAGAAAGGTGTATAAATGCTGAGAACAAAAATGAGGTTGTTTCACGGTCTTCTTGACTGTGAAGCAACCCTATTTTGTTACTTGCGGAAGAGGAGATTGAACAGATGGAACATACGGAGTGTGACTTCTCGCCTTTAAGACTGAAATTAAAAGAGCAGTTAATAACCATCTCCGAAAACATTAATCAGATCATTTCCACCCTCGATGAAGAAAATACTTGCCTTCTTAATGAAATCGAAAGCATAGCTAAAACGTTTTCGAATACCGGCACGCTGGCCTCGACTTATTATCTAAGCTGTTTTTTGGCTCCTTATTCGAATAAATATAATGAGATCTCTCAAGCCATAAGCCATCTGAGTCTAAAACGGCAAGGAGCTCTCATCGTCATTCAAAGAGAAGATCCTATAGATAAATGGATTACCCCGGGTATTCCTCTTTCAGCGGCAATATCCAGTTCACTGGTGGAATCCATCTTCGTTACCGGCAGCCCATTACACGATGGCGCAGTCTTGATTCATCACGATATTATCGTGTCTGCAGCTAATATTCTCCCCCTTACCGAAAAATCATACGGCAATGAAAAGATGGGTACCCGCCACCGTGCAGCGATTGGAATGTCGGAGCGTACGGATGCGTTAATCCTTATCGTGTCAGAAGAAACAGGGAAAGCATCCTTTTGCTTGGACGGCAAGCTTTATCCTTTCACACTTTCCTGACTAAAATACTTCCAGTATGGGAATAAAGTCCTTGAATAGTACCACCCTTCTAAACAACAAATTCAGAAAGTCTTTCCTGATCAAGCACCAATTGACCGTACAACCATGAATGCATGGGAAGACCAGCGGGTAGTGGATAAAGTCAACAGCTTCGGGAAAAAGAAACTTGTCATAGCGGGCCTTTGGACTGAAGTGTGTGTTGTTGATCCAGTTCTATCCGCGATTGACGCGGGCTACCAAGTATACGTTATTACAGATGCGTCTGGCGGTGTAACCACTGAAGCGCATGAAATGGCTGTTCAACGTATGGTACAGGCTGGCGCCGTTCCAATCACTTGGCTGCAGTATTTGCTTGAAATGCAACGCGATTTGGAAAATCAAAAAACCTATAATGATGTACTCACTATAGCAAAAGATCACGGTGGCGCTTATGGTTTGGGTGTCCTTTATGCGGGTGAGATGTTCGGGGCAAAAGAAGGCAGTAAATAAGCATTCAAGCACTCGTCCTATCCGTTCCTTTTCAATGAGAGTCATTTCGACGTAAAAAGGTTGAGCAAGTGTAATCCCTTGCTCAACCTTTTTACATTTAAATCTATAATTATTTACCTTCTTGAGCATTGAACATTTCTGCTGCATAGAAGGCGCCCAATCCGTAAGCACCAGCGTGCTCTTGAGCAATTGCAAGAACTTGTTTATAATGCTCCTGGTTTTTCCAATCGCGTTGCAGCTCAAGCATGTATTGCAACCAAGTCATTGGTTTCGCACCAGCTTGGATCATACGTTCAACAGCCATATCATGAGCTTCTTGACTCACGCCGCCAGAGGCATCGGATATGAAGTAAACTTCAAAGCCTTGATCAAGTGCGGAAAGCACTGGATCCACCAAGCAAACTTCTGTCCAAAGACCAGCCATTACAATTTTTTGTTTGTGAAAACTGTTTACTTTATCCGTAACATTTTTGTCTTCCCACGGGTTCATCGTTGTGCGATCGATTGGTACTTGGTCAGGAAACACCGCTTGAACTTCCGGGAAAATCGGTCCACTGAAAGTTTTAGATGCTACAGTCGTCAAAATCGTTGGAACGTTGAATTCTTTAGCCGCTTTAGCAAGTGCTACTGTATTATTACGAACTAGCTCCACAGAATGAGATTTAACCGCAAAAGCCATTTGTGGCTGGTGGTCAATTAGCATCAAGGAATGATTATCAGGTGTTAAAAGTTGCTTTGCTGCTACAGGTGACGCCTGTACAGTTTTCGTTGCTGCATTAACCGTGTTAGATTCTGCTGAATTTCCATTGGCTACAACAAAACCCGCTACTGAAGAAAGGATAGTAAGAGTGAGTGCACCAGTTGCTAATTTTTTAACGAGTTGGAATTTCATGTGATAAGCTCCTTCAAAGTTGTATTAGTCGGCCGACTTACTTTTATCTTATCATAAAAAAGTAAGTAAAGTAAATAAATTAATTAACTAACCTATTGGTTAGTTACTAACTATTGGAAGGACGTCTTATTCTTAGCGGCTTAACTCCAACTGCAACGCCGGGAGTAAGTTATTCAAACTAATAAAAAACTCAAATCGTTAATTTCGCGTATACGATAAAAAATACCATCATTTCTCCAATGATTGCATAATTAGGCATATGAAAAACCAAGTCCAACGCTATAAAACATCCAATGATTCCACAAACAAAATAGAAGGCATGGTCCAATCACTTAACTGAAAAACAGCTAGTACACTAATCACTCGCAATACTGAAATTGAATTAAAAAATGTGGAGGACATTCGAGCTTGGATACCTCATGTTATTAAATTTAGCAAGCCAAGTCGGTATGCGGAATGACAATACCACTGAAAATATAGCCTACAAAGAAGGGAATATAGAAATGATCAAAATTAACGGACAGGATTGCTGTCATAATTAAAACAAAGAACAGTTGAAGAATCATGGCCATAAATAATCGTTTGGCCGGCAGTTTGTATATCCTTACTCACTTTCCTTTCAATATTTTCAAAATATTCATGGAACTATTCCGGTTGAACATTTAACTAAATTTGTTTTAATATTCATTCCAATCTGGTGGGCATGGGTGGGACAAACCCTCTTTAATAATCGATTTGGCCAAGATATCGTTTCGAGGCGATGCACGCTGCGGGTTCACCAAGAAGAATGAGCGTAAGCAATGCAAAGCGTTCCAATAAGTGATGGGGATGTAATTGTTGCGCAAATTTTTTTCGCATTGCAGGTTCTGTTTATAGCCGCTCTGAATATATTAGGTAATGAAGCCCTATGTTGCAGGTCTAGCGTAATTTTTGCAAAACAATAGAATAGGGCGGCAGGAGGCAGATAATTTGAACAAACCATGGGAGCAATTGCGGGTGAACCCGGAGAAAAGCGGCGGCGGCAGCAGGGACGTTCTATTTGAGATTGAACAAACGATAGCGGAGCTGGAAATTTATTTGGAAGCATACCCGGACGACGAAATTGCAAGGATTCAGTATCAGCAATTTTTGAACAAGCGGACGGTTTTCACTCCTCTTAAGCCCGAAGCTTACGACAGTCATCATCATTCCGATATGCAGGCTTAACCAAATAGGTCAAAAAGATGCCGGGGAGCAGACAGCTGTTCCCCGGCATTTTTTTATGCAAAAAAGTGGCAACTGAACCGCACGTACTAAAAATCGTATTTTTCTGCGAATAGTGTAGAAATTAGAGAAGCAAGATTATGGGGGAATACGGATGAGAACCACTCAAGCTTTAAAAGTGAAAAGAAAAAAGGCAAAAAGCATATTGCTCGCAGCTGCAGCTTTGCTCATCGTTGCTTTCCTTGGCGCATGGATCACCTTTCGCATACTGGTCGGCGCGCAGGATATTGGACAGCTGGATGTGCCACTGCCGGCAGCGACGATCTTGTATGATCAGAGCGGAACGGAAGCTACACGGATTTCATTCAATAAAATTGAAGAAATTGGATATGAGGAAATACCGAAGCATATGGTGGATGCCGTAGTTGCGGTGGAAGACAGGCGGTATTTTGAGCATGATGGAATGGATATGCGGGCGATCGGACGTGCTTTTTTAAAGAATATCACGTCAGGCGGTACGGTACAGGGCGGCAGCACGATTACGCAGCAGCTGGCCAAAAACGTTTTTTTGTCGCATGAGCGGACCTGGTCGAGGAAGTGGAACGAGGTGCTTCTCGCGAAGAAGATTGAGGAGAACTACAGCAAGCGGGAAATTATGGGCATGTACCTTAATCAAATTTATTACGGCGAAGGCGCATGGGGAATTGAGAGGGCGGCGCAAACCTATTTCGGCAAGCAGCCAAAGCAGCTTACGGTAGCGGAGGCGGCTCTGCTCGCCGGTTTAATAAAGGCGCCGTCCGCCCTTACTCCCTACAAGCATATGGACAAGGCTCGCGAAAGACGGGATGTCGTCCTTCAGCTAATGAAGGATCAATCGTTGATTAGCGAGGATACTTACAATAAGGCTCTTCGTGAGCCGATTCAATTGTTAAGCTCGAAGCCTAACCGGGTAGATGACATCAACTATCCTTATTATGTGGATCAGATCATTCGGGAGGCTATGGCGCAGTACGGTCTGACGGAAAATGAAGTGCTGCAGGGCGGACTGCGGATTTATACGGAATTGGATACGAAAATGCAGCAGTCGGCAGAGAAGGTTTATGCTCAGGAAGAGCTGTTTCCGGATAGCGCGGCAGACCAGCTCATCCAAAGCGGTGCTGTCCTTGTCGATCCGCGCGATGGCGGAATAAGGGCGCTTGTGGGCGGAAGAGGGGAGCAGCCGTTCAGAGGCTTTAATCGGGCGACACAGCTGAAGCGCCAGCCGGGCTCAACGATCAAGCCGATCGCCGTTTATACACCTGCATTGGAGCTTGGTTATAAGCCAAGCGATGAAGTAGATGATGAACCGATCAGCATTAACGGCTATGAGCCTCAGAACGCGGACGGCTCCTATCACGGACGGGTGTCGCTGTATGATGCGTTAATTAACTCTTACAACATACCGGCTGTGAAATTGTTAAATGAGATGGGGATCGATAAAGGGATCGATGCTGCAGAACGGTTCGGCATTCCGTTGACGGAGCAGGATCGTACGCTGGGACTTGCGCTTGGCGGTCTTCATGAAGGCGTATCGCCGCTGCATATGGCCGAGGCCTTCGGCGTATTCGCGAATGACGGCGTACGCATGCATGCGCACGCCATTACCCGCATTGAATCCGCTGACGGCACAGTGCTGGCTGAATTCGAGAAGGACTCGGGCAGCGAGAAGGTAACGGAGCCTGCCATTGCGCGAACGATGACGTCCATGCTGGAGGGTGTCATTAAGGAGGGAACGGGTGTCGCTGCCGCGCTTGAGGGCCGCCCGCTTGCCGGTAAATCCGGTACGACGCAAATGCTGGGAACGTCAGGCTACAGCGCGAAGGATAACTGGTTTGTCGGCTATACGCCTCAGCTTGTAGGCGCGGTATGGCTAGGCTATGACCAAAGCGACAGCAGCCATTATTTGTCCACGAGCTCCAAGGCTGCGGCTGTCGTGTTCCATGCGTTATTGGCAGAGGCTTTAAAGGATGAACCGGTGATGCCGTTTCCAAAGGCTCCAAATCTTTTGCCAAATAAGAAGGATAAGGGGAATAAAGGGAGCTCTAACGATCAATCGAATAAAGAGAGTGACAGAGACAAAGAGAAGGAGGATAGAAAGGAGCAGAAAGAAAGAGAAAAAGAAGAGAAGAAAGACAGAAAGAAGCATGACGACTCAGAAAAAGGAAAAGGCAATCACCGCGGCAAAGATAACAAAAACGATGATTAAAAGATTAAAGCAGGCTTGAGATGTTATGCTGCACAAATGCAGAAATATTCCTGTTTCTTGTTTCGGATTACGGCTATCCTGCAGTATTGCAGGATAGCCGTTTTATTTGGCGGACATTTTTACTTACCTGGAAGCAGTAATATAATCAACCGTAAATCATAAATTCGGCCATACGACGGAAATACAGGATCGCATATGGTGTTTTTTTGGCAATTCGTTTATGCTAGATTGGTATGAAAGGACTGGTCAAATGATTTTGGAAGTTGCTGTATTGCAGGTTAAACAGGGAATGTCTGATGAATTTGAGCATAATTTCAAGAAGGCCTCGGCTATCATTTCCAGCATGAAGGGCTACATTTGCCACGAGCTTCAGAAATGTATAGAAGAAGAAAGCAAATACATATTGCTTGTGAGATGGGAAACGCTGAAGGATCATACAGAGGGCTTTCGGGGATCGGCGGAATATTTGGAATGGAAGAGCCTGCTTCATCACTTCTACGATCCGTTTCCTACCGTGGAGCATTATACCAATGTGGATCTGGGCTAGCGGGTTTCAGGAATGAAATAGATAATAGGCATAGAGGGTGAAGAGCATTCAAGATTTTATAGAACTGCATCTCTGCTTCGATGGTGTTGGCCGAGAGGTTGAAGTATTAGATGTTATTCAATTGGATGATGATATTTATAGAATTGAGGAAAATCCTGTTTTTACGGAAAACGTTGCTTTCGGAGACGTTATCCGTGTAAAACCGTCTAACGATGTTTCCTTATACATAGAAACGATTGAAAAATCAAGGTTCACCAGACATAACTGGCTGCTTAGCAAAGAAGTCATTTATTCGGTGGAGCTGAAAATTTTGAAAAATAAAATCCGTAATTGGCAGGGCAAGTCCCAGCAAGTATTCGGAGGTATCTTTATCGTGAATTTACCTGCGGATACGGCGGTCGATATTAACGATGAAGTGCAAAAAGTTATAGCAACGGTTCAAAAATAAGCAGCGGGCAGAATGGGGCGAATCATACGATGGAGCTGGGGTTGAAAGGAAAGGTAGCGATTATAACGGGCGGAAGCAAGGGGATTGGACTGGCAACGGCATTGCTGCTGGCTTCTGAAGGCGCTGAGGTTGCAATCGTCGCCAGGGAGACAGAGTCGCTGCGCAGATCGGCGGAGCAAATCAAGGAGCAAACAGGTAAAGAGGCTTTGGCAATTAGTGCTGACGTATCGAGGCCGGAGGAGGCCGCACGGGCGGTTGCGGAGACAGTGGCGCGCTTTGGAGGCGTCAACATACTCGTTAATAATGCGGGTACGTCTGCAGCTCGTCCCTTCGAGCACGTTGAGACGGATGCTTGGACGGCGGACCTTGATTTGAAGCTGTTCGGAGCCGTTCAATTTTCGCGCGCGGTGCTGCCTCATATGCGTCAAGCTGGCGGCGGAGCTATCGTCAATGTAACTGCGGTCGGAGGAAAAACGCCCGGCGCTTCATCGCTGCCAACCTCCGTTAGCCGTGCGGCAGGGCTTGCGCTCACCAAAGCGATGAGCAAGGATCTGGCTGCTGACCGTATACGCGTAAATGCGGTATGCATCGGGCTCATTCGCAGCGCACAAATTGAGCGGATGTGGAAAGTGAGTGCCCCCGATCTTAGCTGGGATGAATTCGCGGCCGACGCGCGTCATGGCATACCGCTTGGGCGGATAGGCAATGCGCGGGAAGCGGCCAATGTCATTGGCTTCCTCGTTTCCGAGGCGGCATCGTTCGTGACGGGAACCTCCGTTAACATTGACGGCGGTATTTCAGCGGTGCTTTAAATCACTGCAGTATTAGTCAATAGAAGCTCCTTGCAAGCGGCCGTATCGCACGGATGTTTGCCGGGAGCTTTACTTCTTTATTAGGGATTTGCTAAATTCGCAAAAGTATACTACCATTAGATTATAATCATTCTAAAAGTAAGCCTTTACAAAAATGGAATAGTATTCATGTACTGGCTTTTCAATATGAGGAGGTATCCCAGCGTGTTAAATATCACGGCAGAAATGGACCGAATAAATCGGCAATTGATGGCGAACGGATACAAACTGACGACTCAACGTGAAATTATATTACGAGTACTGCTCGAGAACGAAACGGATCACTTGAGCGCAGAAGGTGTGTTCATGCTCGTAAAGCAAAAATATTCCGAGATCGGTCTGGCTACCGTATACCGAACGCTCGAGCTGCTGGCTGAGCTTCATGTCGTAGCGAAGATGAATTTTGGAGACGGCGTAGCCCGCTATGATCTTCGCGACGAGGATCATGAGCATATGCATCATCATCTCATATGCGATGAATGCGGCTCGCTCACGGAAATAAAAGAGGATTGGCTGCTCGAGATCGAGCAGCGGATTGAACGGGAGTTTGGCTTTAAGGTGACGGACCATCGGCTTGATTTTACAGGGACCTATCAGTCATGCAGCAAGGGTGAATGCAAACGGTCGCGTAAAGCCGTATCTTGAAAAATGAAAAATTCCATCTAATTTGCTTGCTTATAGAATCGCGCTTTATTGAAGCATATGCAGGAGCATTCAAGTTGAATGTTCTTTTTTTTGTCTGTAGGCGCGAACGGAATCATGTCCATCAAGCAGAAGCAGCAGGTTAGCGCTTTCAAAATAAAGCTTTTCAAATAAACAATTTATGTTAAAGTATTTGTTGCGAGCGCATTCATGGTAAAATGTGGATTTTGTCGATTCTTCGCTTTTTTTGAATGAAAATAGTCATATTTCAACGAAAAGAGGAGGTATTTATGAGGAAGTTTTTGGCCGTGGCATTGATTTCGTCCCTTGTTATCATGCTGCTGCAGCAGATGATCGCAGCACCGGCTGTAAGTGCAGCAGCAGAGCCCTTTATTTATCCAACCAAGGATAAGTTTTATGACGGCTCCAGCGTTTATGATGGGGAAGATTTGAAAAATTATGTTGGCTATGACTCGGGATATGGAGAGCATACGACGTACCTGCATTATTCGCTTGCCGGAATAGACGCGAATAAAAGTCTGGAATCGGTCAAACTCGTTATTCCTATTCTTAATGGTTATGTATCGCGGACGAATTCGAGTGTGGATCCTTATATTAATGTGTATCGATCCAGTACGGATAGCTGGAGCGAGGCTGGAACGCTCTTAAGTGATTTACCGACGTACAATCCTGCAGCTGACTTTTTAGAAAAAAAATCCTTTGATTTTTTAGGCTCAAGCAGCGGGCTTTTATTAGAATATGATGTCACTCCGTTTATCAAAACCCAGCTTGGTGTCTTGGATCAACAGGCCTCTTTTATTTTAACAGGACCAACCGTGGTGGATACCAACTCCGGCGCTGCGGGCGTCAAACAAAACATAATCATGTTGGATGATCAAGAGAGCGGCGACAGCGGACGTCCGTATCTGCAATATGTGTATGCCCCAAATCAGCCGCCAACCGGGACGATTCAAATAAATAGCGGAGATGATTACACGAACAGCACAAGTGTAACGCTTGGCTTAACATATTCCGATCCGGAGAATGACGATGTTGATATCGAATTTTCGAATAACAATGTGGATTGGAGCGCAAAAGCGCCATTCAATGGCGCTAAAGCATGGAGCTTATCGGCTGGAGACGGCAGCAAGACCGTATATATGAGGCTGACCGATGAGGGCGGCAATACGGCAATCTTCAGCGATACCATTATTTTGGATACAACGGCTCCTGTCGTGACAGGGATCGCTAATGGAGAAGTGACGAACGATGACGTTACCCCTGCATTTGACGAAGGCACGGCAACATTGAACGGGAACGCGTTCACAAACGGTACAACGATTAGTGCTGAAGGATCGTACTCGCTCATCGTGACGGATAATCTGGGGCATGTCACAACGGTCGCGTTTACGATCGATAAGACGCTGCCGGATGGAAGCATTGTTATTAACGACAACGATGCGACGACGATTGATGCGGATGTAAGTTTGACAATAAACGCTGCAGACGCTAGTGAGGTTGAAATGCGATTGTCCGATGATGGATTGAGCTGGAACGATTGGAAAGCCGTTTCCTCAGTAAACTGGAAGCTTCCGGCAGGTTTTGGAGAGAAGAACGTTTATTTGGAATTGAAGGATGCGGCCGGCAATACGAGAAAAGTATCGGATAAAATCATCTATCGATCAGTACCAGCAGTAAATGACAGCAATGTGAATGGATCGGAGGACGCACCGTTCTTATTTAGCGGAAGCGATTTCTTATTTACCAATGCGGATGGCACGCCGCTGGATGAAATAACGATTTTGACGCTTCCCGCAAACGGTAAGCTGCAGCTTAGCGGCACCGATGTTTTGGCAAACGATACGATGACTGCACTTGATATTTCTTATCTTCATTTTATTTCTCCTAAAGACTGGAATGGCGAAGCCAGCTTCGAATGGACCGCTGCGGCGAATACAATCTCAGCGGCGGATACGGCAATATTGCGGCTCTCGATTGCAGCTGTGAATGATGAGCCCGCCGTGCAAAATGTTACTTATTCTACGATGGCGGGAGCAAAGATTGAAGACCGGCTAGCGGCTTCTGACGCGGATGCAGATCCCATTACTTTTACCATCGTTGATCAGCCCGGCAAAGGCAAACTTACGTTGAATTCCGCAACCGGAAATTTTAGCTTTGAACCGGAAGCCGGTTATTACGAAGACGTGACCTTTACGTACAAAGCGAATGACGGCCAGGCGGATTCAAACGTGGCAACTGTCACAATCGTGAACCGCAAACCTCCAAGCAGCGGATGCGGGTGCGAAGGCTCAACGATTGTTCCGGTTAAAATCGAAGGGCTTATCGTTACATCAGGCGTGAAAACTGAGGTTACTGTAAAGGATGGGGAGCAAGTAGCCGTTGTTTCGCTGGTTGGCGAAAAATTAACGGAGATCATTAAAAATGTGAAAGATAATGAGTTAACGATTGAAGTCGGTTCTACTATTGAGAATGTTGAGCTCGCAATGGATTTGGAGCTGATTAAGCAGCTTAATAACAGTAAAATCACGGTGAAGCTCATCGTTAGCGGAACGGGGTATGGACTATCTTTATCAGCGGTCCGAGGGGTGCTGCGCGATTGGAATGACGCAAATGCGCAGTTGAAAATTGAAATTATCAAAGCGGATGCTGCTGCAGCCGTTAAGCTGAAAAAGCTCGCGGAAAATAAAGGATATACGTTATTGGTTACGCCTAAGAGCTATCAGCTCTACTTCCAGAGTGGCAGTGCGAGAGTTCAATTGCCATCGGTTAAGGGCTACATTACGATCTCTTACGGTGACGAGGAGCTGAAAGGAAAAAAACCGAAAACGGCTGTGCTGCTGCTGCCAAACGGCAAGCTGGTACATGTTCCGACGAAGCTCAGCAATACGGACGGGCAATTGGCGATCCATGTACACAGCTTTGCAAATGGAGTATTTACGCTTATCTATTTCGAGAAAACATTCAAGGATGCAAGCGGCTGGTCTAAACCTTATATCGAAGAATTAGCGGCGCGTCTTATTATACAAGGGACGGGAGATAAGAAGTTTGAGCCGAAAAGAAGCGTAACCCGCGCAGAGTTTACGGCTGTTATTACAAGAGCACTCGGTTTATATAAAGAGCCAGAGAATAACTTATTCACGGATGTAAGCGAGGGCAGCTGGTGTGCTGGAGCCTTGACAGCAGCTTCCGGGTATGGCTTGATCAGCGGTTACGCTGATGGATCATTTCATCCGAACGCAGGCATCACCCGAGAGGAAGCAATGGTTATTTTAGCCCGCGCTTTCAGTCTGATGGAGCTGGAGCCAAGTTTCACGCAAGCGGAGCTCGATGCGGGTCTTGCGTCCTTCGAGGATCGTGATGAGCTGCACAGTTGGTCTGCGGCTTCAGTTCGGCTTAGTGTGCTGCTCGGAATTGTCAACGGAAGCAACAACCGGCTTCATCCGTCGGAATCAATGACAAGGGAGCAGCTGGCAGCTGTGGTCGTGAGGCTGCTCCAAACAGGTCAATTCATCTAAGGAGATGAATGGGAACGACGCTCATTAAGAGGTTTGGGGAGCAGGCTCGCATGCGGGCCTGCCTCTAACGTTATCGATGCGGCGTGACAATTCCGCCAAACATGCTGGAAAGGCGGCAAGAACGAAGTTATCGGTTAAAGCTCACCGCCGATTACTTATAGATGCTGACTTTAAATAGGAAAGGGGATTATGCAATGGATCCATATCTTGGAGAAATTCGCATGTTTGCAGGCAATTTTGCACCACAGGGCTGGGCTCTTTGTAATGGCGCTCTTCTATCCATTTCAGAGAACGACGCGTTATTCGCTTTGCTTGGCACAACATATGGAGGCGATGGGCAGACGACCTTTGCTCTGCCAAATTTGGTCAGCCGGATACCTATTGGCCAAGGCACAAGCCCGCAAACAGGGACAACCTATGCAGCAGGACAGCAGGGAGGAACAGAGAGTGCCGCGATTTCGGTCAATGAGCTCCCCGCTCATACGCATCCCGTGTATGCTTCGAATGCCGGAGGAACACAGTCTTCCCCCAATGCAGCCGTATGGGCGGCGCAAACCTCCAGAAATATTTATTCGACTGCTGTACCGGAAGGCCAGATGAATTTGCAATCGATTACGCCCACCGGCGGAAGCCAGCCTCATGACAATATGATGCCTTCCCTGCCTATCAATTTCATTATTGCGCTCACCGGTATATTCCCATCACAGAGCTAAGGAGGAATAAAGATGCCTGAAGCATTTATTGGCGATGTAAGGCTGTTCGGCTTCACTTTTGCTCCGAAAGATTGGATGACTTGCACGGGTCAGATTTTACCCATTAATCAATATCAAGCATTATTTTCTATTTTAGGAACTACCTACGGCGGAGACGGGATAACGACGTTTGCGCTGCCTGACTTAAGAGGAAGAGCGCCGGTTCATTTAGGCAATGGCATAAGCTTGGGCGAAAGCGGCGGGGAAGAGGCTCATACGTTAACGGTCAGTGAGCTGCCCGCTCATCATCATTTTGCGCAAGGCAATGAGCAGCCAGCCACTGAATATTCGCCAATCGGTCACGCATGGGGTATACCGGGTCTTAACAGCGGATCCTATACAACAACGGCAGACACGAGCATGAGTCCGAATGCGCTCTCCCCATCTGGCGGAAGCCAGGCGCATTCCAATATGCAGCCGTATTTATCGTTAAATTACTGTATTTGCATTAATGGTATTTTTCCGTCTCGTAATTAGAAAAGCAGGGAGGCATAAATATGGTTGATACGTATATTGGCGAGATTCGTATTTTTGCAGGAAACTTTGCTCCGGCAGGCTGGGCATTTTGTAATGGACAACTGCTGCCGATCGCCCAAAATACGGCCTTGTTTTCGTTATTGGGTACCGTGTACGGCGGCGATGGGAAATCTACTTTCGCTCTGCCTGATATGACGGGAATGGCGCCAATGCAGCAGGGTGAAGGATTTGGTCTTAGCGAGCACATTCTAGGTGAAGCGGGCGGAAGCGCGAATGTGACCTTGACAGTCAACGACATCCCGCTGCACAATCATGCCCCTGCGGCTGTAGCAGTCGGTAATGCAAGCTCTCCTGCAAATGCAATATGGGCCGGACTTGCTCAAGGACGGGGTGTCCCGACTGTTTATGGCACTACACCTGCTCTACAGATGAGCCCGCAAGCGATTGGCGCAGCCGGTCAAAGCATGCCTCATAACAATCGGCAGCCCTATTTAGGTCTAAACTTTATTATTGCTCTTACGGGCGAATATCCATCTAGGCCTTGAGCGAGGCCTCATATGCTAGCAAGCAGCGCTTGCAAATACAAGCTTTGCCGCGTTTATTTATCGGGATTTGTTGAAGAAGCTCCTTCGGAAACGTTTCATGAAAGCACCAGCAATCCGCACCATTCTCTTGAACAGCTTGAATGCCGCACTCATTCGGTTGATTGCATATCGGACAATGCATAGTCTATACGCTCCTTTTCTTAAAGAAACAGCCCTTTCGCTGCTGGCGGAAGGGCTGTTTTGCATGTTTTATCGTGCGGCGGGGCTATTCTGCGGACGGCTGCAGCACAAATTTCTCGATGACGTGGCGTACGCCTTCCTCATTGTTAGATAGCGTGACATAGTCTGCGATGTCCTTCAGCGATTGAATCGCGTTGCCCATCGCTACGCCAAGACCGGCCGCGAGAATCATTTCGTTGTCGTTCCACGCATCGCCGAAAGCGATCGTTTGGTCCATCGTACAGCCGAGATGCTCGGCCATAAATCGAAGGGCGTGTCCCTTGGTGCCTTCTTTGTGCATGAACTCCAAATAATGCGCCTTCGACTTCGTAATGTGCACGCGATCGCCGACAAGCGGCTTTAGCTGCTCGGCTATTTCGTCGAGACGGGACGGTTCGTCGATCATAAGCAATTTGTTCATTGGAAAGTCCAGCAACTTGTTGAAGTCGGGCTCGATCTTGTACGGAATATTGGAAAGCTTGGAATACGCTTTTATTTTATCGTTATCCTCTGTACCATACAGCTCGTCATCCACATAAAGCTGCAGATGAAGACCGTTCGCTTCTGCGAAGGCGTGAATCTCCTTAGCCGCATCGATAGGTACGTTTCTCTCATATAAAACTTGTCCGTCGAGCAGCGTTTTGACGAGGGCGCCTTGATAAGTAATAATAGGAACATTGAGTTCAATTTGTTTGGCGATCTTCCGGGCAGAAGCAAACATGCGGCCGGTTGCGAGCGTTACGGTTACCCCCTGCGCAATGGCAGCCTCCATCGCACGCTTGGTGCCTTCCGTTACGGTTAGGTCATCTGTTAATAAGGTGTCGTCAACATCAATAGCGATAAGTTTATACATACTAGCAGTGAAGCTCCTCTCCAGCTCTCTAAAGTTAAGATTAGGTTGATTGTAGCTAAAATGATCCACACATACAAGACTAAACGCTAGCTTTTAAGTTAAGTTTTATAACACAAAACTTGGTTATGATTACGATGTAAGTTCTACTTCGTAAAACTTTTGAGGAGATGAACAGATGAACGATTTTACATCAGCGGCTGCAAAAAAACGATTTCTGACCTTCTGTGCGCTGGGCGTTGTATTGTTTACAGCCGTAGGCTTCGCATTGGGGCTGCTATGGATGAGTTACCGGTATCCTATGCTGAAGGAACCGGCATTCCAGCAATTTACGGTATCCTACAACAAAATTATCGATGATTATTTGAACGGCGCTGAGCCGAAAAAGCTTATTAACGGAGCGGCGGAAGGTATGGTCGCCTCGCTTGAAGACCCTTATTCCCGTTATTTGGCCGAGGAAAAAGGGAACGCTTATACAGAGTCCTATGAAGGTCAAATTTACGGGATCGGCGCGGAAATTCGCGAGGAGGAAGGACAGTTCGTAATCAGCGGGCTAACGAAAGGCGCTCCTGCCGAACGAGGAGGCTTGCTGCCGGGCGATATCATTATCTCGGTAGATAATCAGAAGCTGAGCGGCAAAACGTTTGAGGAGCTTCTGGGGATCATTAGAGGCGAAGAAGGAACATCCGTCTCGCTGCAGGTTCAGAGGCCGAATCAAACCGAGCCGATCACTCTAACGTTAAAGCGGGAAGCGATTCCGATCCATACCGTGACGTCCGAGCTGCTGGAAGGCGGAATCGGTCATGTAACGATCAGCCGTTTTGCCGAAAAAACAGCGGATGAATTTGCTGCTGCGCTCACCGAGCTGCAGGAGAAGAAGCCGCTTAAGGGCCTGCTGCTCGATATGCGTTCTAATCCCGGAGGCCTGCTTGCGCCGACCATTAAAATTGCGAGCACGCTTATTCCGAAGAATAAAGTTATTTTGAATGTCGTGTACAAAAATGAGCGTCAAACGATTACCTACAAGTCGAAGCAGGAGAAGGAATGGACGGTACCGATTGCGGTGCTCGTAAACGGACAATCTGCCAGCGCAAGCGAAGTGCTGACAGCTGCCTTGAAAGAATCGGCAGGGGCTGAGGTCATCGGAGAGAAGACATATGGCAAGGGCGTCGTTCAAGCCTTTAATCAATTTAAGGACGGCTCTGTCTTAAGCCTAACGGAAGCGCAGTGGAAGACGCCGGGAGGCACATGGATTAACAAAACAGGCGTTTCCCCGGATATTACGGTTACGCTTCCTGCGTACACGCAGCTAAGGCCGCTTGCGATTGGAACGGATATGAAGGTTGGAAGCTATGGCGAGGATGTAAAGACGCTTCAGCTGATGCTGAAAGAGCTCGGTTACACGCCTACAGGTCAGCAAGGCATGTTCGACAAGCAGACTGCCGAAGCATTAAGCAAATTCCAGTCAGCGGAGAAACTGGAAGCTACGGGCAGCTTTAATGATAAGACAGGCTACCAGCTGCTGGAGCGGCTTCGCGAGAAGCTTGGACGCGAGGACAGCCAGCTGCAAAAAGGAATTGAAGTTCTTAAAAATCGTAGTTGACAACGGGGATGATAATCATTATCATTTAATTGAAAGCAAATACTTCGTTGCGCTGCGGGGTGAGTCGGATGAAGAAGATCAAGTATTGCAAAAGGAATTTAAAGAATGGTTTAGAGCCGATTTATAAGGCAATGAAAAATCGATATCCGGATATTAAGCAGAAGAAAAGCGATTGTCTCGGCGATTGCAAAACCTGTAAGCTAGAGTGCTTTGTCGTCATTAAGTCGAAGACGGTAAGCGCGCCGTCTGCAGAGAAGCTCTACAAGCGATTAAAGAAAATGATCGGCTAGTTATTAAATATGGATACATTTACAAGAACGGCATTTGCCGTTCTTTATTTTTATGTTAGAATAAATACAATCTAGGAAAGCTGAGGTGCACGAGCATGAATGATGGACTAGCAGAAGCGTTGAATGAACAGATGAATTTTGAATTTTATTCTGCGCATGTGTATCTTGCAATGGCAGCGTATTGTTCAGGTGAGAGTCTTGATGGTTTTGCTAACTTCTTTATTGTACAAGCAGAGGAAGAACGGTTTCATGCAATGAAAATATACAAGTTTTTGAACGACCGTGGCCGTCGTGCGACGCTTTCCGCTCTAGGGGAGCCAAATAACGATTACACGTCCATTCTTGACACGTTCGAGCAAGGCTACGGGCATGAGCAGCAAAATACGAAACGCTTCTACAATTTATCCGATCTGGCGATCAACGATCGAGAGCACGCGACGATTAACTTTCTGAAATGGTTTATCGATGAGCAGGTTGAAGAAGAAGCGCTGTTCGACAGCATCATTCATAAGCTGAAGCGTATCGACAAGGACAGCAATGCATTCTATATGCTTGATGCAGAGTTTGCCGGGCGCACTTTCACGCCTCCGGCGATGTAAATCGAATCAGTTCTTAAATAGCAAATAACGAAGAGGCCGTTCACTTAGTAGATCTTTCTACCAAGTGAACGGCCTCTTTCTCATCCTGCAAAGGCGTTGACCGGAATCAACTTATGGGCCTCGGAGCTGTTATGCTTAGAAATTAACGCCGGATTCCTTTGTAGCCCAAGACTTTTTCCAAGAACGTGTTACGGCGTAGAAGATAAGTGTCGAAACTAAAACGACAGAACCAACAACAAGGAAGCCGGTAACGTGAGTGCCTGTCGATTGTTTTAATGGACCGAGTATATATTTCGGAAGCAGGAAGCCTCCAAGGCCGCCTGCAGCGCCGACGATTCCAGTAACAACTCCGATTTCCTTGGAGAAGCGTTGAGGAACGATTTGGAATACCGATCCGTTACCCATACCGAGGCAAGCCATCATCACACTTGTATAAAGAAGCATAACGAGGAAGGAACTTGGCATGGATGCGATCGCAAATGCACATATTGCAACGACGCCAAACAATAGGGTCAAGAACCGCATGCCGCCAATTTTATCCGCAATCCAGCCGCCTACAGGTCTAAAGAAGCTGCCGGCAATAACGGTAAGAGTAACCAGGTAACCTACTTGTATTTTGGTTAGGCCGCCCGATACGACCGCGTCACCGTAAACATCATAGAAGAAAATGCTGAAGTAGCTGGCAAATCCGACAAAGCCGCCGAACGTAATCATATAGAAGAAGGAGAACCACCAAGTGTCCGCATATTTAAATACGCTGAGATAATCCGCCAATGTTTTAGGCGCAGGAGCATTTGGAGCATCCTTGGCCATAATCGCAAAAACAACAAGGACAAGGATCAAAGGTATGAGTGCTAATCCAAAAACATTATGCCAACCGTAAGCTGTTGCAAGCTGAGGTCCGAAAAATGTAGCTAGTGCAGTACCGCTGTTACCTGCTCCGGCAATCCCCATCGCCAAACCTTGATATTGAGGAGGGTACCAGCGGCTTGCCAGGGAAAGTGATACTGCGAAGCTTGCGCCAGCGATACCGAGCAAGAATCCGATCGATTTCACTTCCATCAAGCTTGTTCCGCCGAGCCAGCCCCACAGAAGAGGAATAGTAGTAAGCGACATCCCGATAAGGCCTGCTTTTTTACTGCCTATACGGTCCGCCAAGATCCCCATCGGAATCCGGAAAATAGAACCGCCCAAAATCGGAATAGCTACCAGAGAAGCTTTCTGAGTGTCCGACAAACCAAAATCTTTCGTAATAAAGAGGGATAAAGCTCCGATAAACACCCAAATCATAAAGCTTACATCAAAGTAGAGAAAAGCTGACAACAAACTTGGAAAATGACCAGCCTTACGAAATCCTTTAGCATCCATTACGCATACCTCCTAAAATTGGTAAACCATTAACCCACTTCTCTTTTCCCGGCAGCAATGGGGCAAAAAGAGGCCGACTAATAGGACCGCTTAAATGCGAATCCAGATTAATCGGCCCCATTGCCATTGCAGCCACACCGTCGTGACTGACTTAATTGATGATTGATGCAGCAAAATAATCATAAAAGCCTATCCGTGCACTTTATTATAGGATAGGCTGCATCGCCGGAGGATGACACATCATTGTGTCGTCGTGCTTATAAAATTACTATAAATAGCTTTCAGGTTAATGTCAACAAATATAACATTAAAAAATTGAAAATTTATTTCCAGGTCTAATTTCTCAGCGATTTCGCGACTTTTGTGTTAGGTAAAGTTACATTAACTGATTTACTTTGATAAAAATCTGTATTTGGAGCAATATGCTTACCATATTGTCCCAATGACCGAATCTTGGAGAACTAGTGAATAAGACCTAGCTAACTTCCAACATTATACTTTCACTAGACAGATTCCGAGTGAATTAGTATAATTTTACTATATGTGAGCGGGAAAATACGATGGTATTCACACTGTTGTTAATGCCAACCCTGCATGACCTTTTGATGAAGCGGATAGACAAGTAGTTTTTTTTGTCTGGCTTCAAGAGGTTTTGCAGGGTTATTTGTATTGCGGTTGTGAAGAGCGCTGAAGTAGAGAGCGGATTAGAGATTCCTGTAGAATGCATCGGGAATCCGAAATAAAGCTTGATTTGGATGATCGGGTAATCGCCAATCAAAAGCAGCCAAGGAGTAGATTAAAATTGAAGCGTATTTTGAAATTTTGGGAACGGTTAGTGTGTAAGGTTAATACTTTAAGGATTCCTATTTTATATGCTCTTATTGGAGGGTTAGGGATATGGTTCTCCGATAAACTATTTTTCACTTTGGTATTGGATGCTAATCAAGAGATTATCGTCAACATTCATATCGTAAGGGGTTTTCTCCTTATTCTATCATCGGTCTGTATAATTTGTTTTTTGATCCATCGATCGGAGAAAACGCTAAGAGAAAGTGAAGCGCAGTTTAGATCGCTTTTTGAACATAACCCGGATGCTGTTTATTCTTTTGACCAAGAGGGTAATCTCCTTGCTGTTAATCCGATAGCGGAAATCATTACAGGGTATCATTCAGAAGAGCTGCTTGAGCAGTCATTCCGATTGTTGGTTTCAAAGGAAAGTGTGAAAAGGACAATGGAATGCTTTGAGGAATCGCTGCAGGGCAGGCCCCAAATCTATGAAATTACGATGCTTCATAAGCGTGGACATCAGGTAGAGTGTTATGCGAAAAATGTTCCGATTATTGTAAAAGATAAAATTGTAGGCGTTCACGTCATTGTTAAGGATTTAACGGAGCAAAAGAGGACGCAGGAATTGTTGCAGAAGTCGGACAGACAGGCCGTTGTTGGTAAATTGGCTGCGGGTATTGCTCATGAGATCCGAAATCCATTGACTGCGGTTAAAGGCTTTATTCAATTATTATGCAGAAGAATTGATGGGTTTCAAGATTATTTCTCTATCATGCTGCGTGAGCTGGACCGTATTGAAGTTATCGTGGGGGAGTTTTTAATTATCGCAAAGCCGCAGGTTAAACAGATCAGACTAAAGGATCCGCTCATTCTTTTGGAAGATGTCATTAAATTGCTTGATAGCCAAGCCATTATGAATAATGTTCAATTTTCGCTGGAAGCTGGTCTAGACATCCCGATGATAACATGTGAAGAGAATCATTTGAAACAGGTGTTTATAAATGTATTGGAAAACGCTATTGAATCCATGCCGTCCGGCGGGAGGGTCGAAATCAAGGTTGAGAAAAAATACGAAAAAAGTATTTTGATCCGTATCATTGATCAAGGCTGCGGGATACCTAAAGAGAGAATACCTAAACTGGGAGAACCCTTCTATACAACCAAAGAAAAAGGAACCGGACTGGGCTTGATGGTTAGCTATAAAATTATTGAAGCTCATCAGGGGCAGATAAACATCATGAGTGAAATGGGCGAAGGTGCGATCGTGGAGATCGTTTTACCGATTGAGCTTGAGAAGTCTAACTCAAATAGTGTTTCTCCAGTTGAGATGTTGTTAGTTAATGAATTTCGACATTAGATTGAAGCTCTTGCTTAGAAAGCATAAAAAAGAAAGCCCTAAAAATCTAGGCTTTCCCGATAAGTTAATGGAGGGAGGGGGCTGGATACCCCCTTTTATTTGATTTCTGCTACATTGTTAATGCGAATCCATGTCTGATCTTTGGAGCTGTCTTGCTTAGAAATTAACGCCGGATTCCTTTGTAGCCCAAGATTTTTTCCAAGAGCGTGTTACGGCGTAGAAGATAAGTGTCGAAACTAAAACGACAGAACCAACAACAAGGAAGCCGGTAACGTGAGTGCCAGTCGATTGCTTTAATGGACCGAGAATATATTTCGGGAGCAGGAAGCCTCCAAGACCGCCCGCAGCGCCGACGATTCCAGTAACAACTCCGATTTCCTTGGAGAAGCGTTGAGGAACGATTTGGAATACCGATCCGTTACCCATACCGAGGCAAGCCATCATCACACTTGTATAAAGAAGCATAACGAGGAAGGAACTTGGCATAGTAGCAACCGCAAAGGCGCAAACCGAAACGACAGCAAACAAGAGAGTCAAGAAACGCATACCGCCGATTTTATCCGCAATCCAGCCGCCTACAGGTCTAAAGAAGCTGCCGGCAATAACGGTAAGGGTAACGACGTAACCTACTTGAATTTTCGTCAGGCCGCCCGATACGACGGCGTCACCGTAAACGTCGTAGAAGAAAATGCTGAAGTAGCTGGCAAATCCGACAAAGCCGCCGAACGTAATCATATAGAAGAAGGAGAACCACCAAGTGTCCGCATATTTAAATACACTGAGGTAGTCCGCCATCGTTTTAGGCGCAGGAGCATTCGGAGCATCCTTGGCCATAATCGCAAAAACAATAAGGACAAGGATCAAAGGTATGAGTGCCAATCCAAAAACATTGTGCCAACCGTAAGCTGTTGCAAGCTGAGGTCCGAAGAATGTAGCTAGGGCAGTACCGCTGTTACCTGCTCCGGCAATCCCCATCGCCAAACCTTGATATTGCGGAGGGTACCAGCGGCTTGCCAAGGAAAGCGATACAGCGAAGCTTGCGCCAGCGATACCGAGCAAGAATCCGATCGATTTCACTTCCATCATGCTCGTTCCGCCGAGCCAGCCCCACAGAAGAGGAATAGTAGTAAGCGACATCCCGATAAGGCCTGCTTTTTTACTGCCTATACGGTCCGCCAAGATCCCCATCGGAATCCGGAAAATAGAACCGCCCAAAATCGGAATAGCTACCAGAGAAGCTTTCTGAGTGTCCGACAAACCAAAATCTTTCGTAATGAAGAGGGATAAAGCTCCGATAAACACCCAAATCATAAAGCTTACATCAAAGTAGAGAAAAGCTGACAACAAACTTGGAAAATGACCAGCCTTACGAAATCCTTTAGCATCCATTTTTCATGCCCCCTATTATTGGTATACCGTCGTTCTCTTTTCCCGGCTAAATTATAGCTTGCAGGGACAACTCGCGTTCGATGCTGCTCTCTATAATTGCTTCTTTATACAACCGCACTCTTTATTTCCCTATATTCCCTCCAGTTCCCGGTAATAATTAGGCAAAAAGGGCCGACTAATAGAACCGCACAATTGCGAATCTAGATTAATCGGCCCCGTTGCCATTGCAGCCACACCGTCGTGACTGACTTTAATGTTAATCGATGTAGGAAAAAACTCACAAAAAGCCTATCGTACAATTTGATATAGGATAGACTGCATTGCCGTAATGTGACACATCATTGTGTCGTTGTGCTTATGGAATTACTATAATTAGCTTTTTGTTTAATGTCAACAAATATAACATAGAAAATTGAAAAAAAATTTTTAGGTCTAAAATCATAGCGTTTTCATGAATTTGTGTTAGATAACTTAACATATAAGCGTTTGGAAAGAGAAAACTCCGCCGCAAGGGTAAGCGGATTGAGTGTATTGCCCTATTAGAGAATTTCTCGGAGGCGAAACTAGTTCTATAGAACTAGCTGGTTTCCAGCATTATGCTTTTACTAGACAAAATTCGAGCTGATTAGTATAATTTAACTATATACGATCGGCAAAAGTAAGAAGGTATTCACATTGCTGTTAATGCCATCTTGGGCAATGGGGCCCTGCATGACCTTTTGATTAAGCGGATAGACAAAGATGCTTTTTGTCTGGCTACAAAGAGGTTTTGCAGGGTTTTTTGTATTGCGGTTGTGAAGTGAACACTATAGGGGGATATGGAATGAAGCTGTTTCGGTCATTGACAAGTCGTTGGATGGAAGAGAAATTGGCGAGCATGGCAGTTGGTGACTTTAGTATGAATCTTTCATCGAACGGTAAAGACCATTTGTTAATGGTTGCGCTCAAAAAAACGATAAGCAGTTTAAAGGCTTTGATTCGTTTGGTGGATCGATCTTCCAAGCATTTGCACAAAAAATTGGTGGATATGAGGTCCAGATCCGAGCTGATTACCGAGCATGTGGAAGGAATCACGTCTACAATCCGGGAAATTGCGATCGGCATGCAGGATACTTCTGAGCATGCACAGAAAATGGCGGATGACATGGCACAAATTCATGCCGTTCTACAGGAAGTCGGTCAAAATAATGCCTCGCTGGTCCAGGAAGCGCTGGAATTTTCGGAGGAGGTCGCTGCTGGCAAACAAGAAATGATCTCTACGAAGGAACAAATGAATCGGATATCTGAAGAAAGCACGGACATTCATGAAGGAATGAATCAATTAAATAAAGCGCTGGGTCAAATAACCGATATTGTTCGGCTGATCGAGGAAATATCGGGCCAGACACAGCTTCTCGCTTTGAATGCGAATATTGAAGCGGCGCGGGCAGGCGAGCAAGGAAAAGGCTTCGCTGTTGTGGCGAGCGAGATTTCAAAGCTGGCTATTCAGACGAAGCAGGCTACCTTAAGCATTAATGATCAGATCCAGTGGGTAACAGGTAATGCTCAAGGGTTAAAGGCTGGAGTCGATAACTTGCATGAGGCAGTCGGTGTAGGCGTACATACGATGGAGGCGTCAGTAAACAAATATGAGGAGATGGAGATGTTCCTCGGCCGCATTTTAAACCAAATGAAGGAAGTGGATGGCCAGTTCGGAGTCATTACGGCAAACAGCTCTTCGATCGCCGATTCCCTCAATCAAACCTCAGCAATGATCGAGGAAGTGGCTGCAGGCTGCGAAGAAGTGCTCGCTTCGACGGAAATCCAGCAGGACAATATTTTGCAAATAAACGAGGACATTCGGGAGGCTACGCGCAGCAGTCTGTCGCTGCGTTCCATCGTATCGCAGTTTAAGCTTCCTTCCAAAAGCGAGTCCCATCCTCTGCAAAAGGAATTGGACCGGTGGGTGGAATGCTCTTTGGGTATCCGATCCGTCATGGTGTCCATGATTGATTCGCGGAACGCTGAGCAAATTCGCTACTGGCATCAGGAAAAAGAAGCGATGGAGAGCGAGCTGGCAGCGTGCATTCAGCAGCTTGGAGCGAAATCGGCTGACAGCAAAAACAAGGAATATTTCAGCTCATTGCAAAGTGCATGGCAGCAATTCAGCGAAGTGAAGGATCAGAATGCCAAGTGGATGCTGGAAGGCGAGTATGAAAAAGCAAAGCAGGGTCTAATCAATAAAGGCAGAGAACGGTTCAAGCGGGCAATGGATATCGTTAATGAATGGATGGAGTCTTAAGCAAGCATTGATAGAGAAAGTAATATAGAGAGATAAATAGTAATTTGGATAGCAATGTGATTTTCGAGAGAAAACATTAGGAGTGACCGTAATGAATGACTACTTGTTTTCCTTGTTTCAACGTGATTTGGTAAAGAAAGAAAGAGAATTTTTTAAAGTGATTAAGCAGCTGTCTGATACGAAACTTAATTTGGACGATCAGGTGATCGCGAATCAGAAGCTGGTGGTGGGCATTGTCGAAGCATTAAATAACGCATTAGAGGTGAAGGATCCATACACTTTGGGGCATTCCCGGCGCGTTAGTGAACTGTCATGGGAAGTTGCTAAAAGTATGGGCTTATCCTCTTCCAAATGCGAGCAGGTGCGCCTCGCTGCTCTTTTCCATGATATTGGGAAAATCGGCATCCAAGACAATATTTTACTCAAAAGCGGTCCCCTGACCACCGAGGAATTTCTTGAAATCAAGCGGCATCCCGTCGTTTCATTCAATATTCTTAAACCGGTTGATCCGTTCAATAAGTTATTGGGCGGAGTTTTGTATCACCATGAAAACTGGGATGGAACCGGATATCCGGAAGGATTGAAGGGGGAGAGCATTCCGCTTTCAGCAAGCATTATTCATGTTGCCGACTCGTATGATGCAATGACATCGCGAAGGTCTTATCATTATCCGATGTGTCCGAAGAAGGCATTGGAAGAGATCAAACGTATGAGCGGAACGCGTTACCATCCTGATGTGGTAGAACATTTCTATAAAATCAATATATCCAAAATGACGGAGAAAAAAATGGCATAACAAGCATGGCTGTATGCTTTCTAAACGGAAACCGTTCGGAGATTCTGCGAAAAGCACACTTAGATTTACAGGCAGAAATATAGCTATTATTGGAGAGATTTTATGATGAGAAGCTTGCTTTTCCCTGCCGTCGCATTAATGAACCGGCTGAAATATTTGCAGAAGTTTTTATTGATTGCTGTACTTTTTATGCTTCCTGTGGGGTTAACGATGTTTATGCTTGTCACCAATATAGACAAGGAAATCAAGTTTGCAAAAAATGAACGATTAGGGATCGAGTATAACAACGGCATTCGAAAGCTGCTGGAGCATCTCCAGCAGCACAGAGGCATGGCGAACGCAAGCTTAAATGGGGATACGTCTTTTAAGGAAGTGCTGTTGGGCAAGAGGATCGAGATAAAGGAGGACATCCGTAACCTTGACCGATTAAACCTGCAGCTGGGGAGTTATTTAGAAACAACGGCTAAATGGAAGGCGATTAAAGATAAGTGGTACATACTTGATAAAAAATCTTTTCTTCTAGGGCCGGAACAAAATGATGAATTACATACCAGGTTGATTAAAGACAATTTCGAATCGCATACCGAAATGATATCGGACCTGCTCTCCCTTATTGTTCATGTTGGGGATATCTCTAGACTTAAACTAGACCCGGGTGACGATAGCTATCTTCTAATGGACACGATCGTCAATAAGCTTCCGTTGATTATTGAATCGACAGGCCAATTAAGAGGTTTAGGCTCAGGGATTGCGGCAAAAAAGAAACTCACACCGGAAGAAAAAATTCAATTAATTATTTTAACCGGAATGGTCCAATCTGCGATAAATGATGTCAGCGGCCAAAGGAACGAATTCGTAAACCCCCATTTAAACGAACTCTTGCAGCCATATATTCTGGATCACTTTACTGCAACGAAATTATTTTTAGAGATACTTAACAATGATATTATTGATGCAAAAACGATCCATATTCAAACAGGCGAATTTTACAAGATATCAACAAACGCGATTGATTCGGGGTTTAAACTCTATGATATGGAATCCCCTCGCCTAAACAGCTTGCTAGTAGAGCGGATTCATGAATTGTCACAGAAGAAGCGTTATGTCATCGGATTTTCATTAATGATAATTTTATCTATATTTTACCTCTTTAGTGCATTTTATGAATCCATCATCCGTACTGTGTTTACGTTAAAAAAGGCATCTCTTCAATTTTCGAGAGGAGACTTATCTACACGTATTGATCTTCAGATACAAGATGAGCTGCAGCATGTAGACCATGCATTTAATACGATGGCGGATGCCTTCTCCGATATGATGGAAGAGAGAAGACGCTATGAGGAAAAGATTGAATACCATGCTTATTATGATGCATTAACCGGTTTGCCTAACCGCATTCTGTTCAACGATCGGCTTAAAATCGCATTATCCGATGCGCACGGATCCGGGAAATTGCTGGCCGTTATTTTTTTGGATCTGGATCGATTCAAGATTATTAACGATACGCTTGGTCATGAAACGGGAGACCTATTGTTGAAAGCGGTTACTGGGCGGCTGACGGAAAGTTTGCGTCAGGGCGATACGATCTCCCGAATGGGGGGGGATGAATTTTTGTTTCTGCTTCTGGAAATCGGCGGAATCAGCCAAGCGAGGATCGTTGCAGAAAAAGTAATCAACCAGTTAAAAATGCCCTTTAAGATCAATTCACATGAACTTTTCATTTCGGCGAGCCTTGGAATTAGTATGTATCCGTACGACGGGGATGAAATCGGGATATTAGTTAAAAATGCCGATATTGCCATGTACGCCGCCAAGAACCAAGGCAGAAACAACTATCGCTTTTACAATCGCGATATGAATATTAAAGCTGAAAAAACGCTGCAAATGGAAAACAGTTTGCGCAGAGCTATGGAGCGTGACGAGTTTCTTCTTTATTATCAACCCCGATTCGATTTGGCTAGCGAAAAAATTACCGGAATGGAGGCGCTGATCCGCTGGAAGCATCCGGATCTCGGCTTCGTATCCCCGGCAGATTTTATACCGCTTACCGAAGAAATGGGATTAATTATCCCGATTGGGGAGTGGGTGCTGCGTACGGCCTGTATTCAGCACAAAGCCTGGCTTACGAAGATGACTTCACCTGTAAGCTTGTCCGTTAATATTTCAGCTTTTCAATTTCAAGATAATGATTTTCTCGATACCGTCAAAAGAGTTTTGGAAGAGGTAGCCATAGCACCTCATTTATTGGAGCTCGAGTTAACGGAGAGCGTCGTTATGAATAATGGAGAAATGACCATTGTAAAGCTGAAGCAATTGAAAGAGCTGGGTATCAAAATATCTATTGATGATTTCGGTACAGGGTTCTCATCGTTAAACTATCTGAAGCACTTTCCGATAGACAGTCTAAAAATTGACCGGTCGTTTATTAAAGATATTCCCGTGGCTCCTAAAGATACGGCAATCACCAAAACGATCATTGCATTGGGGCGAAGACTCAATTTAAGAGTGATTGCTGAAGGAGTGGAAACAAAAGAACAGCTCGCATTTTTAACTTCCAGAAGATGCAACGAAGTACAGGGGTACCTGATAAGCAGGCCTTTGCCGCCTGATGAGGCGTTTGGTCTGCTGCAGGAGAATAGAGTAACAAAAGAGAAGTTCGCAGTTAGCGGGGGGTGAAAGATGCTCGAAGGAATTTTATATACTGTAACCGATTACATCGTTTATGATAGATATGTTCTTAATTGAGCTGTGATTGGAACTTCAACCTCATCAAGGCGAAGGAGTAAAACGATGAATAAACACACACCGGATATTCAACGCAGCACTGCATTTGCGGAGAAAAAAGTTACTTGGCTGGAGCTTTTTTATGATCTGCTGTTTGTAGCGGCGGTTTCAAAAGCGAGTCATGTGTTGCTGCATGTCGAACATGGTACAATTTCATTTGAATATTTAACCAAATTCGTGCTCATATTTGTTCCGATCTGGTGGGCTTGGGTGGGGCAATCTCTTTTTGTAAATCGTTTTGGACAAGATACCGCATCGCACCGGATATTTCTAATTTTACAATTATTTTTTGTATTAATCATGACGGCCAGCCTATCGGTTAATTTTGACCAGTACTATGTTTCCTTTTTTATTGGCTATGTTGGTTTAAGAGCGATGACAGCCATTCAATATCTTTCGGTACATAAAAAAGAAGTGGAACATAGAAAGATCACCGCCCGTTATTTAGGCAGCCGCTTTTGGATCGGACTGGTAATCTCTTCTTTTTCACTATTCTTTGATTCATGGATTCGTTATGCCGTTTTATATGCGGGAATTGTTGTAGACATTTTTCTCCCATTAATCGGCAGGCGATTTTTGGTGAAAACCCCCATTAATACTTATCATTTATTAGAACGCTTCTCGTTGTTTACACTGATTCTGCTAGGCGAATCTGTAATCAGCATACTCGCCGTATTGCAGTCCAGCGAGTGGACATGGCAGTCGGTTCTATTTGCGGCAATCACTTTTTTGTTAATTATTGCGATGTGGTGGCAATACTTTGACAATATTGAGAAGAAAGTGGATAAGACGATAATGACGGCCGGGCAAACCATTATTTATGGCCATCTATTCATTTATTTATCCATGTGCATGATTGCGGCTTCGATTCAATTGTTATTTATGGAACAATTAAATGATACTTTTATGTTGTGCTTTATTTTTGGATCGGTGCTGCTCTACTTCTTTTCAACTACATGGGTGTTCCATAAGTATAGGCATATTCATCTTAGACTCGGGATATATCATTTTGCGTTATTATTAGGATTACTTGGGATATTTTTTGCGTTGGATTTATTTTTCCAGACATCAAATCTTATGATCATTGGAGAAGTGGCGGTATTCTTTGTGGTATATGCTAAATTAACGACATGAGCTTACAATATTTGAAGGGCTGCCGGTTGGCAGCCCTTTTCTTTTTTTATTCAACTGCCGCTGACAAGTATATTCGTTAATTGATTTAAGTTGCCCACAACCAGGTCCGGTGTCACATCTAATTCATCAAAGATCGTATTAATCCGGTTGACCCAACAAACCTTAAAGCCGAAATTTTTTGCGCCAGCCGCATCAAATGAATTGGCTGATATAAACAGAACTTCTTCTTTTCTGATATTTAGATTAGTTAGGGCAAGTTGGTATACCCCCGGAAAAGGTTTATAAATTTTTAATACATCCACGCTGATTACAGCGGCAAAAATATGGTTTAGCCCCGCATGATTCACCATCGAATGCAGCATATGGGGAGCGGCGTTGGAGAGGATTGCCAAGGTATAATGTCTTAATCGATTTAAAGCTGCGGGTACGTCGGGAAAGGGCTTTAAAAACAAATATTCATTAAGAAGAATGGTTCGGATTTCGGCATCGGACTGTAAGTTTAATGTTTTTAGAGTATACTCCAGAGAATCGTCCGTGACCTTCCAAAAATCTTCATAGCGTCCCATTAATGAACGCAGCCAGGTATATTCCAGCTGTTTCCGCCTCCACAGTTCGCTTATCTTTTTTCCTTCACCGGGGAATAATCGCTCTGCCATTGTGATGACGGAATTTACATCAAACAAAGTGCCATACGCATCAAAAACGATCGTTTTAATCGTATGCATGTTCTTCCCTCCAATGACGTCCTTCCGGCTGAAATAGCCATTATATAAAAATATCCGCACAGCTTATCCGTTATTCATAAGTTTTTGGACTCGTCATGTATCCAAATCGTAATCTATGCGTCTTTGTAAATGCGCTGACACGGACCATTTTTTAGTTAGTCTTTACATGGAAAAATGTTCATATGATAAAAGTGGAGAAGGTACCGGAAATAGAAATCCAGTTTTAAAACGGGGGAGGATGTTATGGCATATTCCAAACTTGACTCAAATGCCCCGGACCATGGATCTTTAATGAGTGAAGGTTTCTGCCCCGCAGGCCCTGACTACTTTTTGAATACGTGGATCCCGCTCGTTTCACTGGAAGACATGCAAAAAAACGAATACGATGTTTTAATTGTCGGCAGCGGTGCTGGAGGAGGCTCAGCGCTCTGGCGGATTTGCCAGCAATGGAGCAAGAAAATCAAAAAAATTGGCGTTATCGAAGCGGGTAATCTTCTTTTGCCGACGCATGTGAATAATATCCCGACATTAGCAGGTCATGTAGACAACTACATGCTGAATCCGCGGATCACAAATCCGATCGGAGCGCCAGATCTGCCCGGAGACAGAGAAGCCATTGCATTTGGCGGAAAGTCGCTTTTTTGGGCAGGCCATTCTATCCGTTTTCAGCCGTTTGAATATGCGGATTGGCCCGTTACGCAGAAGGAAATGGAGTATTATTACAACATTGCCGAACAAGTCATGAACGTCTCGGTGCCTCCGCGCACCTCGGGAACGGAACAATTTTTGAACCGCTTATGGGCGTATGGTTACACTAAGGCAATGGAAATTCCGAACGCGGGATCATTAGGGCTTCAAGAAGGCCGTATACAGGAGCAGGTCAGATACAGTTCTCTGGTAGCAATTGGGAAAGCGATAAATTTAAGTCCCGTTGATATTACCGTGAACGCTCGCGCCGTACAAATAAAGCCTTATCAAGGAGGCGGAATCGGTGTAATCGCAGCCACCCCGGATCAAAGGCGGTTCGAAGTGCGCTCTCGTGTCGTCATTCTTGCAGCTAATGCGTTCCAGACGCCGCGGCTGCTGCTCTCGTCCGGCATTCAAGGCAAGGCTATCGGACATTTCTTGGTCCATCATCCTTTTATCGTTGCAACGCTCAAAGCAAAGCCGTCGAACCCCGTTCCTGCGTTTCAACCCGTATTTATCCCCCAGCAGCCTGACAGGCTTAACCACAAAAATATGTACTCTGGACCGGAAGGGATTACATTGACGCTATTTACGAAGGTGGAATCCCGCTATCCGAACAGCATTTCGCTGGACTACAGCAGGCTAAACGCCTACAGTCAGCCTCTTATTTCAACCCGCTTTCATCCAAGCGACCGGGACCGCAGCATATTTGCACAAGCAGTTGATGAGATTCCAACCTTCGCGAATCAATTAGACATATCGATCGAATCCGTGTGCACCAAAATTCCGGGAAGCGATTATCATGTGGCCGCAACATGCCGCATGGGGGATGATTGGAACACCTCGGCTACTAATCGTCATGGGCAAGTTCACGGTATTAAAGGTCTTTTTGTTGCTGACAATAGTGTGCTTCCGAGTATTGGAGCGACCAATCCTACATTGACGACTGTGGCGCTGGCCATCCGCACTGCCGATTACATTTCTCAGCTGCAGATTTGATAAGGACACCAGCCTCCTGCCAAAAGGGGAAATGATATGCCTGACAAGAATGCGTCGCTGAAACCGTTCCATATCGTATTTATTGCGGCGGAAGTCGAATATCAATCACAGCACACCCTTGCGATGATCGCCAAAGAAGCATGGACTTTCAAGAACGATTTCGGAGGATGCACATTCATGACGACGCTTGGCCATCCGGAGGATTTTCAAGAGCCTTCCTTTCGCAGGCTTGTGAGGAAGCTCATACTATATGGAAGATAACGAAACCTGTGAATGGTTTCTGTAAATAAGATCCATAATTACACTAAGCAAAATAGTCATTAGATTTAAACAGTGGGACTTGCCCCTGAAAATTTCGCAATGGCAATTAATTAGCATACGACAAATATAAATCCGGAAAGTATGAGAAATGATGAATAAAGGCATGGTTTTTATTTTCTTGTCGGCTATTCTATTCATCCTTCCAGGCTGCTGGAACAAAGAGGAGCTGGATGAATCCGGTTTTGCGATGGCAATTGCGCTGGATCAGGGTAAGGATGGGATACTCGAATTAACGACACAAATATACCGTCCGACTAACTCGAAAAGCGTTAGTGGAGGTCAGTTAAAACAAGAAAAGAATCTTCTGATCAGGACGTCGGATGATTCTGTGTTAGAAGCGATCCGTGACATCCCGCTGCATTTGGGCAGAAAAGCCAAGTGGAGTCATTTGCGTATTATTGTAATAGGAGAGAAGCTTGCCGCTGCAACCGACGTCGGTAAGCTGATTGACTATTTTTACCGTGATCATGAGCCGCGGCATACGGTATCTATCATGATCTCGAAAGGGCGTGCGGAAAAAGTATTGGAAAAGACGCCGGACATTGAGAAGACGATAGGCCAGCAGCTTATGTTGACTAAGCAAGTATCCTTCAAAAAATCCGCGAAATCGATGGATACCACACTGCTCAAATTAGCGCTGCAAATGAAAAGCCCGGAGGGGGATGCCTCTATTACCTATGTTTATGAAGACAAGAACAAAAAGGATGTTTTAAACGCGACCGGTCTTGCCCTTCTGAAAAAAGGTAAAATGATGGGTATCTTGTCATCAAAAAAAGTGGAGGGTCTGGTCATGCTGCGAAATGAGATTGTATCCGGGATTGTCGAAATCCCTTGTCCAGGCAAAAAGCTTGAAACGGAGTCACTTGAAATTCTTAACTTCAAAACGAAATTGAAGCCGAAGCTGATAGGAAATAAGGTAAGCGTACAGGTCAAGTCTGAGGTGCAGGGGGCAGTCGGGGAATTGAAGTGTACAATCATTAAGACAAGAAAAGATGAAGCTGAATTCACTCATAAAATGGAAAACCAGATCAAACATCAAATGCTGGAGACAGTCTATGATCTTCAAAAGAAAAAAGTCGATATCATTGGGATTGGCAACAAGATTGCAAGTTCGGACCCGAAAAAATGGAAAAAAATGAAAGGGACCTGGGACAAGCAATATGCGGAAATTCCTTTCGATATCCATGTTAAATTACAGCTAGAGACGACCGGAACAGTAATTGGAAGACCGGCTGTATCGGGGGAAGAACGATAAATAGTGATGTACAGGCTAACCTATTCCGGATTGCCGCTTTCTTACGCCCCCTGCGGAGCGCTATTTATTTCTGTTGAGAGATGGTTTATCATTTGTCCTATTACTGCGATAAGAGCCGGAGGAGCAAATGATGAACCAGAAACGGAAAAAAAACTTTATGCCCTTCACTTATAAGATGATGATTCCATACCTCATATTGGTGTTAATGACCGACGTATTTATCGGCTATATATCCTATTCGATGCTGATTCAATCGAGGACCGAAATGGCCGAAACCAATATTCGCACCGCGATGGAACAGACTCGAAATAATTTAAAATACCAGCTGGATGAAATCCAACGAATGTCCGATACCTTTTTCGGGAGTCAGCCCTTTCAGCGCGCGCTTCAGAAAAAAGGAGATCCTTTGGAAGTTTATTTGACTATGCTGGATGAGATTGTTCCGCAAATGCAAGCGCCGCTGCACTTGTTCGGAAATCATATCCGCCTGGCCGTATATGCGACGAACGAGAATCTTAACTATATTCTTGGCGACAATATGGCGGAGCAGATAGAGGAAAGCGATTATTACGTGCTCCCGTTTACCGATATTGCGGATAGCAGGTGGTATCGTTCCCTTCAAAGCTCTGGAAAAGATAACTTATGGCTGCAGATCGATACAGATCAGAATCTGGACAATATTTCACATATTCGCAGGCTGGTATCCTATAACGACTATAAGACTACGATTGGTTACATCAGAATAACAACCCGATTGGATGATCTGCTAGGCGATTTCAATACGTTCCCGGTTGAAGAAGGTATTGTCCTGCGTCTGCTTGAAGAAGCTTCTGGTACTAACCTGTATCAAAGCGGTGAAACGAGAGAACCGGTCAGCCCGGACTCCTACCTTATATTGAGGGAAAGTGTTCCCGGGACGGGATTTGTCATTGAGACGCTTGTCCCTTACTCGTACCTTGCCAAAGACGCCAGCCGGCTGCAGTCCGCTATTTTTACAGTATGCGCAATCAGCTTCCTCGTTATGGCCTTTATCGGCTTTATTGTGGCGCGATTGTCCGGGCGCAAGATGAAACGGATCGTAACGTTTCTGCGTTCTTTCCAGGAAGATAATTTCCAGAAGAGGCTGCGCTTCAGCGGAAACGATGAGTTTGTCCATATTGCCGATGCTTATAATATTATGGCATCCAATATTCAGGAGCTCATTAAGAGTGTCTATTTGCAGGGGATTCAGAAGAAGCAGGCGGAGCTTGAGGCGCTGCAGGCGCAGATCAATCCCCATTTTTTATATAACACGCTTTCAACCATAAGCAGTTTGGCCAATCTCGGGGAAACGCAGAAGGTAACGGGCATGGTTAGCGGTCTGGCGAAATTTTACAGGCTGTCATTAAACCAAGGGAACGTTTATATTCCTCTCATGAAAGAGCTGGAACAGATCGAGACCTATTTGGATATTCAAAGAATCAAGTATGCCGATGCTTTCAGTGTTTATTTCGATATCGATTCGGAGATCGCCGGCTGTCAGGTTATTAAATTGATATTACAACCCTTCGTTGAAAATATTTTTAAGCATGCTTGGTTTGGTGACCGGATTGCGATTCGTATTACCGGCAGGCGTATTGGACCAAACATCGAGCTCAAGGTCATCGACAACGGAATTGGCATGAAGCCGGATATGGTGAAGCATCTTCTGGTCGGGCCGAGCCAATCGGATAGCTATGGACTGAAAAATGTGGATGACCGTATAAAGCTCAGGTACGGCGATGAGTTTGGCATTCAAATCGGGAGCGTCTACGGTGGGGGAACTACGGTGAGAATCAGGCTTCCGTTCGATCTGGGCGATAAATATCATGACGGTGAGAGTGAGAGATAAGGCGTTAGGCGTTCATAACAGCAAAGGGGCACAGGCAGCGATGAATATTTTGTTGGTTGATGATGAGGCGGTCGATCTTGAATGGCTCCGCCGCAGGGTGGTTAACAATCATTTAGCTTTAAATGTGATCGGAACAGCTAACAGCGGATTTAGCGCATTAAAGATTTTGGAGTCGGAGCATGTGGATATTATTTTATCCGATATCCGGATGCCGATCATGAGCGGAATGGATTTTGCGCGCAGGGTTAGGGAGCTCCATCCTCATGTTCAAATCGTATTTATTAGCGGGCATGAGGATTTCAGCTATGCCAAAGAGGCGATTCAAATCAATGCTTCCGGCTATCTGTTGAAGCCCGTAGACGATGCTGAGCTGTACGACATGCTCGCCTCTTTATGCGATAAGGTGGAAAAGGAAAGGGAACAAACCCGCAGTGTGGCAAAGGCCTTATCACTTGTAAATCAGGAGCTGCTTTTGCGCTGGTTCAATGACCCGTCACTCGGAGAAGCTAGCGAGCACCACGTCAGACAATTTCTGGAGCCGCAGCTGAAATTCGGTACGGCCGTGGCCATTATTGAAACCGATGATGTGGAATGGAAAATTCCGGAGGAAGAAAGACGGGCCTTCATGACGAATGTTTCACAATTTATCGAAGAATTTATAAAGAAAAACGGCTTGGGCACATTGATTATTAGTCACGATTATCGGTTTATCATACTGTCGGCAGTTAAGGAGGATCATTTCACAGCGTTGCTCGAGGAACTCATTCATGCGGTTCGCCAATCATTCCCCGTTACGATAACGATCGGTGCCGGTTTTTACACGTATGAGATGAGTCAACTCCACAAGTCCTATCAACAAGCGCTAGCTGCCTTAAGCGCGAAGTGGCTGCTGGGGAAAAATCGTTTGATTAAAGATGTCACTGCATTAACACAGACAGGAGTTTTCACTCCCAATTTAGACAAGAACGTCGAGAAGATGCTTGAGGCCATTCTGGAATATGATTTAGTTACGATTGACGATTGCTTGCTAATGCTATTTAACCGTCATGTGCCTCTGTCCCATAAGAGCGACATTTATGATCTTATTATTCGAATCACGTCTAAGCTTCATGCAGAATTGCTGCAGAAAAACGAAAATCTGTATGAGCTGCTCAAATGGGAATCGCACCAGCCGGCCGTTCTGTTTCAATTTGAGACGATGGATGATATCCTCTCATGGCTAAGACGGAGATTTTTCGAATTATCGGAGTTCCTGTATGTTAAGAAGCAAAAGCAAAAGCGTAAGCTGATCGAAGAAATTATGAAATATATCGACGAAGGGCTGGAGCAGCGCATTACGCTCAAGGAAGTTGCGGCCTTCTTTGATTTTACGCCGAATTATCTCGGAACGTTGTTCAAAGAGGAAACAGGTATGCTGTTCAGCGATTTTTTGAACGAGAGGCGGATGAACCGGGTATGCGAGCTTCTTGCCGATCCTACGCTCAAAATATACGAGATCGCCGACCGGGTAGGCTATAAAAATATTATTTATTTCAACCGCCAGTTTAAACAGTCGACGGGAATGACGCCGGGAGAATACCGTAAAAAACATAAAATATAGCCGGAATGAAAAACGTAAGCCCGTGTCGTAACCGATAGCGGGCTTTTTGCTGTCAGGCCAACGGATATAAACTTCTTTGTTTCAAATCGTAGATTATGTATTACTTTTAGTTGTTTGCCTTCATTATCGCGCTCCGGACTTCTTTATATAATGAGTACACACAAAGAGTTACGGGAGGAGAGTACAAATGAACCGACATGGATTTTGGGACGACGTACGAAAATATAAAACGCTGCTGCTCATGCTGACACCGGCGGTCCTGTTTTTTATATTGTTCGCTTATGTGCCAATGGCCGGTATCGTGCTTGCTTTTAAACAGTTTAATTACGGCGGGGGGATATTCGGAAGCCCTTGGAACGGGCTGGACAATTTCCGGTTTTTCTTCGAATCGGGCAATGCATGGATTGTAACGAGAAATACCGCTCTTTACAATATTGCGTTTATTATCGTAAATAATGTGCTGCAAATCGCCGCGGCAATCCTATTATTCGAAGCGGTGGGCAAATGGTTCCGTAAGTTATCACAAACCGTTATGTTTCTGCCATACTTCATTTCATGGGTCGTCGTAGGCGCTATCGCATATAACCTGTTCAACTACGATGTAGGAACGTTGAACTCCATCCTGACAGCGATTGGCCTCGAGCGGATTGACATCTACAATACGCCTGCCTACTGGCCTTTCATTCTCGTATTCGTATCTGCATGGAAGGCGCTCGGCTATGGCTCGGTTATGTATCTGGCGGCGATCACCGGCATTGATACGGAAATGTACGAGGCGGCCGAAATCGACGGCGCGAACGTTTTCCAGCGGATTATCCATATTACGATTCCTAACCTGTATCCAACGATTATTATTTTGGTACTGCTTGCTGTCGGCAACATCTTTAGAGGCGACTTCGGAATGTTCTACAACATGGTGGGCAATAACGGATTGCTGTTCTCGTCAACCGACGTCATTGACACCTTCGTATTCCGGTCACTGACGACATCGAATGAAATCGGACTGTCGGCCGCCGCGGGCTTTTTTCAATCCGTTCTTGGTTTTGCAACGATCCTGCTGGCAAACTACGCGGTACGTAAATATGACAAAGATCACGCTTTGTTCTAAAACGGAGGGATGACCATGAGTACTGTTATGACAACAGAAAAATCAGACAATGCGCTGAGAGGCGCAGGAAAAAAGCAAATGGACCGCCTGCTGCTTACGATTCTCGGATATGTGTTTATTTCACTGCTGGCGATTGTATGCATCATACCTTTTTTGTTAATCATTTCCTCCTCACTGACAGAGGAATCCAAAATCGTCGAAAGCGGCTTTCAGTTGTTTCCAACCGCTTTCTCGGTAGAGGCATACTTGCTTTTGTTTAAATATCCTGCGCAGATGCTGAAGGCGTACGGAGTAACGATTGCGGTAACGGCGCTCGGAACGCTATCCGGACTGTTCTTAACGGCGATGACGGCCTACGTGCTGCAGCGCAAGGATTTTAAATGGCGCAACAAGTTTTCGTTTTTCTTCTTCTTTACGACGCTGTTCAGCGGGGGGCTTGTGCCTTGGTATTTGATGATCGTCAACTATCTTGATTTAAAGGACAGGCTGATCGTGCTCATTCTCCCGATGCTGCTGAACGTGTTCTATATTATCGTTATGAAATCGTTCATGAGCAGCATTCCCGAAGCTATTACGGAGTCAGCGAAGATCGACGGGGCGGGCGACTTCCGGATTTTTATCCAGCTCATGCTGCCTCTGTCCAAGCCCGCATTAGCTACGATCGGATTGTTCATCGCTTTGGCTTACTGGAACGATTGGTATAACGCGCTGTTGTTTATCAGCAGTGAAAACTTGATGCCGCTTCAATATTATTTGTACAAAATGCTTGGCAATATGGACGGCATGCGCAAGGCAATGGTCAGCTCAGGAGCGGTCGCTACGATGAATATCCCGACCGAAAGCCTGAAGATGGCGATGACGATTGTCGCTACCGGTCCGATTCTGCTCGCATACCCGTTCATTCAACGGTATTTCGTGCAAGGCTTAACGATTGGCGCTGTGAAAGGATGACCTCAGGGCAACCTGGTTATCATATAAAAATTATTTTAAGGGGGAATTACCCGTCATGCAGAACAAAAAAACACTCATGCTATTATTCGCCTTAATGCTTGTGCTTACAACGGTAATAAGCGCATGCGGAAGCAACAACACTGCAAGCAATAATAATACCGGAGCAAGCAACGCGCCAGCTGAAGGAACAACGGAGCCGACAACTAATGGCGGAAATTCGGAGGAACTTGTCATTAAGATGCTTCTCCTTGGCGGAAAGCCGATCGACTATGATACGGTATTTGGAGAGCTGAACAAAAAGCTGAAAGAGAAAATCAATGCAACAGTTCAAGCGGAGTTTTTGGATTGGTCCGATTGGAATCAAAAGTACCCATTGAAATTCGCTGCCAGCGAAGACTTCGATATCGCATATACGGCAAACTGGGCGTTCTATAACGACCAAGCACTTAAAGGCGGCTTCCTTGAGCTGACCGACGAGCTGCTTCAGAAAAATATGCCGCTTACGTGGAAAGCGATGCCGACAGTCGCTTGGGAGCAATCGAAGGTGAACGGCAAGCAGTACATGGTTCCAAACAACAATCCTGAGGTGATAGACAAAGCGGTTCTAATCCGCGAAGACCTGCGCAAAAAATACAATCTCGACCCTGTTAACAGCCCTGAAACGTTTGCAAATTACGTAAAAACGATCGCTGCTAACGAAAAAGGCATTAACGCTTACAGCGCTAAACCCGCTGACGGATGGAAATGGCATGAGCTGGATCAAATTCTGCTCGAGCAGAAAAATGAGTGGAATCTGGTAGACTACAACATGCCGCTGGCTTACAAACTTGACGATGCAAGCGGAAAAGTATTCAACATTTACGATACGGCGGAATTCAAAGAGCTTCTGAAATATTACAAAGATCTGGTTGACAACAATGCATGGTCGAAAAACATAGTCAATAATAAGAATGACGTATGGCAGGATATGAAAGCCGGCAAAACGGCATCCTACGTTCACAACCTGGGTACGCTATCCTCGAACCTGGCCGAGCTGCGCAGAGAGAAGCCGGAGGTGGAGCTCGCGATTGCGGATCTTACGCCTGACAAAAAGAAAATTGCCGCGATCTCAACGCAAAACGGCTTTGCGATTCACGAAACGTCCAAAAAAGCGGAGCGCGCACTGATGGTCATCGATTTGCTGCAAAACGATAAAGAAATTCATGATCTGTTCATGTACGGCATTGCAGGCACCCACTATGAAGCGGTAGGCGACGACAAATTCAACGCGACTGCAAGCACGGCTAACTTCATGGGCTTCTCCAACTGGGGCGCTAACTCGCCGCTGAACCGCAAGGATGCTTCTTACCCAGCTGAAGGGGACGCTATCGAAAACGCATGGAAGCAAAAGGTTTATAACTTCGATCTGGAAACCTTCGTATTCGACGATACGAAGGTGAAAAACGAAGTTGCCAACGTCGGCAATGTTATGATTCGTTACGCCATTCCTCTCGAATACGGCCTAATTAAGGATATTGATAAAGGTCAAGCGGATCTGATCAAGCAGCTGAAAGCGGCCGGCATTGATAAGCTTCAGACAGAGCTTCAATCTCAAATCGACGCATTTCTTGCCAGCAAATAAATAAAAGCAAAAAGGAGGTGACAGCTGCCTCCTCCTTTTCATTAAGCACAACAAAATCGACCGTTCAAGGGCATGCGGTCCCCCTACTAAAATGGTATACATAACCTGCTAAGGAGGAATTAATGTGATGGGAGCATGGGTTCGAAAAGGATTAAGCGCTCTATTGGTATTTGTGTTAGCGCTTACAACGATTATCGTTTCCGGGACGAGAGATCAGGCTTACGCAGCGGCGCTGTCCGATCCGGACACCTTCATCAAAGGGGTAGACATTTCGACGCTTCAGGCGATTGAAGCGAAGGGAATTAAATATTATGACCAGGTAAATGACCAAAGGCAAGAGAAGGAGCTGCTTGCCATTCTCAAAGAACGCGGCGTCAACTACGTCCGTTTGCGTGTGTGGAATAATCCGATGCATTCGGATGGTTTTAACGACGCTGCTCATTTGATAACGATGGCTCAGCGGGTGAAGGCGGCCGGCATGAAGTTGCTTGTCGATTTCCATTACTCCGATTTCTGGGCCGATCCCGGCCAACAGGTGAAGCCGGATGCCTGGAAAAACTTAACGTTTCCTGAATTGAAGCAGGCCGTATACGATTATACCGCTGAAGTCATGAACGGTTTGAAAGCGGTTAATGCTTATCCGGACATGGTACAGATCGGTAATGAAATCAATAACGGCATGATGCTTCCTGACGGCTCGACCAGTCAATTTGCGAAATTGGCTGAGCTGTTGAAGGAAGGAGTGAGCGCGGTCCGCGAGACGACTCCGGATGGCCAAACAACGAAAATTATGATTCACTTGGCGGAAGGCGGCGACAACCATAAATTCCGCAGCTTCTTCGATCAAGTTAAAGCGCTGGAAGTGGACTACGATGTCATTGGCATGTCCTATTATCCTTATTGGCACGGCACGTTTCAGCAGTTGAAGACGAATATGGATGATATGGCTGACCGTTACGGCAAACAGATTGTCGTTGCCGAAACGGCTTACCCGCACACACTCGCGGATGCAGACGGACCCGGCAATATTGCCGGTGCGGATCAAGTTAGGAATGCTGGTTTTGAAGCTACGCCTGAAAATCAACAGCTGGTGACAGAGCTCGTCATGAATACGGTTGCCCATGTGAAAGACAACAAAGGCCTCGGCGTCTTCTATTGGGAGCCTGCATGGCTGGCGGGGGTAGGCTGGAAAACCGGCGAAGGAAACGGCTGGGAAAATCAAGCGATGTTTGATTTTGACGGCAATGCACTAAGCTCTCTTAACGCGTTCAAGTTTACGCCAGACACAAATGCCGCAAAGGTTCCGGTTATGGTTTATACTTCACCGGCCATAACCATTGCGAAGGGCGCGATGCCTTCGCTGCCAGCTACAGCAGGCGTGCTGTACAACGAGGGCTCCATATCCCAGGCAGCCGTAACTTGGGATGCCATCGATAAAGATAAGTTGAATGTGCCGGGCAAATTCACGCTTCAAGGCACAGTCGCCGGACTAGATCAGAAGGCATCGATGGAAATAACGGTGTTGGCTAATCCTAACCTAGTTCAGAACGAAGGCTTCGAAAGCGGCAGTCTGACCCACTGGTTCTTAACGGGAACAGAGAACTCCGGGAAAATTGAAGAAAACGCGGGCAATGCCCATTCCGGTACGAATGCCTTCAATTATTGGAATGGTTCGAATTACGCTTATCAATTAACACAAACCGTGACCGGCTTAGAGAACGGAACCTATACGCTTAAAGCTTGGTCTTCGGGCGGCGGCGGCGAAACGAAGCTGAAGCTTTTCGCGGAAACGGGGAGCGGGACGACGCTCAGCACCGATGTCGTCAATGCAGGTTACAATATCTGGAAGGAATATACCGTGCAAAATATTAACGTAACAAACGGTCAAGCAACGGTCGGCTTTGACGTTGAAGCGCCAGCGGGAACGTGGGGTTATTTCGATGATATTGAGCTCGTAATGGACAAAAAGGCTGAACCTGAGCAGGGGGGAACAGCAAATTCGGGCAGTGATCCGGCGCCGGGCAAGGTTACGGTTTCACCGGGACAAATAACGGTGAATGAGGACGGGACCAGCACGGTTAAGCTGCCTGCGACTGTCTCGGAGGTCGTGATTCCGTCAGCTCTCTATGATCGGTTGTATAAGCAGCCTGTGAAATTCCAAACGGATAACCTATCCGTTGAGATTCCGGCCGAGCTGTTCCATGAGCTCCAAAACAAACTGACCGATACGGCTAACAGCTCCATAACTTTAAAGCTGCAGCCTGTAGGCAAAACAGATACGGAACAGCTGCTTGCACAAAGCGGCAAGCAAACGGAACACACTCAAATTGACATCGTTGGAGAAGCCTATGAGTTCAAGCTGTCCATCAAAAACAGCGCGGGAGATGAACGGGTCCTGACGCAGTTCAGCAAGCCGATCACGATCCGCCTTAAGCAAGAAGAAGCTTTTAATTCCGATAAAGCAGGCGTCTATTATATCGCCGGGGATGGCAGTCTGGAGTATGTGGAGAGCATGCTGATCGATGGCGAGCGGATCGCGCAAATCAATCATTTCAGTATGTACGCGGTGCTCAAGGTCACGATGCAGTTTGACGATGTTCCGGCCGGCTATTGGGCAAGTGACGTCATTAACGAGCTTGCGGCGAAGCAGATCGTTAAAGGAACAACCGCCTCCACCTTTGAGCCGGCCCGTTCAATCAGCCGAGCGGAGTTCGCGGCTTTGCTGGTAAGAGTCCTTAAGCTTACAAGAGGAACGGAGCATAATTTTACCGATGTAGCAGCTGATGCATGGTATTCGGAAGCTGTATCCGCCGCATTTGAGGCTGGAATCATCAACGGCCGCAGTAAGTCGGTCTTTGATCCCGATGCTTCGATTACTCGCCAAGAAATGGCTGTCATGCTGATGAAGGCTTACTCGTTTAAAACGGATAGCTCCATAACATCGGAGCATGTTCTGCCTTTCGATGATGCTGACCGGATAGACGAGTGGGCTATGTCGTCCATCAAGTCCGCCTTGAAGATCGGCTTAGTGAAAGGACGTAATGATAATCGATTCGTACCGAAAGCGCCAATGACCCGCGCCGAGGCAGCTCAAGCCATTTATCGATTGATGGCTGTTTAGTTGAAGCTCATAAAATAAAGCCGCACCCAGCATAGCTATAGGTGCGGCTTCGTTTTTTATATTAGGTTTCCGAAAATGGACTCAATTACGTATTCAATTAAGGATTTCATCAACGGATCGGGTTTTAACGATATTCATAACCAAGGTTCCCAAATCTTCATAGCTCATAGCGTTTAATTTATCTTTGAAAGCTTCCGGAATGGTCTCTTTCTCAGAAATATCTTTAATAATATCAATTACCACTTCAACTCTTGCCTTTTGTCGGATTTTGGTATCAATTCTCATTTATTCGTTCCCCTGTTCTGGATAATTATTTTTTTCTTTCTTGGCTATACCTACAGTGTAAATAGATGATTGCCTATTTTCATGGTGGCTGTACGCGTCTTGAACCAACTTGAGTTGGAAATATCTGGATTATAGTAGAACAATGCATTGCCGGTCGGGTCCATACCTTTTATCGCAGCTTTTGCCGCCGTGAACGCCTTTTGATTCGGTATTAGCCAGTACTGTCCGTCCTTTACGGCTGAGAAAGCATTGGGCTCCATAATGATTTCTTTCACTGTTTTGGGAAACTTTGGAGACTGCAGGCGGTTCATAACAACCGCACCGACCGCCACTTGGCCTTTATAGTTTTCCCCTCTTGCCTCTGCATAAATGACACGCGCAAGCATGGAAAGCTCTTTTTTGTTGACCGACAATCTTTTGAGCTTCCTCCATGTTTTCGGGCCTACAATGCCGTCACTCTGAAGTCCGTTATATTTTTGGAAGCTTTGAACCGCGCTGCGGGTTACTTTTCCGAAATTTGTATCGATCGGTAAATTGTAATATCCGAGCGTATGAAGCCGGAACTGCAGATCCGAAATTACCTGTCCTTCGCTGCCGATTTTCAAGACAGGCGAAGCATCGATCTTGTGATTTGATGCGGCTGCGGTAACTAGTACGAGTAGGGTGAATAGAGTCAGAAATCTGTACATGATGTTGAATTCCTCCGTATACGAATAATAGTAAATTTATAGAATTCCTTTGGTGTCGTTTATTCTAGCACAGCTTTAATCGGATAATCTTGTTAAAATTTTCTCATGTTTCATGGCGAATTCGGAGGACAGGCATTTTTTTGCACACAAAAAAGGGTTATTCATGCTGTGGAATTTCTATATGAAATCGAAGTCAACCGTCTTGAAACCAATCCAATCTCCTACCAAATTGACATCATCCCCCCTGAAAAAATGGAAGTACATCGAATTAGTATTATGTATAACGAACGATAAGTTATTTTAAAAATAAACTAAAACCACGGATCACGGATATTGGGGTGTACTATGCAGGGTGATATTGAATTGGCAATGGAAAAAATAGAGCAGCTTAATTTTCGCAATCAAAGAGCTATGATGGAATTGATAAAAAGAAGTTTGAAATTAAATGATGATGAGTTTAATAAAGAATTGCTTGTAGCTTACGCTCATCAAAACCCTATACATATTCTGGAAGTGGCAGTTGCTCTACAGTATGAAGAAATCATTAAGGCGCTGCCTGATAAATTTACTTAGTGAGAAAACCACCTCAAATAACCTAAACGGCGGGATTGCACAATAGAATGCGAACATCGAAAGAATGAAATAGACGAATTCATGGGTGAGTGATTGGAGTACTAAGAAGCCCAACAACCTCATAAGGTTGTTGGGCTTTCGATGGACCCGGCTGAAGGGGTATAGACAGGCAACCGGCGTATCAGCATTCGGCTGCGGTTGAATATTTTTATAGGAAAACTTTCCCTATATCGACAATCCCCCGATGCCAACAATCGATACGACTACCACCCCACCATCCGAAGTAGCAGAACAAATAAAAAGATACGTCTTGCTGAAGTGGAATGAGCGAAATGAGATTACCAGAGATTGAACTAGCGGGGAACTTTACACAGGAGTCGCTTCGATACGACTCAAAGGAGCAGTGTGCCGGCTGCTCCTTTATCATTGAAGCTTTATTGGAAATTTTCCAACACAATCTTTCCTATCGTTCTTCCTGTTTCCATTTTTTCATGTACTAAACGCAGGTTTTTTGCATTAATGGGTTCAATTCGTTCAGCTAAAGTCGTTTTCAACTTCCCGTTATCGATTAAATCAGCCAGTTTATTCAGTAGATCATGTTGTTTGATCATATCTCCAGTTTGGTACATGGAACGGGTAAACATCAGCTCCCAAACAAACGTGATACTTTTAGAAAAAAGCATATCCATATCCAAACTTCCCGTCCATGATGCTTTATCTGCTGGAACGATTGAACAAATCTTGCCTTGGGGGGTTATGGCTTCAGCCATATTCGCAAAATGTTGTACCGTATCATTTAAGCAAAATATATAGTCCACGGTCTCAAACCCAATATTTTTAAGTTGCGATGAAAAATGGCTGTTATGGTTGATTGTAAAATCTGCTCCTTGATCTTTGGCCCACTGGATGGACTCTGGGCGGGAAGCAGTGCCAATTACAGTTAAGCCTGCTAATTTTGCAAGTTGAGTAGCAATCGACCCTACTCCTCCTGCTGCACCGATAATGAGTAAGCTTTTATTTTTGTTTTCTTCTACGCTATGACTAATTCCTAATCGATCAAATAAACCCTCCCAAGCCGTAATCGAGGTAAGCGGTAAAGCGGCAGCTTGCGCGAAATCTAAACTCTTCGGTTTGTTTCCCGCAATTCGTTCATCTACCAAGTGAAATTCACTATTCCCCCCTGGGCGGGTCACACTGCCCGCATAAAATATCTCATCTCCAGGTTTAAACAATTGACATTCAGGTCCAACTTCTTCCACGATCCCGGATACATCCCAACCAAGAATTTTGGGTGATTCTTCTTCATAGTTGTTTTTCTCCCGAACGCCCAAATCTGCAGGGTTAACAGAGATGGCTATTACTTTTACTAATAGATCACGGCCGGTTGGATTCGGTTTTTCTATATACAGATCAACAAGGCACTCCGGGTCGGCTAAAGGGAGATATCGGTAAGCTCCGACTGCTTTCATTTTTTGGTGATTGCTCATATTTTACTTCCTTTCAAGTTGGTATATCGTGCATTTGAATTATATGCTGTATACTTACTTTTAGAAAGTACGCATAATTTTATTACATAGTATTAAAAATCATACCATTGTGAGGAGACAGAATAATGGGAGACCGAAGAAACAAATACGGTGCCAGTCCAAACATGGAGGCATGTCCTGTGGAGACAACTTTGGATGTCATCGGGGGCAAATGGAAAGGGATCATTCTTTATCATCTCATCAGCGGAACGAAAAGATTTAATGAAATCCGGCGTCTTAATCCGGGTATTACGCAGTTTATGCTAACACTTCAGTTACGTGAGCTTGAACGGGACGGCATCATCCATAGAGAAGTTTATAAAGAAGTTCCGCCCAGAGTGGAATATTCTCTCACTGATTTCGGCAAAACGTTGGAACCGATCATAAGATCCATGAAAGAATGGGGCGAGATTTATAAAAAGAGGCTTAATGAAATTAGAACGCCACAAGGGGAGTGATCGATCCAATAAGTGAAAATCTTCCACACTCCTTTCAGGCGCTAGTATGTCCGCCATTAGGTCGATTATTCTTTTGTAATGCTCTATGATTTTTTCTCTAGCAAATGATTACGTTATACACCTTACAAGCGAACGTAAATTTGCTAATCTATTTGTAGGTGCATTTTTATATATAACGGGAGGGATATAAAAATGAAAAGTTATCAAGTCGATAGTTTGGAAAGAGAAGAGATCAGGCTGGTTGGTTTTTCAATAACCGCAAGTCTAAACGCTGTTTTAGAATCGAAGATTATTGGATCGTTACGCGAGGGTTTGGAGAAACGGGTGAATGAAATCGAAAACAGGAAAGGATCAGGCATTTACTTAATCCAAATTTATCCTTATGACGGTCATTGGACTCATCATGTGTCATATCAACATGTGATCGGCTTCGAAGTAACCTCGTATGGCGAAATTCCTAATGACATGATAACGCATACTGTGCCTTCCGGCCGTTATATCAAAATTATACATAAAGATGCAGAATCACAGATCGGTGCAACTTATGATTTTATAAACAAGACGTATGGCGAAAGACCAATTGATATTGAATATTGGCACGATATACATGCATTGGAAAGTGAAGCAGCTCAAATTGATATTTATATACCAGCTAAATAAGATCATTGTTTGTTTCAATGCAATAGCTAAATAACCATCAGCGGGGCTGCCTAAGCGAATGAATCGGCAGCCTTATTAGCTTTTATAACACATCACAATCGAGAACACCTACAGAATGGCAGAGTTTCAAATTGTGTCTTGAAAATATTTGGAAAACCTATTAAACTTTAAGCAGTTGAGATGAGAACAGGTTAGCTGAGCCGAGAAGAGATGAGACTAGTCGAGAGATGCGAAGTGTATTTAGTTTTGAGTTTTTTCAATCCCAAATATCCTCTCTTAGGTTATTCCTGTTCTCCTCTAAAATTTAGAGGAGGTAATCCGCATGAGTATTTTGTCATCGTTCGTTTCTATTCCCCGCCAAAGCTTATACACCACCAAAGGAAACATTGAAATTACCCGTACGGCAGACCGCATTGATGTCACGACAGCCAATCAAGTCATCTTAAAAGAAATCGATAATAAAAAAGGTGCGTTATTTTCCAGCGGTTTTGAATATCCTGGACGTTATTCGCGTTGGGACATTGGTTTTAGAAACCCCGCATTGGAGCTTGCAGCTAGTGGAAACGGGTTCAGTTTGACGGCGGAGAATGAAAGAGGAAAAATATTATTACATGCCACTTTTCACAAACTTAGAGAAATCGACGTTATTGAAAATCTCGATTATACGGGAAGCAAAGTTTCAGGAAACATTAAAATCAGTAAAGCGGTGTTTAATGAAGAGGAAAGAACGAAACAGCCTTCTATTTTTACTGTAATCCGTGCGATCAGAGATTTTTTTTATTCGCCTGAGGATTCTTTTCTTGGCTTGTACGGGGCGTTTGGATATGATTTGGTTTTTCAGTTTGAACCTATGGAACTCAAGCATGAGCGGGAGAGCCGTGACTCAGATGTAATCCTTTATTTTCCTGATGAGATCATTATTGTTGACCGCCATCTGAATTCCGCTTATCAGTTATCTTATGATTTCAGGTTTAATGATGAAAGTACCGCCGGACTCGAAAGAACAGGGGCGCTTACAAAGCCGGAGCTTTATGGGCAAATCCCGTTAAATAGTTATACCGAAGGAAACTATGCCAATCTGGTGCGGGAAGCCATTAAATCCTTCAAGGTGGGGGATTTGTTTGAAGTCGTTCCCTCCCACACGCTGTATGAGTCATGTTCCAGCCTTCCATCAACGATATTCGAGCGGCTGCAGCGGATTAATCCGAGCCCATACGGCTTCATTATTAATTTGGGTAATCAATTTTTAGTCGGTTCTTCTCCCGAAATGTACGTTAGAGTCGAGGGCAGAAGAGTGGAGACTTGTCCGATATCAGGAACAATAAAACGCGGGAGTAACGCGATTGAAGATTCAGATCAAATTAGAGAGCTGTTAAATTCCGTTAAGGAAGAATCTGAGCTGACGATGTGTACGGATGTGGACCGGAACGATAAATCCCGTATTTGCGAACCTGGTTCCGTTGAAGTGATCGGGAGACGGCAAATTGAAATGTACTCCCACCTTATTCATACTGTCGATCACGTGGAGGGAATCTTACGTCCTGAGTTTGACGCATTGGATGCATTTATGTCCCATATGTGGGCTGTTACCGTGACAGGCGCTCCTAAACGCGCCGCTATCCGTTGGATTGAAGATCATGAAACATCCCCAAGGGGATGGTACGGCGGGGCTGTCGGCTATTTTGCTTTCAATGGTGATTTGAATACGGGTTTGACGTTGCGGACGATCAGAATTCAAGACGGTGTCGCACAAATTCGTGTTGGGGCAACGTTATTATACGATTCTGTGTCGGAGGCAGAAGAACAGGAAACGCTCACCAAAGCGGCTGCTCTAGTCCAAGCTGTGCGCGGATCCCATAGCGGGGGAGCTGAACAATCTAAACCGACTCGCTCAAATGCAGGACAGGGCAAAAATATTTTGCTTATCGACCATGAAGATTCTTTTGTCCATACGCTGTCCAATTATATGAAGCAAACCGGCGCGAACGTAATGACTTTGCGCGCACCCTATGCCCGGGATATTTTAAAAGAAAAAACGTTCAATATGGTTGTGCTTTCTCCTGGTCCCGGCAAGCCTTCCCAATTTGCATTGAATAAAACGATTGCTGTCTGTTTGGAGAAGCAAATACCTATTTTTGGCGTATGCTTGGGACTGCAAGGTATTGTTGAATATTTTGGGGGGAGTCTGGATGTGCTGGATTATCCTCAGCACGGTAAATCCTCATTAGTTAAGACCGACGGGTTAAGCCATATTTGGGCGGGATTGCCTGGGAAATTTCATGTAGGCCGTTACCATTCTTTGTATGCAAAGGAACTGCCGAGCTGCTTAAATGTCAATGCGGTCTCTGAAGATGGAATCGTCATGGGAATCGAGCATAAAACGCTGCCAATTACAGCGGTGCAATTCCATCCCGAATCAATCGCTACCTTGCGCGGGGATGCAGGCATCAAATTAATCGAAAATGTTGTATCCCGCTTAAGTGAATGCTAACAAAAATAAAGACAGCGGCAGTCCAAAACTGAACTGCTCCCCGTCAAGTAGACAGTACAAATAATAAAAATAATTAGGCGGCCTTGGTCCTGTATTCCATTGGACTGAGGCCGTTTAGTTTTGCTTGTAACCGTTCGTTG
>NZ_JBWDNW010000011.1:0-179720 GCF_056269405.1 Paenibacillus sp. J2L1-98 | reverse complement strand
ATTTCCCAGTATGTAAGACCCCTTGAAGACGACGAGGTTGATAGGTTCGGGGTGGAAGCACAGCAATGTGTGGAGCTGACGAATACTAATCGGTCGAGGGCTTATCCTAAAGACGTTTGCATGGACCCATACATCCGGCAGACAGCAGCTAATAAGGTTCAGCAAACCTAACTTTCGTATCCAGTTTTCAGGGCGCAAACTTAGTTGTGGAGCGTTGCCTAGTGCAACAGATACAGCTTAATTGCGAAGACATTTGGCGATGTCATTACCTGATCTTGCATGCGTCCCCGAACGCTGCAAGCGACAATTATTCGGGGGACAAGCGTGGCGGTGTAGCTCAGCTGGCTAGAGCGTACGGTTCATACCCGTGAGGTCGGGGGTTCGATCCCCTTCGCCGCTACCATTACCTTTCTTTATAGCAACATTCGGAGGCTTAGCTCAGCTGGGAGAGCATCTGCCTTACAAGCAGAGGGTCGGCGGTTCGATCCCGTCAGCCTCCACCATTATTTACTTATTCGGTTTTTGACCGGATCCACTTGGAGCTGTGGTGTAGTGGCCCAACATGCCTGCCTGTCACGCAGGAGACCGCGGGTTCGAATCCCGTCAGCTCCGCCATTTTTCTTTAAAGTAAGGCTCGGTAGCTCAGTCGGTAGAGCAGAGGACTGAAAATCCTCGTGTCGGCGGTTCGATTCCGTCCCGAGCCACCACTTTATTTTTCGTAATAACGAAAAATAGGTAATAGCATGGAGGATTAGTGAAGTGGCTAAACACGGCAGACTGTAAATCTGCTCTCTCTGAGTTCGGTGGTTCGAATCCATCATCCTCCACCAGTTTTTTTAAAACATCATGAGTCATTAGCTCAGTTGGTAGAGCACCTGACTTTTAATCAGGGTGTCGTAGGTTCGAATCCTACATGACTCACCATTTTTATTACAAAAAACATCGTAACCGAAGATCTTAGGATCTTCGGTTTTTTGATTTTATTATTTTGGAACAGAAAAGGTGTACGCATTAAGCAGCTTACCGCTTACATGCGTACACCTTTATTTATAAATGAATTGGTTATTTGCTGCGAAGAGAAAGCTCGCGAACCAGTTCATTTACGGTCTCCGATAGCCGCAGGGTCAGCTCTTCATTTAATTCAAACACGGGGGCTTCGTTAGGCTCTTGCGTACGATTAATTTGCGAGTCGACAGCGTAAACGCCGCTAACATAAAGTTTTGCGCCCATTGAAGCGAGGACAGGCTTAAGGGAGTAGTCAATGGAGAGAAGATGGGCAATGGTACCGCCGATGAACAGAGGAGCAATAATTTTTCCATCAAGACCTTTTTGCGGCAATAAATCCAGAAATGTTTTCAGTACGCCTGTGAAGGATGCTTTATAAACAGGACTTGCAATAATAACGGCATCTGCATTTTCTACTAATTTATTCGCTTCTATAATAGCAGGACTGCCAAAACGAGCATGAATGAGATCTTCGGCCGGTAATGAAACGACCGTAATCAGATCGACCGAAAGGTTTTTCTCCGTTAATTGCTGCTCTATGAATTGCGTGATCCCGTTCAATCGTGATGAAGCATTCGGACTACCTGAAATAATAACGATATTCGCCATGTGTACACTCCTCTTTTATACTTAAATAGTCTGCAGATCAATATTCAATTAATCCGATGAGTTAACTTAGAATAAATCGTACCACGAATTGGCCATTTTGGTCAAACAAGTATGATTTGTTTCTTGTATTTTATCGATATAAGGGAACAATGTATACATACGGAAATAAATTAGAAGAGAAAAAGGGGTATTGCAATGGTATATGGACTTGCGGCATTAATCAGCTTTGCGATAGTATTTGCATGCGTACCACCGCTTCGGATACTTGCACTGCGCCTAGGCTTCGTTGACCGTCCCAATCAAAGGAAGATACATAATAAGCCGATACCTCTAATGGGAGGAGCGGCTATTTTTGTCGGCTGCGTTATCGCGATGTTTATTTTTATAGGCGTTACACCGCTTACTTGGACCATTGTTACGGGAGGCACACTGCTCGTTCTCGTCGGGCTTCTGGATGATGGCGCTAAGGCGAAGGGACGGGATTTTCCGGTATGGCCGCGCGTTATTCTTTATATGGGAGCCGCTTCAATTCCCACCCTATTTCATATTAAAATTGCCGGAATCGCTAATCCGTTTACGAACCTGTTCATTTCTTTTCCCGATTGGTTCTCATGGCTTACAACGATGCTATGGGTTTTCGGATTGATCAATATGATCAATTTTATAGATGGAGTTGATGGTCTTGCTTCAGGCGTCTGCACGCTTTCAGCGCTCACGCTGTTAATCGTGGCTCTCATAAAAGGGCAGCCAAGCACAGCTATTCTCGCAGTCATTGTAGCAGGCGCGTGCTTTGGATTTTTAGTGCATAATTTTTACCCGGCGCGCATTTTTATGGGCGATGCCGGAGCCACCTTTCTTGGCTATACGCTTGCGGTTATTGCGGTAGACGGAACGTTTAAGAGGGCAACGTTCATTACGCTGCTTGTTCCGTTATTGGCGCTTGGATTGCCTATTTTCGACACGGCTTATGTAATGCTGCGCAGGCTTATTAGCGGGAAGGGTTTGCACCGTGCAGACAAGCTTCACACGCATCATGTCTTGATGAAATGGGGTCTGAGTCAGGTACAGACGGTGTCGTTTCTCTACTTGATTGCTGCGCTATTCGCGCTATTGTCGATCATTCTTTTACTTGCTATAGGCTGAATTAGATTAACGCTTGTGGTACAATGACGAAAAAAGGCATTATTCTACAAATAAGTAGGAATAAGCTTTTTACTCATTAATCCGCTGACGCTTGTGGAGATTGGAGAAAGAGAAATGAGCACGACAGACTGGTTGAAGCCTCTGCAGCACATTTTGAACTGTCCGGTACATGCTGTTTCGAAATCGATGGCGGAGTGGAGCGATTTAGTAAGTAATACTGCTGCGGTGCGGCAAGTCGATCAAAAATTATCTTCTCCTATAGAAGGAGAGCGCATCGAGAAAGACGGGAGAACGTGGATCGTTATCTCTTCTACTGATTATGCAGTAGATCTATTAGAAATTGAGAGTTCTACCTTGCAGACGACCGAAAAAGAGCTGATTAGCTGGACATTGCAGCTTAATCGCGGCGCTTTGGCGGAGAAAAAGAGAGCGGCAATCCCGGAAACGGAAAGGAATGCGCTTAAGCTGGGCGATTGGATTCAGAAGCAGCTGGAGTCTGATGAGCCTGCCTATTCTTTACCGGATCATTTGACAGTTGGCAGCCGTTTATTTAACGAAATGATTCCATTCTTACTCGTGACCGAGCAATCAGGTACCAAGCAAGCAACGTATACGGAGCTGGAGAAGCTGCTGCGTTCATTTATGTCTGATGATGTATTGCTCATTCCGCTCAAGAGTCAGGAATGGCTCATTTGGGGGTCTGTGTCGTTACTTAAGGATGAGGATTCGGATGCATTTGACGAGCAGGAGGAAGAAACGCTGGAGGATAGCTTAGCGTCGATTGGGCTTGGATTGCACGAAATGCTTGCCAGCGAATGGATCGGCGAATGCCATCTGGCTGTCGCACATCCAACATCACCGGCGAAGGGAATGGTCGAGACGACTATTCTGCTGCGGGAAACGTTAAATCTCGGACGGAAATTCCATGTAGGTACAAATATTCATTTGCCGTGGATGCTTCAGCTTGAACGTTTATTAAACTCGATTCCTGAAGCACAGCGCTCCAAATACTTGGAACAATCGCTAAAAAGAGCCGATTTATTTGTGGAATCAGAAATGTTGAGCACTTTAGACACTTTTTTTACGCTCGATTGCAATGTTAGCGAGACGGCGAAGAAATTATATATTCATCGTAATACGCTTTTATACCGTTTAGACAAGCTTAAACAAGAAACGGGACTTGATGTCAGGCAGTTTCGAGATGCTGTTTTAGTCAAAATTATATTACTATTGTATAAAGTTACGAAAAGAAATTAGTTTTTTTGTAAAGTATGTGCATAGTCACATTCGCCCCTGTGGGATAAGATATAGGCATATCGAAATTTCTTTCTAGGGGGAAAATTAATATGGCAGGCGTACGTTTAGAAGGCATTTACAAAAAATATCCGGGTACTGACAAAGCATCGGTTACTGACGTTAACTTAGATATTAAGGACAAAGAGTTTCTCGTATTGGTCGGACCATCTGGTTGCGGTAAATCGACAACTCTTCGTATGATTGCAGGCCTTGAAGAAATTTCGGAAGGCAAATTGTTCATCGGCGACCGCCTTGTGAACGACGTTGCTCCTAAAGACCGCGACATCGCGATGGTATTCCAATCCTACGCGTTGTACCCGCACATGAATGTTTACCAAAATATGGCTTTCGGCCTTAAACTTCGCAAATTCAAAAAAGCAGATATCGACAAACGTGTTCGTGAAGCTGCTAAAATTCTTGATATTGAGCACTTGCTTGACCGTAAACCAAAAGCACTTTCCGGTGGTCAACGTCAACGTGTCGCTCTAGGACGCGCAATCGTTCGTGAGCCGCAAGTATTCTTGATGGATGAGCCGCTTTCCAACTTGGACGCGAAACTTCGTGGACAAATGCGCGCTGAAATCAGCAAGCTTACAAAACGTCTTGAAACAACTACTATTTACGTAACGCATGACCAAATCGAAGCGATGACGATGGGTGACCGTATCGTTGTTATGAAAGACGGTTTCATTCAACAAACTGCTTCTCCAGAAGAGCTTTACAACCACCCTGTTAATATTTTCGTAGCTGGCTTTATCGGCGCTCCTTCGATGAACTTTATCAGCGGTTCCCTTGCAGAGCAAGGCGGCGCGCTTCGTTTCAAAGCTAGCGGCGTTGACGTAGTAGTTCCTGAAGGTAAAGCAGCAGTGCTTCGCTCGAAAGGCTACATCGGCAAAGAAGTGATTCTTGGTATTCGCCCAGAAGATCTTCACGAAGAGCCAGTATTCTTGGAAGCTTCCCCACAAACAATCGTGAACGCGAATGTTGAGGTAGCTGAGAACCTTGGTCACGAGATGTACCTGTACCTGAACGGTATCGGCACTGACACAGTTATCGCTCGTGTTGACGGCCGCTCCGGCGTTCGTGACGGCGTGTCGGTTAAGCTTGCTCTTGACATGAACAAAGTACACTTGTTCGACAAAGCGACTGAACTTAACATTTTTGAAAATTAATAAATAGCATGGAAGAAGAACGGTCGGATTATCCGATCGTTCTTTTTTTGCGTTTCATGAAAACCGTTTGTACGCACCGGCTATATATGAGAGTCAATCAGCATACCGATTAAGTGAATACAAAGCGCTGGGCAGCGGAGGAAACGTTGCTTTCGGCGCCTTTTTCCTTTACGATGAAGACATTGGAAAAAAACATACATATATACACAAGCAGTTGTCATATGAGGAGGCCCTACGATGCCGAAAAAAGTGAAAGTATCTGAACTCGTTAAACAATTTCAGCTCGAAATTATTGCTGGCGAGGACGGAATGAAGCGTGTCATTACGGTAGATGATTTGTATCGCCCCGGTCTGGAGATGGCTGGTTATTTCCATTATCATCCGAGCGAGCGGATTCAACTGCTCGGCCGGACGGAAATTTCATTTCTAAATATGCTGGATGGCGAGGAACGGCTGGACCGCATGGTCCGCCTGTGTAACGAGGATACGCCATGCATTATTTTGACTAGAGGGCTGGAAGCACCTCAGGAGCTTATTGATCAATCGAACGAGCATCAAATAACTCTGCTGCGAAGCAATGTGGCAACGACCATTCTATTTAGCAGAATTACCGACTTCCTGGAGAGAAAGCTGGCTCCGACCGCAACGATTCATGGCGTCCTCGTTGACGTATACGGCGTAGGCATGCTCATTACCGGGGGAAGCGGCATTGGTAAAAGCGAGACGGCGCTGGAGCTTGTCAAGCGCGGGCATCGGCTTGTTGCCGATGATGCGGTTGAAATTATGCAGACATCGGATGCACAGCTGCATGGCAGCGCACCTGAGCTTATTCGTCACCTGCTCGAAATTAGGGGTCTGGGGATCATTAATGTCATGACATTGTTCGGTGCAGGAGCAGTGCGTACCCAAAAGCGTATCGGCCTTGTCATTAAGCTGGAAAATTGGCAGCAGGACAAGCAGTATGACCGCCTAGGACTCGATGAGGAAACAACGCGCATTATCGATACGGACATTCCGCTCGTAACGGTGCCTGTACGTCCGGGCCGTAACTTGGCAGTTATTATTGAGGTTGCTGCGATGAATTTCCGATTGAAACGGATGGGCTACAATGCGGCGCTGCAGTTTACGAACAAGCTGACGGAAACGATTGCCGACGATATGGACGAATACGATTGAGCCTAAAGGGGATATAAAATAATGAAGACATTGATATTAAATCCAATTGCCTTCACATTAGGACCGATTGAAGTGCATTGGTACGGCATTATTTTGGGGACAGCGGCGTTAGTCGGGCTGCTGCTCGTCGTGCAGGAAGGGAAGCGGTTCGGCATTAAGCCGGATTTCTTTATGGACTTACTGCTGCTTGGCGTCCCTTCCGCCATTATTGGAGCGCGAATTTATTATGTGGCGTTCAAATGGGAAGATTACAAAGGAAACTTTGTTGATGTGTTCAAAATATGGAATGGCGGCATCGCGATTTATGGCGCGATTATCGGTGCTTTCATTTGCGGATTTTTCTATTTCCGCTACAAGGGCTATAACTTCTGGCGATTGGTGGACATTTGTGTTCCAGGTCTGCTTGTTGGTCAAATGATCGGCCGTTGGGGCAATTTCATGAACCAGGAGGCTTACGGCGGTGAAGTAAGCGAATCCTTCCTGCGTAATACGCTCCATCTGCCGTCTTTTATCGTGGATCAAATGCTTGTTGAGGGCGTATATCGCCATCCGGCATTTTTGTATGAATCGGTATGGAGTCTGGTTGGTCTCTGCTTATTGTTCGTACTGCGCCGCCAACGATTTTTACGTGCGGGCGAGCTGATGGCCAGCTACTTTATCTGGTATTCAATCGGCCGCTTCTTCATTGAAGCGCTTCGTACGGACAGCCTTGCATTCATAGGGCCGTCTTGGTTGGCATCGTTCATTAACGGTCTATGGACGCCGATGGAAGTTTTATTCAAACCAGGCTATTTGGATCCGGCTTACGGAAACATAAGAATATCACAAGTACTGGCCCTGCTTCTCATCCTCGGAGCTATCGCGCTTATTATCGTGCGACGCAAGACAGGCCTGGCATCAGCGTATTACCATGATCCGATTGTAACCAGCAAGCCGGAGAGAAACGGCGGCAATGATGCAGCGACAGCGAAATTGGATGATGCTTCTTCTATTAAAGAGGATGAAGCCAGCAAACAATAAGAGTAATGTAGGGAGGATTTACAATGACCGGCAAAATCAAAACAATGCTGTTCGATTTGGACGGCACGATTATCGACACCAATGAGCTTATTATTCGCTCGTTCATAGAAGCCCTGCAGGGCGTAACGCCGGAAGGCTTTGGAAGAGAACATATCATCCCAAGCATGGGACAGCCTCTGACGGATCAGATGAAATTATTTTCGGGTCTGGAAGACGTCACTCATCTTGTAGCAGCTTATCGTGAAGTGAATTTGCGATTGCATGATGAGTATGTTAAGGCGTTTGATTACGTAAATGAAGTCATCGAGAAACTGCATGGACAAGGCATTCAAATCGGAGTCGTCACGACGAAAATGCGTCTGACAACGGAACGCGGCTTAAAATACACAGGTCTGTTTGATTACATAGATGCTATCGTTACGATTGATGACGTTGTTAATCCTAAGCCGCATGCTGAGCCGGTGAGCAAAGCGATCAAGCTGCTCGGAGCCGATCCGTCTTCGACGATTATGGTTGGCGACAGCATTGTCGATATCCAATCCGCGATTGCGGCGGGTACGATCGCGGTTGGCGTCGCATGGTCGCTGAAGGGTGAGCAGATTCTGAAGGAAGCGGGAGCTCACCATGTCATTAACGACATGCGCGATCTATATGCATTTGTAGGATTGGAGCGGGAGACGCTTGCGTAAAGTTGAACGATATCCGGTGGAAGGACCAAACGCGTTATGGCAGGTATATTCGACGGTAAGCCGAGTCAAATCAGTCCGTAATTTTATTTTTATCCAGCTCGCGCGTTATTGCCCGGTCCTTCCGCTCAAAAATTGGATTTACCGCCGCTTGCTCGGCATGAAGGTCGGAGAGCATACCGCATTTGCGCTTATGGTCATGGTCGATGTCTTCTTCCCCGAACGCATTACGGTCGGTAATAATACGATTATCGGATATAATACAACGATTCTGACCCATGAATATTTGATCAAAGAGTACCGGCTGGGCGATGTCGTCATCGGCTCCCATGTCATGGTCGGTGCGAATACGACGATACTGCCGGGTGTAACGATTGGCGATCATGCGGTAGTAGCCGCCGGCTCTGTCATCCATAAGGATGTGCCGGCTTATGCATTCGTAGGCGGCAATCCGATGCGGGAGATTAAGCGGAGCGAGACGGTTATGGCAAGCTTGTCCGATGAGAGCGTGCACAGCATTATAAACAAATAGAATAAGCTGCAGAAAGCTTCGTCCAGACGAGTTCGTTTCGTAACGGGACGGGGCTTTCTTTTTGGGCAAACAGGATGGCTTTTTGCTTGACGAGGAGAAGCTATTCATGCTAAGATTACGACTAAACTCTTTAATTTGTTAGTATGGTAACATGGTAGTACTTTAAACCACTAAAGTAAGTGAAGGTGAAAATACATGTCTAAACCAAAAGTATTCGAGAAGCCGATAGGCGTTAAAGATTATTTACCGAGCGCGGTTGCGAAGCTGCGTCATATTGAGCGCCAAGTGCTGGCCTGTATGCAAGGCTGGGGCTATGAGCAAATTATAACACCAACGATGGAATACTACGATACAGTGGGCGTTGCCAGCTCAACGTCGGATCAGAAGCTGTTCAAGCTGCTCAATAACCGCGGTACGACGCTGGTATTGCGCTCCGATATGACTGCACCAATCGCCCGCGTTGTGTCATCGCTATTGAAGCAAGCGGATTTCCCGCAGCGCTTGTCCTACCACTCCAATGTGTTCCGCGCTATTGAGGAAGAGGCTGGCCGCGAGGCGGAGTTTTTCCAAACGGGCGTAGAGCTTGTCGGCGACTCATCGGCGGAAGCGGATGCGGAGGTCGTCGCGCTTGCGATAGCATCACTGAAGGCGGCAGGCGTTGAACGCTTCAAAATAGCGATCGGGCATGTCGGGTTCCTGAACGGCTTAATGGAGGAAGCGCTGCCGGGCCGTACGGAAGCTCAGGAGCAGCTTAAGAGCTGCTTGCTTGGCCGTGATTTTGTAGGCTACCGGCAGCAGCTGCGCGAGCTTTCCATCGATGAATCGGTGCAGCGCGAGCTTGAAGGGATTTTGCGCTTGCGCGGCGGTCAGGAGATTTGCGATCAGGCGCTGCAGCTAAGCGTGGATGATCACGCACGGGCATCGATCCGGCATTTATGCGAAATTTGGGATGTGCTTAAGGAGTATGGCGTATGCGAGCATGTGCTCATCGACCTGACGATGATCGGGGATTTCTCCTATTACACAGGCATGACATTCGAAGGCTACGCAGCTGATTTAGGGTTCCCGGTTGTGAGCGGCGGACGCTATGACAATCTGCTGGCACAGTTCGGCAGACCGGCGCCTGCAACGGGCTTTGCGCTAAAGACGACACGCATCCTTGAGCTGCTTGGCGATAACGATGAGAACGAAACGGAGCGTACACTGGTCGTCTACAACACGGCGGGACGAGGCGAAGCGCTTGTTAAAGCGCAGGAGCTGCGCGCGCAGGGCGTTAGCGTTGTAACGGAGCGTTCAGATGAGAAGATCAATGCGCTGGATGAAGTGCTGGTATCGAAAGAGCAGCGCTCTTTTACACATAAAGGCGTGACTTATACAAAATTGCTGTCGTTTAACGGAAATGGAATGAAAGGAGGAAGCGTCATATGAGCGGAGAGACAAAAGATATTTTGAAAGTGGCGATGCCGAAGGGCCGCATTTATAAGGTGGCATCGAAGCTGTTTCGCGAAGCGGGACTGCCGATTCCAAATGATTTTGATGATACGCGCAAGCTGATCATTGAGCTTCCAGAAGCGGGCATGGAGTTCATTATGGCGAAGCCGGTCGATGTGCCGACTTATGTGGAATATGGCGTAGCTGATATCGGCATTGTTGGCAAAGACGTGCTGATGGAGGAAAATAAGGACGTTTACGAGCTTCTCGATCTAGGTATTGCCAAATGCCGCATGTCGGTAATCGGCATGCCCGACTGGAAGCCGACGATTAATCCGCGTGTAGCGACCAAATACCCGAACGTGGCTTCAGCGTATTTCCGTGAGCTCGGCCAGCAGGTTGAGGTGATTAAGCTGAACGGATCGATTGAGCTTGCGCCGATGATCGGCCTTGCGGACCGCATCGTCGATATGGTGGAAACGGGCCAAACGCTGCGCGAGAACGGACTCGTGGAGATGGAATCGATCTTTGGCATTACGAGCCGTTTAATTGCGAACCGGGTTAGCTACCGGATGAAAAATGACGTGATTCAGAGCCTGTGCGATCGGCTGCAAGAGGCGCTGGCTGTACGGGCGTAAAATTATAGATATTCAAGCACGTGGAAGGAGTGGGCAATATGCGCATCATGCGAGCGGAGCAGTTTGGTTTGAAGCGCGAGGTGGAGTATGGCACACCGGAGCAAAATGAAGCGGCCCTGCGGATCGTTGCAGACGTGAAGGCCGAGGGGGACGCGGCGCTGCTGAGGTATACGGAGCAGCATGACCGCGTTAAGCTGGATGCGGCGTCGCTGCGCGTGACGCAGGAGGAGATTGAGGCGGCATATGATCTTGTCGACGCCGATTTTCTCACGGCCATTCGCGAGGCGGCCGTGAACGTCCGCGTATTCCATGAGAAGCAAATGCGGAACTCGTGGATGGATCTGCAGCAGGACGGAACGCTGCTCGGGCAAATTATGCGGCCGCTGAAGCGGGTCGGCGTATACGTGCCCGGAGGCAAGGCGGCTTACCCGTCGTCCGTGCTGATGAATGTCATTCCGGCACAGGTAGCCGGCGTGCCGGAGATTGTGATGGTGACGCCGCCTGCAACCGGCGGCACAGCGGGCATCGACCCGTATATTCTCGTTGCCGCCGCAGAAGCGGGCGTCAAGGAGATGTACCGGGTCGGCGGCGCTCAAGCCATTGCCGCGCTTGCGTACGGCACGGCCAGCATTGCCCCGGTCGACAAAATTTGCGGACCGGGCAACATTTACGTGGCGCTGGCTAAGCGCGCCGTGTTCGGTGCCGTCGATATCGACAGCATCGCCGGGCCAAGTGAAATCGTCGTGCTTGCTGACGATTCTGCCGATCCCGCGTATGTAGCCGCGGACCTGCTGTCGCAAGCGGAGCACGATGAGATGGCTTCGGCGATTCTCATTACGCCGTCGCAGCAGCTTGCGGAAGCGGTCGCAGCGGAGGTCGAGCGTCAGCTTTCCACGCTGCCGCGCCAAGCTATTGCCCGCAGCTCCATCGACAGCTACGGCGCTGTCCTGCTCGTCGATTCGCTGGAAGCGGGTATCGACGTTGTCAACCAGCTGGCGCCTGAGCACCTTGAGGTGCTGACGGTCGATCCGATGCGTCTGCTCGGCTTCATTCAGAACGCCGGCGCGATTTTCCTCGGGCCTTACAGCTCGGAGCCGGTAGGGGATTATTTTGCAGGACCGAATCACATCATCCCGACCAATGGCACGGCACGCTTCTCCTCGCCGGTTAACGTCGACGATTTCTTGAAAAAGTCGAGCCTGATCTACTACAGCAAAGAAGCGCTGCTTGCGAATGGCGACAAAATTATGACGCTGGCGCGTCACGAAGGGCTTGAAGGACATGCTCGCGCGATCGGGATCCGCCTTGAGAAGGAACGCGGGTAACACGGTCGGTCGCAGCGCATTGAACGATGCAGCAACAATACAACGGTAAAAAAGGGCGCTATAGTGTATAAAGCCCTTTTTACCGCTAACTAATCAGCTGAGGAAACAACCATAGAAACCATTAATAAATTGTAGGAAGAGGGAATGGAAATGTCGGAAAATCGGGTACGTGAAGCATCGGTGGAACGTAAAACCAGCGAGACGGATATTAAGCTTAAATTTGCAGTAGATGGTACAGGCGAGACGAAGATTGACACGGATGTGCCTTTCCTTAACCATATGCTTGATTTGTTTACGAAGCATGGCCAATTCAATCTGGAAGTTGAAGCGCGCGGCGATATCGACATCGATGATCACCATACAGTAGAGGACATCGGGATTTGCATCGGGCAGACGCTTCGCGAGGCACTCGGCGACAAACGCGGCATTAAGCGTTACGCCAGCGTATTCGTCCCTATGGATGAGGCGCTCGCACAGGTTATTATCGACGTCAGCAACCGTCCGCACTTTGAATACCGCGCAGAATATCCATCTTCTCAGGTAGGCAGTTTCTCAACGGAGCTTGTTCATGAGTTTCTGTGGAAGCTGGCGCTAGAATCGCGCATCACGCTGCATGTCATCGTTCATTACGGCGTAAACACGCATCACATGATTGAAGCGGTGTTCAAGGCGCTAGGACGTGCGCTTGATGAAGCAACGAGCATTGATCCCCGCGTGCAAGGAGTGCCTTCGACGAAGGGAGTGCTGTAGTATGATCGCGATTATTGATTACGGCATGGGCAATTTGCACAGCGTAAGCAAAGCGGTCGAGCGTCTTGGCTACGAGGCGGTTATTACGGCCGATCCGCAAACGATCGCGGCAGCAGACGGGGCAATCCTTCCGGGCGTTGGCGCTTTCGGGGATGCGATGCAAAACCTGCGCGAAACGAAGCTGGACGAGGTGGCAAAAGCGTATGCGGCCTCCGGCAAGCCGATGCTCGGTATTTGCCTTGGTATGCAGCTGCTCTTCAGTCAAAGCGAGGAATACGGCACAAACGACGGATTAAATCTGCTGCCGGGCAAGGTCGTTCGCTTCGCAGGCGATTATAAAATCCCGCATATGGGCTGGAACAAGCTATCGTTTCTGCAGGAGCAGTCGCCGCTGTTTAGCGGGCTGACGGAGGGGCATGTTTATTTCGTGCATTCGTTCCACGCGAAGCCGGAACTGGCCTCCGACCTGCTGGCGACGACGGATTATTATCAGCAGGTAACGGCGATTGTCGGCCGCGGCAATGTGTACGGCATGCAGTTCCACCCGGAGAAGAGCGGTGAGCTCGGCATGCAGCTGCTCGGCAACTTCCTTGCGCTGACAAGCAGCGAACGCTCTTAGTCTTTAAGTAATATTAAGTATTACCGAGTAACACCGAATATATAGATTAAGCTCGGCTAAACGGGCATAAAGGAGAGGGCAACATGCTGGCGAAACGTATCATTCCGTGTCTTGACGTGAAGGATGGCCGCGTTGTGAAAGGCGTTAACTTCGTGAACCTGCGGGATGCGGGCGATCCAGTCGAGCTGGCGGCCACCTATGACCAGGAGGGCGCTGATGAGCTTGTATTTTTGGATATATCGGCTTCCGTCGAAGGGCGCGCCACGATGATAGAGGTCGTCAAGCGGACGGCTGGAGAAATTACGATTCCGTTTACGGTAGGCGGCGGAATTTCCCATGTTGACGATATGAAGCGGCTGCTGCGCGCAGGCGCGGACAAAATCGGCATTAACACGGCGGCTGTCTTAAACCCGGCGCTCGTGCAGGAAGGCTCGCGCAAGTTCGGCTCGCAGTGCATCGTGGTGGCGATTGACGCCAAGTTCAATGCCGAGTGGGGCGAGTGGGAGGTTTACACGCACGGCGGACGCAAGACGACAGGCATTAAGGCGCTGGAATGGGCGCGCGAAGTGGAGCGTCTCGGCGCAGGCGAAATTTTGCTGACGAGTATGGATGCGGACGGCACGAAGGACGGCTTCGACATTAAGCTCACGCAGGCAGTGTCGGATTCGCTGGGCATTCCGGTTATTGCGTCAGGCGGAGCGGGAAGAATCGAGCACTTTAACGATGTATTCCAGCAGGCCCATGCGGATGCGGCGCTGGCCGCTACGATTTTTCACTATAAGGAAATGACGATTCGTGAAGTGAAGGACGACTTGCGGTTGAAGGGAGTAGAGGTACGGTGACGGAAATCAGCCAGAGCGAGATTATCTCAAAAATCAAATGGGACGACGCAGGGCTAGTGCCTGCCGTTGTACAGGATGTGCAGAGCAAAGAAGTGCTTATGCTCGCTTATATGAACAAGGAGTCGCTGCAGCTTTCCGTAGAATCCGGCGTAACCTGGTTTTGGAGCCGTTCGCGGAATGAGCTTTGGAACAAAGGGGCGACAAGCGGCCATACGCAGCGCATCGTCTCAATGGCTTATGACTGCGACGGCGACACGCTGCTTGTTAAAGTAGAGCAAAAGGGGCCGGCTTGCCACACAGGACGTTACAGCTGCTTCTTCAATCCGGTTGAGGTGAACGGAAATGCGCCAGCATCCGCAGAAGCCGTACCGGCTTCTGCAGACCGGTTCGCTACGCTGGGACAGCTGGAGAGCGTTATCGCCGAGCGTTACGCAGAGCGGCCTGAGGACTCTTACACCTCCTACTTGTTCGATAAAGGCGTAGATAAAATTTTGAAGAAGGTTGGCGAGGAAGCGTCGGAGGTCATCATAGCTTCGAAAAATCAGGATAATGACGAGCTTCGCAGCGAAGTCGGCGATCTTATTTTTCATCTGATGGTATTGCTCCGCGAGCGCGGACTGCCTCTGGATGATGTAATCAGTGAAATCAACAGCCGTCACGGCAAGCCAACCACGAACAAAATGAGATAAATGAAAGCTGGTTATAAATTTCCTTAGAAAGGCCGGTATGCATATGTTTATCGATTACCATACCCACCATGCCCGCTGCGGTCATGCCGTCGGCGAGCTAGAGGAATATGTACGGAAGGGAATAGAGATCGGACTCGTGCAGCTTGGCCTCTCCGACCATATGCCGCTGCTCCATGTTGATCCTGCCGCTTACTATCCGGAAATGGCGATGCCGATGGATGAGCTTCCGCGTTATGTGGAGGAATGCCTTGAGCTTAAACAGAAGTATAAAGGGCAAATCGACATCCGCGTTGGGCTTGAAGGCGATTATATCGAAGGCTGCGAGGAGCAGATCTCAGCGATCGTGAATGCTTATCCTTGGGATTACGTCATCGGCTCCGTTCATTTTCTCGGCGAATGGGACATTACGGATTTCCGGCAAACGGGGGGCTGGGAAGGCCGCGACCGCATGGCTGTATATGAGCAATACTACGATGCGATCGGCAAAGCGGCTGCGACCGGTTTCTATGACTATATAGGGCATATTGACGTGATCAAGCGTTTCGGCTTCCAGCCGGACGGCGATGTTACGCATTTGGAAAATGCTGCGCTGGATGCGGTTAAGCGGCACGGGCTCGCTATCGAGCTTAATGCTTCCGGACTCCGCACGCCTGCCGCAGAGATGTTCCCAAGCCGCAGAATGCTGGAATATGCGCGGCAATTAGGCATTCCGCTGACGGTTGGCTCGGATGCTCATCAGCCTGAAAGACTGGGCCAATATTTGGATCAAGCCTATGCTTTGTTGAAAGATGTCGGATTTTCGCAGCTGGCGACATTTAATTGTCGAAAATTAGTGATGATTGATTTTTGAAATATGGTAAAATCCATGTATAATATAGATGATCAAATAAGCCTTGTCGAATGATCTGGCAAGGACGAATACTTGTTCCGTAAAATTAATTGGTTTTAACGCTCAGGAGGGTATCATGTTAAGCGACAAGGTGCGTATTTTTTCGGGTTCGTCTAATCCGGTATTGGCTCAGAAAATTAGTGCAGAGCTTGGTCTGACGCTAGGCGAGATCAAGATGTCCCGTTTCAAAAGCGGTGAGATTTACGTGCATTACGAGGAAACGATTCGGAATTGCGATGTCTTCCTCGTGCAATCATTCTCGCATCCGATCAACGAGCATTTTGTCGAATTGCTTGTCATGATTGATGCGGCGAAGCGTGCTTCCGCAAGAACGGTCAACATCATCATGCCGTATTACGGTTATGCGCGTCAGGAACGCAAAGCAGCACCAAGGGAGCCGATTTCAGCGAAAATGCTGGCGGATGTGCTCACTACAGTTGGAGCGAACCGCGTAATCACAATCGACCTGCATGCTCCAGCAATTCAAGGCTTTTTCAACATTCCGGTCGATCATATGACTGCGCTTGATCTGATCAGCGATTATTTGAAGTCCAAAAACATCAAGAACCCGGTTGTTGTATCGCCGGATGCAGGCCGCGCTTCAACAGCAGAGAAGCTGGCAAACTACTTGGATACATCATTTGCGATCATGATTAAGAAACGCCCTGCGCACAATGAATCGGTTATCACACACGTAATCGGGGATGTCGAAGGCCAGACTCCGATTATCATCGAGGATCTGATCGACACGGGATCTACGATTATCAACGTTGTGGAAAGCTTGAAGGAGCGCGGAGCTGAAGATGTTTACGTATGCGCTACGCACCCGTTATTCTCCGGCTCGGCCATTGAGCGTTTAGATCATCCAAATATTAAAGAAGTTATCGTCACGGACTCCATCAAGCTGCCGGAATCGACGCCGGAACGCTTCAAAGTGCTCTCAGTTGCGCCGCTGCTTGCGGAAGCAACCCGCATTATTTTGGAAGGCGGATCCATCAGCACCTTGTTCAAAAGCAGCGGCGTATAAGCGTCCGAACGATGCTTAATATGCGAATTGAATAGTATTGCCGCGGGAAATCGCGGGCGGTGTATTTGCCGTCCGCGATTTTGCCACATATTCTTTCGTGTTCTGATGGGTAGTGCTATGGTATAATCGTAGAAAATCGGAAGTAACGGGAGGTGCCTTGCCAGTGAAAGGGAAGAAACGTGTTGCCGTAGATCAACAGACGAAAGTCATACCGATTCAATGGGACGCCACGTTTTTTTTCGAACGTGCGGTTCGGTCGCTTGATCGATTCCATTATGACAAGGCACTTAAATATTTTCGTCGCGCCGTAGAATACGAGCCGGAAAATCCGGTAAACCATTGCAATATGGCCGGCATTCTTTCTGAAATGGGCAATTATGAGGAATCGAACCGGATCTTAGGTTGGATTGTGGATGAGCTCGATCCGACAATGACGGAATGCCATTTCTATATGGCGAACAATTTTGCCAATATGGAGCAGTATGAAGCGGCCGAGAGCTCGCTGATCCGGTATTTAGAAGAGGATTCCGAAGGGCAGTTTCTCGACGAAGCGGAAGATATGATGGATTTGCTGCATTTTGAGCTGGAGCGCCCTACGCGTCTGACGAACATTAAATCGCGTGAAGGCATGGTCGAGCATGACTTGGCCCGGACGCTTCTTGAGGAAGGCAAATTCACCGAGGCCGTACGCATATTGGAAAAGATCATCGAGGGCCAACCGGATTTTCTGGCTGCGCGCAACAATTTGGCGTTAGCCTATTATTATATGGGCATGTTCGATAAGGCGATGGACACTATTCATGAGGTGCTCGAAATCGAATCCGGCAATTTGCATGCGCTGTGCAACCTTGCCATTTTCTATCAGCATAAGAATGACGAACAAAGCTTGAAGCCGCTCGTCGAGCTGCTTACGAAGACGGTGCCGTTCCATCAGGAGCATGTGTTTAAATTGGCAACTACAATGGGCATCTTAGGAGAGCATGGGGCTGCTTATAAGCACTTTATTAGGCTGCTTAAGGACGCCGAGCTGCATCAGGATCCTAGTCTGTATCATTATGCGGCTGTCGCCGCATGCAATATCGGGCGTTTACAGGAAGCCGAGCGGCTGTGGAAGCAGACGATTAAGCTCGATCCGACATCGGGTATCCCCCATTATTACATGGAACAGCTTGAGCTCGTCCGAAACGGGCAGCAGACTGGATCAATAAGCTACCACTACCATTTGCCGTTTGAGGAGCAATTTAAGCTATGGGAGAAGTCTTCGGACGGCATTCCCGATCACCTCAAGCGCGATCCGCTTGTTCGGTCGTCGTTTTTCTGGGCTCTGCGCCATGGCGACCAGCATACGAAGCTCCAGGTTATTCAAGCGCTCGGCATGATTGCCGACAGTGAAGTAAAGGATGTGCTGCAGACATTCCTGCTGGAGCGGGATGAGGATGATTACTTAAAGCGCATTGCCATCTTCGTACTGCGGACGATAGGCGTTCAAGAGTCTTTGCGTGTCGTGCTGGAAGGGAAAGAAACGGTAATCGAACCGAATCGCGTACCCTCGAGACTGCCTGTGTGGGAAGAGAAATGGCAAGCTGTTGTTGAAATGGCGCTGGGCCGCATGAGCAAGCAGTACGATTTGGTTCAGCAGCATGATTTGATGACCTTATGGGTAGAGTTTTTGTCGCGGGTGTATCCGGACGTTCCGAAGCTGACAAAGCCGGAGGGCTGGGCAGCCGCGTTGGAATATTTGACAGCTAAGATGCATCGGCGGGCGATTTCGTATCATGAGGTATCGATACGTTACGGCACATCGATCGCTACCGTAAGCAAGAACGTCAAGTTGATTGACGAGGTATGCGGCATAAAAGAAAAGATGAGAACGATAAGCTCCGTCTTCTCGACACAGGAATTGCAGGACGAATAAAATTTTACGAGGTGAATGTGATGTACAAATCCATTATTATCGGTACCGGACCGGCAGGACTTACAGCGGCTATTTATTTGGCTCGCGCCAACATGAACCCGCTTATTATTGAAGGTCCTGAACCGGGCGGACAGCTCACGACAACGACAGAAGTTGAGAACTTCCCCGGTTTTCCGGAAGGCATCATGGGCCCTGAGCTCATGGAAAACATGCGTAAACAAGCAGAGCGCTTCGGCGCTAAGTTTATCACCGGTTGGGTGAATAGCGTGGATATGTCAGAGCGTCCATTCAAGCTTCAAGTGGAAGGTCACGGAGAGCTTGTAGGAGAGAGCGTTATTATCTCTACCGGTGCGTCGGCCAAATACCTCGGCATTCCAGGGGAGAAAGAAAATGTTGGACGCGGCGTAAGCACATGCGCAACTTGCGACGGCTTCTTCTTCCGCGGCAAGAAAATCATCGTAGTAGGCGGCGGCGACTCCGCGATGGAAGAGGCTGGCTTCCTCACTCGCTTTGCAACGAACGTTGAGCTCGTTAACCGCCGTGACGAGCTTCGCGCTTCCAAAATTATGCAGGACCGCGCTCGCGAGAATGAGAAAATTAGCTGGAGCCTGAACCGCACGCCTGTTGAAGTCGTTGCAAGCGGAATGGGCGTTACCGGACTTAAAGTTCGCGACAACACAACGGGCGAAGAGGACGTCATTGAAACAGACGGTATCTTCATCGCGATCGGCCATACGCCGAATACGAAATTTCTTGCGGGCCAAATCGATACGGACGAACATGGTTACATTCAAGTGAAACCGGGTACCTCCGAAACGAATATACCGGGCGTATTCGCATGCGGCGATGTTCAAGACAGCAAATACCGTCAAGCGATCACAGCAGCTGGTAGCGGTTGTATGGCTGCGCTGGATTGCGAAAGATTTTTAGAAGGCGCCGTTACACATGATTGGAGCAAATCGGTTTAATCATAGCGAGCAGCAGTATAAGATACAGTAGGAGGGCTATACCAGCAGAGCGATATGCTTGACGGTATAGCCTTTTCATTAGCCGATAGCGCACGATTTCCCTGTATTCCGCTATCTTGACCGGAAGATAAAGGTCGCTTATAGTGTTACAGAGAAGATTAACATATTGATGAGGTGGACTAGTGATGTCTGAAAAGATTTACGTTGGGGTCGATGTCGGTGGAACTGCTATTAAGGTAGGCATTTGCAATGCGGATGGACAATTGCTCCAAACGTATGAAGGGCCGACGGAGTCAAGTAAAGGAACGGACACTATCCTACAAAATATTGCGAAATATGCACAGCAAATCGTAGTTGAATCGGACTACGATTGGGAGCAGGTTGACGGGGTGGGCGTCGGTATTGCCGGATTCCTTGACATTCCGAACGGCATTGTGAAATTTGCGCCGAACTTGGATCTTGAGAATGTCAATTTGAAGGGTTATTTGGAGCAAAAGCTCAACAAGATGGTTAAGGTCAATAATGATGCAAATGTTGCCGCACTAGGCGAAGCTTGGGGCGGAGCGGGTAAAGGCATCGCGCACTGCGTATGCTACACGCTCGGAACAGGCGTAGGCGGCGGCATTATTATAGAGGGTAAAATTGTCGAGGGTTACATGGGAATGGCAGGCGAGTTGGGCCATATGGCAATCGTGCCGGATCTAGAAGCCATTCAATGCGGATGTGGTAAGATGGGCTGCTTGGAAACGGTATCTTCGGCAACGGGCATTATCCGTATGGCAAAGGATGCTGTGGAACGCGGCGATCGTACGTCGCTCTCACAGGTAGAAAACATCATGGCTAAGGACGTTCTTGATGCAGCGAAGGCTGGAGATGAAGTGGCAACTCGCATTGTTAATCGCGCAGCTTATTATTTGGGTAAATCGATGGCGATGATCGCGATCGTGTTGAATCCGCAATATTTCATTATTGGCGGCGGCGTGTCGAAAGCGGGAGATTTCCTGTTCGACCAAATTCGCGAAGTATTCGAGAAGTATACTCAGGATCAAGCGAAAGAAAACGTGAAAATCGTGGCAGCAACGCTCGGCAACAACGCTGGCGTAGTAGGTGCGGCAGGTCTTATTCTAAGAGGTTAAGCTGTTAGGTTAATCCTTACGAAGTAGGTTTGCATTAGCAAACCTTATCGTATCCTGACGAAGTGACTTTGCATCCGCAAAGTCTTTAGGAGGTTTATTCATGGAAAAGGCGGCAACAGTAGCGAAGCTTGTCATTATAACCGGGATGTCTGGCGCGGGCAAGACCATTGCTGTCCAAAGCCTGGAGGATCTCGGTTTCTTCTGTGTAGATAATTTACCACCCGTTCTTATCCCTAAATTTGCGGAATTGATCGAACAGTCGAAAGGTAAAATCGGAAACGTGGCGCTCGTTATCGATTTGCGCGGGCGGGAATTTTTTACGGCGCTGTCCGAATCTTTAGCTTACATCAAAGAGCATTATACGATCAGCTGCGAAATATTATTTTTAGATGCAACCGACTCTGTACTTGTTCAGCGCTATAAGGAAAGCCGACGTCGTCACCCGTTGGCGCCGGAGGGAATGCCGCTTGAGGGTATTCGCAACGAGCGCAGGCTGCTTGAGGATTTAAAGGGCTGGGCATCGCAGGTCATTGATACGAGCATTTTGAAGCCGGCTCATTTGAAGGAACGTATTATTACACACTTCACGAATTTGGAACAGAACAGCCTGTCGGTAAACGTAACCTCCTTCGGCTTTAAATACGGCATTCCGATTGATGCCGATCTTATCTATGACGTTCGCTTTCTGCCTAATCCGCATTATGTGGAGCATTTGCGCCCGAATACCGGTCAAAACCCGGATGTATACGATTACGTAATGAAATGGCCTGAAACACAGCAGTTTCTGACGAAGCTGCTGGATATGCTGCAATTCCTTATTCCTCTTTACCGAAAGGAAGGAAAAAGCCAGGTTGTTATCGGCATTGGCTGTACAGGAGGGAAGCATCGTTCCGTTGCCATTTCTGAATATTTGGGACGCATGCTCGGCAGCAGTGATACGGAACGTGTGCGTGTCAGCCATCGCGATGCCGAACGTGACAAGCATTGACGGGGTGAGAGAATGCAGAGTAGACACAAGATAATGAGACGCCCGAAGATCGTCGTCATTGGCGGCGGTACAGGTCTCTCCGTCATGCTGCGAGGGCTTAAGGAGAAGCCGCTTGATATTACGGCTATCGTTACGGTAGCCGATGATGGCGGCAGCTCGGGTATTTTACGCAACGAGCTTCAGATTCCTCCGCCCGGCGATATTCGCAACGTGCTGATGGCATTAGCCGATGCAGAGCCATTGCTAACCGAGGTGCTTCAGTACCGTTTCAAATCAGTGCCAGGACTTGCAGGGCATAGTCTCGGAAACCTTATGCTTGCGGCGATGACCGATATTTCCGGCGACTTCGTCACCGGCATTCGCGAGCTAAGCCGTGTCCTCGCCGTTCGAGGGCGGGTGCTCCCGGCTGCCGGCCGGGCGATTGTGCTTAAAGCGGAAATGGCCGACGGATCGATTGTCACCGGGGAATCAATGATTCCGAAAGCGGGCAAGGTAATTAAGCGGGTGTTTTTGGAGCCGACCAATGTGGAGCCGCTGCAGGAGGCGGTCGAAGCGATTGAGCAGGCGGACGCCATTTTGATTGGACCCGGCAGCTTATATACAAGCATTATTCCGAATCTGTTAGTTCCGAAGCTTGCGAATGCGATAGTGGATTCGGAAGCGGTAAAGCTGTTTGTTTGTAATGTTATGACGCAGCCTGGAGAGACTGATAACTATTCGGTAGGAGATCATTTGGACGCGATTCATGCTCATATCGGCCATCATTTATTTGATTACGTGATCGTGAACGATGGCGAGATTCCGCCGCAAATCGAAAGCAAATACGCAGAGATGGGTGCGAAAGCGGTTCATCTGGATTTGGACGCGGTGACCCAAAAGGGTTATGAGGTAATTGCGGACCGTCTTGTTTTATTCCGTACTTTTTTGCGGCATGATGCCGAACGTTTAAGCCATCATATATATAAATTAGTTGAGAATTGGATGTTACGAAAGAGGTGATACATAATGTCATTTGCGGCGCAAACGAAGAAGGAGCTAACATTAATTGAAGCGGACGGCTGTTGTGAGAGAGCGGAGCTATCCGCGCTCATACGGATGAATGGTTCGGTTAGCGTATCCAGCCGCAAAGTCGTTTTGGACATCTCAACGGAGAATGCAGCGATTGCCAGAAGAATTTATTCCCTGCTCAAAAAGCATTATGAGGTGCACGTTGAGCTGCTTGTCCGCAAAAAGATGAGACTCAAAAAAAATAATGTCTATATCGTCCGTATCCCGGCGGGGGTACAGGAAATATTGAGCGAGCTTAAAATTGTATCCGAAGGCTTTATGTTCAACCTTGGCATCGACAAGGATATCGTACGAAAGCCCTGCTGCAAACGTTCGTATTTGCGCGGCGCTTTCCTTGCAGGCGGTTCCGTCAACAATCCGGAAGGCTCTTCTTATCATCTGGAAATTTCCTCGATGTATCAAGAGCATTGCGAGGCGCTCGTTGACCTTGCGAACAAATTTGATTTAAACGCCAGATGCATTGAACGGAAAAAGGGTTTTATCTTCTACATCAAAGAGGGCGAGAAAATTATCGAGCTTCTCAATATTATCGGTGCGCATCAAGCTTTGTTCAAGTTTGAGGATGTCCGAATTATGCGCGACATGCGTAATTCAGTAAACCGGATCGTCAATTGCGAAACGGCTAATCTGAATAAAACGATCGGAGCGGCTGTTCGTCAGATCGAGAACATTAAGCTGCTGCAGCGTGAAGTAGGGCTGGATAGTCTGCCTGATAAATTGAAGGAGGTTGCCGAAATTAGGCTGCAGCATCCCGATATGAATCTGACAGAGGTTGGCGAAATGCTGGGAGGCAAGGTCAGTAAATCAGGCGTAAATCACCGTTTGCGCAAAATTGACGAGCTTGCTGAAAAAATCCGCGGTGTGTGAGCTTTCATCCTAGTGCATCAGCTGGTATAATGATATAATAATTCAAGGTGAATTTATTTAAAAAGATAAGAACGTATGAGTCTCACCTTGTACGAGGCTTATCTTTACCCGGAAAACGAGCTTTTGCAGCCAGAAGACGGCAAATAGAGCCGTTAACGCTAGTGCCGCATGCTAATGATTGAGTAAAATATAGGGGGTATGGTTTCCATGACAAGGCTTCCGGTAGTAGTTCGTCTTAAGACGGGACTTCATGCAAGACCTGCAGCATTATTCGTACAAGAAGCGAACAAATTTTCCTCCGAGGTATTTGTAGAGAAAGACGACAAAAAAGTGAATGCTAAATCCATTATGGGTATAATGAGCTTAGCAATCAGTTCTGGCACTGAAGTATCCATAAGTGCAGAGGGTTCGGACGCAGAACAGGCTGTAAACGCTTTAGTCGCTTTGGTAAGCAAAGAAGAGCTGGAAAACCAATAATGCAGAAGGGGAGAAGTCACGCAGGTTCGCATATGAGCTTGCGGCGGCAGCTCTTTTTTTTGTGTGAGAGGCGTATAAGTGTTTGATGATGAGGCAAAAAAAGAGCAGGCCCGGAGTTGTTCTCCGGCCTGCTCTTTTTTACTTTAAGCTTCTATAAGCGTTTATGCCAGCTTCTCAATAACCTTATCGACAAGACCGTATGTTCTCGCTTCTTCCGCGCTCATGAAGTAATCGCGGTCGGTATCTTTCTCGATGCGCTCAAGCGGCTGTCCGCTGCGCTCTGCCAAAATGCCGTTCAGCTTGTCACGCATATTAAGGATGCGTTTCGCGCGAATGGCGATATCGCTCGCTTGACCTTCTGCGCCGCCGAGCGGCTGGTGAATCATTACTTCGCTGTTTGGAAGCGCGTATCGTTTACCTATAGCGCCTGCAGTTAGCAGGAAAGCACCCATGGAAGCGGCCATGCCGACACAAATTGTGGACACGTCCGGTTTAATGTATTGCATCGTATCGTAGATAGCCATGCCTGCCGTGATCGAACCGCCTGGGCTGTTAATATAAAGTGAAATGTCTTTCTCAGGATCGTCTGCAGCCAAGAAGAGCATTTGAGCGATGATGGAGTTGGCCACCACGTCATTTACACCGGATCCTAGAAAAATAATGCGATCTTTCAATAGGCGAGAGTAAATGTCATACGCACGCTCACCCCGATTGTTTTGCTCAATAACCATAGGAACGAAATTCATATCCAACGTAAGCCCCCTCCTCAAAACAATGAATGGTTAAATCGTATTCTCATAATAACGGATGAAAAGTCAAAAGTCAAAGATAGTCAAACGAGTCCGCTAATTGAAATAAAAAAACCGTTCCAGTGTATAGGAACGGTTAGTATGTATCATGATAGGTGTTGCATGCTTATGCAGTTAAAAAGTGTTGTGGCGCGCCCGCAAGGAATCGAACCTAGATCTCAGCCTTCGGAGGGCTGCGTCATATCCATTGGACCACGGGCGCATAAGCTAAACGGCTGAAGCCGTCCTTAATGACAAGGCTAACGTTTTGCGGCGAAATATAAGTCCAGCATATGGTGAAACCTATGCCTTCTTATATTTGAAAATAGTCGCAAAATTTATTATATGTTATTGAAGTTGTGAAAGCAAGAGCAATTCTAAAATTAATTTTGTGAAAAATGTGACGGAAACCGTTTTCAAATGAAAAACGGCTATTGCTACAATTACATATTTCCGATAAAATAAAGGTGGGACTTGAAATGAAGACGCGGGACATAATGAGTCCAGTGTATTTAAACCGAATACGCTGTAGGCCGATGGAGTGAAGGATGAGAGATGCGTCAGATCGTTGAACTGCAGCAGCAGCTTGTGCCGGATCTGCTCGACGTCATGAAGAAACGGTATTCGATTCTGCACCAGGTAATGCTATCGGATTTAATCGGACGTCGAACGTTGGCGGCGGCATTATCGATGACGGAGCGGGTGCTTCGGGCGGAGACCGATTTTCTGAAAACGCAAGGACTGCTCGAGATCCATACAGGGGGCATGCGAATTAGCGATTCAGGCAAGCTTTTATTAGAACAGCTTGAACCTTTCTACAAGACCATGTTCGGACTATCCGAGCTGGAGGAAAGGATACGCAGCCATTACGGACTGTCGCAGGTCATTATTGTAGCAGGCGATTCTGAAATCTCAGCACAGACGAAGCGAGAGCTGGGCCGTGCTGGATGTCAGGTGCTCACTAAGGTCATGCAGCCTAATGACGTTGTGGCGGTTACAGGCGGAACGACAATTGCGCAGCTGTCGAATCAATTGTCCAGTTCCACACAGCTGAAGACGAATTTTTTTGTACCGGCTAGAGGCGGTCTTGGCGAGAGCCTGGATTATCAAGCCAATACGATTGCTTCCATGATGGCGAAGCGCACAGGAGCGCAGTACAGGCTTCTGCACGTACCGGATCATCTAGGCGAGGAAGCGTTCGCGTCCATTATGCAGGAGCCTAACATTCGGGAAGTTGTGGATGTCATTCGCAGTGCCCGCATCGTTGTACACGGAATCGGAGATGCTATCGTAATGGCAAGACGCAGACGGCTGGACAATGAGATCATCGATGCTATGGAAGCTGAAGGTGCGCTTGCAGAGTCGTTCGGGTTTTATTTCGACCGCAAAGGCGCTGTCGTGCACAAAATGCAGACGGTAGGGTTACGACTCGAGGATATTGTTAAAACTGAAGTTGTTATAGGCATAGCCGGCGGCAAGAGCAAAGGCGAGGCTATAGCGGCGATTATGCGCTTCGGACACAATGACGTGCTCATTACCGATGAAGCGGCAGCACTGGAAATTGTAGCCTTAATCGAGCAAGAGAATGATTAGGCAGCAAGCAATGAGGAATCATGATGATTTGCAAGTGGTCTAGCCATGTCCACAGCAAAACATCTTGAATTATATATATTAATCTTTTAAAAACGCTTAGGAGGAAACAAAAATGGTTAAAGTTGGTATTAATGGTTTTGGTCGCATCGGTCGTAACGTATTCCGTGCAGCATTGAACAATCCTGATGTTCAAATCGTGGCAGTAAACGATCTTACAGACACTGCAACACTGGCACATCTTCTGAAATATGACACTACACATGGTCAACTAGACGGTACTGTTGAAGCAAAAGAAGGCGCGCTTATCGTAAACGGACGCGAAATCAAAGTATTCGCAGAGCGCAACCCTGCAGACCTTCCTTGGGGATCCGTTGGCGTAGAAATCGTAGTTGAATCAACTGGTATTTTCACAGCTAAAGAAAAAGCTGAGCTTCACTTGCAAGGCGGCGCTAAAAAAGTTATCATCTCCGCTCCAGCAACGAACGAAGATATTACAGTGGTTATCGGCGTTAACGAAGACAAATACGACCCTGCGGCACATACCATTATTTCCAACGCTTCTTGCACAACAAACTGTCTTGCTCCTTTCGCAAAAGTATTGAACGACAACTTCGGTATCGTAAAAGGTATGATGACAACTACTCACTCCTACACTAACGATCAATCCGTTCTTGACGTTCCTCATAAAGACCTACGCCGTGCTCGTGCTGCTGCGGAAAACATCATTCCTTCGTCTACTGGCGCTGCGAAAGCTGTTTCCCTCGTATTGCCTGAGCTTAAAGGTAAATTGAACGGTATGGCAATGCGTGTTCCTACGCCTAACGTATCCGTAACTGACCTTGTAGCTGAGCTTAAAGTTAACGTAACGGTTGAAGAAGTTAACGCTGCTTTCAAAGCGGCTTCTGAAGGCCCGCTTAAAGGCATCTTGAACTACAACGAATTGCCGCTTGTTTCGAGCGACTACAATAGCGACCCTGCTTCCTCCACAATCGACGGTCTTTCGACTATGGTTGTTGAAGGCAACATGGTTAAAGTTATTTCCTGGTACGACAACGAGTGGGGCTACTCGAACCGCGTAGTTGATCTTGCTGCTTACATTGCAAGCAAAGGTCTGTAAGCAAAGAAGGCGGACGGACTTTGGCCTCTCGCGCATGCGGAGCTAAAGTCCTTGATTTGCGGCTTCTAGGAGTCGTGAATCATGGGGGCGTTTCTTCTTTGAAGGAGCGCCCCTCTTTTTTTTGTAGTCTTATTTTTATACCTTTCCATAACAATTTTCCGGGAGGTTTCATTGATGAATAAGAAAAGTGTACGTGATGTAGCAGAATTAGCTGGTAAACGGGTATTTGTTCGCGTTGATTTCAACGTGCCGCTTGAGAACGGCAAAATTACGGATGACAAACGAATCCGTGAAACGCTTCCTACGATCAACTTCTTGATTGAAAAAGGCGCTAAAGTTATTCTTGCAAGCCACCTTGGCCGTCCGAATGGTCAAGTGGTTGAAGAGCTTCGTCATACGGCTTCCGCAGTGCGTCTGTCCGAGCTGCTCGGCAAGCAGGTAACGAAAGCGAATGAAGCAATCGGCGAAGCGGTTGAAGCGCAAGTTGCGGCACTTAACAACGGAGACGTTCTGCTGCTTGAAAACGTACGTTTCTACGAAGGCGAAGAGAAGAATGATCCGGAACTGGCGAAAGCTTTCGCTAAGCTTGCTGATTTGTTCGTAAACGACGCATTCGGCGCCGCTCACCGCGCTCACGCATCGACTGAAGGCATTGCGCATATCCTTCCGGCTGTATCGGGTCTGCTTATGGAGAGAGAGCTTGAGGTGCTAGGGAAGGCGCTTAACAACCCAGAACGTCCTTTCACAGCAATCGTTGGCGGTTCCAAAGTAAAAGACAAAATCGCGGTTATCGACAAAATGCTTGAAATTGCTGACAATGTTATTATCGGCGGCGGCTTGTCTTATACTTTCTTCAAAGCACAAGGCCATGAAATCGGTAAATCGCTTGTTGATAACAGCAAACTTGATTTGGCGCTTGAGTTCATGGAAAAAGCGAAGAAGCTCGGCAAAAACTTCTTAATCCCTGTTGATGTTGTTGTAACGGACGATTTCAGTGCGAATGCCAACACGCAAATCGTTGACGTTGACAGCATTCCTGCTGATTGGGAAGGTATCGACATCGGACCTAAAACGCGTGAGCTTTATGCTGATGTGATCAAAAATTCCAAGCTGGTCGTATGGAATGGGCCAATGGGCGTATTCGAAATTGAGCCTTTTGCGCATGGTACAATAGCGGTTGCTCAGGCATGTGCTGAAACAACCGGCTACACTGTAATCGGCGGCGGCGATTCGGCTGCAGCAGCTGAGAAATTCGGCCTGGCTGACAAAATGGATTTCATCTCGACAGGCGGCGGAGCTTCCCTAGAGTTTATGGAAGGTAAAATTCTTCCTGGCGTTGTAGCACTTAACGATAAATAATAGCTTTTCCATAAACGAATCAACTGAGGAGGTTTACGCATGAGTACTAGAAAACCGATTATTGCAGGTAACTGGAAAATGTTCAAAACGGTATCCGAGGCTGTAACATTTTTCACCGAAGTTAAAGGCAAGGCTGAGGTTGACGGTGTAGAGAGCGTGATCTGTGCTCCTTTCACGGCGCTTCCGGCGCTTGTAGAAGCAGCAAAGGGCACTACGATCGCAATCGGAGCGCAAAACGTTCACTTTGAAGACAACGGCGCATTTACAGGTGAAATCAGCGGCGTTATGCTGAAGGATCTTGGCGTGAAATACGTCATTATCGGTCATTCCGAACGTCGCGCTTATTTCGCGGAGTCGGACGAGATCGTAAATAAGAAAGTTCACGCTTCGTTTAAAAACGGCTTGCTGCCGATCGTCTGCGTAGGCGAGAAGCTGGAAGAGCGAGAAGCAGGGCAAACGAAGGACGTATGTAAAGTACAAACAGAAGCGGCTTTCCAAGGCGTTTCCGCTGCGCAAGCGGCTGAAGTCGTAATTGCATACGAGCCAATCTGGGCAATCGGAACTGGCAAATCGTCTACTTCCGAGGATGCACAAGACGTGATCGGTTACATCCGCGGCGTTGTTGCAGGACTTTATGATCAAGCGACTGCAGATGCAGTTCGTATCCAATACGGCGGCAGCGTGAAGCCAAATAACGTTGCTGAGTACTTGGGACAAGCCGACATCGACGGCGCACTTGTAGGCGGCGCGAGCCTTGAGCCTGCATCCTACATCGCACTGGTCGAGGGGGCCAAGTAAGATGGCTGCTCCAAAACCTGTAGCGCTGATTATTCTTGACGGCTTCGGTTTGCGCGATGATGTAACGGGCAATGCAGTAGCGCAAGCGAAAAAACCAAATTACGACCGTTACTGGTCGACATATCCTCATACTACGCTGACGGCATCCGGCGAAGCGGTTGGTTTGCCTGAAGGTCAAATGGGCAACTCCGAGGTTGGCCACTTGAACATCGGCGCAGGCCGCATCGTGTATCAAGACTTGACTCGCATCAGCAAATCGATCCGTGACGGCGAGTTTTACGAGAATGAAACGATTCTTGGCGCTGTTCGTCATGTGAAAACAAATAACAAAAAGCTTCATCTGTACGGCTTGCTGTCAGACGGCGGTGTACACAGCCATATTGAGCACTTGTTCGCTTTGCTTGATCTAGCGAAGAAGGAAGAGCTTGAGGAAGTGTACATTCACGCATTCCTGGACGGACGCGACGTGTCTCCGGACAGCGCGAAGGGCTACCTGGAACGTCTGCAAGCGAAAATCGAAGAAGTTGGCGTCGGCCGCATTGCGACGGTACAAGGCCGCTACTATGCGATGGACCGCGACAAACGCTGGGAGCGTACGGAGAAGTCCTACCGCGCTATGGTATACGGCGAAGGTCCTCAATATTTCGATCCGGTTAAAGCGGTAGTTGAATCCTATGAGAAATCGGTTTATGATGAATTCGTTATGCCAACGGTTATTGTAGACGGAGAAAACAAGCCTGTCGGTCTTGTGGAATCCGAGGACGCCGTCATTTTCTTCAATTTCCGTCCTGACCGTGCGATTCAATTGTCGCAAGTGTTTACGAACGAGGACTTCCGCGGCTTTGACCGTGGCGAGAAACAACCGGTTAACCTGTATTTCGTCTGCTTGACGCTATTCAGTGAAACCGTTGGCGGATTCGTTGCGTATTCACCAAAGAACCTTGATAATACGCTTGGCGAAGTGCTCGTGCAAAACAACAAGACGCAACTGCGTACAGCAGAAACAGAAAAATATCCGCACGTAACGTTTTTCTTCAGCGGCGGACGCGATGCAGAGCTTCCGGGTGAAACTCGCGTGCTTATCAACTCCCCTAAGGTCGCAACGTACGATCTGAAGCCGGAAATGAGCGCGTATGAGCTTGCCGAGTCGACTGTGCGCGAGATTGAATCAGACAAGCACGACGCAATCATTCTAAACTTCGCTAACCCTGATATGGTGGGTCACTCCGGTATGCTGGAGCCAACGATCAAAGCGGTTGAAGCTACGGATGAATGCCTTGGTAAAGTAGTGGAAGCTGTACTTGCCAAAGGCGGCGTCTGCATCATCACGGCTGACCACGGTAATGCTGATATGGTATTCGACGAGAATGGCCGTCCGTTTACGGCACATACGACGAACCCGGTACCTCTTATCGTAACGAGAGCAGGAGAGACGCTTCGCGAAGGCGGCATTCTTGCTGATATCGCGCCGACGGTTCTTGATTTGCTTGAGCTGGCTAAACCAGAAGAAATGACTGGCGTTTCACTTATTAACAAATAAAACTTTTAAAGGAGTGTTTTTCTCATGTCAATTATCGTTGATGTATACGCACGCGAAGTGCTGGATTCCCGCGGAAATCCAACTGTAGAAGTAGAAGTTTCTCTTGAGTCCGGCGGCAAAGGCCGTGCAATCGTTCCATCCGGCGCTTCCACTGGCGCTTACGAGGCTGTTGAGCTTCGTGACGGCGACAAATCCCGTTACCTTGGTAAAGGCGTTCTGAAAGCTGTTGAAAATGTTAACACGGAAATCGCTCCTGAAATCATTGGCTTGGATGCTCTTGATCAAGTAGCAATCGACCGTAAAATGATTGAACTTGACGGTACTCCGAACAAAGCTAAGCTTGGCGCTAACGCAATCTTGGCTGTTTCGATGGCAGTAGCTCGCGCAGCAGCTGACGCTCTTGATGTTCCTCTTTACACTTACCTTGGCGGATTCAACGCTAAGACGCTTCCAGTTCCAATGATGAACATCATCAATGGCGGCGAGCACGCTGACAACAACATCGACGTTCAAGAATTCATGGTTCTTCCTGTCGGTGCAGAAAACTTCAAAGAAGCGCTTCGTATCGGCGCTGAAATTTTCCACAACCTGAAAGCTGTATTGCATGACAAAGATCTTAACACAGCTGTAGGCGACGAAGGCGGCTTTGCTCCTAACCTTGGATCCAACGAAGAAGCAATTACAACAATCATCTCCGCTATCGAGCGCGCAGGCTACAAGCCAGGTGTTGACGTATTCCTCGGTATGGACGTTGCTTCGACTGAATTTTTCAAAGACGGCAAATACGTGCTTGCAGGCGAAGGCAAATCGTTCACACCTGCTGAGTTCGTTGACCTGCTTGCATCGTGGGTTGACAAATACCCAATCCTTACAATCGAAGACGGCTGCTCCGAAGATGACTGGGATGGCTGGAAATTGCTCACTGAAAAGCTTGGAAACAAAGTACAACTCGTTGGTGACGATCTGTTCGTAACGAACACTGAGCGTCTGTCCGACGGTATCGATAAAGGCGTAGGTAACTCCATCCTCGTTAAAGTTAACCAAATCGGTACGCTTACTGAAACATTCGATGCGATCGAAATGGCTAAACGCGCTGGTTACACAGCAGTTATCTCCCACCGTTCCGGCGAGAGCGAAGACAGCACAATTGCTGACATCGCAGTAGCTACAAACGCTGGCCAAATCAAAACAGGCGCGCCTTCCCGTACAGACCGCGTTGCTAAATACAACCAATTGCTTCGCATTGAGGACCAGCTTGGTTCGACTGCTCAATACGCAGGCAAAAAAGCATTCTACAACTTGAAAAACGTTTAATAAGACGCGTTAGCGGCTTATTGAGAAGGGTATGCCTCATGGGGCATGCCCTTCTTTTTTTTACATGGATAGTCCGGAGGCGCACGTAAGACATTAAAAGCAGATAAAGCATAAAGCGATTAGGCGGTGTCCAGTTTGACAAAACCGGTAATAGGCATTCAGTTGTACGCGCTGAGAGATCAGACGGAAATCGATTTTCTGGGTACGCTTGAGAAAGTGGCGGAGATCGGCTATAAGGCAGTTGAATTTGCAGGATATTTCAAAACGCCGGCCAATGAGCTGAAAAGCAAGATGGATGAGCTTGGGCTGATCGCGCCCTCCGCCCATGTGCCCCTCAACTATAGCGATTCGAAGCATATGGAATCCGATCTTGCAGGACAGATCGATTATGCGAAGGAGCTTGGCTTAACTTATATCATTTCGCCATGGGCACCGCTTCCGGAGCAGCCGACTATGGACAATGTGAAGCATCTGGTTGATGTGCTTACGAAATGTGGCAATCAGGTGAAGGCTGCGGGCATGCAGTATGGTTATCATAATCATGATTTTGAGTTTAAGCTGGTGGATGAGAAGCCCATTATCGATCTTGTCCTGTCACAGGTTCCGGCTGAGCTTCTGACCATGCAGTTTGATCTGGGCTGGGTGCATATGGCTGGCTTTAAGCCTGCCGATTATTTGAACAAATATAAGGGCCGCGTGCCATTAGTGCATCTCAAGGATTTCCATAAGGGCCGGAAGGATGCGGAGATCGGTAAGGGTGAGGTTGGTTATGACCGGCTGCTGCCCGAGCTTGAGCCTGCTGGCGTAGCGTTCATGATCGTGGAGCAAGAGCAGTTCGTATCGAGTTCGCTTGAGAGCGCCGTTAACAATTATCAATATTTGAAGGAGCAAGGGTTTGCGTAAATGGTCGAATTGCGGGTTGTCCTATTGTAATTAGCGCCCAGCTATGGTAAACTCAATCTACGTGTTTTTACGGAGCTCCTATGCTGGAGGTGGAATAAATGGAAATCTTATTGAAGATCGTGCTCGTTATATTTTCTGTCGGCCTAATTGCTGTCGTATTGCTGCAAAAGGGTAAGAGTGCAGGCTTGTCCGGAGCTATTACGGGCGGCGCTGAGCACCTGTTCGGCAAACAGAAAGCGCGCGGTTTGGATTTGTTCTTACAGCGTTTGACAGTTGTTCTGGCAGTTGGCTTCTTCATATTTGCGCTTGTTGTTTCTTACTTCGTAAAACAATAATCGATACACATGCAGAAAGCGAGGATATTCCTCGCTTTTTTTGTATTTTCAACATATTCGCGGATGCGCGGCATCTATTTCGTGTATACTACATGTTATATGATAATCTATCAACCTGTTGCAGGCGACACTAGAGTATTCGGGCAGGTTTGCGAGGAGAAAAACAATTATGGCCATTAACGAGCAGGATCTGCTTGATTTTATGAGAGAGACGGCTTATAAGCCGATGAATTACCAAGAGCTCGAGAAGCACTTTGGTATTGAAGACGCAGCGGAGTTTAAGGAGTTCCTTAAACTGCTGAATAAGCTGGAGGATGAGGGTAAAATCATTCGAACACCAAATGATCATTACGGTGTACCGGAACGAATGAACCTTTTGCGGGGCAAGCTGCAATCGCATGCGAAGGGCTTTGGCTTCCTGATCCCGGATGAGAAGGATCATGGCGATGTGTATTTGCATGCCAATGACTTGAAGAGCGCGATGAACGGCGATATCATTCTCGTTCGCGTCACTTCGAGAAGCGAGCATGGCGGACGGATGGAGGGCGAGGTTGTCCGGATCGTTGAGCGTGCCGTTACGCAAATCGTCGGAACGTTCGAGGATCATGAGGCGTACGCTTTCGTCGTTCCGGATGATAAACGGATTAACCGGGATATTTTCATACCAAAGGGCGGCTATACAGGAGCTGTATCCGGTCAAAAAGTCGTTGTTAAAATTGTATCCTATCCCGAGGGCCGTTCTGCTGCCGAGGGGGAAATTGTCGAAATTTTAGGACATAAGAACGATCCTGGCGTCGACATTTTGTCGATTATTCGCAAGCATCAGCTGCCGGAGGGCTTTCCTGATGAAGTGATGAGCGAGGCTGAAGCAGCGCCGGATTCCATTACAGACGAAGAAATTATACAACAAGGCAGACGGGACCTGCGCGGCGAAATTATCGTAACGATTGATGGCGAGGATGCAAAGGATCTCGACGATGCGGTGCATGTGAAGTGGCTGGAGAACGGCAACTATTTGCTTGGTGTACATATTGCGGACGTCGGCTACTACGTGAAGGAAAATTCGCAGCTTGACCAGGAAGCATACAGGCGCGGGTGCAGCGTTTATTTGGTTGACCGCGTCATTCCGATGCTGCCGCATCGCTTGTCGAATGGCATTTGCTCCCTTAATCCGCAGGTTGACCGTTTAACGCTCTCTTGTGAGATGGAATTCGATGCGGCTACCTTGAAGCGCGTGCGCCATGATGTGTTTACGAGCGTGATCCGTACAAAAGAGCGTATGACTTATACAAATGTTAAGAAAATTTTGACGGCCACGGACGAAGAGCCGCAAACGGAGCTCAAGGAGCGGTACGCCGGCCTTCTTGATATGTTCGGGCTGATGGAAGAATTGGCAATGCATCTGCGCTCGAAGCGGATGAAGCGCGGCGCTATCGATTTCGACTTCCAGGAATCGAAGGTCATCGTTGATGAGAACGGCAAAGCGGTTGATATTGTGAAACGCGAGCGTTCGGTAGCCGAGCAAATTATCGAAGAATTCATGCTGGTGGCGAATGAGACAGTAGCCGAGCATTTCCATTGGCTGCGCGTTCCGTTTCTTTACCGGATCCATGAGGATCCGAATCAAGAGAAGCTGCTCAATTTCGTGCAGTTTGCAGCGAATTTTGGTTATGTGGTGAAGGGCAAAGGCAATTCGGTTCATCCGAAGGCGTTGCAGACGCTGCTGGAAGAAATTCGCGGCACGAAGGAAGCGACCGTTATTTCGACCGTTATGCTTCGTTCAATGAAGCAGGCCAAATACGATGCGGAGAGCTTAGGGCATTTCGGTCTGGCAGCTGAGTTCTATTCACACTTTACATCACCGATCCGCCGATATCCCGATTTAGTCATTCACCGGATCATTCGCGAGGTGCTGGATGGCGGCGGCCAATTGACGGAAGCCCGCCATGAGGCGTTATCCGCACGGATGCCGGATATTGCGCAGCATTCATCGGAACGCGAGCGGGTGGCGGTTGATGCGGAGCGCGATACGGATCAGCTGAAAAAATGCGAGTTCATGCTCGATAAGGTTGGGGAAGAGTTCGAGGGCATAATTAGCAGCGTTACAAGCTTTGGGATGTTTATCGAATTGGATAATTCGGTCGAGGGCTTAATCCGTTTGAGCGACATGTCGGATGATTACTACAATTTCCACGAGCAGCATATGATTTTGGTCGGCGAGCGTACTTCTAAGGTATATCGGATCGGCGATGAAGTGAAGATTCGCGTAACGCGCGTCAGCATGACGGAGCATACGATCGACTTTGAGCTTGTCGATATGAAGTCGCGCGGCGGTTTTAAAGGAGTACCGGGCGATGGTTTTGGCGGAGGTAAGAAACGCGGCAAGTTAGGTGATGCCCGCGGTGGATTCGGCGATCGCGGCAGAGGCGGCAAAGACGGAAATAGACAAGGCGCAGACAACGGCGGCGGCCGGGGCGGAAGAAACGAGCGAGGTGCCGGCGCGGGCGGCAAGGGCAGGGGCAGCAAAAATAAAGGCGGCGCCGGCCGGGGTGGATTTGGCGGCGGAGGCGCGGATCGCGGCGGCGACAGTATTGGCATTGTCGAACAGGCGAATCCATGGCGGCTCGATGCACCTGATAGCGATCGCGGTCGAAGCAAGCGGCGCGGTCGGGGTGGCGTGAACGGCGGCGGGAATGCGCCGGCGGAGCGCGGGCCGGGGCAAGAGGCGGATTTGTCGCCGGGCCAAGGCAGTGAGCAGCCGCGCGGAAGCGGAAGCGGTGCGCGCACGGATATGTGGGGCCTGCCCATCCGCAGCGGCGGCGGGCCTGGCGGCAATGGCCGCGGTGCAGGCGGGGGGAACCGGCGGAGCGATAGCAGTGGTGGCGCGAAGCGGAAAAATACGTCGCAGAGCGGTGTGTTTAATGGCGGCAGGAGCTCAGATTCTCCTAGCCCCGATGGCAGCGGCGGCGGTCACGGAAAGAGCAAGCGGAAGAAGAAGAGTGGAGGCGGCGGAAACACTACAGCTGCTTTTGTCCGCAAAAAACGCAAATAAAAATAGGGGCGGCGATTTCCGAACTATGGAATAAATGGGAGTCGCCGTGTCCTGGACGATATGGGAAAATATATTTAAGCTCGTCGCTTGCTTTTTAATTCTGGGTATAGTACACTCAAATCAATCGATAATATGAACCTGAATTCACATATTGAAAAGGGTGTCATTATAGTCATGAAACCCTTTCCAATGTGTGAATTTTTTGTTTAAAGACAAACCAGGCGCATATTAATATTATTTTTTTGGAGGTTTTTACACATGCAACAAGGTACAGTTAAATGGTTTAACGCAGAAAAAGGTTTCGGCTTTATCGAAGTTGAGGGCGGCAACGATGTATTCGTACACTTCTCCGCAATCACTGGCGAAGGCTTCAAAACTCTTGAAGAAGGACAACGCGTAGAATTTAACGTTGTTCAAGGCAACCGTGGACCACAAGCAGAAAACGTTGTAAAGCTGTAATAGCTTAAGAACGTTGATAAAACCGCCTTTAACCTTCGGGTTGAGGGCGGTTTTTTTTGTATCCGGGTGAGGAATTTTTATTGGAATAGATCAAGAGAATGACGGGCTTGCCGCACAAGTGCGCCTTCGACAGGAGCAGTTATTCCGCCGTTTCTTACACCGGTTCCAAGATGCACGGCGCGTGCTCCCGTTGCTTGAATGAAAGCAGGCAAGGAGGATACCGTTAATCCGCTGCCAGGCATAATTGTGACAGCATGTCCTTTGCTTAGCTCAATTAGTCGGCTAATTTGGTCTACAGCCTCAAGTACGCTTGGCTTTCCTCCGGAGGTCAGCACCCATTTGATCTGCGGATACCGGGTAAGAGTGGATAAAGCGGCTTCTTGATCAGCAGCTTCATCAAATGCCCGGTGAAAGGTGACCAGACAGTCTCCGGCAGCCTCTAATAGTCTCTCTAAAGAATCTGTATCAATCAAGCCATTAGGCCTCAAAGTGCCTAGTACGAATGCGTGAATTCCTAATAATCGCATTCTTTTTATGTGAGCGGCCATGACGCTAAGATCCGCTTTATCATAAACGAAGGATTTGCTGTGCGGTCTGACCATCGCATGTACGGGAATGATTTTGGAAACGGATGTGTTATCTGATTGTTCGAGCCGTTTAAGCGCATCAAGCACCGAAATCGTATCGGCTTCATGAGGGGTTAGACCACCTTGGTCAAAGGCAGAGATAAGCTCTACGCGGTCAGCTCCGTGCAAGGCGGCTGTAACCGCTTCATCGGCAGTGGTAGCAATGATTTCAAGCAGCATGAGAATTCTCCTTTTTGGCGGTGGCTGTAGAGAGAATCATTCAACCGCAGCCTTGATTTCCGTTCCTAAAGTTGTTACAATGAACACCAGAATGCGTGCAACAACTATTTTAGCTTAAATAAGCCGAGGTGACTAGCATGGGTAAGAAAAGTGACGGCAAGCAGCTCGCCCAGAACAAAAAGGCTTCCCATGACTATTTCATTGAGGAGACGTTCGAAGCAGGCATGGTGCTGCTGGGTACGGAAATTAAATCGCTGCGCAATGGCCGTGCGAACATTAGTGATGCGTTTGCGACTATTCGTAACGGGGAAATGTTCATACACAATATGCACATCAGTCCGTTCGAGCAAGGGAATATGCATAATCCCTCTGATCCAACGCGTGCCCGCAAGCTCTTGATGCATAAGGCTCAGATCAGTAAGCTGTTCGGTTTGTCCAAGCAGGAAGGCTATGCGATCGTGCCATTGAAGATTTATGTACGCAACGGATATGCGAAGCTGTTGATTGGGCTTGGTAAAGGTAAGAAGCAATACGATAAACGGGATACGGCTGCTAAGCGCGATGCTCAGCGCGATATCCAGCGTGCCCTGCGCGAGAAGCAGAAGGTCGCACGTTAATCTGTTGATTTCCATGGAAGATGATAACCAATGCTGCCAATAACAAATATGCACGGAAGCTGTCCTTTCGTGGTATACTAAAACAGTAGCAACGGCAACAAACGAATCAAGTGCATTCGTGCTAGACAATCGGAACAGCTTAACAGATTGATTTTCTCGATCTGACGGAACTGCTCCTTAATCCTAAAGCTTCAATCGAGCTAAACGTTAGTGCCGATTTAATACTCTGAATCAGAGTGGGTCTGCAGCTAATCGTTTATGCAAAATTGGGGGCGTTTATGGATTCGACGGGGATTGTACGAGCGCGGGTTGCGGGTAGCAGGGAGTCGTCTGCTTCATCAACGCTAAAGCCTATTAAACGGCAAACAACAAACAAACTACGCTTTCGCAGCCTAAGAAACTGTGTGCGTGCTTCTACCCAGCATCGTCCATGTGACTGGATTAGGGGCTAACAAGTAGTGGAATACGCTGTCTCATCTCCGCCTGCGGTGAGCTGAAGAAGATAATCAGGCTGACCTTAGCGAAAGCCGGTTACGGGGCGTTTGCTTGGGTGACATCAAAACTGTGACTACACCCGTAGAAGCCTGTGTGGCGTGATTTTCGGACAGGGGTTCAAATCCCCTCGCCTCCACCAATATGTAGAACCCCGACCGCAAGAGGTCGGGGTTTTTGCATACCTAGTGACGATATGGGGTGAACATTGTTAGTCCGAAGAAGAAATATTTTTGCTTATTAGCCTATAGCAGCACCTACATACTCGATCAGTATATTTTCAATCTCTTTTGCATCGTCAGGGTGAAACATATGCGAAGACTTCTCAACCCAGAACAAATGTTTTGATTTCGTCGCACTCAAATGATCAAAGTATGTTTGAACGAGGCTGCCATAAACATGAACATCTTTACGACCATGAATAAAGTAAATGGGTATATCGATTTTTTTTGTAGACTTTATAAAGTTAACTGTAGAAAAATCTTCGATCATTTGCTGTGTGAAAGAAAATATGAAGCCTTTATAAAATGAATTGAAAATGTCCTTAATCGTATAATCAGGCGAATGAAGCATAATCTTCACTGCGTCCATGAGGCGAGGATGCTGAATCTCTTTATCTTTATAGATCATGGAATTATATTTCATTAACCACTTTCTCAACTGCCCCCATTGCTTAAAGCTTTTCGTGTAAGGCGGCTCTCCTAATCCGATTAATTCGTCTATTGCCTTTTTGTTTCTTCTCTTTTTTGCTTCGTTTATTGCCCATTCTCGACATAATCGGTCGTTTTCAGGCCAATCTACAATCTGAGAAATTCCTATGTAAGCATGCAATTTATCAGGGATTTTTGCTGCAAGAGATAGACCGATAACGCTTCCCCACGAATGCGCAGCAATGACTATCTTATCTTGGTTAAAACGTTTCCTGAGATAATCTACAAGCTCCTCTGCGTCAGAAATGAACTGAGAGAGTTTTATTGATTCTTTGGGAATGCTTGGGTGATATGACTTCCCTGTTCCTCTCTGGTCCCAAAACACAAGTACATAATGTTGAATGAGTTCCTTGGTGGTAGTTGCCACCGTATAATCCCGAGATCTACAGCTTACACCAGGCAGCGGCATGCTTGGACCTCCATGTATGAATAGAAGCACAGGTTTGTCGATATATTCGGCTTGTATTAAAATGGTTTGCTCAATCCCGCCAATTTTCAATATCTCAACCGTGCTGATTCCAGTTTCTGATATTTCAAATTCCCTCTTTCTAGAGAGTAACTTCAAATCGCACACCATCCTCGTTTTATGTATGATCAGGACTATTTTACATAGGGGGCGTTTGCTTGGGTCTTGTGTGGCGTGATTTTCGGACAGGGGTTCAAATCCCCTCTCCTCTACCATGAAAAGCCCGACCGCGTGAGGTCGGGCTTTTGTATATATGCGAAAAAGGCAAAATTCTATTTTGCGTTCTCATCCGGTTGATGAATGCCAAATACATTTCCTTCAGTGTCCATGTAATACCCTTGCCACGCCATCCCGGGCAGTGCATACTTTGGCAATGCGAGCTTGCCTCCAAGACTTAGAATTTTTGCTTCAGTAGAATCGTAGTCTCCCACTCCCATTGTACACGCATAACCATTCATAGCCTGGCCTGGTTGCGGGGAAGCGCCTTGACGCTGCATCAAAGCTCCGTTGATTCCAAGTTCATTTGCATCGCCCGTCACAGCTCCAAAATAGGGCATTCCAGCATAACTGCTCCAATCCTCAAAAGTCCATCCAAAAACCTCTCCATAAAACTTCTTTGCACGTTCCATGTCATCTACATGAATCTCGAAATGAACTAATCTTCCCATGATATTACCTCCCATGTTTTGACTTCCCTAACTTCTTTCTTTTATTATGGCCTCCTTTCCTACTTGATAATTAAAAATTATTGAATATTTTACCTTTCCAAGGCAGGCAGCTCCGTCGAGGCTAAAGCTTACTGAAAAAATCGATGACGAATTGGCGGAAATGAATGGCTGCCTGCGATAAAAAATGATTCCTGTTCCATGCGATCCCGAATGTGCGCTGACAAAGAGGCTCCGTTATTCTTAATTGTACGGTTGCTAGATTAGAGGCCTGCCTCCCTAAAGAGAGGGGGAGGGTAAAGGTGATGCCCAATCCCATTTCAACTAAAGTTTGTATGGCGCTCACTTCTTCGAGCTCGAATGCGATTCGGGGCTCAAAGCCGGCCTGCCGGCAAAATCCATCCGTAATTTCCCGGAAGTTGGAGCTGGAAGATACAGAGATAAACGGTTCATTGGCCACCTCAATGAGAGAAATGCTTTTTCGGGAAGCTAAACGATGTCCCTTCGGCACAGTCAAGCACAATTCCTCTCTAACCAGCGTCAGCCACTCGATGTCCGGTCCATTAATTGGAGTGCTGGAAATGCAGAAATCGATATCGGCGTTTTCCAGATCGTTTTTCATCTCTAAAGCAGAGCTTACCTGACGCTGTATGATTCGTACGTGAGGGTACATCGTGAGAAAATCTTTCAGGAGAGTCGGCAGAACATACGGGAGCGTCACCGATATGGATATGACGCCACGGTCAAGTCCCGCCATATCCGAGATCTCACGTTCTCCTTCTTCGAGCTCCAGAAAAGCCTGCTCAACCCGCCGAAGATATGTTTTTCCGAATGCGTTCAAAATGACACGTCTGCCTTGGCGCTCGAACAAAGGAACGCCAAGTTTTTTCTCTAAACGCTGGATCGAGTTGCTAAGCGAGGGCTGGGATATATTTAACTCCTTGGCCGCCTTCGTGATATGCTCCAGCCGCGCTACCGCCTGGAAATATTTAAGCTGAAGAAATTCCATAACAAGTTCGCTCTCCATTCATAGCTTTCATGTGATAATTCAATCATAAAATAAGTATTATTTTTAATAAAGTATCGACTTTATAATATGACTACATACAGTAAAGCTGGTGGAGAATGGAGAGAGGCTGTTGGCTAGAGATAGAATTTGGACGAGAAATTTTATATTCGTTTGTTTGAGCAGTTTTTTTATGTTTCTCACTTTTCATATTCTCGCGACCGCATTCCCGTTATATGTGAAAGATAGTATGAACGGAAATCAGCAGCAGATGGGATTAATCATTACTATTTATGTGATCGGAAGCGTGTTGATCAGGCCTTTTTCGGGTAAATGGGTAGACCGGTACGGGAAAAAGAAAATGGCTGTTATCGGGCTGGTCATTTTTCTGATCGCCTGTATAAGTTACTTCGGTGCCGCAGGAATTTTCCTGTTTTTAATGATTCGTCTTATTCACGGCATGAGCTATGCGGTAGCCTCGACGGCGACGAGCACGGTTGCTTCCGCACTGATTCCCGACTCACGGCAAGGTGAAGGCGTAGGCTATTTCAGCATGTTTATGAGTATTGCCATGGTTGTCGGGCCTGCCCTCGGGCTTCTTCTGTGGCAAGATAAAAACATTCATGTACTGCTGTTGGCCGTTTGTGCGGTTGCTGCGCTTTCTCTATTATTTACAATCGGATTGCGTTTGCCTCAGCAAAAGGAGAGTCTATCGGAGCCTTTACTGAAAGCAGAGACCGGCCGGGGAAGCAAGCGCATGATATTGAGTGACTTTATTGAACCGAAGGCGCTGCCGATTTCGTTGGTCGGGTTTGTTCTTGCCTTTTCTTACAGCGCATTATCCGGATTTATTGCTTCTTTCACGGCTGAGATTCATCAACAATATGTAACGGGTTATTTTTTTGTTGCCTTTGCGCTTATGATCGTTTTGTTCCGTCCCTTTATCGGCAAAGTGTTCGATAGATACAAAGAACATTATTTGTATTACCCCGGCATTTTGTTGTTTGCGGCCGGCATGCTTTTAATAAGCGCAGCTCATTCCGGAACGATGGTTCTGGTGGCCGGCGTCATTATGGGAATCGGTTATGGGGCCCTCTTTCCTTGTTTTCAAACACTCGCTATGAAGCTGGCCCCGGTGCACCGCAGGGGGAGCGCTGCAGGGACATTTTTCTTGCTGTTTGATTTAGGCTATGGATTAGGCTCTTATTTTATGGGATTAATCGCTTCCATCACGGATTACAGAATGATGTATGTAGTCGCAGGACTCATTCCTTTGCTATCCGCTGCCTTGTATTATGTGCTCCATCACCGTCCTCGTGCTAAGCTGTCCCTTCAAAATCGCAATGTTGAAGCAGCCTAATTACGAATATGTATAGCCACGGTTCGCCTCCAACGTGTAAACCCCGACCAAATGAGATCGGGGTTTTTGCTATTTCGGTGATATTCTCGACGATGCTTAACTGAGAGCTTACTCACAAAAAAATGTGTCGTAAGCTGTACTCATTGGAAGAGGTTAGGGAATAAAATTTAAGCAGGAAGCAATTAATGAAATGTTTCCACTCCCATGTTTTGGGAATCATTGCCCCTGTTTTAGAAGATATTTACCAATCCTTATGGTCTCTAAATTGATTACTTAGGGAGTGCTAATATGAAATCAAAATTAGTTTTTCCGAAAGCGCCAACTTTTAACTCAATCGAAGAAGAAAGGCAGCACCGGAAAGAACGTTTGGCAGCGGCTTTTCGTTTATTTGCAAAATACGGTTTTGATGACGGCTTAGCAGGCCATATTACCGTTCGCGATCCTGAAAAACCGGATCATTATTGGGTTAACCAATTTGGTATGCATTTTAGTCAAATTAAAGTTTCCAATCTGGTTTTAGTTAATCACAACGGCGATATTGTTGAAGGCAGTTCTGAGGGTACCGGTATCGTAAACGGTGCTGCCTTTGCGATACACTCTCAAATTCATGCGGCCCGTCCAGATGCTGTTGCAGCCGCTCACTCTCATTCCACTTACGGTAAAGCTTGGTCTTCGCTTGGACGTCTGCTTGATCCGATTACCCAGGACGCTTGCGCTTTTTATAAAGATCATTCTATTTACGAAAATTATAATGGGGTCGTTCTTGATTACGAGGAAGGGAAACGAATAGCTCTTGCATTAGGGAACCATAAAGCGGTTATTTTACAGAATCACGGTCTTTTGACGGTCGGAAAATCTGTAGATGAAACAGCTTGGTGGTTTATTACGATGGAAAGATGCTGCCAAGCTCAATTATTAGCGGAAATGGCAGGAAAGCCGATTCAAATTCAAGAGGACCATGCGGAAATGACAAGCCGCCAAATTGGTTCGGAGCGAGTAGGTTGGTTCAGCTTTCAACCCCTATGGGATATGATTATAAAAGAACAGCCCGACTTATTAAATTAAGCTTCACCAAATATCCGTATCATCACTCGAAGGCGGACAGGGGATTTGCATGTCCACGGTTCGCCTCCACCAAACCATGAGAAAGAGCACCGCGAGAGGTGCTCTTTTTGCTATGCAAGAGTATGATTTGGAATGAAGATAAATATACTTCACAATTTACATTACGTACAATGCGGATGTAGAAGGAGCAAACCCGGGTTTAGGCAATGCGCAGGGAGCAAGGTGGAGAAGCCTCTATCGGTCACAAACGGATAGAGGCTTCTTACTGTGTTCAAACGACCGATCGAAAGCCCAATTTAATTACAATAAACCCATCCCCACCCAAGACCTTCACAGCTTAATTTGACCTCATACATATTCACGCTGCCGGCCACGCGCTCCTCTGATCGATATTTTTTATCGTTAAGTAGGGTTTTGGAGAATAATGTCGAATTTTAATGCTTATGTCCTATTGTGTCAAGTTTACGTACCCCGGGAGGGTTAAAATGGATAAAGTAGTCATCACAGGTTATGGGATCAAAGCCCCAAATGTAGAAGATAAGCTGCAATTCAAAACGGTATTGGAGCATGGAATATGTACTCATCGGGTCATGAAAGACCGGGTAAACGGTTTAAACATGGTTTGCGGTGTTATTGATGATGATTTTAAAGTGATCCGCGGGAAAAATCTGAAACGTTATCCAAGGTTGAGCCGATTTGCGATGTCGGCGGCTGATGATGCGATGGATATGGCCGGATTTACAGACAAAGACTCCCTTCGAATCGCAGTCATTTTGGGAACCTCAGCGGGGGGGATTTCCGAGATAGAGCAATATACCTCGGGTGGAGCGGTATATGAGAAAATCCCTTTACATAGTGTGGCATTGGCTAATACGCACAGTTTATCAGCCGCTGTAGCCCAGCATTTGGACATAAAGGGTCAGGTTTTTACCATTACTACCGGCTGTACTTCGAGTTCGGACGCGATCCTGTTAGGGAAGCTGCTGCTTGAAAGCGGACAAGCTGATGCCTGTGTGGTGGGCGGCTCGGATGCAGCGAATACCGATTGGAGCTTCAAGGGGTTTTTAAAAATCCAAGGGGTTACTCCCAATGTTGACGTTTTTGAAACCGGGGTTCCTTTCTCCAATGCTCATCAAGGATTCGTAATATCGGAAGGAGCGGGTATTCTCCTATTGGAACGCGAAAAAGAAGCCAGAGCGAGAGGCGCGTCAATTTACGGGGTATTAGAAGGGGTTGCTTCCCTTAACGAGGGAAAGTCCATTTATCAAAGCGATGAAACGGGACAAAGTATGCTGAAATGTCTTAAGGCCGCAGTAGGCGAATATACTCCGTCCTACGTGAACAGCCAGGCCCTTGGCTTAACGGTGAATGACAGGATTGATCGTACGGTGCATCAGACGTTATTCGGCCAATCCGTGCCGATTACTTCGATTAAAGGGATGACAGGACATATGCTCGGGGCGATGGGGGTCATTCAGGTGATATCGTCTCTACTGAGTCTGGAGTACGGCTTTATACCTCCGACCATTAAAACTAGGGCTGAAGGGTTTGAAGAACTGCCTATTGTGCTTGAAACCCAATATCGGGATATTCACAGTGTAGCGATTACAACACATGGATACGGAGGTAATGATACTTGTTTATTTGTCACCAAGATTAGCTGAGAGGTGGTCTCCGTGTTTCTCTTATTGCTGTTTATTGTTGCTTTAGTTCCATTTGTCGTCGGATTGATCACGTTATATATTTTCGAGAAGACAGAGATGGCGAAAGCTATATTTTGGTTTTTATTGTTTGCTTCGATGTGGGAGCTGGATTCAGCTTGTTTATATGCGCATCATCTTCTGCCTGAAGCGGTAGTTGAAATTTTATTTCGCCTCTTCCGTATTGGTCCAATTATGCTTACTCCCTGTCTGTTTTATGTTGCATACAGTATGTCCAAGGAAGTGGCAGAGGATCGGAAACCCTTATGGCTTCGCTTTGCCGTTCATAAGACCATGGTGTATCTGATCTTTGCCTGGGGGCTGATTGTGTATCTCGTCGGGTGGACGAAGCTTGGGATCGAGGGCATATATCTTGTCCAGGCGGACCGATCTACTGATTTTATGTTTCCGGCTAACGGATCTTGGGCTGGTCTTTTTATTGTAAACGTGCTGCTGTTTATGATTAGTATATTGATTTCCTTTTCGATCAGCTTGAGAATATCGGATCCGAATAAACGTGTTTTTCTGCTTGTTTTTAGTTTAGCCGTAGCGATTGGGTACGGGGTTGGGATATTGAATTTTTTCCAGGGCAGCAGATTGTTCCCGAGCGCTATTGCCGTGATGATTTTTGCGGTTACGACTTTCAGCGCTTTCACTTACATGCATACGAAAATTGTCAGGCATATGGCTTATCATGATGCATTAACGGGACTGCCTAACCAAAGATTATTCAAAAACAGGTTAACCCTTGCATTAGAAGAGGCGAAGCGAAGCGACCACAGCATTGCGGTTATGTATATGGATTTGGACCGCTTTAAGCTTATCAATGACACATTGGGACACAATGTTGGAGATCTGCTGCTTCAGCATGTGGCTGAGAGAATAACCGGTTGCTTGCGTAAGCAAGATACGGTTTCACGCCAAGGGGGGGACGAGTTTACGTTTTTATTGCCAGGTCTTACGCATCGGGAAGCAGAACAAGCGGTGCAAGATGTTTTGAATGCGATTAACAAACCCTTCACATTGCAGGGACATCAATTATATGTCACCCCGAGCATTGGCATCAGTTTATATCCGTCTTGCGGTGACCAAGTGGACATCCTGATAAAAAATGCCGATACGGCTATGTACCGCGCCAAAGAAAAAGGGAAGAACACCTATCAATTCTTTAATGAGAGGATGGGGTTTCAGAGCCTTCAAAAGCTCAACATGGAAAATGCCCTTCGCGCGGCCTTGGAGAATGATCAATTTGTTCTGCATTATCAACCAAAGGTGGATTTGAAAACAGGAGGGATGATCGGGGTCGAGGCTTTAATCCGTTGGCAACATCCGGAATTGGGATTTGTCGCTCCCGATGAGTTTATTCCTTTAGCTGAAGAGACGGGATTAATTGTTCCAATTGGTCAATGGGTGCTATACAAGGCATGTGCGCAATGCAAAGAATGGCACAATAATAAAATGACTCAAAACCTGTCTGTAGCTGTTAACCTGTCGATGATGCAGTTGAAGCAGGAAAATCTTGTAGAAATGGTAAAGCAAGTATTGAATGAAACCGGACTTGATCCGCAGTTTCTGGAGATCGAAATCACGGAAAGTATGGCAATGAACAATATGGATAATTCCATACAAAAATTAACAGAGATAAAAAATATGGGAATCGGCATTTCGATTGACGATTTTGGGACAGGTTATTCTTCGTTCGGCTATTTAAAGCAGTTGCCTATTGATACCTTGAAGATCGACAGGTCGTTTACCAACGACATAACCAATTCGGAAGAAGATGATGCGATCGTACAGGCGATTATCGCGATGGCCCATGTTTTAAGACTCAAGGTCATTGCTGAGGGTGTCGAAACGAGCAAACAGCTCACGCTTTTACAACAGTATAAGTGTGACGCCGTGCAAGGATATTATTTGAGCCGACCATTGGCGGCTGAGAATATTGTGGGGATCATAGGGGGCAGCTTACCTGCTAAGATGTGAATGTATAATGAAAAATCGCAGCATTACGCGGCGGCGGATTGTGGTTTTACACAGCCACGGTTAGCCTCATATCGCTACGAAATTTATGAGCTTACTCATCAAGTGGAGCATCAAATAAAACTTGCAGAGGAATTCGCAGTATCGGGTGAATATAGTTATTACTTGCGTTTAAAAGAATTGTATAGCAAGGATGAATGGGAAGCGGCATACGAGGGGTTAATAGACAAGTTAGAAACGAATTGTGATAAGAACTGGAATACGGCTTCTTTATACACCCGAGTGCTTATTGAAGAAAAGGAGACGCTGAGACTGCTGAAATATGTTCATAAGCACAAACGGACTTTAATGGACTACTATCCTCATCTCGTCGGCGAGCATGAAGAAGAAGTTTTTCTTTTGTTTACACAAGTCATATCAGAGGAAACTGTCCGGTCTTCGAATCGAAATGAGTATCGGAAAGTATGCGGTATTATTCGCCATCTCATTAAGGCAGGCGGGAAAGCCCAAGCGAAAAGGATCATTGAGCAGCTATGTCTTACTTATCAGAAGAGGCCTGCTCTCATGGACGAGCTGCAAAAGATTAAACTAATTTAGTGTAAATCCACAACCGCATGCGGTTGTGGATTTTTTTTATTTTTACAAACCTCCTGTTTCTGTTTTATGTATCGCGGGTAAGGTTAGTTAACAACCCAAATTGAACCTATTTTAATTTTATTTATCCGCACCTGTCCGTACTTCGAGCATAGTATGTACGAAGGTGGTGATGATAAATGACATTTACAGTTTCAGACTGGATTCTTTATACCATGTGGGCCGTACTTGGGCTGCTGATTATTGATTTTCTTATCTCCTTTGTCAAGGCATTCTGGGCAGGCTCTTTCGATCCGTATTTTGCGCTAGGTTATTTGAAGGATGTCCTATACTACGTGCTGCCATTAAACGTTATTTTAACGTTAAGATCGGTTGATCCCACGAGTTGGATTCTTGTAAGTTTGTATTTCATTCTTGCTCTCGCTGTAATTCTCCATTATTTATGGGACATTAAAAGGAAATTTAAATAAATTTAAATAAATTAAATACATTTGCGGCCTTCTTTCATAGAAGGCTTGCTTTTTATTATACAATGGGGTTCCTATAAACCGCCGATGAGAAAGTCTAATGTACCTATAAAATAAATTGTTCAGCATAAAATAAGAATAGTTTTTGAAAAGATAGATATAAATTTACAAATGGACTTCATTTTGCATAAGAGAGCAATCCAAACCTTCTGTATAGGAAGTGAGCCGGCCATGGGGAGATATCGTTGGATTAAGTGGCGTAAAGTCCTTCTCTGGCTTGCAGCACTCGTTTTCATCGGTGTGCTGTTGCGTGCAGGAGGGCCGACATATTGGAGGGCTGCGCTCAGTATTCTGGGCATTATGCTGCAGCTGCTCTACGCCGTATTGTTTATCATTATCCAGTTCGTAGCCCTCTTCTGGTTTCTGGCGCGGGGACGAACGTACTGGATTTTGCCTGGCGAGACCGGTGCCTCTTGGGATGATTACCGGGGTAATCCAGAGATCGTTGAGAATGCGAAGCGGATCGTTACACTGCTCAAGGGCGTCAAGGAGTTCAAGGATATGGGCGGCGAGGCGATCCGGGGATTCTTGCTCTGCGGGCCTCCCGGGACCGGTAAGTCCTATCTGGCTCAGGTCATCGCCAACGAAGCAAAGGTACCGTTTGCTTACGCATCGGCACCCAGCTTCCAAAACATGTTCTTCGGCGTCGGAAACCTGAAGGTAATGGGCATCTACAAGAAGGCCAGGAAGCTCGCGCGCGTTTACGGCGCCTGCATCATCTTTATCGACGAGATCGACGCCATCGGCATGAGCCGGCAGTCGGGCGGCGGAGGAGGAGGAATGATGTTCGGTATGGGGGGCGGCTCCGGCTTGCTCAACGAACTGCTATTGCAGATGGACCCGCCGAACATCGACAGCTCCCGTTTTGCCAGACTGCTCCGTTCGCTCGGGCTACGGCGGAAGAAGGCGGAGCGTCCGGCAGTGCTGACGGTTGCAGCGACTAACCTGCCTGATGTGCTTGATCCTGCGCTGCTCAGGCCCGGCCGTTTTGACCGGCAGCTCTGGGTTGACACCCCTGACTATGATGGAAGGGTGGATGTTTTCCAGTACTACCTCGAGAAAGTGAAGAGGGACTCTTCCTTTACCCCGGAACGGGCGGCGCTCGACACGTTCGGATACAGCCCGGCGCAAATAAAGCACATCGTCAATGAGTCGGTAGTGATCGCTCACCAGCGGGGCGCCCCAGAAGCAGGTTATGAGGACTTCCGGGCAGCCATGGAGACTTATGAGTGGGGGCTCAAGCAGCCGCTCCGCTCCATGAGCGAGGAAGAGAAGAGAAACGTGGCATACCATGAAGCCGGCCATGCGGTGGCCCAGTTCCTGCTGAAGCCCCATGAACGGCTCTGGAAGGTGACCATCATCCGCCGGGGCGGTGCGTTAGGACTCGCTGCTACCAAGCCGACGCATGAGAGGTACAATAGAAGCGACAGCGAGATCCTGGCGGAGATTCAAGTTTGTTTGGCGGCCCGTGCGGTAGAAGAGGAGTTCCTGGGTAAAAAATTAAACGGTGTTACCTCGGATCTTCGGCAGGCTACAGAGCTGGGCGGCGCCTACCTTGGTGTGGTCGGTATGGGCGATGAGCTGTTCAGTTGGCTTGCATTAGGCTCCCGAGCTGAAGGGCTTAAGGCACTCCGGCCGAAGATCAATCAGCTTTTGAAGGAGCAAATGGTTCAAGTGAAGAAGCTTGTAAGAGAACGCGCTGAATTTGTTCATGCCATTGCCGAAGAGCTGTTGAAGCGTGGCGATCTGACCGGTGAGGAAATTGAAGAGATTTATGAGGGTTTATATGGCCTTCAACGGCCGGGGCCGCCTGAGATCAAAGCCGTGAAACTTATCGATCTATCGGACGAAGCGGCTTCCGAGCAGCTGATTGAAGAGACCGGCGTTGACGAGAATGACCCGGAAATAAAGTCAGATTGAATGATCATCACGCTGCGGGAATGTGGAAATGCACAGCCGCGGCCCGTCTCTAACAAGTAAATCCACAGCCGAAAAAGGCTGTGGATTTTTGCTGTCTTTACGCAGCGAGAAATGAAACGGAACCACATATGGCATCGATCATATTTACGGCCGCAAGACACTCAGAATGGTTTCAGATTGGTTTCAGGGTTAGTTCAGGTTGCCTTGATACTTTAAAAACAGATCAATTGTATTCAGGAGGTGCGTCAACCGGAAGCGACGCGGACGGGCTATATACGGATGACGAATATCAAGAGGGAGCTAATAGCGTAAGCATGACCCTCTCTAACGCTGTGACTCATTTAAATGAATCAGGGGTAACAAGCGGCAACGCATCTAATCCGGGGGGAGGCCGCAAGGGCCGCAAGGGTGGCGGCGGACAAGGCTAGAGCGATGACTTATGAAGGATCAGGAGCAAGGCTGTACAGCCCCTTGACCTGAAATAAAGAGGGGGTTGTCTCAAACGCCAAATGGCGGCAGTGGCTCTCTTCACTACAGGCATAAGCATCGTCCATCGTAGGGCAGCCTAATTCGGTTTTCTGAAACTATTGGAGGATCATTTTCCAAATACGGCGATTTAGTTTGGTTTTGCCTAATTAAACAGCGTATGGGGAGAGCCGCTTCTAAAAGTGACCGATTACGTTCGCAAAATGGAGCTAATCCTCCGCACTCGCACTACGAGCGCTTTTTAGTTTTGTGAAATCGAACGATTAAACAAAATTTTGCCTCCCAAAATAAAGAAATGGCGGAACAGGACTGAACTGTAACCCGTGAAATAGACGCTTTTTTCAAAGTGTCCATTCCACGGGTTACAGTCCAGGACTCCCCCCTGGACCGCCATTTTTTCATCTTTTCACGTCATTGTTGATCAAAGTGAGCAGCCTCTTTTTCGTGTTAGGTTTTCCGATAAAAGGAAGGGCTCACCCCGTCCATCTTCTTAAACGCTTTACTAAAGGTATGGATATCGGGGTATCCAAATTTCTCTGCGATCACGTTTAACGGCTCTAAAGTGAACTGGACCATCTCCTTGGCCTTCTCGATTCGAAGCAGCTGATGGTATTGGATGGGGCTCATGCCGAATGTTTTTTTGAACAAATGGATTAAATAGAATTTACTGATTCCCGACACGCGAACGAGCTCGTCCAGCGTTACTTTCTGATCGACATGATGCTTTAAATAATTGCGGAGCTTGACCAATTCATCCATGTTCGTTAGCAGGCGGGGGTTTTGAATCCAGTAATTTTCCCTCAGCAGATGAATGAACAGCTGGATGAACATGCCTTTGACATTCGTTTCGTAATAAGGCATCTTCATTTGAAATTCATGGATGATATCAAAGATCATCTTCTCGATAATAATCGGGTTACGCAGGCGTAGATGACTTGCCAAATGCAGAGAAAATTGGTCAAGGTGGTCCTCCCGGAACCAGCGCATCTCCTCGCTCGAAATCTCCTTCAACGGCTTGAAGGAGATTTTTACGTCCGGGCTGTCCTCCGTGTAGTATAAATCGAAATGCAAATGGGGCTGGCGCAGCGGACTTGTTCCGATCTTTCTGATCGTATGGCGCTGTTTGGGGCGGAACAGAAACAAATCTCCCGGCTCGCCCGTATAGCACTGATCCTCAATGGTAACTTTGACTCTACCTTCTTTTACATATAGAAGCTCATAGTCAAACAAGACCCTTTCCTTCAGATGCCATGGAAAGTTTATTTTGCTGTCCATAGCAACTCGTATATAAGGGGAAAGCTGCTCTATCAACATCCTGATCGCCTCCGGGAAAATAAAAGCAATATATGACAACAATTTAAAAACCTTTGCCAACGACATCTATTAATTCTTACTATACAATAAACACATGGAAAGCAAAAGATAGCACTTCCAAGTAGTAAACAAGGTAGAGCAATCAAGCGCTATCAAAACCATCAACGGGAGGAAAAACTATGAACGTATGGCAGCCGAACAGTCCGCTCGGCGGACTGCCGATGATCAAGAACGTACGCAGTCTTCGTGAATCCAGTTATGACAAGACAGGGGGGCAACCGGGATTTCAAAGTCGTCCCGGCCGGTGAAACCTTTGTCGTTGCCGATATAAAAGGATCCGGAAGCATTAAGCACATCTGGCTTACAACACGCTGCTACGCGCCGAAATATTTGCGTAAAGTGATTATCGAAATGTACTGGGACGGCGAAGACAATCCGAGCGTAAGAGCGCCTCTCGGCGATTTTTTCGGAATCGGGCACGCGACCTGCAAGCATTTCGTATCGCTGCCGCTGAGCATGGTGTTCGGAGGGTACCAGCTGGAGCCGCATAAACCGCAGCAAGAGTTGCCACCAGTAGAGCAAAGACTGCCGCGCAGATGGCCGGAGCATGGTTTGTGGGATCGGTAAAATAAAAATCTAGGGGGAACGGTCATGTCTTATCGGAAAAAAATCGGGTTAGCTGTAGTAGCTGTTATGCTGGTATTATCATCTATTTTAGCGGGATGCAGCGGTAAAAACGCTAATAACACCGGTGAAGGTACGGCTAACACAAGCAATGCGGGCAATAACGGAAAAGAAGCAAAAGGCGGATCTATTACCGTGCTCGTGGAAGGCGGAAGCCCCGCTTTCAAAGTAGCTGAAGCAACAGCTGAACAATTTAAAACGCAAACCGGCTATGAAGTCAAGATAGAGGCCGTTCCTTATATAGGTGTTTATGACAAGCTGAACGCGGAACTGAAGGCAAAAGCTGGTTCCTACGACGCAGCGATTATCGACATCCTATGGTTTCCGGCGCTGGCATCCGGATTGGCTCCGCTAGATGAACTGTTTTCGGATGAGGTAAAAAGCGACCTGTACCCTAACTTGATTGATGGTGCTAACGTTGACGGCAAGCTGCTCGGTATGCCGGTTTGGACCAACTCGAAAACGATGCTGTACCGTAAAGACCTGTTTGAGGATGCGAAGGAAAAAGAAGCATTTCAGAAAGAATACGGCTATGAGCTAAAACCGCCTGCAACCTGGCAGGAGTACCGTGACGTTGCTAAATTTTTTACACGCGATACGAACAATGACGGAACAATGGATATGTACGGCACAGGCGTATTGGGTAAAAACAACGGCGACTCCGTTGCAAGCTGGCTGGATCACGCTTTGCAGGCCGGGGCAGACCGCCTCGTTGTCGGTGAAGACGGTAAAGCGAATGTCAATACGAAACCGTATGTAGACGCTTTGGAGTTTCTGACCAAAGTGCTCAGAGAAGACAAATCTGCCCCGGAAGGCGCTTTGAATATGGCATCCGACGAAATTGCGGAGCTGTTCTGGAACGGAAAAATGGCTATGATGCTCGAGTGGGGGCATTTCTTCGTCCCATCTAATGATCCAGCCAGATCCAAAGTAGCCGGCAAAGTAGGGACGGCTCCTATGATCGGCGGAGAAAAAGGCGTCGGCGTCGTGCCGGGTCCTTGGTATCAAGTCATCCCTGCCTCTTCCAAGAAGCAGGATATCGCAAAGCAGTACATTCAATTCCTGTATGAGCGTAATGATCAGTATTTGGCGGCAATCGGTGTCGCTGCCCGCAAATCGATTCTGGAGACCAGCGGCAAGAAACCGGAATACGCTCATCTGATTTCCCTTGGCACAACGTTGTCGGCTCCGCAAACGAAAAACCGTCCGGTTCTCGAGCACTGGAACGAGATCGAGAGCGAAGCGCTTGTTCCAGCCGTACAAGCAGCATTGTCTGGCAAAAAATCTCCGCAAGAGGCACTGGATGAAGCGGCCGGCATCATTAATGAAATTCAAGGCCAATAACAATGAATAGGAGAAGCGGAGGCTAGGCTTGCCTAACCTCCGCTTCTTCCTATCGATAGGAAAAGGATGTGGCACCATGACCAAGAGTGATCGGCGGACGGCTCTGCTTTTCTTTTCTCCAGCTGCCGGGTTCATGATTTTGTTTTTCGTTTATCCGATGTTTCTGCTCGTAAGAGACAGCTTGTTCGATTCGAAAACAGGGACAGAGTTTGTCGGTGCGGACAATTATGTGAACGCTTTAACCTCAGAGCGCTTTTATAAGTCCTTGTACAACACGGTCATTTTTGTAGTTGGAGCGGTATCCATCGAGCTTATCATCGGACTGATTTTGGCGCTGCTGTTAAGTACGGGGTTCAAAGGCAGTAATTTTGCGCGCACATTGTTTCTAAGCCCGCTTATGATTGCCCCGCTCGTAGCCGGTTTAATCTGGAAGTTCATGCTTAACGATCAATTTGGGATACTGAACTCCTTTCTCTTCAAGCTGGGTCTTATCGATAGCCCGCAGAGCATACTGTGGCTGTCGGATGAAAGGTATGCTCTGCTCTCCTGTATGATCGCGGATATTTGGCTCACAACGCCGTTCATGATGCTGGTTCTGCTTGCAGGCATACAAGGAATATCGGGCAGCCTGTACGAAGCGGCGAATATCGACGGAGCAAGCAGAATGCAGCGCTTCTGGTATATCACATTGCCGAGCCTAAAGCCTGTAATCGTCGTAGCCGTCCTGATTCGTATGATAGACGCGGCCCGTTCCTTTGATATTATTTGGGTGCTGACGCAAGGCGGTCCTAACTTCGCCTCTTCGCTTCTCAGCACGATGATTTACAACACGATGGCCCGCTATAATCAGGCGGGATATGCAAGTGCGCTTTCTATTTTATTTATAATCATCTTAATATCAATTTGCGGGGTTTTCATGCTGCGGTTATGGAATCCGAACAAAAAAGCAGTATGACACAGGGGGGTTATCGATAATGACTGCGTTGATGAAGCAAAAACGAACGGTAAGCTCCATGCTGGTCCTTTTGTTAACGGGATTGTTTGTACTTGCCTTCTTATTCCCTTACATATACTTGGTGATGACATCTCTGAAGCCCGGTACGGAAGTGGTGTCCACTACGCCGACCTTGTTCCCTACGGTGTTTACTATGGACAGCTTTCGGAAGATGTTCGATGTGCTTCCGATGGTCAAGTACTTCGGCAACAGTTTTTTTACCGCGATCGCCAGCACCTCGGTAAGCGTATTTCTCGGATCGCTTGCCGCATATGGCCTATCCCGGTTTTCTTCCAAGCTCGGAAATATGTTTCTGCTGCTGACGCTTACCGTCCGAATGGTGCCGCTGATCAGCGTAGCGGTTCCGATGTACGGTATCATCAATAAATTGGGGTTATATGACACAAAACTGGCATTGGTCCTCATTTATACGAGCATTAATATTCCGTTCGTTATTTGGATGATGATCGGGTTTTTCGACGGATTGCCTAAGGAGCTGGATGAATCTGCCCGCGTGGATGGATGCAGCAGGCTGGGCGCTTTTTTGAAAATCATCCTCCCGATCTCGCTTCCGGGCTTGGCAACAACGGCAATCTTCAGCTATATGATGTCATGGAACGATTTTCTGATGGGATTGATGATGACCAGCACGAACGCGAAAACGATGCCTGTCGGACTTTCTGAATTTTTAGGGGCATACAACCTTGATTTAGGGCCGATGACGGCTGCCGCTGTTTGCTTCAGTTTTCCGGTATTAATCTTCTCGATTATGATCCAAAAGTATATTGTAAGCGGAATGACAATGGGTGCGGTTAAGGAATAACCGGTATGTTCAAATATAAGAATTTTAAGGTGGAGCTCATTTCTCTTACTTTCGGCCCAATCGATATTGATCCGAGCAGCTCCCATTATGGCTATGTGACTACAACTCCGAAGCCGGGCTGGGTGAATTATCCCTTCTTGGAAACGTTGAAAAAGGCTTTCGATGTTCCTTACGAATGGGACACGGATGTAAACGCAGCCGCATTCGGAGAAGCGACATGGGGGGCTGCCCGACGGTTTTGAAGGGCTATGTCCGTATCATGGAGATTGTCTGGAAGGTATGGCATCGGGGCCGTCGATTGAAAAAAGATGCAACATGAAGGGAAGCGAAATCCCTGCAGATCATCCGGCATGGGCTGTACAGGCCTTCTGTATCGGTCAGGCGGTTACAACGGCAATCCTGATGCTTTCGCCAAAAAAGGTCATTTTGTGCGGAGGCGTTATGCAACAGAAGCAACTGCTTCCGATGATACGAACCGAGGTGCAGAGAAATTTAAACGGATGCGTTAGTGCGGAAGCCATTCTTACGAATATCGATAAATACATCGTTCCTCCGGGTTTAGGGGATAATGCCGGACTGTGCAGGGCGTTGGCGCTTGGTTTGAAGGCGTTGAAAACATCTAACGAATAAACCGAAGGGCCTATTGTTTCTGTGAAAGTAAGAAAATCGCCTCATCCTGCCTTCTTGGCAAGGATATTAGCGATCTTTTTGACCATATGAGAATTTATAACTTTCCGAGTCTACGGAATCGACCAATAAACCGAAACGTTCTTCAAAGGATAGTTCATTCATTCGTGGATCTTGAAGCTGCCGTAAGTAAGCGTCGGCTAGGCCCTGCAAGCGCAGTTTGCGTAGGCAGGAAAAGCACGAATTCGTAAGGCTTTACTTCCAGCTATATCAAGGAAAAAGTAGTTTATGAACAAACACACTAAATTGATAGGAGAATTTATTTATGGCTAGTAAAAATTATTACGACGTAACAGAGTGGCCTGTCGGTAATCCGTATGAGGATATTGGTGAGGTAATCAATAGCATTATAGCAGATATTAAAAGTAGGCAAACGGACACTGATGTGAATAAAGGCGGAAAGCCGGGTGCGGTTATCTATATTCCACCGGGAGATTATCATCTTGGCAGTCAAGTAGTTATAGACATCAGTTATCTTAAAATTATGGGTTCTGGACACGGGTTTACATCTTCGAGTATTCGTTTTAATACTACTGAGAATGAATGGGCGGATTTGCATGAATTGTGGCCGGGAGGAAGTCGCATACTCGTAGATATTCCCCTAGAAGTAAATGACGAGGAATATAAAGGAGCTGCATTTTATGTTGAACGAAGTGGAAATCCCCGAATAAGTTCGGTAGAGTTTTCTGACTTTTGTATTGATGGTTTGCATTTTATTGAAGATGGTTCAGGAGAAACAAATCCGGAAAACACATACACTAACGGGAAAACGGGTATTTATGTTGCAAGTGCTTGTGACTCATTTCGGATTACAGGCATGGGGTTTGTGTATTTAGAGCATGGAATTACTATTTATCATGCAGATGCACTGACTATACATGATAATTTCATAGCTGAATGTGGTAACTGTATAGAACTACGAGGTTGGGGACAGGCTTCAAAAATAACCGATAACTTGATAGGAGCCGGTTTTAAAGGATATTCAATTTACGCTCAAAATTTTGGTGGACTTTTGATTACAGCGAATAATGTTTTTCCACGAGGTGCGAGCAGTATTTATTTTGATGGTGTGACACGTTCCAGTATCACCAATAATAGACTTCATTCATTTTATCCAGGAATGGTGGTATTCAGGGAAAATTGTTCGGAAAACTTGGTTTCTTCAAATCACTTTTTACGTGACCATGAACCTTGGACTCCTTTTCTGGGAATAGACAATGGTTTAGATGATTTGTATGGTCTCCTCTATATCAGTGGCAATAATAATTCTGTAATTGCTAATCACTTTTCTGAAGGAATTAATACTCAGAACATCAAGCCGGTAGGTGCAACACCTGTAATCATACGTATGGTTTCGGGTAATGGAAATTATATTTCTAATAATCATGTTGTTGCCACGGAGGTTCATGCCAAGATAAGTGATTCTTGTTTCTCTGCGCAAGTAGACGCTTTGTTGACTACCGAAGCATCAGAGCCGCTTACCGTAACAACAGTATTGGTAGAAAAAGAATCGCTTCAAAATACGATTCTTGATTCGGGAAGTGATGCACAGGTTGTTATGGACAAGACTGTAAATGCATTCAGAGCCACTCCAACGCCAGGAGCATAAATAATATATTCAACTATGTTTTTGTGGTAGTTTTGTTCCAAAGTTTCAATTGCAAGTAGGACACTTGAATTATTTCGTTTGTCATTTAATTTTTGGGGTGCTTCCTAGCGATGGAAGTGCCTCTTTTTATAGTGTTTCCCATATTTGGATAAATGCTAATAAAGTAGACAGAAAAATTTTACTCTGTTATCTTCATTTGGTAAATGGCTTGCGCCTATTTGTACAAAAACGTTCACAGATGCCGTGGCAGAGTGCCAGCAGGATAAAAGTAAATATGCGTCTGACCTTTCTCGGCGAACAAGAGGTCATTCCGGAGAAGGCGACGATAACCGCACCTTTGATTTCCGATCTTTGCGGATTGGAATAATTTAATTTTTCCTTACTGCAAAATATAACATCAAATTAGAGATCATCAATATTCATCAACGGTTATTGACTTCCCATCCCTAACAAGGTATGATAGTTTCTACAACATTGTATACGCTTTCATTACCAAATCTTGAAGAAGGGAGTCGAATGTCTTAAATTATCTGAAAATTCTATCTATTTCGAGTAAATGGCAGAAATTTCTCACAGAGGGGAGAGAGCCGAATGAAGAAACAAGAGTGTGTCGCTATGCTGCTTGCAGGTGGTGAAGGCAAAAGACTAAGCCATCTGACGACAAAGCTGGCAAAGCCCGCAGTGCCCTTCGGCGGTAAATACCGGATAATCGATTTTACCTTGAGTAATTGCAGCAATTCAGGTATTCATACGGTTGGGGTACTGACCCAGTACCAACCGATGGTACTGAATTCCTATATAGGAATCGGCAGTTCATGGGATTTGGACCGCAAAAACGGCGGGGTCACTGTTCTGCCTCCTTTTATGGAACAAAGAGGAGGCAGCTGGTATAAAGGAACGGCACATGCTATATATCAGAACATTCATTATCTCGAGCAGTACGATCCCGAATATGTGCTGGTCATTTCCGGCGACCATATATACAAAATGAATTACGCTCTCATGCTGGAGCAGCACAAGGAAACAAAGGCCGACGCCACTATCGCGGTTATAGAGGTGCCGATACAAGAAGCCAGTCGATTCGGCATTATGGATGTGGACAAGGACGACCGGATTATCGAGTTTGAAGAAAAACCGAAGCAGCCGAAAAACAATCTTGCTTCCATGGGAGTTTACATCTTTACCTGGGATGTTTTAAAAAGGAACCTAATCGCCGATGCGCAAGACCCCGGATCAAACAATGACTTCGGTAAAGACATCATTCCAGCGATGCTGGAGAGCGATAATCCGATTTATGCTTACCGTTTTGACGGGTACTGGAAAGATGTCGGAACCGTTGAGAGCCTGTGGGAAGCGCATATGGACCTGCTTATGGAAGATCCGCCTTTTACGCTCCATGACCCCCAATGGCGGGTTTACGCGAAAAATCCAAACAAGCCTCCTCATCATATCGCCGCAACCGGCAAAGTTACAGGTTCGTTAGTGAATGAAGGATGTATGGTATTCGGGAAAGTTGACCATTCCGTATTGTTCTACGGTGTTCATGTCGGTGAAGGCAGCGTGATTAAAGACTCGGTCATTATGCCATACGCCCAAATCGGGGAGAACGTTACGATCCATAAAGCCATAATCGGCTCGGGTACCGTCATCCAAGACGGCGCGTCTGTCGGAAGCCCGGATGAATCGGCGGAAATCACTTTAATCGGCGAGAACATGGTCATTTCTTCTCAATTGATATAGGAGTGATTGCGATGAATAATGTGTTAGGTGTCATCAATCTCAGCATCAACCAGCCGCTCTTGCATGAGCTGACGTACTCACGGGCAACTGCAACCGTTCCCTTCGGCGGCAGGTACCGCTTAATTGATTTTGTGTTATCCAATATGGTCAATTCAGGGATTAACAATGTGGCGGTACTCGCCCACAACAGTTACCGTTCCATCATAGATCATTTGGGCTCGGGAAAAGAATGGGACTTGGATAGAAAACACCGGGGACTGTTCATTTTGCCTCCAAACAATAGCCATGCGCCGGGTTTTAACGGCGATTTGCAAAACTTTTACGGTTCACTCGAATATTTTGACCGCAGCAGCGAAGAATACGTAGTCGTGTCAAGCAGTCACATGATCTGTAATATCGACTATACCGAAGCGGTAGAGAACCACCGGAGGACGAACGCGGATATTACCGTCATCTACAAGGAAATGGACGATGACAGCGAGGATTTCGCTAACCTTATTACGCTTGATTTTGCTGAGGATGGACGGGTCGTACGGATGACAGAGAACCAGCAGACGAAGAAAAGCAACAAGGTATATATGCGAATGATCATCATTAAGAAGGATCTGCTCATTACTTTGGTTAAAAAAAGTGTGAACCAAAATTACTATGATCTGGTGCGGCATGTCATTATCCGTAATCTGAACGTATTGAAGGTGTACGGCTACGAATACAAAGGATATTTGGCCATTATCAATTCCGTCCAAAACTATTATAAATATAGCAAAGAACTATTAAACCCCGAAGTATGGAAATCGCTCTTCTACCAGCCAGGATTGATTTATACCAAAATTAAGGACGAACCGCCAGCCAGATATGCAAACAGTGCTGTCGTAACGAATTCGCAGGTGGCTAACGGCTGTATCATCGAGGGGACTGTAGAGAACAGCATTTTGTTCCGGGGAGTCCGAATCGGGAAAGGGGCAGTCGTTAGGAACAGCATTCTGATGCAGAAGTGCGTGATCGAAGAGGACTCTAGTCTGGATCATGTCATCCTCGATAAAGAGGTATATGTCACGCGAGGAAATAAGCTGGCAGGGGAGGAAATGTCGCCTACGGTTTTCACCAAAAAGAGCATCATTTAAATATAGAAAAATCCACAGCCGTATAAGGTTGTGGATTTTTTATTTCCGCTACTCTCATGGCATGCAGCGCCGGAATGAATAAGATGAGCTCTGCCTTTTTACAATAATGGTTTTAATGAAAGTGTATTAATAAGCTCATCCTGCGAAAATGGCTTCTTTCTTCCCCATCGGATGACACGGACTAAAAAGGGTCTCTTAGGATTTTTCATATGAAAGAAGCCGGGTATGCGCATCACTCTTGCTAAATTTGTAACGGCTGGGTCAGCTTTAAATTTCCGGACTAATGCTTTCTGAATAGGAATGAATTTATTTATAGATCCCCCTGCTATGATCCAATAAATGTGATATCCGTTGTTCGTTTCGACGATCATGGTATTCCTGATTTGTTTCCAATGCTTGTAGAGAAATTTTTTTTTCAATTTTTGGATTTGTTTTATCGGTCGATGGGCTGAAAATAAGTATTGACCTTGTCTATTCTTTCTGATGGTAAGTGATTGAAACTGCTCTGCGGGATTGGCTCGCAGCGCTTTGATTTTCTTCCATACTTCCTCTAAGGTGTCAAAACGTTCCGAGATTTTATTTAGATCGACATCGATAAACTGCGCTCTGATTTCTTTAATATCACTATCCTTTGTCCCCCCATAATTAATGCCCATAAAAACGGCATACCCATTCGCGTTTTGTGTGAGCAAGTGGACGGATTCGGATTTGTAGTTATACGCATAAAGTTTGAATTGAGGTATTCTTTTTTCCATACGTTCTAGAGGTTTATGCAAGTGGATTGCCTGTTTATGATTTGAACCATTTGAAGAGGAATTATAACTGCGTTTATTGCGGTCGGCATCATGGACTAAAATAAAATGAACGCTTTCATTCTCTTTGTAGCGTAGTTTTTTAATGAATTTATGAGTATGACTGGAACTTTGCCGAACTAGACGGGAATAAGGTTTCTGGTCAAATTTCATGAAAATACTGCCCTCCTATAGACTCACCGCAGTCGTCGATTTCTTTTCTAAAAATCATATTCCTAAAAAGGACAACGAGTGCAGATGACAGAACCTATTTTGAGCAGAGAGCTTGTTATACGATTCGAACATAACCATAAAGCCGGCTGCGAACGGAATTAATGCGACAAGCTTTCAACACTCCGATTATTTCGATATTGTTTAGGAGTGATCCCGGTATGTTTTTTGAATATCTTATTGAAATAGGTTTGATCGTAAAAATTTAAGCGGGAGCAAATATTCGCTATCGGGTTATCGGTTAGGACAAGCAGTTTCTTAGACTCTTCTATCCTCTCCCGCTGCATGTAATGACTCAGTGTCATTCCGGTTTCTTTCTTGAACAATTGAGATAAATAATTGGCGTTTAATCCCGTTAAATCCGAAAGGCTGGAGAGGGTAATTTCTTCGTAAATATGGTTGAAAATATAGTTTTGACAGGATGCTATCGGTTTCGAGACGTTCTGTAACTTATTCTTCCGCACACGCTCCGCAAAGTCCAGACACGCGTCCACATAGGCATTTTCCACATGTATGACTTCCTTCAATTCTTCAATGTGCTGAATATGAAAATCACTTAAAGTATAAGCGGTCTCCACGTGCAATCCTCCTTCGACTGCCGCGCGCGTTGCGAGCGTAATGCCGCAATAAGAAAGGTTTTTTTGGCTTCTTAAACGGCTTCGCTTCGAAAGAACACCAATTTCTCCTTGCGGAATGGCGTTTAATGCTTCCAAGAGCCCGTTTTTGTCACCATTTTTAATCTGCTGCAAAAAAGAACTTTCTATAACCGGATTCATATGGAACAGAGAGTTCTCTCTGCGCGTTGACAGATTCAGATCGACGTTGTCTACAGGAATAAACCGCTGCTCGAAATCATGGTTGTTTTCAAGTACATCCGTAATTTCTAATGATTCCTTATAGACCAGAAAATGAGCAAGCAAGCTTATATGGAAAAGGCGCATTTTGGAGATGACAGGAAGATGTCTAAGATATTCACTCCATTGATGACGGTGTTTATTCGGAACATGATTGTCATACATGAGGCTCGTAATGGTCTCGTCGGAAAGCGATGAATACACGGAAGGGCCGATGATGAGTGTGCCTAAAAATTGTCCCTTCCGATTGACAGAAAGCATAACGAAATTTTCTAAATGATTGGTGGAGCGAATGATAGGAACATGATGATGATGTGCATCGCCGATCAGCGCACGCATCAGCTCTTCATAATCGGAAAATAACGGGCTTGTTTGAAAGGCTGACGACAATTGAATGCCGATTTCATGGTTGGGTTTCACATATATCACGGGAATTTGAATGCTTTCAAAAATGAGCTTGCAGATGTATTCAAATTCTTCTTTAGAAGCCAGTGAGGCCACGACCAAATGTCACCACCTAAGATAAGTACAAGTTTTCTTAAAATAATACCATAACCAGGCTCTTTTGTGCATTATGATGTTGTTATTAAACGATGGAAATAAATCATGCAGGAGGAATACAAGGATGAAACGCGATATTCAAGCACTTATTTCCCAAATGACGCTGGAAGAGAAGGCAGGTATGTGCTCAGGACTTGATTTTTGGCATTTAAAAGGGGTGGAGCGTCTCGGCATTCCATCGGTTATGGTAACGGACGGACCGCACGGGCTGCGCAAGCAAAGAGCGGACGCCGACCATTTGGGACTATTCGACAGCGTTCCCGCAACCTGTTTCCCGTCGGCCGCGGGACTTGCCTGTTCCTGGGACCGGGAGTTGATCGGTAAGGTTGGCGTCGCATTAGGTGAGGAATGCCAAACGGAAGATGTGGCGGTGCTGCTCGGACCAGGAGCGAACATTAAGCGTTCGCCGCTTTGCGGAAGAAACTTTGAGTATTTCTCGGAAGATCCTTATCAGTCCTCGGAAATGGCAGCAAGTCATATTCAAGGGGTGCAAAGCCAAGGGGTCGGAACGTCGCTGAAGCACTTTGCGGTCAACAATCAAGAGCATCGTCGCATGTCGGTTGACGCGGTTGTAGATGAGCGCACACTGCGGGAGATTTACCTGGCGAGCTTTGAAGGTGCGGTGAAAAAAGCGCAGCCTTGGACGGTGATGTGTTCTTATAACCGGGTGAATGGAACCTATGCATCTGAAAACGAATTGCTGCTGACCGATATTTTGAAAAACGAATGGGGTCATGAAGGATTTGTTGTTTCCGATTGGGGCGCTGTCAATGAAAGAGCTGACGCTCTTGCAGCCGGTCTGGAACTCGAGATGCCCGCAAGCAACGGCGATGGGGAACAGAAAGTGATCGAAGCTGTAAAAAACGGAGACCTGTCTGTAGAAGCGCTGGACAAAGCGGTAGAACGACTGCTCAACATTATTTTCATGGCTGTCGATCAGAAGAAAGAACATGCTTCCTATGACAAGGAGGCCCATCACTTTCTGGCCAGAGAAGTTGCGCGTGAAAGCATGGTGCTCTTGAAGAACGAAAATGGCATCCTGCCGCTCAAGAAGGAAAGCAAAATCGCCGTTATCGGTGCTTTTGCCCAAAAACCGAGATATCAGGGCGGCGGAAGCTCCCACATTGTGCCGACGAAGCTGGATATTCCAATAGATGAAATCAAGGCGCTAGCCACAGACTCAGCAGCGGTTGCTTATGCAGAGGGGTACCGGCTGGAAAACGACGCAATTGACGAAGCGCTGCTTGAGGAAGCGAAGCGGGCGGCAAGTGAAGCTCAGGTGGCGGTCATTTTCGCAGGACTCCCGGATCGTTACGAATCGGAAGGATATGACCGGACCCATCTTCATCTGCCGGAAAATCAAAGTAAGCTGATCGAGGCAATAGCTGAAGTACAAAGCCATATTGTTGTCGTTCTGCTCAATGGTTCCGCTGTGGAAATGCCATGGATCGGTAAAGTAAGCGGCGTGCTGGAAGGTTATTTGGGCGGACAGGCGGTTGGCGGGGCAATTGCTGATCTGTTGTACGGAGAATCGAATCCGTGCGGAAAGCTTGCCGAGACGTTTCCAGTTCAGCTGAGCGATAATCCGTCTTATCTGTTCTTCCCAGGCGAAGGCGACCGGGTTGAATACAGAGAGGGCATTTACGTAGGATACAGATACTATGATGCTAAGAAGGTGAATCCGTTATTCCCGTTCGGGTACGGACTGAGCTATACATCGTTCGAATATACGGGCATGAAGATCGATAAGAAGGAAATCAAAGATACAGATACGGTAAATGTCCATGTAACCGTTAAAAACACCGGCACACGCGCGGGCAAAGAAATTGTCCAGCTATATGTCAAAGATGTCGAGAGCGGGGTTGCCCGTCCTGAAAAAGAACTGAAAGGTTTTGCGAAGGTAGAGCTGCAGCCTAATGAAGAACAAACGGTTACATTCGTTCTGGATAAACGTTCCTTTGCTTACTATAACACCGAACTAAAAGACTGGCATGTTGAAAGTGGGGATTTCGCGGTTCTGATCGGCAAATCGTCGCAGGACATCGTATTGCAGGACACCCTGTATGTTCAATCGACAGTCGCTCTGAAACGCACGTACAATCGGAACACCACACTTGGGGACTTGCTCAGCGATCCGGCAAGCGCGCCAAAGGTGCAGCTTTTACTAAAGCAATTTCAGGAAGCGAGCGGAATGGTAGCATCCCCGGAAGATGACCACGCTGATATGATGGCTGCCATGATGCAGTATATGCCTTTGCGGGGCATCGCCGCCTTCAGCGGCGGAGCGGTTACAGAACAGATGATAAACGAGTTTTTAAAGCAGCTAGACATACAATAGGCAGGGAGAAAAGACGATGAACGCAATTAAGCTCAGATTTAAGGAGAAGCTTGGATATGGCTCTGGGGATTTTGCAAGTAACTTGGTTTGGACTGCAGCATCTGCCTTTCTGACGTTTTTCTATACCGACATTGTTGGTCTATCGGCTGCTGCGGTAGGCACCTTGCTGTTAATAGCCCGCGTTTTCGATGGCGTAGTCGATATCGGAGTCGGGGCACTTGTCGACAAGACTAAAAGCAAATACGGAAAAGCCCGGCCGTGGCTGCTTTGGTTGTCGATACCGTTCGGAATTGCCGGCATTCTATTGTTTTTATCGCCGAATCTTGGGACGACAGGCGCTTTGATTTATGCCTATGTGACCTATTTGCTAATGAACGTCATTTATTCCGGAATTAATGTTCCTTACGGCGTTCTAAATTCACTCATTACGCAGGATCCGTACGAAAGATCGCTACTTAACATATTCCGGATGGTCATGGCCCTGACGGGGGCCGTTGCCGTTACCTTCTTTACTATGCCTTTGGTAGGCGCGTTCGGGGGCGGGAAAACCGGTTGGGCCTTGACGTTTACCGTCTTTGGTGTATTATCTTCGATTCTGTTTATGATTACCTTCATGACGACGAAAGAGAGGGTAAAACCATCGGTCGTTCAAAAAGATATTCCGCTTGGCAGAAGTGTGAAAGCATTATTTAGAAACAAGTTCTGGGCTATGATGGTCGGATTTATGCTGATTACTTATATTGGTAACACGGTAAGCAGCGCAGTGAATGTATATTATGCGCAATATTTGCTTAAGGATGCTGCTTTGGTGGGAATTCTCGGTTTAATCAGTCTGGCTCCTCTGCTTCTCGGATTATTCTTTGTAGCTCCGATCATCAAAAAATTCGGAAAACGGAACGCATCGTTCGGAGGGCTTATCGTTACGATTCTTGGTTCGTTATTTTTGCTAGTGGATCATACTAATTTAACGATTATTTTGATTGGAACGGTTATTAAAGCGTTAGGAACGGTTCCTCTTGCCGCAACTATGTTTGCTATGCTGGCCGACACGGTGGATTACGGGGAATGGAAGACGGGGATGCGCACGGAGGGCTTGGTCTACAGCGCAGGCAGTTTCGGGGCCAAAGCCGGCAGCGGCTTAGGAGCGGCGCTTGTCGGTTGGCTGCTCGCTTGGGGAGGCTATGTTGGCGGACAAGCTACGATCAGTGATTCGGCACAGTCATCGATTGTATTTATGTTTATCTACCTTCCGATAATCGTATCCGTAATACAGTTGATTATTTTGTGGTTCTACACGCTGGATAAACAGTATCCGCAAATCATTAAAGAGCTTAACGAGGTTAAGAATATGTAGTCATAGAGTGGCGATCGACTATAAAGGTACGAGATAGGGACAATGCGGATTGGAGGAAAAAAATGAATACAAAAAAGGTCATCATGCAAAGCGATGGTTTCCAAGTGCTCCTTGCCAAGAAGTTTAGCAATACAGCGGCTTTATTCGAATCGGAAATTCGGGTCCACTGGGTGGAAAAGAATATTATTTCGGATGGTAAAAGTATATTGGGACTGATGGCGCTGGAGTTAAAGAAAGGAACGGCTATCATGCTGATGGCCGAAGGCTCTGATGAGGAACGCGCCGTTGAGGAATTGGCTAGTATAATAGAAACTGGCATATAAACGTATAGCGGTGAATTGTGGTTTTGCATATCCACAGTTCGCCTCCGCCATTTAAAGGGCTGTCTCAAAAGGTCAAAAACCTGAGAGATAGCCCTTTTTTGTTTTTGAATTTCTGCATAAAAGTTAAACGATAACATTAAGTTGAGAGCGCTTCTACTTTTACCCATTTGTTCGTAACGTGACTTTCCCATATCGCATCGACGATGCACATCGACCGGTGCCCGTCTTCGAACGTCGCAAACGGTGCCTGATCCTTGTTCGGATCCTTGCCGTCGCGTATGAACGAATAAAAGTTCAGCATCATATTTTTTAGTGCGTCCGGCCATCCTTCATTATGACCTCCGGGATGATGAATGCATCCGCGCACTTCTTCCGTGAACAAACACGGGTCCGCGAGCAGAATTTCGTTTGCTCTGTCCCGATGCCCGATCCAGAGCTTCTCCGGCTCCTCTTGATTCCAAAAGGCGGATTGCCTGCTGCCGTTCAGCTCGAAGCTGAGACGGTTTTTGCGGCCGGCGCTCACTTGGGAAACCGTAAAGACGCCTTTCGCACCGTCATCGAACCGGATAAGCACCGTTGCAAAATCTTCAGTGTCGACCGGTAGATGCTCATACGCCTGAATGCTGCTAGTGTCAGCTCCAAACGTGTGGGGCGTTCGGGTCGCTTTCTTTCTGAGAGGATAGGCCGTCGTCAGGTCGGCGAATACTTCGGAAATTATTTTTCCGGTTACGTATTGAACCGTATCACACCAGTGGGACCCGATATCGGCAACCGCGCGCGTCTTGCCTCCCAGCTTGGAATCCAGCCGCCAGCTGTAGTCTGTATCGTACAGCAGCCAGTCCTGCAAGTAGCTTCCGTGAACGAGATTTATGATACCGAATTCATCTTTCCGGATCAGGCTGGCCAGCTGCTTTACGATAGGAAATTGCCGGTAGTTAAAGTTAACCCCGTGAACGATTCCGCATTCCTTCGCAAGCTTCAACAATTCCGCCGACTCTGCGCTGTTCATGGCAAGAGGCTTCTCGGATAAGACATGCTTGCCGGCTAAGATGATATCCTTGTTGATTTGAAAATGAGTATGGTTAGGCGTGCAAATATGAACGGCTTGGATAGTTGGATTGTCCAGCATCTCTTTGTAATCCCCATAATAGTTCGGTACATTCAAGGCTGCGGCTTTCTTTTCGGCATTTTCCCGGGTTCTCTCGGCTATAGCTACGACCTCTACAAATCCGAGCCGTCGAATGGCTTCGATATGCGCCGGGCCGATAAAACCGTTTCCAATAACACCTACTTTAATTTTATTCATCGGAATCGCTCCTTTTATTCCCTTCCGTCGTCAACCAGACTATTTCTGTTTATGCTGATTGTTGCGGAACGTTATACTTTCTCCGTTAATGCCTCCGTACATTTTTTATCCGATTGGAAGAAGAGTATTTCGCCTAAGTCTTCCAATCGCCAGCTCATTTTCCTTTAACGAGAAAGCGTTTTCTTTTCTTATTAAACGTTTTCCATGTCCGATAAAACCTACATATAATATATTTTGTTCGATGGTCACTTTCTCCTCCTCTTTGTTATGTACCGGAAAAAATTTTTCTGGAGCTCATCCGGCAGTGTGAATAATTGCAATCCTATTTAAATGAAGTGCTCTAAAATCATCTGTAAATATGCCGTGAATACGCTGACTACTTGCTCAAATGGTACTCATTTAGTTGACAGGAGGGACATTTTACTGTATCCTTCTGAAAGACAGTGATAATCATTATCACTAACAGGTTCGAGAGGGGAAAACTATTCAAATGTTTGCATCAAGAGTCAAGACGCTGCTTCTTATGTTGCTTATCCTAACTACTGCACTAGTGGGTTGTTCCACAAAGAATACGGAAGAGAATTCCGAAACAGAAACGGGCAAAGCTGAGAAAACGATTACTGTATCATGGCCAAGAGATATTGGGCCGATGAACCCGCATGTTTACAATCCTTCACAATTGATAGCGCAATCGATGATTTACGAGCCGTTGGTCAGCTACAAAGACGGAGGCAAGCTTGAGTCTCATTTGGCAGAATCGTGGACCATATCGGAGGACGGTAAAGAATATACCTTTAAGCTCCGCCAAAATATAAAGTTTTCGGACGGAACAGCTTTTAACGCTGCGATTGTCAAAAAGAACTTCGATGCCGTTATGAAAAACTTCGAGAATCATAGCTGGCTTGGTTTTATCAGTGTTCTCGACAAGACCGAGGCAGTAGACGAGTTTACGTTTAAACTAACATTGAAACAGCCTTATTACCCGACCTTGCAGGAGTTGTCGGTCGTCCGTCCTGTGCGCATTCTGGGTGAAGCCGGATTCCCGGATGACGGAGACACGTCCAAAGGCGTGAAGCAGCCGGTCGGGACTGGGCCATGGATGCTGACGGATTACAAAACTGATGAATACGCGGAGTTTTCCCGTAATCCGAATTACTGGGGAGAACAACCGAAAGTCGATAAGATCGTCATCAAAATTATTCCGGACGGAGAGACGCGCGTGCTCGCCTTTGAGAAAGGGGAGCTGGACATCATCTACGGAGAAGGCATCATCAGCATGGATGCATATAAGCAGTTGGAAGCCTCCGGAGAATATGAAACCCGTGTCTCTGAGCCTGTCGCAACTAGACAATTGGTGTTGAATACGACAAATGCGGCTCTTTCGGACCTGTTGGTGCGCCAGGCTCTGCAGCATGGTTTTAACAAACAGGCGATGGTTGAAGGCGTTACATTAGGCTTGGAAGAGAAGGCGGACAGCCTCTTGTCCCAAAACTTCCCTTATGCCCAAACTAGCGCAACACCGGTCGAATACGACGTGGAGAAAGCGAAAGCTTATTTGGAGGAAGCGGGCTGGAAGCTGCCGGACGGTAAAACGGTTCGGGAGAAGGACGGCAAGCCGCTGGAGCTGGAATTGATCTATGAAAAGGCGGAACAAATTCAAAAACCGATGGCGGAAACGCTGCAAGCCGAATGGGCTGCGATCGGCGTTAAGCTGAATATTACCGGTCTTGAGCTCACTGAACAAATCAAACGGTTCCGTGCAAACGACTTTGATTTGTACTTCTTTAGCAACTATGGCGCACCGTATGATCCGCACTCGTTCATTCACATCGTTGCCGAGAAAGGTTTTGGCATTTCGGATGCGCTGTCGAAGCTGCCAATGAAGCAGGAGCTGGATCAGCAAGTGCAGGATGCCCTTCTCTCAACGGATGAGAACAAGCGAAAGGAACTATACAATGCCATCCAGACGACACTGCATGAGCAGGCTGCGCTGCTGCCGATCTCTTATATTAAGAAGACGGTCGTCTATAATAAAAACGTAAGCGGCTTTGAGTTCCCGGCGAATCGGGACGACAATCCATTCTCTAGTATCGACATCGAACAGTAAAACGCAGGGGAGGCTTAACATGGGCAGCTATATTGGGAAACGGCTTCTCGCCGTCATACCTATTTTTCTCTTTGCCACGCTTCTCACGTTTTTACTGATCCATGTCTCGCCGGTCGACCCCGCAGAAGCTTATTTGACTGCGGCGCATATCCAACCGACCGACGAGCTGCTCGCTCAGAAAAGACATGAATTCGGCTTAGACCAGCCGCTGCTTGTTCAATATGCCCAAACCCTAATGAAGATGTGCCGACTTGATTTCGGCACATCTTATGTTTCTAATGAACCGGTTTGGCAGGAAGTCGTTCTCCGGATGCCGGCAACGATTCAGCTCGCATTCAGCAGCATTTGTCTGGCCATACTTATCAGCGTACCGGTTGGTTTTTTGGCGGCGGTGTATAAAAATAGCGTATTCGATCATCTGAGCCGGCTGCTTGCTTATTTTGGCGCTTCCATACCGCAGTTTTGGCTCGGATATTTATTGATATTTTTCTTTTCCGTCAAGCTCGATCTGTTTCCTGTGCAAGGAAGAGGTTCTTTGGCGCATCTCGTCCTTCCGTCGATAACGCTCGCGTTGGGATTGATTGCCATTTATTCCCGTTTACTGCGCACCAGCGTTCTGGAACAATTGCAGGAGCCGTATGTGTTATACGCCAGGACGAGAGGCATTAAAGAGAAGCTGCTTATGAGCAAGCATGTGCTGAAAATCGCGATTTCGCCGATGCTTACCGGTCTCGGCATGAATTTGGGCAAATTGCTTGCGGGGACGATCATTGTGGAGGAGGTTTTTTCTTGGCCGGGCTTTGGACGTTACTTTATCGAAGCAATCTTTAATCGGGATATTCCGGTCATCCAAAGCTATGTGTTCCTCGCCGCTTGTCTGTTTATCGTATGCAACCTGATCGTGGATCTCTTGCAAATGTACATGGATCCCCGAATTTCCTGGAAAGGAAGAACCGACCATTGATCGCGAGTATACGGACCGGCCTTAAAAGTCAGAAGACCGTAGCGGTATGCTCGGTCATTTTATTCGTTCTTTTTTCACTTACCATTTTGGCTCCGTGGATCTCTCCGCACGACCCGGTTGAAGTGAATTTGGCGCTCAAGCTGCAGTCTCCAACGTGGGAATATCCGCTCGGCACCGACCATTTGGGACGCTGCAACCTGTCTCGCCTTTTACACGGCGCCCGGGTTTCTTTAGGCTTTGCGTCATTGATTTTTATCTCATCTTTATTGATCGGCTTGCTGATCGGTACTTTTTCCGGTTACAAAGGCGGTGTAATTGACCTTGTGCTGATGCGTTTTTGCGAAGGGGTGATGGCATTTCCGTCTCTTGTGCTTATTCTTGGACTTGTCGGTATATTCGGTCCCGGACTCCCGCAGGTCGTTTTGGCCATGGTGTTGGTGCAGTGGGTGTATTATGCCCGTATGTTCCGCGGCATGGTTCTCGGCTTGAAGGAACGGAATTTTATTACTGCCGCCAGAATAAGCGGATCATCGCAATGGACGATCATCAGACGCCATTTGATCCCTAACGTGCTTCCTCCAATCATCGTGATGGGAACGCTGGAAATAGGATGGGCGATCATGGACATCGCCGCCATGTCGTTTCTTGGACTCGGCATTCAGCCGCCAGCGCCGGAGTGGGGCTCGATGATCCACGAAGGAAAATCATATATACGAAGCAATCCCGAATTAATGCTGTACCCGGGAATCATGATTCTTATAGTTGTCATTACATTTAATGTATTGGGCGAAGCTTTGTCGGACCGGTTCGGCGTAAAACGACGTTTTTGAAAAGGAATGAGGCCATTGATTATAGATCCACGATATGTTTTGCAGGTGAGCGGCCTACACGTAACGGTAAATACGGCTCAGGGGAAGATTTCTCTGGTTCAGGATATCAATTTCGAGTTGAAGCCGGGTTGCGTGCTCGGGCTTGTAGGAGAAAGCGGCAGCGGAAAAACGATTACCAGTCTGTCTCTGCTGCAGCTTCTGGACCGTAAAAAAACCATCGTGGAAGGCAGCATCCGGTTAAACGGCCGTGAGCTGAACGGTCTGAGAGCGGATACGATGAGGAGCATTCGCGGGAAAGAGATCGCCCTCATCATGCAGAATCCGATGAATGCCTTCACTCCCGTTATTAAGATCGGCGACCAATTCATTGAAACGATCCGTACGCATACCGCGCTCACCAAAAAACAAGCGTATGAGCTGGCAGTGGCCTCTTTGCACGATGTGAATTTGCCTGATCCTGCAGGAATCATGAAGCAGTACCCGTTTCAACTGAGCGGGGGGATGCTGCAGCGGGTTATGATTGCCATTACCATATGCCTTCGGCCATCCGTCATTATTGCCGATGAGCCGACCACCGCTCTGGATGTGACCAACCAATTGCAGGTTCTGCGGCAGCTGGAGCGCATCCGTTCGGAATACGGCACATCCATTTTATTGATTTCCCATGATTTAGGGGTAATAGCGGAAATGGCTGACGAGGTTGCCGTTATGCAGCATGGCCGGATAGTCGAAAAAGCGGATGTCTACCAGCTGTTCGATCATCCGCAGCATGAGTATACGAAAAAACTGCTGAATGCCAGACCTGTATTACAAATCAACCAGCCGGCTAAGGAGTTTGTCAAGTCATGAATGCCATAAGACCGCCGGAGACGGTTTTGCAGGACCGTCCCTTTGGACCGAAAGCGATACAGATTTACCTCGTTGCGATATTATTTTATACGACCAGCCATATCCTTCTGATTCTGCTTCCGCTGAGCTCGCACAAGCTGGGAGCAAGCCCGGCGCAGATCGGTCTAATTATGGGCGCCTATATGTTTACTTCGATGTTCTTACGGCCTGTTGCCGGTAAAATAGTCGACAAGTTCGGGACAAAACGGATTTTTGCCGCGGCGCTGATACTAAATGCGCTTGTCGTATCCTTGTACCTTTTTCAAGAGCTGTGGGTATTCGCTCTGCTCCGAATATTGCAGGGCGTGATCCTTTCCTTCTTTTCCATGGTGTCGCATCTCATGATCATTGAAGTTTTGCCCACGAAAGCCCGCGGGCAAGGCTTATCCCTTTTCTCGCTTTCATCGATGCTGCCTTACACTTACGGCCCTTTTCTCGCTCTGTATTTTGCGGATAAGGTACCTATGACGTATATTTTTATAGGGTTGATCCCGCTCAGCTTGATGACGCTCCTCATCGGAATGAATCTAAGATTGCCTGAGCTTCGCAGGCAGGGAAATTTGCAAACGGACAATCTTCACGACAGCCGTGATACCTATAAAGGGTGGAAAGACCGGAAACTGCTGCTTCCTTCATTAATCATGCTTCTAGCTTCGGCAATCATAGGAACGGTGGCGGCCTTTCTTCCGCTTTATCTGGAGAAGCGCGGACTGCCTTTTGCCGGATTGTATTTCTTGACCGAAACCGCGGTTCTTATAACCTTGCGCTTCTTCGGCAGAAAAATGATTCCGACAGACGGACGGTTCCCTTTTAAAATAGTCTTTATGCTTATATTTCTCATGACAACGGCTGCCTTTTTGGTTCGGATGGCCGAATCGCTGCCGGTTGTGCTGCTAGCCGCCGTTTGCAACGGGATTGCCTTGTCGATGCTGTATCCGACACTGCTCACTTATGTTTCGTTTATCATACCGGAACGGTTTAGAGGCAGAGGAATCGGTCTGTTCATTGCTGCCGCCGACTTTGGAACATCCGTAGGTATTTGGGGACTGAGCCTGGTGGCGAGCTCGTACTCATACGAAGTTATGTTTTCCTGCTGTATCGTCATTGGAGCGGCTGCCCTGCTGCTTATCCTATTTTTTAAGAAACCGGGGGTGAGCAAGTGAGTTTGCTGCAGGTGAAGAACGTTACTCATGGATACGGCGCAACCAATCTGTTCAGAAAGGCGAAGCGGGCAACCGTTCTAGCCGATATTTCCCTCACCATTGAACATGGCCAGTGCCTGGGGCTTCTCGGAACGAGCGGAGCAGGGAAGAGCACGCTTGGCAAGGTGATCCTGGGTTTGGAAAAACCGCAGAAGGGGCAGATTCTTTTCCAAGGAATCGATCTCTATGACACGAACGCAGCTACCCGGAGAGGGCTTCGCCGCGATCTGCAAGTTGTGTTTCAAGATTGCTATTCTTCCGTAAATCCGCGAATGACCACTGAGCAAATTATCGGGGAGCCGCTGCAAAATTACGAGAGCCTGTCCCCTAACGAGCAGAAGCGAACGATAGGAGAGCTGCTGGAGACAGTCGGGCTGAGCCCGGAAGATATGAGGAAGTACCCTCATCAATTTAGCGGAGGGCAGCTGCAAAGGATCAATATCGCGAGAGCGATCGCCTTAAAACCGAAGCTGCTTGTATTGGACGAGGCGGTTAGCAGTTTGGACATGGTGACTCAAGCCAATATATTGACCTTGTTAAAAGACTTAAAGTCGACATTCGGCCTATCTTACCTGTTTATCACGCATGATATTAAGGCTGCATACACCATTTCCGATGCTTTAGCCGTCATGGAAAAAGGGGAATTGGCTGCACATTGCGAGGATAAGATACAGTTTTTACAGCTGCCGCACCCGAGCGTACAGAGGCTGGTGCAGTCGATTCTTTCGGAGCACCCGCGTTCTCGTTCCCTCTCACATCAAATCAAAGGCAGCTGAGCCTTTAACATTAGTGCCAATTCAAAAGCAGATTGTAAATAATTCATGCGCATATCCCGAGCCCAGCCTCACGCAAGGCTGAGCAATGTCCGGTAAATGGACGCCCCCCACAGAATAGTGTTGGGGGCTTTGTTGTTTAAGAGGAATATTTTCATGAAAATTGTGTAGAATACGGGTTGAATAAACAAAGGGAGGAAATGAAATGAACAAACAAAGAGCACAAGAAATCGCAGAATCTCCGGTAATGGCTAATGTAACTTACGAAGGAAACGCTATCTATATTCAGCATGTCGACCATGATAAAGAAACAGCGAGGATTTATCCCCTTCATGATGCGGAGCAAGAGCTTGAGGTGCCCATACATAGCCTGATAGAACATTAGGCCAAGTGGTATGGATTATGTATTCTCGGTTCTAAGAGCGATTGGGTTGTTCGCGGTTGGATTAGCAGCTTTTCGGATCATGGGAAACCAAACGGTGGGGAGATTAACGGATTTTGATCTCGTCGTCGTGATAGCGATTGGAGCGATAATTGGTGACGGATTAGCTGATCCCGAACTAAATCCTTTCATTCTTATTGCAGCCATTGCCGGGCTGGTGCTGATGCAATTACTAGCCAGCGTGCTTGCCATGAAGAGCAATTTTATAGAAAAATTAGTAATCGGCAGCCCAATCAAGCTGATCGAAAACGGAAAAATTCTGATGAGCGGGCTGCGTAGGGCGAGAATTACGAAAAACAATTTAGATCAGGAATTGCGTGTTAAAGGCTTAACGAGCTTTGAACAGATTGAACAAGCATTTATGGAACCGAACGGAAAGCTTAGTGTCATTGAAAAAACCAACTAATGAAAGGACACCGATCTCATGATCGGTGTCCTTTTCAAGTGGATCCTGTTATTTATCGATGACTTCGGGTACGGTTCAGTTTAACTGCCGCAACGATCAGGTTTTTCAAATTGCCGTTTTTTCATGTTTTACAATAGTTGACATAAGAAAAGGTGCGTGCTAGAATTTAAAACCTAGTTATCAAATAGGAATTATATACTATTATTAGTTATTTGGAATCACTTTATGGATCGGTATAGAAAAGAAGGTGGAAATGATTATAAGTACGCCCATTGTTCCATGCGATTTGGAAAAAAATTTGGAGAGAGCGATCGAATCGGATCAGATGAGTCTCTACTATCAGCCGCAAATCGATATAAACAATCAGCAGATTGTAGGCGTCGAAGCGCTGGTGCGCTGGATTCATCCGGAATGGGGGGGGGTACCGCCATCTTCCTTCATCCCAATAGCCGAAGAGAACGGGCTTATCGTTCAGCTTGGTTTATGGGTTTTGCGTGAAGGGTGTATGGCAAACCATCGCTTTACGGCACTTGGGCTCCCGCCGCTGCCCGTCTCCATCAACGTATCGCCGATACAGTTGAACAGTCCGGTATTTCTAAGCGACTTGTATCGCATCATCAAAGAGACGAAAGTGAACACCCGGCTGCTTGAGCTCGAAATTACCGAGTCAGCGGCAATTGAGCGGGTTAACGTAATCAGCCGCAAGCTTCGTGAGGTTCGGGAGATGGGAATTAGAGTGGCCATTGACGATTTTGGCGCCGGATTAAGCAATTATCACCGGCTGCGCCAGCTGCCAGTCGATCGGCTAAAGATTGACAGGTCGTTTATCCGGGACATTCATACCGACCATAATCAGCGCTTTATAGTATCAGCTATTATTCGGCTTGCAAAAAGAAGCGGTATGGATGTTATCGTTGAAGGCGTCGAACTAGCCGCACAGGAGAGGGCGCTGCTGGAAATCGGCTGCTGCTATGCCCAAGGGTTCCGTTACGGGCATCCGATGACGCGATCGCAATGGGCAGAGTATTATTCCCGTCATCTCGGGCTGAATTTGTATTCCCTTTAACTTATTGGACATGTGAGGGAGATTGGTGAACGTTATGAAACGATTTATTTTTCCGATACGATGGTGGCGGTCAATCGGATCGGACACTTTAAGGCCGGGGATCTTATTGTTAAACCAATTATCCTTTCTGGGTAAGTTTGTGTTAATTGGTATTGTAGTGCTCGTTCCATTGCTCGTGTTGGCCGGCCAATCCGTGATCGACTCCCGTACGTCGTTATCTGAAGTTCGGAATCAGATCGACGGCTTAGCGGCCGTTCGCACATCCGGCGAGCTGCTGCGCCTGCTGGAATTACATCGGACGCTTCAAGAAAGCGCCCGTATAAACCCTTCGGATGCTGAGCGCTGGAAGGCTGTTGAAACCGAAGCGGATCGTGAGATCAAAGCGCTTGGAAAGTACCTGACAGTGAAAGGTGGAGAGAAATCACTGCAGGAGATAGGGAGCGGCATTTTGAGCCGCTGGAACCAATTAAAGGCGCAAGGGCCGGAGCTGAAACGTATTGAAAGCTCGAAAGCCCATACGGAGCTGTTCGACCAACTAACGAGGTTAATCGACCGGTTGGGCAAGGTGAAGGGTCTGCTGGCGGATTCCCAGCCTGAATTATTTCAAACCAAGGACGAAGCGGTTCGGCAATTTCCTGCGCTCCTGCGCAATCTCGGCAACCTTCAGGTCGATGTCCTGTGGGCATCAACGCAAACAACAATCGGCGCGGACGATAAAAGCAGGATTGTGGCTGAAGCGGAAGCGGTTCATGCGGAATGGACGGCTATCTCCGAGGCTTCTGCAGACTCCGTTCAAGCTTCCGCAATTAATGGAACTGACGGTAACGCGAAAGCTAATGAATCCGTTGCGAGTATGCTGGAAGGGGTGCAGTCGAAGGTTGTATTCCCGCTAAGAGTTTCAATGGAGGCGCAGGAATGGCTGAAGCTATCGGGCGATGCGGCGGACGCCCTCTACGAGCAATGGAGCGGACGAATCGATTGGATCGATCAGAGACTGGATGAACAAGCTGCAGCTGGAATCAAGGAAACTCTTCTTATACAACTGATTTGCGCCGCAGCGGTTTTGGCTTCCGTGTATTTGTTCTTGGCGCTTTATCGTTCGATCACTCAAGTTGTTTTCGGTATGGAGAAGGCTGCTGTCCGGCTTGCCGATGGCGATTTGACGGCCAGCTTTCAAATCTCGACCAAGGACGAGCTTCGAGTCGTCGCGAACAGCTTTAACCGCATCGGAGAATCGTTTTGTTCCGTCTTAATTGAAGTCATCGATTCATCCAATCAATTGGCTGCTTCTTCGGACCAGTTATCGGCAAGCGCCGAGCAAACCGCTGATGCCACCAAACATATTGCAGGGGTTGCTGAGCAGATGGCAGACGGAGCTGATCAGCAGGTTCGGACGGTTGAGGAGAGCGCTCAAACGATCCATGACCTGACGGCAAAAATACAGCAAATTGCAGCGAGTGCCCAGTCGGTTGCCGTCACGACGACAAATGCTTCGGAAAAATCGTCGGAAGGCGGACGCGCCATTCAGACTGCTGTAGGACAAATGAGTTCGATCAGCGGTTCCGTCGACGTACTGGCACAAGCGATTACACGGCTGGCTGACACCTCTCAAGAGATTGGTCAGATTACGGAGGCGATCACCCAAATATCGCAGCAAACGAACTTGCTCTCACTGAATGCTTCCATCGAAGCGGCAAGAGCGGGCGAACATGGGCGCGGTTTTGCCGTGGTAGCAGGTGAAGTGAAGAAGCTTGCCGAACAATCCGCCCAATCGGCGGAACAAATTGCATGCTTAATTCACAGCATCCGCAATGAGATTGGTAAAGCGCAGGAATCGATGCAATCGGCAGCAAAAGAAGTAAGTGTGGGAATCGAGGTTGTTCATGCAGCAGGCAGCTTATTTTCCGAGATTGAACATTTTGTTGATGAGGTCAACAGTGAGGTGAGGGAAGTTTCGACAGCTGCTAAGCAGATTTCGGTAGGAACAACGCAGGTTGTACAATCCATTGAAGCAATCGCCGGTGTAGCGCAATCAGCTGCATCCGGCACGCAGAATGTGTCTGCAGCTACAGAGGAGCAACTGGCTTCTATGGAAGAAATATCGTCCTCTGCAGCTCACCTTACATATATGGCGGGGGAACTGCAATCATTAGTAGGCAAGTTCAAGCTGTAGGCAGCTCCCTCATAGTGGTTAAACCCGTCCGCATGCGGACGGGTTTTTCTGTTCAAATAATACGGTCGGCTGTCAAATATTTTTCGGTAGCACATGGGTCCTTCGAGAATAACGATATGCAATCTCATTATTGTAGCACAGCATTATTTTTTCATCTCAGCTTTACGATTAAACTTAAATCGGGCAGACTGATAGAGCTGATAGTTGCAAGGACAAGGTAACGCAAGCTATATATCCGGGTGCTATGGAGGGAACCATTTGAACTTACAGGACATGCAAGCCAGCGGTAGTGAACCGTTTTTCCCCATGAGTAATGTCGAGACCGCAACGCTTGGTATGGGTTGTTTTTGGAGTCCTGAATCCTTGTTTGGCCATCTGCCAGGCGTTATCAGAACGCGCACAGGCTATGCGGGGGGCACTTCTATGCATCCTGCTTACAGGCAAATGGGGGATCACACCGAGACGGTCCAACTGGATTTCAGCTCGGGCATCATTACTTTTGAAGAGATCTTGGAAGTGTTTTGGAACAACCACAATCCGATTAATATCAATAATTATAAAGGGCGTCAATATTTATCGCTGTTGTTTTATTCAGATGATAAGCAAAAAGAAACGATACAGCATGTTTTGAAGAAGTGGAAAGAGCAAGGCAGGGGCGAACCTGAAACGGAGATTGCTCCTTATTCCGGATTTCACCTTGCCGAGGCTAAGCATCAAAAATATTATTTAAAACGGTTTCCAAACGCTATGGAAAAGCTGAATCAATGGTTTTCGTCGCAGGATGAATTGAACAACTCGACCTTAGCGGCCCGTTTGAACGGCTTGGCTAAAGGGTATACAAACTTGGAGCGCATCTTGAACGAAATTGGACAATGGCCGATCCGCTCAGAGCATCAGAAGCTGATGGTTGACCTTGTCAAGCAAATTCGTTGGTAGGCTATGCGTTATTGTTAAAGAAGGCTTTGGTTCTATTTCTTGCGTATGGGACAAAATGGTAGAATAAAGCGGACAAGTATCAGATCTTTCGGAGGGAGTGTCGAGCTTGAAGTATAGGCGTCTGGGAAGAACGGATTTAAATGTATCGGTAATCGGTATCGGAACATGGCAGTTTGGAGGAGAATGGGGCCAGGAATATTCGCAGCAGGAAGTGGATATGATTCTCGACAAAGGTCATGAGCTGGGCATTAATCTGATTGATACCGCAGAATGCTATGGCGATCATCTTTCGGAGTCTCTCATTGGAGATTATATCAGCCGCCGCAAACGCGAGGATTGGATTATTGCTACGAAGTTCGGACATCATTTCCATGAGCGCTTTACGCGTACGGACGAATTTAACGCTGATGGGGTTATTACGCAGCTCGATGCTTCGCTGAAGGCTTTGAAGGTTGACTATATTGACCTGTACCAATTCCATTCCGGGCCGGATCAAGCGTTCGATAACGATGAACTATGGACTGCGCTGGATAAGCAAGTGTTGGCGGGGAAGATTCGTTTTCTTGGGACATCGATTGGCAGCAACGATAACCTTCATCAAACGGAAGCATCATCGAAAGTGAACGCCCGCGCTATTCAAGTCGTTTATAATAGGCTCGATCGCACGCCTGAAGAGCGGGTGTTCCCGTCCTGCCAGCAGCAGGATTTGGGCGTGCTTGCCCGTGTTCCTTTGGCGAGCGGTTACTTAAGCGGTAAATATAGGCCTGGTGCTGTCTTCGGAGCTACCGATGTTCGGCACAGGCATGATGCAGAGAGCACACGGCTTAAGCTGCTGGAAGTAGAGCACATCCAGCGTGAAGAAGTGCCCAGTGGCGTTTTGATGGCCAGTTGGGCACTGGCTTGGTGCTTGAAGCATCCGGCGGTTACCGCCGTCATTCCCGGTTGTAAGGACCCTGAGCAGGTTGCCGCAAATGCCAAAGCTGTTGAGCTTGTCTCAGACCCGCATCCGCAGGATATTAGCCTCTAGCTTGGCAAACGCATAGCGTATTGTGCTTTGCGAATCGGTATCTTCCATAAGATCTAAGCAAGAGACCCCCGACCTGCACTGGTCGGGGGTCTCTTGCTGTTAAAGCACGATTACTTCATTTCGATACCTTTCGAAATCAGCTACGCGGCACTCCAGCTTCATTCGCGTGCCTTCCGGTTCGTAATCCGTGGATTGTACGTGAGCATGCTCATTGAAGTATGCGACCAGCCGCCCTTGGCTGAATGGAATCAGCAGTTCGCACTCCATGTAGTCATCGAAGATATGGTCGCGAACGAGCGAGATAAGCTCATCTAAACCGCTCTTTTTCTTCGCCGAGAGGAAGACCTTATCGTCTTGCACGGCCGGGTAGGCATGCTCCGTCAAATCACATTTGTTGTACGCGAAAATGGTTGGAATTTCATGAGCGCCCAGCTCCCTCAGCGTATCATTCGTGACGGAGACCAGCTGCTCGTAGTCTTCATGGGAGTAGTCGACAACATGCACCAGCAAATCGGCCTCGGCTACTTCTTCTAATGTTGAACGGAAAGCTTTCACGAGGTGATGGGGAAGCTGGCTGACGAAGCCGACCGTATCCGTCAGCAGGAATGATTTATTGTCCTGCAGCTCTATGCTTCTAACCGATGTCTCCAGCGTGGCGAACAGCATATCTTGAGCAAAGACCAGCTTATCGGTCCCGGGATTGTGCTTTTCCAGCAAAGCGTTCATCAAGCTGGATTTCCCCGTATTCGTGTAGCCGACGAGACAGACGACAGGCACCTCGTTCTTTTGCCGCTGTTTCCGCTGAATTTGACGTCTGGCTACGAGCTTTTCCAGCTCAGCCTGCAGGGCGGTTATTCTCTCCTCGATGCGCCTCCGGTCGAGCTCGAGCTTCGTCTCACCGGCGCCCCTGTTTTTGAGACCGGCCCCGCCGCCTTGCCGGCCTAAAGATGCACGGAGACCGACCAGTCGGGGAAGCATATATTGGAGCCGGGCAACTTCCACCTGCAGCTGGGCTTCTCTGGTTTTGGCGCGCTCCGCAAAAATATCGAGGATGAGGATCGTCCGGTCGATAACCGTTCGCTCCAAAGCAGCCTCCAGATTGCGAATTTGGGAAGGAGACAGCTCATCGTTAAAAATGACGACTTGCGCGTCATGTGCCTCGAGCAGCGCCAGCAGCTCCTGTATTTTACCAGTCCCGATGTAGTGTGAAGGATTTATGCGGGCTGCCTTCTGACTGAGCTCATCGACCACCTCAATATAACAGGCGGCAGCCAGATTACGGAGCTCCTCCATAGAGTAAGCAAAGTCTGTTTGATTCTGAAGCTGAACGCCGACGATAATCGCTTTTTGCTGCGGTTGTTCCATTATTCATCATCCTCTAAAGGTTATTTGTAAAACAAAAAAACACAGGCTGCTCTGCCTGTGTTCACAGTTAAGTGGAAGAGGATATCAGAAAAAAAGGTCTTCCATAGGCAATGAACAGCGGAGCCGTCCCGGAGAGACGGGAAAAGCCCGGCTATTGTAAGAGCTGATGTGCTTCGCTCCACGTATGCATATGGAATTTCCGTTCCAAAGGCGAATACGCCGAAGAGGGCTGATCCCTCAACGTTTCGACGTATTCTATTTATGGGTTACCTTCAAAATGGCAGACCTATCCTGAGTCCTCTGCGCACAGGCAGAGCTTGGGCGCTATTCAATTAGCAGCTGCGCAAAGACCTAACTCGGATAAAGTCTATCACACGTAACCCTCCGTTCCTTTAAATTAGCATCAGTGTAGCACAAAACGGCGGAGAATTCATCCATTGATTATTGTGACGAGTTGTGACTCTCGTTAAGAATCATTGTTTTCACAATGGGAATAAGCGGCCATATTTAAAAGAGAATGCTATAGAGGAGTAATGCACTTGTTTTGATCGGCAACTCGTTCTTTGAATGAAACAAGCAGTTGCCGCAAGGTTTTCTCTGTGACGACTGCTTTTTTCTATATGGCTCAGACGTCTCATTATTTTCAATAGAAACCAAGGAGGTTTTTAATATAAATATATCGAATTACAGTGTCATAGTTTATCTATAGCGTAACCGAGAGATCGAAATCGATCTTTCATGTATCTGAATATTGACAAAATGCACTTGGACTATCTCTGGGAGGTTATCGCTTGATGCTCCGCAATAAGCTCGGTTTTAACCGAAGAAGCATTATGTTAACATGGCTCTTGTCCTATCTTTCAATCCTTCTGCTGCCGGTGGTGATGAGCGTCATTGTATATTTTCAATCGAGCGAGACGCTGGAGAATGAAATCCATCAAGCCAACAGCTCCTTACTGAAGCAATTGCGTGAAGTCATGGATAACCAGTTTCAGTCGATGGAAAGGCTAGACTTCGAGTTGACTTGGAACGTAGCCATCCAGGAGTTGCTTTATTCGAATAAATATAAGCTTTACCCGAAGGAATTTCAGTACGATGTATACCAAATTACAAAGGATTTGACTTTGTATCAGACCTCGTATTCCTCGGTCGACAGCTTTTATATTTACTTGGCGGCCCATAATTCCGTTCTTCTTCCAGGTACCTACAGGGACGCTTCATTGGCTTATAATCTGTATCATAAGGATGATGCCTTAACCTACAATCAATGGCTTGCCCTCCTGGGCCGCAAACCATTCAAGGGCTTCGTGCCGATGATTCGCTTGGATGAAGACGGCAGCCGGCGCAAAACCATTGCTTATTTAAGTAATTACAAGGCGGAAGGTGACACCAGCGTCGGAACGAAAGTCATTATGATCGATCAATCGAGAATTTTGGGCGCCATCGAGAATATGGAAGTGTTCAATAAAGGACATGTATTGATATTGAATGAAGAGAATCAGGTTCTTGCATCCAGCTCGGAGGCGGATTTGGCCGTCGATTTGCCCTATGATCAGATGCTCTCTGACAAGAATCTGTTTATATGGAACAATAACGGTGAGCAATTTGAGGTTTCTTATATCCGGTCTTCTCATTCTAAGCTGAAATATGTGTCCATAACGCCAAGCCGGGTTTTCTGGGAAAAGGCGGAGCAGGTGCGCAAGCTGACCTACATGAGCGTAGCCTTCAGTTTGATTGGCGGCGGATTGCTCACTTACTTCTTTCTGCGCATCAATTACAATCCGGTCCGGAGGCTAATGAAAGCGTTTACTGATAAGAAGGGAATTCATCACGGTAAAGGCAAGAACGAATTCCACTTTATCCAGCAAGCCGTTGATACCACATTATCCGAAATGGACCAGATGATTCTGAAAATGAAGCAGCAGCAGAACATTGTACGCTCCAACTTCATTAACCGTCTGCTCAAAGGCAGGCTGGACAGACATATTCCGGTCGACGAGTCGCTGGCCGCTTTCAACATGCGGTTCGTATCCGATGATTTTGCAGTCATGCTGTTGTACCTGGAAGACAAGGAGCCTTTCTTCGATAGTATTCAAGGCACTCATGAATCGGATAAACTGAAGCTGCTGCATTTCATCGTTACGAATGTCCTAGAGGAGTTAGCCGGACAACTTCATAACGGTTATGTAACGGAAATCGACGAATCCTTGGCATGTCTGATTAATTTTAACGGTAAGCCGGAAGGGGAACGGGCGGCCGAGCTTCGGCATATTGCCCATGAAGCCAAGACATTCCTAGCTGCGAAATACCGCATTCATCTTACCTTATCGGTCAGCGGTGTTCACAACTCGATTATGGGGATTTCCCAAGCGTATATGGAAGCCCTGGACGCAATGGAATACAAGCTGGTCATTGGAAGCAAGGAAGTTTTGTCGTACGAGGAAATCTATAAAGGTCAACAAGCGGAGGCGGACACCGGCTATTATTATCCTCTTCAGGTTGAGCAGCAGCTTATAAATTATGTGAAAATAGGCGATTTTACCAAGGCCAAAGATACGTTGGATGAAATCATCGCACGCAATTTTCGCCATCCCGTCATGTCCGTACCGATCGCCAGATGTCTGATGCTGGATCTGGTCAGTACGTTGATCAAAACGATCAGTGAAATTACGGATATTCAGGACAGCTTTTTCATCCAAAATCCGAAACGCATCGAACGGTTGACCGCTTGCGAAACGATTCTGGATATGCAGCAGCAAATGACGGAGCTTCTTGGAAGCGTTTGCGAATATACGGCGGCGAAGCGGCAGGCCAATATTCAGCAGTCTCGCCAGCGGGTGCTTCATGATCTGATTGCGAAGGTTACCTCCTTTATTGAGGAACGATACAACGATCCCAATCTGAACATTTCGATGATCGGCAGTCAATTCGATATGAAGCCGGGATATATATCCAAGCTGTTCAAGGATCAGATTGGAGAAGGTATGTTGGATTTTATTAACAAGCTAAGAATAAGTAAAGCTAAAGAAGAGATCGCCGAAGGCAACAAGAGCATCAATGAAATATCCTGCAGCACAGGTTTTAATGATGTAAATGTGTTCATTCGAAGCTTCAAGAAATACGAAGGCATCACACCGGGCAAATATAAAGAAACGATAGAGGAATAGCCGCTGCTTATGCGGCTTTTTTTTGTCCAAATATAAGAATTTATATGTTTCACATTTATAAATACGCTTATATTTCACCGCGAAACGAGCTGTTGCCGCCAAAGGACGGCGACAGCCGTTTACGCTTGCTTTTGGTGGTTTGATCGATGCAATTGGATGTTTGGTATATCGGAATAACGTTTCCGGCGATCGGGTTGGAACTATGATCGATATCCATTTGAGCAAGCTTAATTTAAGATGAAGACATGAGAGGCGCACTCAGATTAAACCCGGATGGTCCAGATCAACAAGGAGGTTATTCTATTGAAAAGTCTTAAACTCATCACAACTATTGTTGCAATTGGAACGATGCTGGCGGCTTGTTCCGACAAGGAACCGGCGAAGTCCCCTTCAGCCGGAGCGGGCTCTCCGGACGCTTCGCAAAGCAGTACGACATCTTACCCCATCCAGACGGATCAAGCATTAAGTTATTGGACTGAAATGACCGGTAACCTGACGGGGGTCAAATCGAAGCTGGACGAGGTTCCTTTCTATCAGGAATGGCAGAAGAAAACCGGAGTGAACGTTGCCTTCACCTCGCCTCCGGCCAACCAGGTCAAAGAGAACTTTAATGTCATGCTGGCATCGGGCGAACTGCCTGATTTGATCGAATTCAACTTCCTCAAAGAGTTTCCCGGAGGCCCTGAAAAAGCGATCAAAGACGGCTATATTTTGGAGCTGAACGATTTGATCGACAAGCATGCCCCTAACTTGAAGAAGTTTTTGAAAGAAAATCCTCAAATCGACAAGATGGTGAAAACGGACAAAGGCAGCTACTACGCCTTCCCGTTCATTCGCGGCGACGATTATCTGACGGTCTACCAAGGTCCGATCATCCGGAAGGACTGGTTGGATGAGATGGGGCTTCCGGTTCCGGCAACGATCGATGAATGGACCACGGTGCTGAAAGCCTTTAAAGAAAAGAAAGGTGTGGCTGCTCCCTTAACCTTCAAGAGCAAACCGACGAGAATATTCAACGAGCTTGATAATGGAGGGTTCGTCGGCGCATTCGGCGTCACACGCGACTTCTATCTGGAGAACGGACAAATCAAGTTCGGTCCGATGGAGAAAGGATTTATAGATTTCCTTGCCCTGTTCCGCAGTTGGTATGCCGACGGTTTGCTGGATAAGAATGTGGCCACCGCAGACGTTAAAGCGTTGGATGCCGCAATGACGTCGGGCGCCTCCGGAGCTACGATCGGAAACACCGGAGGGGGCATCGGTAAATGGCAGCCTATTCTGGCGGAGAAAAACCCGAAAGCGCAGCTTGTTGCAGCTCCGTATCCGGTTCTGAATGAAGGAGACATTCCCAAATTCGGCCAAAAAGATTTTCCTTATAGCGGCCAACAATCGGTGGCGATTTCAGGCAATTCGAAGAACGCCGAACTGGCGGTTAAAATGCTCGACTACGGTTATAGCGAAGAGGGCCGGATGCTCCATAACTTCGGCATTCCTGGCGTAAGCTATAATCTGGAAAATGGATATCCGAAATATACCGATCTGCTGATGAAAAATCCCGATAAGCTGGCTCCTGCCCAGGCTATGTCCTTGTATATCCGCGGCAACTACGGCGGCCCATTCATTCAGGACAAACGCTATATTGAGCAATATGCCGCTTTGCCGGCGCAACGCGAAGCAATTACCACATGGGCGAAGACAGACGTGTCCAAGTATAAGCTTCCGCCGGTTACCCCGACTCCGGAGGAAAGCTCGGAATATGCCAAGATTATGACGGACGTCAACACGCTGGTGGACGAAATGACGCTCAAGATCATTTTGGGTACGGAACCTTTAGATAGCTTCCAAAAATATGTGGATAAAATGAAGTCGCTGAAGATTGACCGTGCGATTGAAATCCAGAAAGCGGCTCTGGACCGCTACAACCAACGATAAGAGGCATGGCGGGGAGGGAGTTGTTCGCCCTCCCCGGTTTCTTAACCCGAGAAGGAGAGGATACAGATGGCCGAATCTGTCGTTCTGGAAGCCGGCGTCCGGCAAACCAGACGTAAGTCGGAATTTATGAAACGATTTACCAGAGATTTTTTGCTGAATAAATATTTGTATGTGATGATGCTCCCTGTGCTTGCCTATTATGCCGTTTTCCATTATGCCCCGATGTACGGCGCCATGATTGCTTTTAAAGAATATTCCCCTGTGAAGGGAATCGTGGGCAGCGAATGGGTAGGATTCAGTCATTTCCAGGATTTTTTCAGCAGCTATTATTTTTGGAGGATTTTGAAAAATACAATTATCCTCAGCTTATATAACTTAATCTTTGAGTTTCCCGCGCCGATCCTTCTGGCTCTTATGATCAATGAAGTACGAAGCCGGTTTTTTAAGAAGTTCGTGCAATCGGTAACCTACATGCCTTACTTCATTTCGATGGTCGTCATTTGCGGAATGATCACGGACTTTACCAATCCGGGCGGGATTGTGAATACGCTGCTTACGTTTTTTGGCTATGACGGCAATGCCATGCTTCAGAAGCCGGAGTTGTTCCGGCCCATCTATATCATTTCTGAAATTTGGCAAAAAATCGGCTGGGAGTCGATTATCTATATTGCCGCTCTTATGAGCATAGACCAAGAGCAGTATGAAGCTGCACGCATGGACGGAGCCGGCCGCTTGAAGCAAATTTTCTATATTACGCTGCCGGGCATTATCCCGACCATTATGATTATGTTGATCTTAAGGATAGGCAACATGATGAACGTAGGCTTCGAGAAAATTATCCTACTCTACAATCCGGGCACCTACGAGACGGCCGATATCATCTCTTCCTTCGTATACCGCAAGGGGCTGCTGGAGTTCGGTTGGAGCTACAGCTCGGCAGTAGGATTGTTCAACTCCATGATTAGCCTGATTCTGCTTATTTCGGCCAACTATATCAGCCGCAAGGTGAATGAAAACAGTCTATGGTAGTTTAGGAGGTGAAACCAGATGAAACAAACAAACGGTTTTTATGACAATTTATTTGATATTGCGGTCTATGTCGTGCTGAGCGTAATGGCGGTCATTGCCTTGTATCCCCTTCTGTATGTAGCGTTTGCATCCTTCAGTGACCCCGGCCAACTGATCAGCCATAAAGGACTCCTGTTTAAATCTCTCGGCTTTAATCTGGAGGCGTACAAGAGTGTGTTTACCAATTCAGCAGTCTGGACCGGCTACGGAAATACGTTATTTGTTATCGTTTTCGGCGTAGCTTTGAACCTGTTCATGAGTGCGCTAGGCGCTTACGTGCTATCCCGCAAGAACATCATGTGGAATAAAACGTTCACTTTCCTCATCGTTTTTACGATGTTTTTCCACGGCGGATTAATCCCGTTCTACCTTGTCGTGAAAAATGTCGGTCTGATCGATTCGATCTGGTCTCTGATCTTACCGTTTACCATCAGTACCTTTAATCTGATCATTTTGCGGACCGCCTTCCAAGCTGTGCCCGATACCCTGGAGGAGTCTGCGAAAATCGACGGGGCCAATCATCTTACGATATTGTTCCGGATTATTCTGCCGTTGTCCATGCCGGTGATAGCAGTCATGATTTTATATTATGCGGTGGATAAATGGAACGGCTGGTTTTATGCTTCGATCTTTCTCAAAAATCGCGATTTGTTCCCATTGCAGCTTGTTCTGCGCGAAATCCTGCTTGCGAACTCGACGGATAGCATGTCCTCGGGAGCGTCGCAAAGCGATATGTTCCAAATCGGGGAAACCATTAAATACGCGACGATTATGGTCGGTACGGTTCCTATTTTGTGCATCTATCCGTTCGTGCAAAAATATTTCGTGAAAGGCGTAATGGTCGGTGCATTGAAAGGATAATTCGGCATAATGATCGGGAAGGTCTAGGCATCTGGACCATATGATCGACAACTTTCAGGAATGGTTACATCCGGCTTCGCAGGTGATCAAAGCAATGGTGAATCTGGATTGATAGGAGCGATGAGAATGGAGGAACGGAAACATATGAAGACTCAGGAACTGATGCCAACCGATTTGGAAGGGCTCTGGACGAAGATTGAAGATAAGGTCGACCGCATGATGGAACGGATCGGGGACAAGATTCCCCATGTGGCCAAAGCCGATGGAGTTTATGATCATACCCGCAGCGATGCCTGGACATCCGGATTTTGGCCGGGGATCTTATGGCTGATGTACGATGTCACAGGCAAGGAGCAGTATAAGACCGCAGCATGGGATTGGGACAGAAGGATCGAGGAAAATTTCATCAAGGCATCTAATCTTCATCATGATGTGGGGTTTCAATTTTTGCCGACCGCGGTGATCAAATATAAACTGACGGGAGATGCTGATGCGCGCAGAATCGGTTTGGAAGCCGCTAACTTTCTGGCCGGCCGATTTAACCTGGCCGGCAAATTCATTCGTGCCTGGAACAATAGCGTCCGGGCGTGGCAGGAAGGCAATGCAGGATGGGCCATTATTGACTGTATGATGAATCTTCCTTTATTGATGTGGGCTTCGGAAGAGCTGGATGATCCGAGATTCAGACACATCGCCCTTGCCCATGCGGAGACGGCGCTTACGAACTTTATACGTGAGGATAGCTCGGTGCGGCATATTTGCTGCTTTAATCCGGATACAGGGGAGTTCTCGCATGAATTGGGCGGACAGGGCTTTGCTCCGGGATCGGCCTGGAGCCGAGGGACGGCCTGGGCCCTCTACGGTTTCTCGACCATGTACCGGCTTACGGGACAAACACGTTTTCTGGACGCCTCCAAGAGAGTCGCCCACTTCTTTATGGCGGGCGTGGAAGAGGATCTGATTCCGCTCTGGGATTTCCGGGTGGATGAAAGGGGCAAGGCTCCGCGGGATTCTTCGGCAGCGGCCATAGCCGCATCCGGTTTGATCGATCTTTCCAAGCATGTACCGGCTTCCGAATCCAGCCTGTATCTAGGGGCAGCGAAACGCACCGTGCAATCGTTGACGCAGCATTACGCAACGTGGGAACAGCCTGGGCATGAGGCCATTTTGCTCCATGGCACGGGAAATCTGCCTCATGGCGAGAATATCGATGTATCGTTAATTTACGGAGACTATTATTATGTGGAAGCCGTTGCTAAATTGAAAGGCTGGAGCAACGCCGTCTTTTAATCTGAGGCATGTACGATTGACGCCGGGACCGACGCCGTTTCAGAACAATCCGGAATTCGTTTGGGTGGAAATGTAAATAACAAAACATTTTATCCGTGGGGGGCATCATCATGGAAAGCAAACGTGAAACGATATCACATGAAAGCACGCCAATAATTACCGAGATGAAGGTTGTTCCCGTGGCTGGACACGACAGCATGCTCTTGAATCTAAGCGGGGCGCACAGCCCTTATTTTACCCGAAACATCGTCATCCTAAAGGATTCCAGCGGAAACACGGGGGTAGGCGAGGTGCCCGGCGGTGAAGGGATAAGGCAAACGTTGGAAGACGCCAAACCGATTGTCGTTGGCCAATCGGTCGGTTTTTATCATCGGATTTTAAAAAAGGTTCGCGTCCAGTTCGCCGGGCGCGATTCCGCCGGAAGAGGGCTGCAGACGTTTGATCTGCGGATCACGATACATGCGGTAACGGCATTAGAAGCAGCGCTTTTAGATTTGGCAGGGCAATATCTCGGCGTTCCCGTTTCGGAACTCCTGGGTGAAGGCAAGCAGAGGGATAGAGTAAAAATGCTCGGGTATTTGTTTTACATCGGGGATCGTACCGTTACCGGCCTTCCTTACTTAAGTGACCCCGAAGCGGATAACGATTGGTTCCGGCTGCGCCATGAGAAGGCGATGACCGCGGAAGCCATCGTACGTTTAGCGGAAGCGGCTCAAGCGAGGTACGGTTTTAACGACTTTAAACTTAAGGGCGGCGTCCTTCGGGGAGACGAGGAGATGGAGGCGGTGATCGCGCTTTCCGAACGGTTCCCGGAAGCGCGGATTACGCTCGATCCGAACGGCGCTTGGTCGCTTAAGGAAGCGATCCGCCTTTGCCGCGATAAGCATGGCATACTGGCTTATGCCGAAGATCCGTGCGGAGCGGAGAACGGCTACTCCGGAAGGGAGATCATGACCGAGTTCCGCAGGGCAACCGGCTTGCCGACCGCAACGAATATGATCGCGACCGACTGGCGCCAAATGGGGCATACGATCATGCTGCAGTCCGTCGACATTCCCCTTGCCGACCCTCATTTCTGGACGATGCAAGGCTCGGTTCGGGTCGCTCAGCTTTGCCATGAATGGGGGCTGACGTGGGGCTCCCACTCGAATAATCACTTTGACATTTCTTTAGCGATGTTTACGCACGTCGCCGCAGCGGCGCCGGGGACCATCACGGCGATCGACACGCACTGGATTTGGCAGGACGGTCAACGGTTGACGAAAGAACCTTTCCGGATTGTTGAGGGCCACGTTACAGTGCCGGATAAGCCCGGGTTAGGTATCGAGCTCGATATGGAGCAAGTGGAGAAGGCGCACCGGTTGTACAAGAACATGGGCGCAGGCGAACGGAACGATGCCGCTGGAATGCAGTATTTAATTCCGAATTGGAAGTTTGACAATAAATGCCCTTGTTTGGTTCGGTAAACGAAATAAATTTCAGGAACAGAAGGGAGAACCCCAAAATGGAGACCAGTTTTATTAGTGGTGTTGTGCCTCCGATCGTCACGCCGGTGGATGAGGAGGAGCGAGTTGACGAGGAAGGCTTGCGGCGGGTAGTCGAACATGTGATAGCTGGCGGAGTTCACGGGATACTCGTTCTTGGGACGAACGGCGAATTTTTCGGATTGGGCGAAGATGAGCAGCGCCGGGCGGTCAGCGTTGCCGTCGATCAAGCCCGAGGCCGCATTCCCGTGTACATGGGGATCGGCGGAATTACGACAAAATCATGTATTCAATCAGCGCGTACAGCCGAGGAATTGAAAGCTCAGGCGATCACCGTGCTCCCCCCGATGTTTCTCACATTAACCGAGGATGAGATGTACCGGCATTTCGCGGCGATCGCCGAATCTACCGAGCTGCCGCTGCTGCTGTATAACAGCCCTGAACGCGTTGGAAATAACATTTCGGCCGCATTGTTGGAACGATTGGCAGATATCCCGAACATTGTTGGCATTAAAGACAGCAGCGGCGACTTCTCGTTAACCGCGGAGTATATCCGCAGGACGCGCGGCAAAGGGTTCCAAGTGATGGCAGGGCGCGACATGATGATTCTTGCTTCTCTCGTGTACGGGGCGGTCGGCTGCGTGGCGTCCACGGCGAATATTGTGCCGAAGCTCGTGGTCGATATTTATAACAAGTTCAAATCCGGCGATTTGGAAGGAGCGTTGGAGGCGCAGTATAAGCTGAATCCTCTTCGTCTTGCATACAATCTGGGAAGCTTCCCGGTCGTATCCAAAGATGCTATGAACCTTCTTGGACTTCAGGTCGGAAATTCGATCAAGCCGCTCGCCGGATGCACCGAGCAAAACCTCGGGAAATTAAAACGGATTATGGAAGAGAGCGGCGCTTTCGAAGGATTGTAAACTATAGTGTTGGAGGAGCTTCCATGAGAATCGGATTTATCGGTCTTGGCATAATGGGCAAGCCGATGTGCAAGAACGTTATGAAAGCAGGTTACCAGGTCGTAATTTTGGATCGCCGTGCGGAAATAACCGCGGAATTTACGGCAGCCGGCGCGGAAGCGGCGAGAACGCCGAAAGAGGTTGCCGAACGGTCGGATGTCATTATTACAATGCTTCCGAATTCGCCGCAGGTGAAAGAGGTCGTACTGGCGGAAAACGGAATTATTGACGGAGCGAAACCGGGAACGGTCGTCATCGATATGAGCTCGATCGCTCCGCTCGTCAGCCAGGATATCGCACGAAAATTAGCAGACAAAGCGATCGATATGCTGGATGCGCCGGTGAGCGGCGGAGAGCCCAAGGCGATCGAGGGAACTTTATCCGTTATGGTTGGCGGTAAGCAGGAAGTTTACGACAAGTGTTACGATGTGATGAAATCGATGGCCGCGTCTGTCGTACGCACTGGCGACATCGGAGCCGGCAATGTAACAAAACTGGCGAATCAAGTTATAGTTGCTCTTAATATCGCGGCGATGTCTGAGGCCTTGGTATTAGCCAGCAAGGCCGGCGTGGAACCGAACTTGGTCTATCAGGCGATCCGCGGAGGACTCGCTGGCAGCACCGTGCTCGATGCGAAGGCGCCTCTAGTCATGGATCGCAACTTCGATCCGGGCTTCCGCATCAACCTTCATATCAAGGACTTGTTGAATGTGCTGGAAACTTCGCATGAGATCGGGGTGCCCCTGCCTCTTACTTCGGCGGTGATGGAGATCATGCAGGCGCTGAAGATCGACGATATGGGAGAAAATGATCACGGAAGCATTGTTAGGTATTACGAAAAGCTGGCCAAGATAGAGGTTACAAGATAGATAAGGAAGACCCTCAGGATAAAAAATGAAGCTAGGAGATCCATTAAGGATAACCTAGCTTCTTGTTCTTTCATTCTATTCCGCGTCGTTTAATTCGAGCTAAGTGTCACTTGATTGGCAACTGCCCAGTTCCCTACCGGTGTAATCTCGTAATCAACACCTTCTGCAAGCTTGCCGCCGTTTTGCAATTCAAACACGCCGACCGCACCCTTGCGAGTCTGTACTTTGTATTGCGCAGTCAGCGTCGTTCCGTCTGTGCCCTTCAGTTGAATGGAACGGTATGCGAACAACTCATCCCCAGGATCCTCAGTCAGCGTGACATTAAGCGTAACAGGATCGACTTTCGAAACGGATGCGATGGTCAGCGGCGGAATGGCCTGTGCGGTGAACGTATTATTTTCCAGCTCGAACCAGTTCGAGGTTACCGTGTATTTCACGCCCGGCTGCAGGGATGTGCCTGCCGGCAGACGGAATTTCGGCTCTTGCTTGCCATCCGTCGACTGCGTGAATCCTACATAACTAACCGTGATCGGCTGTCCGCCTTCCGGTGTGAGGGTTGCCTGTCTCGTAGCAAGAGACGAAATCATCTGCATCGTTTGTCCATTATATTTGTTATTCTCATCCAATACGATCGCGTTTGCTCCGCGGCCGCCAGCATAAGCGGAGATGAGGTAACCGTAATCCATTACGCCTTCAGCGCGTAAGGAATCCACTTCGAAAGTATCGGAAGTAACTTGACGCACATCGTTAAGACGGATCATTTCATCGCTTGCTGTTACGGAATGCATTTTTTTGCCTTTATAGTTTGTTGTATAGGTCGTTCCTGGCGTCATGGTTTGCACCGGGACGATATAAGTGGCGATTGCTCCCGTTTTCAGACGAGGCTGGTTAACGAGCTTCAATTCATGGTCGAAAGCGAAATTAGCATTCGCTGCTGCCGTTGTTTCATCTTCTAGAGTAAGCGGCACAGTGAAAGTCACTTCAAAAGTGATTTTATTCAACGCTTTAATCGATACGATCTCAGCCGATGCCGAACGAATAGCCTTCTCGGACAGCACGAGAAGCTGCGCTGTTTCACCGCGAGTTATTTTATCATCGCCGATGTTGAAGCCTTCCATCCAATATTGTACGGATTTCACATCACGCTGCAATGCTTTCGCGATCATTGGAGCGACATCAGCGCTTGCTGCCGGCTTTTTCGGTTGGAATGTATCCGCGTTGTCGAGATCGATAAGACCGTTAGCTGCTGCTATATCCACATAAGACGTATACCATTTGTCTTTCTTGCCTTCATTCTGCTGTGCCACATCGCTTTGATCCAAATCAAGCGCGAGTACGATCATTTTGATAAGCTCAGCATTCGTCACATGCTTGTCTGCTTTCATTTTTCCGTCTTCGTAGCCTTTAAGAACACCTTGGTTTACTAATTGTTGAATGGCTTGTTCTGCCAGTTGATTGAAATTCGTGACAGCCGTTTGTTGAATATTGGCTGCCGGCGCCAATGATGCCGCCTGTGCTTGAAACGGGAGTAATGCGCCTCCGCCTATAAGTGCAGTTAGAGCTGCGATAGCCGCTTTCTGATTTATCTTTTTCATTATTTATTTTCCTCTCCGTTTAAAGTGGTGTTTCATCCATAAATTCATCTTAAACGACCACTCTAAATCGGCTGATAAGAAAATATAAACAATTTCTAAACAGAAGGATAACTTTTTTCGAAGATGTCTAAAGGCCGTTAAATGGTGAACCGATAACCAGCACCCCAGACGGTCTCAATGAACTGCGGGTTGGATGGATCAGCCTCGATCTTCTCCCGGATTCGCGAAATATGAACGGTCACTGTCGCGATTTCCCCATTCGATTCCATGCCCCAAATTCTCTCGAACAGCTGATCTTTATTGAACACTCGATTGGGGTTCGCAACCAAGAATACGAGCACCTCGAATTCTTTTACAGTAAGCATCACTTCTTTGCCGTGAACGAATACCCGACGAGAGGACTTGTTGATCGTTAGCTCCCGAATATCGATGGTTTCCGATTCTTTGACCTTATTGCCTCCCGTAAAACGTTCGTATCGTGCCAAATGCGCTTTCGCTCTGGCTACCAGCTCATTTGGACTAAACGGCTTCGTCACGAAGTCGTCGGCACCGAGACCAAAGCCCCGAATTTTATCGATTTCCTCTTTCTTGGCCGACACAATCAAGATAGGCAGGTCCAGCTGTTCGCGAATCTGCTTGCATATCTCGAACCCGTCCGCCCCCGGCAGCTGAAGATCGAGAATAATGAGGTCATATCCTCCGCTGAGCGCTTTAGTAAGTCCATCTTGTCCATCGTGGCTTAATTCGACTCCGAAGTCATGCAGCATGAAATAATCTCTTTGCAGCTCCGCAATGTACAGGTCATCTTCAATAATTAAGATTCGTTTCATCAATGATCACCGACGATCCACAAATATTTTTAATGTAAAAAAGACGCTTGTTCCTTGACCCGGTTCACTAACTGCCCAGATCGTTCCGCCATGTCCTTCGATAATTTGCTTGGCGATCGCAAGTCCAAGACCGCTTCCTCCCGCAGCTTGGCTCCGGGAAGGCTCCTCCCGGTAAAACCGCTCAAAGATATGTGGAAGGGAATCTGGGTGAATGCCAGGACCGTTATCCGCAATCTTAATGATTGCAAGTTCATCTTGGCGCTCTATCCCGATTGTTAACTGCTTAGGATCCTGATTCATATATTTGAGACAGTTGTCGAGCAGATTCATGATTACGCGCTTCAGCTTCTCACGATCAGCTAGAACGAATAGCGGACTCTGAAGAAATTCCTCTTCCCACTTCACTTCAACGGAATGGTTATCGAATTCGATGACCAATTCGTCCGCAATTCGATGAAGAAAGGGACTCAGGTCCACCTGTCCGAATGAAAACGGCTCCTTCTTTAAATCGAGCTTCGAATAGAACAGCAGTTCATCCACGAGACGCTCCATGTCTGCCGCTCTCGTATGGATCGCTCCTATATACTTGTCCAGTTTCTCCCGCGTATCGGTCACGCCGTCCCGAATGCCTTCCGCATAACCTTTAATCGTCGTAATCGGGGTCCTTAAATCATGCGAAATATTCGACAGCAGCTGCTTGCGGTTTTCTTCATAATGAAGCTGAAGCTGAATGGAATCGTATAATTGCTGACGCATTTGATCGAAGGTTTGAACTAGCTTTCCCACCTCATCCCGAGATGCTGCTTGCAGCTCAAACGTCAAATCCCCATCCTTAATATGCTCTGCGGATTGTCTAAGCCTATCAAGGGGGTGAATGATTTTACGGGTAACAAACCGATAAAGCAAGAACCCGGTTAAAGATAAGATAGCAACGAATAGGAGTATTAAGATAGGAAGCAGCGTTCGCACCAGCTCGGCGAACGGGCTTCTCTCTCGAATGACAAAGATACTTCCCTTCTCACCCGTCTCGGACGAGAAGAAGAAATCGAATTTTGCGTAGGAAAAAAATCGGCTTCCCGCGTTCATTGTATTGCGGATAGAATTATTGCTCATATCATAGGCGGGCAGGCTCGATGTGAGATCTAAACCATTTAATGTCGGCGCAGCGTAAATAATTTTATTATTTTCGCGGACAACGAGCCCGGCTTGCACCATCTTCAATTGAAAATCATATTCCTTCAGCAGAAGCTGATCCTTTAATCGTTCCGGTTCGTGCTTGGCCAAATATTTCATATCAATAAACAGGTTTTCCTCTTCCTCAGAGAGAGGATGAAGGGAATAGTGAATATTGTAGAAGCTCCTAATACTACGGAAATCGCCTGTTACTGCGACGGACAGCAGATAGGCTGTCAGCACGAACAGAATAACGGAGACAACGACCACCGAAGTGAAAGAAAGCAGCAGCCTGAATCGAATCGACATCTTTCCATCCCTCCCCGTGACTCATTACACCAACCGGCGAATTCGTTTTATTGTGCGCTTTAATTTAGAATTGTATTTTATTTTGTCATTCCTAGCAACAGCCCGTTCAAGTCATATTAAAGCTGGACCGCTCATGAGCAGAAGTATGTAAAATGGACGTATGATATCATAGAAGTAGATTCGGAAGAAAGAGGTCTCCTTATTACGTGGTATTACGTGGATGTTTCGGGAAAGGAAGGGATGACATGTTGAACACTTCATATTGGTTAACGAATGTAAGAATCGAACAGGGTTATGTCATGGAAGATGGACAGGTGGCTGGTACGGATACGGAGATTTGCCATATTCGCATTGAGAAGGGTGCTATTGCTGAAATTATTAGGACGGAATTGGAGCTTCAGAGTAATCTTCCTAAATACGACTGTAAAGAGTTATTGATGCTGCCTTCTTTCGAGGAGGCGCATATTCATTTGGACAAAACGTATTGGGGCGGACCGTGGAAAGCGGTAAAGCAAGTATCAAGCATCTTCGAGAGAATTGAGGAAGAGAAGATATTATTGCCTAAGCTCCTTCCAATGGCAGCGCAACAAGCCGAGAGTATTTTGACGCTTATACAAGGATATGGCGTTACACATGTCCGCAGCCATTGTAATATCGAGCCTGTTAGCGGATTGCACAGATTAGAGGCAACCAAGAAAGCCCTGGACAATTTTCCCGGTAAAATGTCATCTGAAATTGTAGCTTTTCCGCAGCATGGACTGCTTCGATCGGATTCTGTCCAACTCGTAAAGCAATCTTTGGCAGAGGGGGCAACACATGTAGGCGGAGTAGATCCATTCACTGTGGATGGTGATATTGAGAAGTCGCTGCAGACCATGGTAGAAATGGCGGTTCTGCATAATGCCGGCATCGATATTCACTTGCATGATAAAAACGAAGCAGGAAAGCAAACTCTGATGCGTCTAGCTGATCTGACCGAAGAAGCGGGATTGCAAGGAAAGGTAACCGTCAGTCATGCGTTCTGGTTTGCAGGCGCTCAGCCGCAAGAGGCAGAAGAAGCAGCTAAACGGATGGCATCGCTTGGTATGTCCATTGCATCGACGGTTCCGATTGGGAAATTAATGATGCCGCTTCCGATGCTGTCAAATCAAGGTGTAACGGTAAAATTGGCCACTGACAGCCTTACGGATCACTGGTCTCCTTTTGGAAATGGAGATCAATTAGAGAAGGCAGGGCGGTTCGCAGAATTGTACGGGCTTAATGATGAATGGTCGCTATCGCAATCCCTCGGGTTTATTACAGGAGGGATAACGCCGCTTGATCAAAATGGTGAGCAGGTATGGCCTAAGGCCGGAGACACCGCAAGCTTTGTACTGCTTCATGCAAGCTGTTCGGCGGAAGCGGTAGCGCGAAGAGCGAAGCGTCAAGCGGTGTGGTACGAGGGAAACCTCGTGAGCGGTTCGTTGTAAGCTAGGGTTATTCATTTACCTGAAATGAAAGCCGATAGGCAAAGTTGAAGCGGATCGTTATGATCCGCTCCAATCCTTCCGCAAAGTAAAAAGCTCCTGAAGCGCTTCGTTAGACAGCTCGGTAATCCATCCTTCGGAACTGGAGATGACATTTTCGCTAAGCTGAAACTTGTTATCCAGCATTTCATCGATTCGCTCCTCCAGCGTGCCGAGCGAGATGAACTTGTGCACCTGCACATCGCGGGTTTGGCCCATACGGTACGCACGGTCGGTAGCTTGGTTTTCCACAGCGGGATTCCACCAGCGGTCGAAATGGAACACGTGGTTGGCCGCTGTGAGGTTAAGTCCGACGCCCCCGGCTTTAATGGATAAAATAAAGACGTTCGGCTGTTCGGCAGCCGGTAAGCTGCTCGATTGAAACTTCTCAATCATCCGGTCGCGCGCTAATTTGGACGTGCTTCCATTTAAATAGAGAACGGGCTCTTGGAGCTCTTGCGCAAGCACCAGCTGCAGCAGCTGTCCCATGCCGATATACTGCGTGAAAATAAGACAGCGTTCACCCTCGTCCCGCAGCTCCTTCACCATTGCGAGCAGTCGCTCCAGCTTGGAAGAACGGTTGATGATCGATTCGGCATCGACTCCGCTTTCAGCGTCCGTAGAAATTTCAGGTACAGGCTCCTTCGTCAAAAGCATAGGGTGGTCGCAAATCTGCTTCAGCTGCATAATGGCCGACAGAATAGCGCCTTTGCGCTCAATGCCTTCAAGCTTCTGCATACGATCCATTAGCTGATTGACGGTCTGATTATATAATGCGCCCTGTTCAGCGGTAAGATGAATATAGGTTTTCATTTCGTTCTTGTCGGGAAAATCAAGCTGAATGGCCGGGTCTTTTTTCTTCCGGCGAAGCATAAACGGCTTCACCAGCTTTTGCAAATCAGCGGTGCGCTGTGCGTCATGCTCCTTTTCAATCGCATGGCTGAACCTTTTTTGAAACCCGTGGGAGCTGCCCAGAAATCCCGGATTGATGAAGTCATAGATGGACCACAGCTCGGACAGCCGATTCTCAATAGGCGTTCCGGTTAGCGCAATGCGATGCTTGGCAGAAAAGCTGCGAACAGCGGCAGACTGCTTAGTTTGAGCATTTTTAATATTTTGTGCTTCGTCCAGGCAAATGGCCGCCCAGATGCATCCCTTAAGCAGCTCCTGATCCAGCGTTGAAGTCGCATAAGAGGTTAGAATAACATCGGCGTGAGCGGCTGCCGCATGAAAGGCATCCCCTTCCAGCCGTCCGCTTCCATAGTGGAGCATGACCTTTAGCGACGGGGCAAAACGGCTGATTTCCTTCTGCCAGTTGCCGAGAACAGAAGTTGGGCAAATGATGAGGGAGGGCCGTTTCTCCCCTTTATCCGTTTCTTTGAGATGCATTAAATAAGCAATAAGCTGTACGGTTTTGCCTAGCCCCATGTCATCCGCGAGACAAGCCCCGAGCCCGAACCGGCGCAAAAAGGCAAGCCATGCATATCCGTCCTGCTGATAGGAGCGCAGGTTAGCCTGCAATCCGTCCGGCACCGCGAGCGCCGGCATTTCCGCCTGCTGGCCGAGCCGGCTCATAAGCTTAAGGAGATGCCGGTTCAGCTCTACCTCAAGCTGGATGCGCGCTTCATTCTCCGGTGATTGTTCCGCTGTGTCGTTACCGGCATCATCGCTGCTTCCCAGCAGATGCAGCTGGAGTACGTCTTGAAACGATAATCCCTGAGTGCTGTCCACGCTAGCCATGACTTTGCGTATTTGGGTGAGCAGGGCCGGATCGAGTGTGATCCACTTCCCCCGAAAGCGGACTAACCGTTCATTGCGGGCAACCAGCTCAGTAAACTCTGCCTCGGTGAGATCCGTATCTCCAATGGCAACGCGCCAATCAAAGTCAATAAGTGAGTCCAGCCCGAACAGCGAATCGCCTTTGCTCCCGGCCTCGGAGCTAACCTTGGCGCGCAGCCGCGGCTTCTTCCGGCTAGCCGTCTCCCACCAAGCGGGAAGAAGCACTTGCCACCCGGCTTCTAACAACCGGTGGCTATCCGCGGTTAAAAATTGCCAAGCGGCATCATTTTCCAAGGGGCCGCTTAACAGATCATCGCGTCTGCCGGACAAACGCTCCTTGGGAAGACAGGCTCGCAAATGATCAAGCCATCCGGCAGAGCGCTCGCGCACAGCCATTGACCATGAGTCCGGCCAAGCGCCGAAAGCCTCGCCTTCATCGGATAGACGCACCGGCACAAGCACTGTCTGATCAAGCTTATCCTGAAGAATGAGCCTGAGCTGCCAAGAGATCTCGGCATCGCCTGGCTCTAGCAGTTGCAGAACGGGACGGAACGGGGCATGGTCGGCTTTCCAGCCAACCGCAACAAGCCATGCCTCTGCGTTCAGACCGGATAAGGCTGCATGGCCCCTCGCAAACAGCAGCGGATATTCTCGCCGTAAATCTGCGGCAGCCGTTTCCGATCCGTAATGACGGCTGAATACAGCGGCAGAGAACGCTGCCCGTAATCCGTCCACCAACTCCATGTCCGCTTGCTTGAGCGTTTTTTGTATATCTAATGCAGCCTCGTCCCATGACCATTGGAGCTTGCCCATCTGAAAGGCAGAGAAGCCGGGCATATATTTTTTTGCCTCTATGCTTGCATTCAGGGAGGGAGCCAGCTTGACGATTTGCACCGCTTGCTCTTCCCATGCCCATTCAATGTGCTCGAGCAGCTGATTTTCCGCAAAGAAGGGGATAACCTGCTCGGCAGGAAGGAGAATAAGCTCCGCTCCTTGAATCTGTTCCAGTTCCAGCCCGGTACCGTAGAAGGAAGCAGCGTGCCAGGCGAATAAGCTTTGTTTTAAGCTGAGGCCGGATAAGTAGTCACCCGTGTTGTTGTATCCGTATATGAGGGCATCGCCATATGTTGTTAAATTAACATGCACCGTGAACGATTTCGTAAACTTGCTCATGATATTAATTTACCTTTCCGCAGCTCTTCCTGCAGTGCGCGAAGCCGGCTATGCCGTGAGGAGAAAGCGGTTATGAAATGCTCCCACTGCGCGTCGTTCTTCATTTTTTTGTAGAGCTTTGCCAACCGCTTAAGCAGCTTTACCGCTGATTTGTAACCGTCTCTATTTTTGAGCAGCACATATCTCTCCACGGCTTGATGGTAGAAGGGAAGCAGTACCTCCGGCGCATTTTTCTCAATAGGCGTGAAGACGCCGGCGCGGTAATCGAAAGGATCGCTTCCGGTACTAAGCTGATAATCGATCCACTGCTTCCATTTGCCATATTTAAGCAGCTTCTCTTCATAGATAGAGCTCGTGAGAGGCAGCATTTGGACGAGCAGCTCCCACATTTGCTGTTCCTCACGAGGGATATGCTGGATAACCTCGTCCCAATATTGGAAATAACGCTCAAGGCTGTCCGTGCGGTGATTTTGCAGCAGCGATGCGCTTTCGACTAACCATTTGAGCAGCCGCTGCCATTCCGCCGTTTCCGACATAGCGGATAACAGTTGAAACAGGCCGTATGGACGGATGTTGAAGCTTTTGTTTATTTCCATGAATAGCGCCAGCGCTTCCTGATCGCGAGCAAGAAAGAAGCTCATCCAGCTCTGGGCGAGCAGCCACGGATAGCGGGAAAGAGAAGCGCCGAGCGCTTTCTGCGCGGCTTCCAGATGCTGCAGCTCCTCCAGGCACAGGCTCCTGCCGTTCTGATGAGGATAAATCCAGTTGTACCAGAGCCGATAATAAGAACTGGAGAAATAAGACTGCACACCGGCTTCCGTCAGCATGAGTTTTCTCAGATGGGGGATCGTTTCGGTGATGCGCTGCCAAAACTCCGGCTCTTCAGCATGCGGCAGCTCCTTGGCGAAAATGTCTTCGATGCTCTTCTGCATATCGGAAATAGCGGCTTGGGTGTTATAGCCAATGAAGGTTCCGAGCTGGAGCGATTGGTTCGGCGTTCGGTTTAACAGCATCTCCAGCACAAAGAGATGCGCATGCAGCTCGAACATGCTGTTCATTGCAGGTGTCAGCGGAGCGGGCTTTAACTCGCCTATGGACGCTAACGCATTTTGCATAAAGGCAAGGTTGCGGGTATGATCAGCCAAGGAGGCCGTGCAGTGCGTAAACAGCCCGTGCCATTCCGTGCAAGTCATGCTATGAATGGTTTTCATTATTGAATATCTCCTGAGCGAATAAGGTCATCTTACGAATACATTGATTATAACATTTATCATGATTAAACTTCGCTGCATAAAGCGGCAGTCTGTTCGGCTGCCGCTTTTCTAAATTAGAAAAGCATTTTACAATGTACTTATAAGGATGCGCGGAAAGGAAAGGGAAATGGCATATGGCGATTCAAGAAATACAAGAGGCCGATTGGCTCAAATTGAACCGGATCGGAAACGGGAACGATGCGTTATTATTTTCATCCCCTTTTTGCGGAACCTGCAAAGTGGCCGAGCGCATGCTGGAGATAGTGGATGCCGCTCAGGTTCCTGTAACGCTGTACAAAATGAATATCAACTACTCGTCCAAACTGCGCGAGGCTTGGAAAATATCGAGCGTTCCTTGTTTGGTATTGCTTAAAAACGGTGAGCCGTTCCGGTTCGAGTATGCGATGCGATCGGTGGATTATTTGTACAACTTGATGAAAAGTATGGATTAACAATAATTAAGTTGCTTTAAATTGTTTTTTTATTATATTATTCCCAAATAATTCTATGAAAAAGAGCGCCGAAAGGTGCTCTTTTTGCTGCTACAATTCACTCTTTTATGATATATTAAGGGGGTATAAAGTAATAGACAGCGCTTTCATGCGAGAAACTGGGGGGATTTTGTGATAGGGTATTTCAAAGATTTTTTATTGAATATTTTTATTATTTTCTCCCCGCTTGCTTTCTATCCTTACATTTATAAAGCCAAAAGCAAGCCGCTGCTGTACCGCTTTCTCATGTACATCTTTTTTGCACTCGCGATTATAACCACGATGTCTTTTCCGGTAACGATTAACGGGCTGCTTTATGATTTTCGTTCGATTCCTTTAGCGCTCGGCTCGCTTTATGGCGGCGTGCAGGTTTCCATCCTGCTCTATTTGACTCTTATGCTCTATCGTAGTTTTCTTGGAAACCCGCATGTATGGATCTATATGTTGGCCGTGCTGCCTGGCTTTATCATTTTTCTTTTTTTGTATAAAAGCTTCCAATCATTAAAGCTGGCTCAAAAAATAGCGGTATCGGTCTTTTTATGCAGCCTTATTAAGCTGCTGACATTTACCGTGTATTTATCGTCGACCGGTCAGATCGAGCTGCTATTGAATAAACCAATTTCAACTGTACAAACGCTATTGCTGCAAGGAGCCATTGTTGGGCTATGCGTATATGCCATTGAATTTTTAAATAAATATTTTATTATGCAGGAAGAGATTGTGAGAAGCGAGAAGATGAAGATCGTTGAAGACATGGCTGCTTCGGTAGCTCATGAGATCCGGAATCCGCTTACGACGGTACGGGGATTTATTCATTTGTTCGGGACGGCCTCTATCGAAAACGGCAAGAAGGAATTTTACAAGAAAATATGCTTTGAGGAGCTAGACCGCGCGGAGCTTATTATTAATGACTATCTTTCGCTTGCTAAGCCCGACCCTGAAAATATCGAAATACTGGATGTAAAGGCGGAGATTTATTATTTGTCGAAAGTCCTGCTAACGTATACCAACTACAATAATATACAGATTAATGTTCTGACGGGCACAGAGAAACCGATCTGCATAACCGGCGACCGGTTTAAATTTCGCCAAGCTTTAATCAATATCGGCAAAAATGCGATTGAGGCGATGCAGGATGGGGGGATTTTAACGCTTAAGACCTATTATCGAAATGATCAGGTGTTAGTTGTTCTGGGCGATAATGGAATTGGGATGACCCCTGAGCAAATAAATAGGCTCGGAACGCCTTATTATTCGATTAAGGAGAAGGGGACTGGCCTCGGGACGATGGTTTCATTCAGCTTGATCAAAAAAATGAATGGAAAAATCGATGTGAAGAGCGAAATAGGAAAAGGTACGGAATTTCTGCTTGCTTTTCCAGCGACAAATAGACCTTAAACAACCATAACGCTCATAGCCCGCTAGGCGTAATTACTAATTTACGCTGCTGCGCCCTCGCGCCCTCTACATGTAACGATTGAAAATACACCGGATCGGTGTATTTTTTTTGTAATTTCAAATTGCGGGAGCAGGTAATTGACACTTTTGATTCGAATTAAAAAATGCAGGCCGGGGAATAATGAAGCTGGCATGAAGGACTGCAGTACTTGTTTATTTGCGCCTTATAAAGTATAGTAAGTAAATAATGATTTGAAATAAGCTTTAAATAAGTTATAATGAAATGGTCAATAACAGTTCAAAAAAGAAGGGAAGTTTTCCGAAATGGCAACAGTATTGTATATTACAGCTCATCCGCATGATCACCAAACTTCATTTAGTATGGCAGTAGGCAAAGAGTTTATTGATGCATACCGTGAAGCAAATCCATCGGACGAAGTTACTCGCGTAGATTTGTATGCGTCAGATATCCCGCAAATTGATGCTGATGTATTCAGCGGATGGGGTAAACTAAGATCAGGATCTTCTTTCGATGAGCTTTCCGATTCCGAAAGAGCGAAAGTAGCTCGTCTGAACGAGATCGTGGATCAATACGTAGCTGCTGACAAATACGTATTTGTTTCCCCAATGTGGAACTTCTCTTTCCCGCCTGTTTTGAAGGCGTACATTGATGCGGTATGTATCGCGGGCAAAACCTTCAAATATACTGAAAAAGGTCCTGTTGGCCTGCTGACAGACAAAAAAGCTCTTCATATTCAAGCAAGCGGCGGAGTATACTCCGAAGGTCCTGCTGCCGGCTTTGAGAGCGGCCACAGTTATATCGGGAAAATCATGCAATTCCATGGCATTCCGTCCTTCCAAGGAATCTTTGTTGAAGGCGTGGCTGCTGCTCCTGATAAAGCGCCGGAAATTAAAGAAAAAGCGATTGCTCAAGCTAAGGAAGTTGCAAAAACGTTCTAATTAATTAGAATAAGCGAGTACAAGTAAGGCCCGCGATTTGTCGCGGGTCTTTTTTGTATGTCTTCTGCTTTAAGGAAAGGTTAACTCGTTGATTTGAAAGATCATGCTCATTTGGTCATAATTATCCATGAAGAAAGCGCTTTACAATTTTGAAATAGTCATATATAATCATAAACAAGATCAAATGAGCAACTTAATGTAATTAATCTTTTAACTCATTCACAAATGAGCATACTATACCAAGCAAGCTGCATGAGTTTTGCAGAAGGAGGAAGAGCTGTATGTTGTTTGAAGAAGAGCGTAAGCGGCACATCGCGGATTACGTTCATCAGAATAGCCGGGCATCGGTCCAGGAACTGGCGAATCATTTTCAAGTGTCGGAATCGACAGTACGGCGGGATCTGAGAGATCTGGAGGAGCAGGAGCTGCTGCGGCGCACGCACGGCGGTGCGGTGGCAGTCATGCAAAATGATAATAACGAGCCATCTTTCCTGGAGAAGGAGGATCGCTTTCAGCAGCAGAAGCAGGATATTGCAAGAGCGGCACTGTCGCTTATCCGCGAAGGCGATACGATCATGCTTGACTCGGGTACGACGACTTACCACTTGGCTAAGCTGCTGAAAAACTTCCAGCGGTTGACCGTCGTGACTAACTCGGTCATGGTCGCGCAGGAGCTCGCGAATGAGAAGCATATTGACCTTCTGCTCACGGGAGGATCGCTCCGTCCAGAGACGCAAGCTATGGTCGGGCCATTCGCGGAGCGCGCCATTGCATCCGTACATGTTGACAAGCTGTTTCTGGCTACGAACAGCTTTGATCCCGAAACCGGATTAACGACGCCAAACCTGATTGAAGCCGCAACGAAGAAACGAATGATACGATCAGCCGAGCAGGTTATACTGCTCGCGGACCATAGCAAGTTCGGAAAAGTATCCTTTTCCCGGTTCGGAGATCCCGAGGATATCACGACGCTGATTACTGATTCGCATGCGTCACCGGCCATTTTGAAGGCTTTCGAGGAATTTGGGATCGTGGTTGTATTAGCTGATCATGGAGGTGCTGTACAATGAAGCCGGCTTCACCGGTCATCACCGTTACTCTAAATCCGGCATTGGACAAAACGGTCACCATAGAGCAGTTCGAGTACGGGGGCTTAAACCGTATCAAGGAGATGCGGACCGATGCAGGAGGTAAAGGCATTAATGTTGCCAAAGTATTGAAGCAGTTCGATGCCGCTGTTAAGGCGCTTGGTCTCACAGCGGGCTATCAGGGACAGGTTATTCGAGACCAACTGGAGAAGATGGGCATCGATTCGGCCATGATTGAAGCTGCGGGGGAAACGCGGGTTAATTTGAAAATGGTCGACGAATCGACGAAGCAGACGACCGAGCTCAACGAGCCGGGATTCACGGTTGACGACGCGCTGCTAGAGCAATTCCGGGACATGTTCAAATCGAAAGCTGCCGAAGCGTCGATTATCGTTCTGGCCGGCAGTCTTCCACCCGGTACGCCTCCCGATTATTACCGGTCGCTAATCGAAAGTGCGCGGACGCAAGGAGTAAGAACGATACTTGATGCGGACGGCGAGGCGCTTGCACTCGGCGTAGAAGCGGCCCCATTCGCAATCAAGCCCAATATTCATGAGCTCGAAGCGCTCCTTGGCGAGACGTTCGACAACATGGAGCAAATCATTGGGGCGGCAAGAACGTTAATTGAACGGGGTATTGAATACGTGCTCGTATCCATGGGCGCAGAGGGCTCGCTTCTCGTTAGCAAGTCGGAAGCGGTGAGAGCAAGCCCGTTCCCGATTACGCCGGTCAGCACGGTAGGGGCAGGCGATTCCATGGTTGCCGCAATGGTATACAGCTTCCTTGAAGGCAAATCAGTTGAAGAAATAGCCAGATGGACATCTGCTGCGGGCACCATTACGGCTTCCAAGCCGGGCACGCAGGTATGTACGATTCACGAGGTTAAGCAATCGCTCCAATTGGTTACACTCACACATTATTAAAGGGTCATACGATCATTCTAAGGAGGATTATCGAACCATGAAAAAAATACTCGCTGTAACTGCATGTCCAACCGGCGTCGCTCACACGTATATGGCTGCTGAATCTTTGATTAAAGCGGCTAAGGAAAAAAATATTCCGCTTAAAGTGGAAACCAGAGGCGCTGTCGGCGTCGAAAACGAATTTACCGAGCAGGAAATTGCCGAAGCGCATGCCATTATCGTCGCTGCCGATACCGATGTGCTGGAATCCAGGTTCGCAGGCAAGCCGGTCGTCAAGGTCGCTGTTGCCCAAGCGATTAAAAATCCGGCAGGATTGCTGGAAGAAGCGTTAGCTAAGCAAGCGTCCGTTCCGAATGACTATGCGAAGCAGGTGGAGCAGTCGAAGTCCGAGCGCAGCTCAGCGCGCTCCGGCCCTTATAAGCATCTGATGACTGGTGTATCGCATATGCTTCCCCTTGTGGTAGCAGGCGGTTTGCTTATCGCATTATCGTTTATTTTCGGAATTGAAGCGTTCAAGGTAGAAGGTACATTCGCAGCAGCACTGATGAAAATTGGCGGCGGCTCGGCTTTCGCCTTGATGGTTCCTGTTCTTGCAGGCTTTATCTCCTTCTCTATCGCTGAGAAGCCAGGCCTCGCACCGGGACTCATCGGGGGTATGCTGGCATCAAGCATAGGAGCAGGTTTCCTTGGCGGTATTCTCGCAGGCTTCCTGGCGGGATACACGGCACTTTTCTTAAAGAAAAACATTAAGCTTCCACGCAATCTTGAAGGCTTGAAGCCAATCCTGCTCATACCGCTTCTTGCGTCAGCGTTTACAGGCCTGATGATGATTTATGTAATCGGCGAGCCGGTTAAAGCGATTATGGATGGTCTTACGGCTTGGCTTACAGGACTAGGCACGACAAACGCTGTACTGCTTGGCTTGCTGCTCGGCGCAATGATGGCGTTCGATATGGGCGGTCCGGTGAACAAAGCCGCATATACGTTTGCGGTGGGTCTTCTTGGAAGTGAAGTATACGGTCCAATGGCAGCGGTAATGGCAGCGGGCATGACGCCTCCGCTTGGTCTCTTCCTTGCTACGCTGCTGGCGAAAAATAAATTTACGAAAGAAGAGAGGGATGCGGGCAAATCGGCCTCCGTACTCGGCATTTCATTCATTACGGAAGGTGCGATTCCTTTCGCTGCCGGAGATCCGTTCCGCGTCATCCCTTCTATTATGGTAGGCTCGGCTATAACCGGGGCATTGTCGATGGCATTCGGCGCAACGCTGCGCGCTCCGCATGGCGGTATCTTTGTCCTCCCGATTCCGAACGCGGTTAACCATGTCGGGCTGTATGCGCTGGCCATCGTAATCGGCACGGTTGTAACAGCGGTGATGCTGAGCTTGCTCAAAAAACCGGTGGAACAGCGTAATCAAGCTTAAACGGGTATAATCAAATAATTGGATAGGGGGACATCTCCCCCTATTGTCTATATCACATTTATTTTCTGGAGGTATTCACAATGAACATTAACGCGCTGCTAGACGAAAAATCCATTTTTATTCCGCTAACGTCGACTGATAAGAACAGCATTATAGCTAGTATGATTGACGGGCTTGCAGCATCCGGCTCCGTATCGAATAAGGAAACGTACATGGACGCGGTGCTCACGCGCGAGAGCACGGGCTCAACAGGCATCGGCTTCAGCGTAGCGATTCCGCATGGCAAATCGAGCGGCGTCGCTGCACCAGGTCTGGCATTTGCTAAGCTGTCAACGCCTACAGATTGGCAGTCGCTCGATGGCGAGCCGGTTAAGGTTGTATTTATGATTGCCGTACCGGAAGCTGCCGAGGGCAATGAACATTTGAAAATTTTAATTGCTTTATCCCGTAAGCTCATTGATTCCGAATTCCGTGAGAAGCTAATGGCAGTCGAGCACTCGGACCAGCTAAAAAGCTTGCTTGCAACGATCGAATAGGAAGGGAAGGCGTAACCAAATGCATTCACAAAAAGTAGTCATTCAGAACACTGCCGGCTTTCATATCCGTCCGGCGCAGCTATTTACCGAGAAGGCGGTACAATTTCAATCGACGATTCTGATTAAGCCGGAAGGCACAGCAACAGTGGCTGATGGCAAAAGCATTCTAAACCTGATGACGCTCGGTTTGGATAAAGGCTCGGTTATTACGATTGAAGCCGAAGGACCGGATGAGGCGGCAGCGGTCGCGGAGCTGTCTGAGCTCGTAGAAAGCGGATTCGGTGAAGAATAATGACCGGCCTATAAAGCCGCAGCAAGGAGGAACGATTGATGATGACAGAAACAATCGAGCAGCGACTGACAGGACTGGGCGTATCTGAGGGTATCCGGATAGGCAGGGCTTTTGTCTATAAGCCGTTGAAGCTTGATGACATTAAGGAGAGCAAGACCGACCAGCCGGATCAAGAGCTGGCTCGCTTGGAGCAGGCTAAGGCGCAGTGCGCTCTGGAGCTCAGCGTGCTCATTGAACGCGCCAAGCTGACGCTTGGCGAAGAGAAAGCCGCGATATTGAAAGGGCAAATTAGCTTCTTGAACGATCCGGCCTTTTACCCGCCGATGCAGAAGCTCATCCAAAATGAGCAATGGTCAGCCGAAACCGCGGTGCGCCGCACGGTAAATCAGGTTGCCGGGCTGTTTGAAGCTATGGCTAGCGAATACATGCGTGAGAGGGCGGCAGACATCCGGGATGTCGGAGGCAGGCTGATGACGCTGCTTGTGGGACATCAAGGCGCACGGCTGTCCGATATTACGAGTGAAGTCATCATTGTGGCAGACGACCTGACACCTTCCGATACGGTCCAACTGGATAAACAATTCGTGCTGGGTTTCGTAACGCGAATCGGAGGCAAGACATCTCATACCGCGATTCTTGCTAACTCGCTTGGTATTGCAGCCGTGCTCGGATTAGGCTCAGCGATTGAGCAGATTCAGCATGGCGAGGAGCTTATCATCAATGGCTCGACCGGCGATTGCGTGCTGTATCCGAAGGAGTCCACGAAGGAAGACTTTGCGGCTGCGCTTGCTGCGGAGCAGAAAGAGCAGGAAAGTTTGAAGGCCTATCGCGAGCTTGCTGCCGTAACGAAAGACGGCTTCAGCTTCGAGATTGCCGCAAATATCGGAACACCTCAGGAAGCAGCGGGTCTGCTTGAAAAAGGCTCAGAGGCAATCGGCCTGTACCGGACGGAGTTTTTGTTCATGAGCGCCTCCCAGATGCCATCGGAGGACATACAGTTTGAAGCCTACCGTCAAGCTGCGGAAGCCATGCAGGGACGCCCTGTCGTTATCCGGACGCTGGATATCGGAGGCGATAAGGAGCTGCCGTATCTCCAGCTGCCGGAAGAGCTGAACCCTTTTCTCGGCTATCGCGCCATCCGGCTTTGCCTTGATCAGAAGCAGCTGTTTATTACCCAGCTGCGCGCCATTATTCGGGCTGGAGCGTATGGAAACGTCAAGATTATGTTCCCGATGATTTCGGGAATGGATGAGTGGCGCCAAGCCAAGGCTTTGTATGAAGAGGCGCGCCAGCAGTTAATTTCCGAGGGAGTGAACGTAGGAGAAGTCATCGAAATTGGCATTATGATCGAAATTCCTTCCGCTGCGCTTATGGCCGACCGCTTAGCCAAAGAGGTTGACTTCTTCAGTATCGGCACGAACGATTTGGTGCAGTATACGGTTGCGGTGGACCGGATGAACGAGAAGGTCTCTTATTTGTACGATTATTTCCATCCAGCGGTCCTCCAGCTTATTAAGAGCGTCATCGATGCATCGAATAAGCATGGCAAATGGACCGGCATGTGCGGCAGCATGGCAGGTGATCCGCTCGCTGCTCCGCTGCTTGTCGGACTTGGCCTGCATGAGTGGAGCATGTCGCCTTCGGCTATTCAACGGGTCAAGCAGACGGTTAGGAAGCTTGAGCGCAGCGCTTGCGAGCAGTTGACTGAACGTCTTCTTGACTTGGATACGCCGGCCGAGATCCGGTCGGAGCTTGAAGCTTTTCTGAAGCTGCAGCAGTAAGAACTATACGGGAGAAGACGCGGTAGCCCATGCCGCTCTTCTCCTGTTTTATTTTTATTTCCTATTATATTTTTATCGAGTTAAGATTACCGGGCTGCACGTGCTATAATTGAAAGGTGCGGTCAATAAAGATCATTGACTATGATAAAGGAGTCGGAAATATGCAGGTAGTATTTGAAGACTGGGATCAAAAAATAAAGAAGACGTTTAATGCCACCAGCAAGCAGGTTGTTTTAACGGTTACAGAGGCCGGAGAGTTGTTAGGCCTTACTAAGGACCAGATGAAGGTTTATGTGCTTAAGCATAACCTGACGAAGGTTCCGATTAACCGCAGCGTTCACAGATATCTATTACTGAAAAGCGAAATAGATGAGATCGTAGCAAAAGCCTAACATTTGCGATAAAACCACAGCCTCCATGAGGTTGTGGTTTTTTTGTTAGGCAAAGCATTCCGATGAGAGCCTTTTTTACATAATTACAATTGAATCTGTGAAAAATGGAAAAGTAAATAAATGAGCGAGAAACGGGGCTGTTTTAAATGACGACTATGGGCGTTTTGGCAGTTGCTATTTTGGCTTCGCTGCTTCTTGCTCTGCTGGATATGAGTGTGTACCGTGAATCCTTTGGATCCGCTTTGGATAGGCAGACGCCAGCCTATATTGGATGGCAAACTTATTTCATGGTTGTAGCTGCCTTTATAGTCGCGCTGTTTCGGGATTTACGCATCCGGAAACGAGTACGAAGCAGAAGAAAGCCGAAGGCATCGAGCAGCGAACAGTACGGCAAGAGGATTAAGTGATGACGAAAAATTTAACCACCTTTCAAATTTATACGCTTATGCTTGTTTTATTATTAGGCACGTCAATTATCTTCGGGACGCCGAAGCTGGTTCCGGATGTATGGCTGGTTCAAATCACCTCCGTTATTCCAGCGCTGCTGTTGTTTCTGCTTTATACAGCTTTGGTTTCCTCGCAATCCCCGAGCTGGCAACTGTTTCTCTTTCTTTGACCGGATGCTGGGATAATATCGAGCTGAATAAAACATCGCTTGCGCTGGAGCCGGGGGACAGCGGCAAGCTGCGGCTGACCGTTGAGACGATGATCGCTGGACGGTCAGAGGAGGCGATGGAAACAGTGCCGTCCATTGTGCAATCGATGGAAGGGCATACATGCCTCATCGAAGATTGCTTCCCAAGTAAAAAATTATAAAGAAGCATGGGGAGGCATTCCCGAAAGCAGCTTGTTTGATGTATCGCAGGCTCTTCTTGCCGAAGGAAGGGAACTGACGCTCGGATCCATTACGCTGAAGGGACCGCTCAAGGATGCCAATAAGCTGGACAGCATCAAGTCGCTCACACCGAAGGCATCCATCGTAATAGCCGGGTCGGGCGTCTTCTCGGAGGACAAGCTGCTCGGGTTCATCTCTGTCGAGGACAGCCGAATGGTGCTTATGGCGAGGAATCAGGTCAGTGGAACGACGCTCTCTATTCCCTTTGATGATCATGAGCATGTAGCGGCAATCCGCCTAAATCATGTTCGATCCGATATTCAGGCTTTCATGGATAAGGGGAAAGTAAATATCGTGGTGAACATTGAGGGAGACGGCTTGATTGTAGGTTTGTATGATTCGATTAATATTACTAAGGTTGAGGGCTACGGTCAGCTGGAGAGGCTGGGAGCGGATTATTTGGAGCAGCAAATGAGCGGGTCTATTGGGCGCATACAGAAAAGATTTGGCGTGGATATTTTCGGCTTCGGAGAGCAGATGTACCGGAAGCACTACGCGCAATACATTCCGCTAGCGGGGAATTGGAATGAAGTATTCGCGAACACCCCTGTAAAGGTAAAAGCCAAAATTAAGCTTCGCCGCTCTGAATTGAAGACGAATCAAATTGTTAACGAGGGAGTAGGGTATTAGGCCTCCCTTTTTTTCTCGCCATATAAAAAGCGGCAGATGGCCATTCGATGACATTCGACCGCTTTTTTTGCTATAAAGGGAGCGCATTCCAATTCAGTCTGACCGATCGATATTTTTAAGGTATACTATATAGACAAATAGTTTTGAAGGAATAGATAAACGGAGGTTTCTTGTTATGTTAGCGGTTGAAAGAGCGGCGTATCTCATCATTGATGACGGTCCTGCCGATGATTTTATGGAAAAAGTAACTTATTTGAACGCAAAAGGGATTCGGGCGATTTGGTTTTGTTTAGGCGAAGCGCTGGAAAGGTTCTCGGAAGTGGCTGTCCGCGCCATAAAGGACGGTCATATGATCGGTAATCGCAGCTACGATGATGCAGATCTCTCAGCACTCAGCTTGAAGGAAGTGAGAGAGCAGCTTGAGCGGACCGACCGGATCGTGGACGGGCTGTATACGAGAGCGGGCGTTTCAAGACCGTCAAAGCTGTTTCGCTTTCCGTATGTTCACGATGAGACGAACGAAGGACATTTTGCAGGCATTCAGCGAGTGTTGGAGGAGCTTGGGTATGAGCAGCCGAAGTTTGAAAATATCCGCAGCAATGAGCGAAGCCAAGCTGCCCTGAATAAGGGGCTCCATGTGGAGTGTACGCGGGATACGTTTGATTTGGGTGCGGATGCAGCTCTAGGCGAAGAGGGCGGCTTACAAGCCTCTAGTGGAAGCGAGATCATTATGATCCATGACTGGGTCCCGGCGGCGCCGTTTAAGGCTATAATGGATAAGCTCATTATGAAGGGAATGGCCTTTCAGCTGCCGAAGGAAACGAGCGGGAATATCGTATCCATCTAACTTCTACATAGAAACGGAGAAGCCGGGCGCGGTAAGCAGCTATCGAATGATGGCTGCGTACTGCGCCCGGCTTTTATTTTGCAAGCATGCGGCCTCATCTCAATAAACGAACCTGCGCTGCGCCCAATAGCTGAACAGGAACAACGAAGCTTCTGTACATAGCTTGGCGATAAGCAAGGGGACGCCTAAGCGCTCATTAAAGACAAACATAAGCCCGTAGTTTAATGAAAATATGACGATGACAAGCGCAAAATATTTTGGCATGGAGGTTTGGATGGCTGAGCGCTTGCCCTTTGTGAATACAAACCTTTTATTCATTGTATAGTTAAAGCTGGAGCTTGTCAGTCTTGCCCCCATTACGGCGAGCAGCAGGCTGGAGCTAAAGAAATGAATCAGCGCAAGCAATAGAAAATCAATAGCCGCAGATAAGACGGAGGTCATGCTGAATTTGAACAACGGCGCATATATTCTGGCGGAATCGACAATCGGCCTGAAATGGGATGATTCATTATGGTCGAGATAAACGGTATCGATCGTAACCTCATGGAAGGAGAAGCCTGCAGCAGGCGCTTCAAGCAGCAGGTTCATCTCATATTCGAAGCGTTCCCCGGGAATGCTGCATAGCCAGCCCAGCATGTCGGCAGAATAGCCGCGCAGACCGGTCTGTGTATCGTAAATGCGTTTGCCGGTCGTCAAGGAATAGACGAGCCTTGTGGCGGCGTTTCCGAAGCGGCTGCGGAATGGCACCTTGCCTGTAAAGCGCCTGCTCCCGAGAATAATATGCTGGTTGTGCTCCTGAATGCTGCTTGCGATTTTCATAATATCCTGTGGAAGATGCTGTCCGTCGCTGTCGGCACAGACGATGCCGTCTGTTGTCCCTATTTGCATAAAATAGTGAAAGCCGGACTTCAAGGCATGGCCTTTGCCTTTATTGATGCTGTGTGTGATGACCGTGCAGCCCAGTTCTCTTACCGAGCGGAACAGCCCGCTGTAAGCCTCTCCGCTTCCGTCATCGACAACAACGATCGGAAATGAGCCGGTCGCTCTCAGCTGCTTGATGAGTAACAGCAGCCTTTCGTCGGGTTCATAAGAGGGAATCAATATATTCATGGCGGTCAGCCTCCTTTAATGGGTAGGAATGCGATTTGCTATTCTGAGATGTAAATGATGTCGCTGACGCCGCGCTCTTGCTGCTTGCCCTGTGGATTGTTCACGACCCTGCCCATGAAATACATCGTAGACGAGCCGCCGCCGTCGAGGTTGTAGGCTTCGGTTGCGCCCAGTTCCGTAAATACATTCGCAAATTCAGACAAGGTCATTCCTTTGCTGTAATTGTTTTTGCGTCCGTCAACTACGACGAATACATAATGATTAGGTGCGATCATACCAATGCCCGTCCGCGGATTCGAGCCTTGAATGGAGCGGTTTCCGAAATTGGTATCGATGACGACCTTGTCGAAATCGCCGGCGATTTCGCCGTCCTTCACGAGAACGGGACCGAACGAATACGTATTAGTTACGCCCTCGGCAAGCAGTTCAGAGGATGAGAGCTGCTCCTCGTTATAGGACTGCAGCGTGCCGTCCGCGAGTAGAGCCAAAGCGTCGCGTGCAGGCTCGTCCCGGTACAGCGTGCCGTTACGTATAATGACGCCGTCATCCCGGAAGCCGTAATAGTCGCCGTTGATCGCAAAAATCGCTTGGTTATCCGCTGCGATCGTCGATGTGTTTTCAGTGATATTGCGTCCGAACGCATTTTTGGCGAAGGCGGATTGCAGCAGGCTGGCCTTCTCCAGCTGTACATCCGCGACGAAATAAGTAATTTTGTCGCTTCCCGAGCCGGTTTCAACTTTTTCAATGTGAATGCTGGTGTCAGCGCTGCTGTAATTCCAATCATCCTGCTGCACTTGCACTTGCTCCGCTGTGGTTGTGGATTCCTCGTCAGCAGTTGGCGTTTTCTGAGCCGCTACGTTAACTTCCACATGCTCGATGAGATAACGGTCTGCAAGCAAGTAAAGCACGATGCCAATGGCAACAATGATTACGGTGATAAAAAGCCCTATTTTTTTCCTTCTAGTCAGATTGCTAATGCCGATCAACTCCTGATAAGTGATAAGGTGCCAGCTTCGAAAGCCTATGTGATGTCCTCATTCGAATACCGTTATTGTCGTATTGCAACGTTAAGACGATATGAAGCCGGACTGAACGTTTACTGAAAGTCAGTTAAGGCTGGGGAAACGGGAAATAAATGGCCAAGGCAAGTAATAGAATAAGAACGGGGAAGCTGGACTTAAGTGGAGAACGAAACAAAGTAAGCGCTTTACACGTTTAAATAAATAAGAACGTTTTAAAGGAGAGGGGTTATCTCAGATGCGCTGGATTCCCGCTGCAAGAAGCAGTCAATGGTGGCTATTTGCTGGAGTGTCCTCCTTGCTGATCAGCATTTTGTTGTGGATTATTCGCTTTCTGATCTTAGGCCAGCCATTTACAGGCATTCATGCTTTCCGCTTTATGATTCTTGCTGTCGTATTATCTTTTTTGTTCAGCTTTACCGGCTGGCTTGGGGCGAGGAGGCTGTGGCTGCTTTCTAATCTGGGTACAGTAATCGGTCTTATATTGATGGCCATTTATTCCCGGGATCTGACGGGCTGGGAGGATCTGATCAGCTTCATCGTTTTTTTAGAAGCGGTGGCGGCAGGCTTTATCCTCGGCTTGATCGTCGAAGGGGTTTTTCTCTTATTAAGGCAGAGCAGAAAATAATGATCGCTTTACGGTTTACCTCCGCGGAAAGCACGATAGCTGTGCTTTCTTTTTTTATAGCAAAAGTTAACGTTGACGTTAACTGTAACTATGGGTATGCTTAAAACAGAAGATGACGGAGGTGCGGCGCATTGGAATTACTGAAAATCGAAGAAGTGGCGAAGCGAACGGGATTAACGAAACGAGCCATTCGGTATTACGAGGATATAGGCCTGATCTCCGCTCCGGAGAGAACGCAAGGCGGTATTCGGATGTATTCGGAAGAGGATATAGAAAAAATTAATAAAATATTGCTCGTGAAAGAGGTGCTTGGCTTCTCGCTTGCGGAGATTCAGCAGTACCTTGCGTTTCAAACGCTTATCGAGCAGCAAAAGAGCGAATACCGCACGACAGAGGATCGCGAAGCACGCAGATTGAAGCTGACCGAAATATTGGAGGTGCTGCAAAAAGAAAAAACGATGATCGGTACGAAGATCATGCGGTTGGAGCAATTTAAAGAGGAATTAATCGAAAAGGAAAAACGCGTATTGAAAGCTATTGATCAACTACAAGAATAGGAGTATGAATGTGGAAACCTCACAGAAAGCAGCAGCGTCATTTTGGACGATTATGATAGCCGTATTTTTCGGTAATTTCATGGCTTCACTGAGTACAACCACGATAAATGTGGCATTGCCCATCTTTATGGATGATTTTCAGGCCAGCTTAAATACGGTCCAGTGGATGTTATCGGGCTTTATGATGGCTACGGGCATTATCGCCCCTGTTATCGGCTTTATGGGCGACAAGTGGAGCTACAAAAGACTCTATGTTACCGCGTTAGCGGGCTTTACTTTAGCTTCGCTGCTGTGTACCTTCGCATGGAGCATCGAATCGCTCATCGTTTTCCGGATTTTGCAGGGTCTCTTCAGCGGCATTATTATGCCCACAACGATGACAATCATTTATCAAACGATTGCGAAGCAGAAGCAGGCTGTTGCCGTCAGCTTCTGGAGTGTATCGGCGATGCTCGCCCCTGCGCTCGGCCCGACGATTGGCGGATGGCTCGCAGAAATATTCGGCTGGAAGTCCTTGTTTTTCATGAATATTCCAATCGGCATTATCGCCGTTATCGTGGCCGCCAAGTTCATCCCGAATTATCGCTTAAGCAGTGGTATTTCACTCGATTGGATCGGATTCGGCGCGGTGCTTGCCGGTACCAGCGCGCTATTAGTGGCGTTTAGCGAGGCCCATAACTTCGGCTGGGCAAGCTGGCAGACGCTGGGATTGATCGCAGGCGGCATACTCGTACTCACGTATTTCGTTCTGAGAACGCTGCGGGTCAGCAATCCCTTGCTCAATTTGCGCGTGTTGAAAATTCCGCGGTTTACGAACGGGCTTATTTTAAACTGTTGCATTACGATATCGCTGTACGCCGGCACTTTGCTGGTTCCGATCTTCATGCAAAATATTAAAGGAGAATCAAGCTTTGCAACCGGGATGGTGATGCTGCCAGGCACGCTGGCGATGGTATTGATATCGCTTGCGGCAGGCAGGCTGTACGGTAAGGTTGGGCCTTCGAGGTTGATCCTAATCGGTCTGCTTCTGATGGGAATATCGACATGGGAGCTCGGTCATGCGAATGTGGCTACAGGCGCACTATTCATTACGGTATGGGTTGCGATTCGTTATATTGGCATAGGCTTCAGCAATATGCCGGTGACGAATGCCGCGATGTCCGCCGTGCCTAGCGTCAACTCGGGCCATGCCTCTGCGGTCATGAACTGGATCAGGCAGGGGACATCGGCTTTGTCGATCAGCTTGTTCAGTTCAATATTATCCGCGCAGACGTTAGCTCACCTGGAGGCGGGGAAATTGTCCAAAACCGTTGCCCTCTCGCTTAGCGTTCAGGATGTGTTCCGTTTGGGGACGATCATTATTATCGCCTCTCTGCCGCTTATACTACTGCTGCGGAAACCGAAGCCGGCTGTCATGCAATAAGAAAGAGCGCCGATTGCGGCGCTCTTTCTTATTGCATCGTAATTAAAACATTTGTGCGCCCTCCAAGGCGACTTTGATTCTACCGTTACTCTCCAGCACCTTCACCTTAACTTTGCGGCCGGGCTGATACTGCGGAATATTAACCATATAAATAACGGTCTTAATGATTGCGCGGTAAGGCTCGGCATGCTCTCTGGGAATCGTTAAACCGATAAAAACTTCGGGATGCCCGTTGATTTCTGTATTGGTTTGCCGAATGGAGCTTACGGTTGCGTCGAAGGGGATGCCATTCTTTAAAATATGTTTGATTTCCCGATTATCCTGGAACGATTGCCTGATGACCATGATGGCGAGCAGGCAAAGCGGCAAAGAAACGAGGATGACGACAACTAGTGAGATGCTTTCACCGGTACTCACGAATCACCAACTTTCATGGATCATGATAGACGCCGCTTTCTAATATTTCTGGGCGTATTTAATACTATGAGAAGCATAGCATAACAGATACCATATGGAAATATTTCCAAGGTCTTATAATGGAATAGGTACTTTGGGAACTGTAATAGCAGCAAACGGTCTGTTTTGTTCCAAATAAAAAGGCTGTTCCGTAAGGTCATGTGACCTGGAACAGCTTTCTTGCTGATTTGCGAGCTTTTCAGCATGCCGTAAGGGCGGCTAAAGGAAGGTCGTCTTTTTTATAAAGCTTTGGGCGAGATGGTCGGCATTCAGATCCCTGTCGTTTTTCTTGTAGTTTTCAAGCACATCGATTACATAATCGTCATTGTTGGAACGAAAAATAAACTGCTCTTTGTTCTCGATATGTACATCATGGCCGCATTGCTTCAGGCACTCCTCGTAATCCTGAACCGTTGGCTGCGAATTTTCTTCCAAGTAGATGAGTCCGGTTAACAGCTTCGTTTCCGCGCCATGAACAACCTTGAAATAGACAGTATGTTCCTTTTTCATACAGGTTCATTCCTCCTTAGCTTCATAACGAATGCTTTGTTATTATATATTATGCTCTACAAGCAGCGCGGAAACATGCATATTGTGAAAGCTTCTTGAAAGTCTTGCGATTGCTGCATGCAGTAAAGGAAGGAACACTATGTGATCGAGGAGGGGATCAATGATGAGTATTCGACTCCAAACGGAGCTTTGTAAAATATTTCAGATACGCTATCCGCTGTTTCTAGCCGGGCTGGCAGGGGGGCCGTCCACGGTTAAGCTGGTGGCCGCTGTGTCGAATGCCGGCGGTCTTGGCACGCTGGGCGCCGCCTACATGGAGCCTGATGCGATTCGCGATGCGATTGAGGAAATTCGTAAGCTAACGGACAAACCGTTTGCCGTGAATCTATTTGCTGTTCAAATGTCCGATTGCAATGCGGGAATAGAGGGAGCCCAGCTTGAGCTGAACCGGGCCCGCGACGCGCTTAACATCCCTCACGCCGCTATGGAGCCTATTGAAACGCCGGATCGTTTTGCGGAGCAGATCGCGGTATTATTGGAGCAAAAGGTGCCTGTCATTAGTACGGCATTCGGCGTGCTGCCGGAACCGTTTATGCGTGAAGCCAAAGCGGCCGGCATAAAAGTGGTAACGATGGCCACTACCGTTCATGAGGCGCTCCTTGCCGAGCAGTCGGGCTGCGATGCGGTTGTTGCGCAAGGCAGCGAGGCAGGCGGACACCGGGGAACGTTTGATGTATCTATCCATCCGATGGGCGCGAATATCGGCACCTTTGCGCTGGTTCCGCAGGTGGTCGATCAAGTGAGAATTCCGGTTATAGCAGCAGGAGGCATAATGGACGGACGCGGCCTTGTTGCCGCCCTTGCTCTTGGCGCGCAGGGCGTACAGATGGGAACGCGGTTTCTGACAGCGGTTGAATCCGGCGCGCATGCCGCTTACAAGCAGGCATTGCTGGGAAGCACGGAAGAGAGCACTGTTATTACTAAAGTCTTCTCCGGTCGTCCAGCCCGAGGCGTCCGCAACGAATTTATTAGGCAATGGGACGCGAGCGGCTTAGAGCCGCTGCCTTTCCCTACGCAAAATACGGCGACAAGAGATATTAGAAGTGCAGCCGCCCAGCAAAGCAATGCGGACTATATGTCCCTTTGGGCGGGCCAGGCGACAAGGCTGCTCACCAATGGGCAAAGCGCAGAAGCTATCGTTGCGGAGACGATGGAGCAGGCTCGTACTTTGCTGCTGTAAACATAAAAGCTGCGCCGTCCTCAGACGCCGCAGCTTTATGACCCAATTAACTCCGGGCAGGAGACGGTTTTTGCGGATATGCCCGGATACTGTCATTATTGCAAACCGATTAAGTAGATTTAAGCGAACTAATCCGAGCTGTTCCGAAAAACAGGGCCATTTAAGTTGATTTTGTCGACTTAAATGGCCCTGTTTGTAATTGTTTTTCAGAAAAGCCCGATTAAGTCGATGATATCGAGCTAATCGGCGGTCAATCATTTTAAAAACGAAATTAGATGCTCAAAATCGAACTAACCGACTTATCGAGCTAATCGTGCCAATCGAGCCAATCGATCTAATTGAACTAATCGATCCAATCGAGCTTCTAAGCGCAATGGCGGATGCCGGTAGATCAATCCGAGCTAATGCCGCAACAATGATGCAAGCCGCTTACGCTTTTTTCGCGAGTATAAGCTTCTAAACCTGCGTAACCTTAATGAGGTTAGTGGCGCCTGCCTGGCCGATCGGAACGCCGGCAGAGAGGACAATGGTGTCGCCTGCTTCAATCAGTCCGGTCAGCTTGGCATTGCGCGTTGCGGATTCGAACATTTCATCGGTTGTCGTCACGCTATCGCCTTTAACCGGGATAACGCCGGAGAGCAAGCAAATTTTTGGCAGCACATTGTCATGCTGTGTAATCGCGATGATCGGTGCCTTCGGACGGTACTTGGATACCATGCGCGCAGTAAAGCCGCTTTCTGTCGAAGTCAGAATCGCTCTGGCGCTCAGCTCAAGCGAGGAGCTGACGACGCCTTGGCTGATAACCTCGGTAATGTTCGTGCTTTGCTGTGATCTCTTTTTATCGAACTGCTCATTGTAATCGATCATGGATTCCGCTTTTTTCGCGATGGAAGCCATTGTCCGTACGGATTGAACCGGATATTTGCCGGCAGCCGTCTCACCGGAGAGCATCACAACGTCTGCGCCTTGGATAACGGCATTAGCAACGTCGCTAACCTCTGCTCTCGTCGGACGCGGGTTCACCTGCATCGATTCCAGCATGTGCGTAGCAACGATAACCGGCTTGCCAACCAGGTTGCATTTGTTGATCATTTCACGCTGCATCATCGGTACGTCTTCAATCGGCACCTCTACGCCAAGATCTCCGCGCGCCACCATGATGCCGTCGGAAGCTTCGATGATCGCGTCGAGATTGCTCATGCCCTCTTCATTTTCGATTTTGGAAATGATTTGCACATGTCCCGCATTCGCTTCCTCAAGAATGTGGCGGATTTCCAAAATATCCTCAGCTTTTCTGACGAATGAAGCAGCAATGATCTCGACATTATGCTGCATGCCAAAATGGATATGCACCACGTCGCGCTCCGTTACGCCAGGAAGCGTCGTTTTAATACCTGGCAGGTTGACGCCCTTGCGCGGCTTCAATGTTCCGCCGCTAACGATTTTGCAGCGAATGTCATTTCCGTCTACGGCCAGCACCGTAAGATCAACGAGCCCGTCGTCAATCAGAATCCGGTCATTCGGCTTAACGACAAGCGGCAGCTCGGCATAATTCACCGGCAGACGAGCCGCATCGCCCAGCACATCCTCAGTCGTTAGAATCAGCTCTTCGCCGATAACCAGCTCGCAAGAAGCTTCCTTCAGCTTGCCGATCCGTACCTCAGGACCTTTAATGTCCATCATAATCGGCACGAATGTGTTAAGCTCCCGCGCGGCTTGCCGTATATTATTCATTCGCATGACATGATCTTCTAATTCGCCGTGAGCCATATTCAGTCTGCCAACAGTCATTCCTGCTTGGATCATTTCTTTAATCGTTGAAACGGAGTCGCAAGCGGGACCCATTGTACAAATAATTTTTGTTTTAAGCATGTTGCAGGCCTCCTCGTTTTTTTCATTGTAACGCGAAAGCTCGAAAGAGAATGAGAACTATAGTATAATGAATGTACTATAGTACAGTTTTGAGGGGCGTTCATAATGATTGCAATTTCGGATGTACATCAGGACAACGGAGCGGATTGGTATGAGGAGGGAGAGAGGCGCAAGCTAACCTTTCACCTCTCGCTTGTGACCTACGGGAAATGTGTCTATTGGGTAAACGAGGAGAAGATTATTTTGGAGAAAGGCGATCTGCTCCTTATACCAAGCCATATTCCGTACTATGGAAAAAGCATTCCAACAGTCGTGCACACGAAGTATGCAGCCAATTTTCGTAAAAGCGCTTCGGAGCGCGGACTGCCCCTCCTTCAGCTGCAGGAGCCGCTTAAGCAAAGACTCGGCTGCTTTGAGGTTATTCAGGAGCGGTTCAAGGGGATGTTGACTCAATATAAGGAGAGACCCGCCTATTTCGAGCTGATGGCGGAGGCGCTGCTGACGGAGGTCTTAATTTATTTGAATCAGGAGATGGACCGCGGCATGATCTCCTCCGAGAAGCATCGGCGAGTGGACAGCATGAGGCAGTATATATCGACCCATTACCGCGAGAAGGTGACCAAAGAGGAGCTGGGGGATGTCATCAGCACGACGCCGAATTACGCTGCGACCTTGTTCAAAGCCGTTACCAACCAGACGATCAGCGAATACGTGCACAATCAGCGGATGAAGACGGCCGTCTATATGCTGACCGAATCGCAGCTTATGATCAGCGAAATCGCTGACTATTTGGGTTATAACGACGTATCCTACTTCTACCGCATCTTCAAGCGCAGCACGGGAAGATCGCCTTCGGACTTTTTGCATGAGCGGTCTTCAACGGTTTAAAGCGGGACTTTGCTATATTGACTATTCGGAATATTCGGATTACAATTTATCCAGAAATAGGCATTGACCAAAGACATGATTACCTGTACGGGCTGTCCAGAGAGAGAGGCCATGGCTGAGAGCTTCTCCAGCAACCGATTGCGTAATTACCCCTTTGCAGCCGTGTTATTGAACCCGCAGTCTACTTATGCGGCTGTAAATAACACCGTTTCATCCCCGTTACCGGATGCTCAATAAGGATCTTGCTCCAGCTAATGGTCTGGCGGTTAGCCAGTTGCATAAGCAGCAGATCGAATGAGGGTGGAACCACGAGCTGAACGCACTCGTCCCTTTGTGGAGAGATGTGTTTTTTTGCGTTCTACTAATTCGATCGGAGGCTGCATGATGAGTATTGCGATTACATTACCGGATGGAACAGTTAAGGAGTATCAGAAAGGAACGACTGCGGGGCAAATCGCCGAATCCATCAGTGCGGGACTCGGAAAAAACGCAGTGGCGGGTAAAGTGGACGGCAAGCTTGTCGACTTGAGCTGCGCTATTCAAGCAAGCTGTCACGTAGAGATTGTAACGCTCGAAGGAGCGGAAGGGCTTCAGCTTTACCGCCACAGCACAGCTCATGTCATGGCGCAGTCCATTAAACGCGTTTATGGGGATAAGGCTGTGAAGCTGGGGATCGGCCCCGTCATTGAAGACGGCTTCTATTATGATATCGACATCGAGAAGCCGTTGTCGAGCGATGATCTTGCCGCAATTGAAGCAGAAATGAACAAGATCATTCAAGAAAACCTGCCCATTAAGCGCCGTGAAGTGAGCCGCGAGGAAGCGGGGGAGCTTTTCTCACAGCTGGAAGAGCCGCTTAAGCTGGAATTGATCCGCGATTTGCCGGAGGACGCCGTTATTACGCTGTATGAGCAAGGCGAGTTTACCGATCTTTGCCGGGGCCCGCATTTGCCGTCGACTGGGCGGATAAAAGCGTTCAAGCTGCAGCACGTCGCCGGTGCCTACTGGCGCGGAAATTCGGACAACAAAATGCTGCAGCGGATATACGGAACGTCCTTCCCTAAGAAGGCGCAGCTGGAGGAGCATCTGCATCTGCTCGAGGAAGCGAAGAAACGTGATCACCGCAAGCTGGGCAAGGAGCTGGAGCTGTTCATGTTCTCTGAGGAGGCGCCGGGCATGCCGTTCTACCTGCCTAACGGAATGACGATTCGTATGGAGCTGGAGAGCTTTGTCCGCGAGCTGCAGCGGCAGCGGGATTATGAGGAAGTACGGACGCCGTTCATGATGAACAACCGGCTGTGGGAGCAATCGGGGCATTGGGACCACTATAAAGAAAACATGTATTTTACTGAAGTTGACGATACGACTTATGCGCTAAAGCCGATGAACTGTCCGGGGCATATGCTTATTTTCAAAAATAGCCTGCACTCCTACCGGGAGCTGCCGATTCGGATTTCGGAATTCGGCCAGGTTCACCGGCACGAGTATTCGGGGGCGCTGAGCGGCATGATGCGCGTGCGTACATTTTGTCAGGATGACGCCCATTTATTTGTTCGGCCTGATCAGATTGAAGAGGAGATTAGCCGTACGATTGCTTTGATCGATCATATTTACGGCGTATTCGGCTTCGAATACAAGATCGAGCTGTCGACGAGGCCCGAGGATTCCATGGGCTCCGAGGAGCTGTGGAATCAAGCGGAGCAATCGCTGCGCAGCGTGCTGGACAGCCGCAGCATTCCATATCGCGTGAATGAAGGCGACGGCGCATTTTACGGCCCGAAAATCGACTTCCACATTCTTGATGCGCTCAAGCGCAGCTGGCAATGCGGCACGATCCAGCTTGATTTCCAAATGCCGGAGAAGTTCGATTTGGCCTACATTGGCGAGGATAACAAGAAGTATCGGCCCGTCGTTATTCACCGCGCCGTGTACGGCTCGATCGACCGGTTCATCGGTATTTTGACCGAGCATTTCTCGGGCGCTTTTCCGCTGTGGATGGCTCCCGTTCAGGTTAAGCTTCTGCCTGTCTCGGAGAAGTATATCGATTATGCCTTGCAAGTTAAGCAAGCGCTGGCCGAAGCGGGCATTCGCACGCAGGTGGATTCGCGAAATGAAAAGCTTGGCTATAAGATTCGCGAAGCGGGGCTTGCGAAGGTTCCCTACACGTTCGTGCTGGGCGAGAACGAGACAAATACAGGTACAGTCGCGCTGAGGAAAAGGGGCAAGGGTGACCTCGGATCGCTGGCTATCGGCGAAATAACACAGCGTATCAAGGATGAGATTCAGGCTAAGTTATAATTGCGGCAGAAAGACGAGAGAAGTGAGCTATGTCCATTGATGTAATGGCATAGCTCGCTTTTTTTTATTTTGTGAAAGGGAGGTTAGCCTTCTCGGACGGGCACAGCTTTGCTTTCTGGGATGAGCTATATTGCAATTCCGCTTCATAGAAGCCGGTTTTGAGCAGACATGCGAGTCTATCTTGCACTGTTGCTCTGTAGAGACTCTAAATCGGAACCTATCGGATCGAGAAGGCCGGCTATATTGCGAGTGTGCAGAATAGCTCATTTCGTTAGCCTGAAAAAACAAAAGATCGTGCATACGTGCAATATAGCTCACCGGCAGTAGGCAGCAAGCAACGGCAACCGGCAACCGGCAATGCCGGGGAGCGAGAATAATAGACAATCTGCGAAACACAAAGAGAAGCAGCATCATATGATGAAGGGAATAGACCAATTAACGGATGAGCGCTGCAGGAAATAGGATATCTTAGGAGGGACTGCGGATGGCTATGTATCGAAATGTCCACGAGCTAATTGGCAACACGCCTCTTGCCCGGCTTAGGGGTTATACGCTGCCAAAAGGCGTGCGGCTGTATGCGAAGCTTGAGTACAAAAATCCGGGGGGAAGCGTTAAGGACCGGCTTGGCATCGAGCTGCTGAATCATGCATTCGCAAGCGGGCAATTGCAGCCCGGAGGTACCATTATAGAGGCTACGGCCGGCAATACGGGGATAGGGCTTGCTTTGGCGGCAATCGGACGCGGCGTATCGACGATCTTTGTCGTGCCAGACAAGTTCAGTACCGAGAAGCAGCAGCTAATGAAAGCACTTGGCGCGCAAATCGTGAATACAAAGGCCGAGCTGGGCATAACGGGCGCGGTGCAGAAGGCGGAGGAGCTTGTTAAGGAAATACCGGGGGCCTATTCGCCTAGGCAATTCTCCAATGCGGTGAACCCGGTAACTTATTATAAAACGCTCGGCCCGGAGCTATGGCGTGATTTGAAAGGCGGGATCGACGTTTTTGTCGCCGGAGCCGGCTCGGGCGGCACCTTCATGGGAACGGCCCAATATTTGAAGGAACGCAATCCAAAGGTGAAGACGGTTATAGTCGAGCCGGAAGGCTCGATACTTGGCGGCGGAGCGCCTGGTCCGCACCTGACGGAAGGAATCGGCGTCGAGAAGCTGGCCCCGTTCATGGACAGCTCGTATTTCGATGCGATTCATACGATTAAGGATGAGCATGCTTTTGCCAGGGTGAAGGAGCTGGCGCAGCTTGAGGGCATGCTTGTCGGCAGCTCATCGGGCGCCGCGCTGCATGCTGCATTGCTCGAGGCGGAGGCCGCACCTCCAGGCAGCCGTATCGTTACTATTTTCCCGGATGGCAGCGACAGGTACTTGAGCAAACAGATTTACAACGGGGGTGCTTAAGATGAGGCGGAAAACAAAGCTTATTCATGGAGGAAATCCCTTTGATCCGCATACGGGGGCGGTCAGCGTTCCGATTTATCAGGTAAGCACCTATAAGCAGGACGATATCGGCGTTCATAAAGGCTATGAATATTCGCGCACCGGCAATCCGACGCGTCACGCACTGGAGCAGTATATTGCCGAGTTGGAGGAAGGTGCAAGAGGATTTGCTTTCAGCTCGGGAATGGCGGCTATCCACGCCGTCTTTTCGCTGCTGAGCACGGGGGATCATATTATTTTGACCGATGATGTGTACGGGGGAACGTACCGGATCGTCACGAAGGTATTGAACCGGCTCGGCATGGAAGCGACCTTCGTAGATACGACGAATCTGGAAGAAATCGATAAAGCGGTTCAGCCAAATACGAGGGCGCTGTTCGTAGAAACACCGACGAATCCGCTGCTTAAAGTTACGGATATTGCGGCAGTGGCCGGCTGGGCCAAGGCCAGGAACCTGCTGTTTATCGTCGATAATACGTTTAGCACGCCCTACTGGCAGACGCCGATTGCGCTTGGAGCCGATATTGTGCTGCATTCGGCAACGAAGTATCTTGGCGGCCATAGCGATGTAGTCGCCGGTCTGGCCGTGGTGAACAGCGATAAGCTGGGCGAGGAGCTTCATTTTGTGCAAAATGCAGTGGGCGCCGTGCTTGGACCTCATGATTCATGGCTGCTTATGCGCGGCTTAAAGACGCTTGGCCTCCGCATGGAAGCCCATGAGGAAAATGCCCAGGCAATCGTCTCCTATTTATATTTATCGGGAGTCCCGGGTATTAAGAGCATCCATTATCCCGGTTTGCCCTCCCATCCGCAGCATGAGCTGGCTAAACGGCAGGCACGCGGCTTCGGCGGCATTATTTCATTTGACGTAGGCAGTGCGGAGAGAGCTTCCGAAGTGCTCAAAAAGCTGAAATATTTTACGCTGGCCGAAAGCTTAGGAGCCGTGGAGAGCCTCATATCGGTACCCGCGAAAATGACGCATGCCTCGATCCCGCGCGAGAGGCGGGAGCAGCTTGGCATTACCGACGGCTTAATCCGCATTTCGGTCGGCATCGAGGATAGCGAGGATCTGGTAGAAGATCTGAAGCAGAGCTTAAAATCATGAAAGAATGGGCATTTATGGCTGAATAAGCTGGAGCGTGATCAAGCTCAAATCTCAATTTTGGAGAAACACGTCAATTACAAGCGAAATTTAATAAAATTGGGAAGGATTGTGAACGGTCAAGCTAGAATATTGGTACGTACAACAATATTGATGCTAGCCTCCTGGAAAGGTTAATTGGTACAAGATGATGAATAACGATAGAATCAAAGAAGCACATAACAAATGCCGGCTGCAGGGCCTTGATCCTGATGAGCTGCCTATTCATACAGAATGGTTTTCCGGTACGGAACTGGAAGCGCAGCGAAGCCATTATAAAGAAGCGATCGAGGTTATCGGTTTTTTTGTCGATAAATTTCTTTCCTCTGTATCCGGTGATCCTTTCTTCGTCGCGATTTCTGATAACGAGGGTTATATTCTGGAATTCAAAGGCGACGCTTCTATTATTAGCACAGTGCGTCAGCTGGGGATTACAGAGGGAGTGCGATTCTCGGAAGAGCTTGGTCCCAATGCGGTCGATTTCAGCTTACGGTACAATCAGCCTATTCAGCTCAAAGGCGAGGATCACTACCATAAGGTGCTGCATGGGCTTGCTTGCTACACCGCTCCATTCCACAAGGAGGATAACGGCGAGCTGCTGGGTACCATTTCGCTAATGACCAGCATCCAATTCGCCCATCCTCATTTGCTTGCTCTCTTATGTACAATCGTCGATTCCATTGAGCGGGAGCTTCTGTTACGCAGACATAATACCCAGCTGCAAATACTGAATCAGGTTCTTCTGGAAACCAATTATTATGGTGTCATTATTACAGATGCGCTGGGCAGTATTGTGGAAATAAATGAAAATAGCGCAGTAATACTCGGTAATGCCCAGTACGGTAAGTTCAGCTTCTTAGGCAAGAGCGTGTTTGAATTGAGTATGATTGGAGACTATTTTGAACGCGTTATTGTGCATAGGGAGCCGTGTGTAGGCGTAGAGGTAGCGATTAATGTAAGAAATTCGCAAAATTATTATATACTCGATGTGGTGCCTGTGTACGATAATGAGCATCGGCTCACCCGGGTGGTAGGCAGCCTGCGGGACATCACCGAAATGAAGATGACGGAGGAGCTGCTGCGGAATACCGAGAAATTAGGATTTGCAGGCCAGATCGCAGTCAGCATCGCGCACGAAATTCGCAATCCGATGACTACGGTCAAGGGTATGCTTCAATTGTGCAGCAAAACGACCAATCCTCTCCACTACAACGTCATGATGTCTGAGCTGGAGCGTATGAATGCGATTGTAGGCGAGTTTTTAATATTAGGAAGGCCGCAGGCGGTTGAATATAAAGAAGAGCAATGCGTGATCATTTTGCAAGAGGCCATCTCCGTGTTTGAAATGCAATTCGAAATGAACGGCATCCGGATTCATAGTGAATTTGGAGATATGAAGTTGATTCGATGCGACCGTGATCAAGTGAAGCAGGTATTCCTGAACATTTTGAAAAATGCGTTGGAGGCTCTGCCCTTCGGCGGCGAGGTGAACATTCGGCTGGATGTCGTTGATGGCTACCAGCGGATTCGGTTTACCGATAACGGCGTCGGAATGACGGATGAAGTACTGCAGCGCATCGGGCAGCCCTTTCATACGACAAGACCAGACGGAAACGGCCTCGGCATGATGATCGTGGATAAAATCGTTTCTTCGCATGAAGGCCGTCTGGCCATATCGAGCGAATTAGGCGTCGGGACGACGGTAGAAGTATTGTTCCCCGGCATATAAAGAATTAGAGACGACGGCCCTATGCGGTACTAAGCCGATGAGGGCAGCTGTTAAGCGTCTTAAATGAAAGCGCGCCATCGACTTCCGAGACGCGCTTTCTGCTGATTTCAAATCATTCAATTCACGGCTAGCTGCGCGTCGACCTTTGCGATCATGCTCATCGTTTGCTGCTCGTACGCGTATATTTTTTGCTTATGGTCGTTAATCTGCTTCATATAGGCGAGCATCCTCGTAAAGGAGCTTAAAGCCGCTGTCGAATCCCCCTTTTTAACCACTTGGTTTAAAATAGCGGCTTCGGTCGTAAACTGTTGTTTTGTACGGCTGATGGAGCTTTTTGATGCTTTGATTTTCACCTTAACCGGGTCGATCTCACTCAGAAGACCCCGCAGCTTCTTTATGGTCTTAGCGGCGTTTGCTTTTGCAGTCTTAAGCGCCGCTTCCTTGCTGCGAATATCCAGCTTGGCAAGCTGGACGGCCGCCTTTGCCGTTTCAACCTGCGGCTTAAGCAATCCGATCAGTGTCTTGTCCTTGAATGACTTCGCGATGCTCAGCTGCTGGTTCAACGAATCATAGAGGATGAATAAGGGCTCATATTTCTGTTTAGCCTGTGTTACGGCTGCCTCAAGCCTCCGCAGCTTCTCTGCGTCTACTTCTTTTATTCGCTTGCGCGTTGTGAGGATAGCTTCCTCATTCCGGTAGTGAAGATTGTCTATTCTCGTATCCCAGTCGGCCGACTGCTTCTGTATGGTTTGCAGTTCAGCGTATTGCGACGACAGCTTGGCAGCTGTCGCTTTATCCGCAGCTCCTTTCATTTTGTCAAAAGCGGTTTTGGCCGTAACGCTGAACTCGAACGAAGCGGCGGCAATGGCAGCGGGACTAACAAGCGCGAGTAAGAGGACGAGCCCGATTGCGGTTAATCTTGAAAGTGAACGCATGATTTATGAAGCCTCCTTTGGCATGGGCAAACAACGCAAAAAAAGCACCTGCAAGATAGGCGTCATACGCCATCTCTTACGGGTGCTTCCATCGTAAGCCGTGCTTATTTAACTGATTTCTACCAATATACAGGATGCTCCGGGCCGCAGTCAAGCCGTCCGGCGAGCTACAAGGCTAACGATCTGGCATACTCTTCCGGCGTTTTGCCGATAATGGATTTGAAGTCCTTAATGAAATGCGATTGATCATAGTAGCCGAGATCGGCAGACAGCTTAAGCAGGTCATTATGGCTGCCGGAATCCATGGCCTCAGCCGCATTTTGCAGCCGATACAGCTTGATGACCCACTTAGGGCTAATTCCGACGTACTGGCTAAATAAGCGCTGGATCTTCCTTTTGTTTATATCGAATAAGCCGCAGAGCTGCTCCACCTTGGTCAGATCAGGATCTTCGAGAATACGCGCGATCATTTGATTAATGACATTAATCGCTTCATCCTGTTCGGGAAGGCGCTGCAACAATAACGATTCCGTCAGCGCGATCATGCCGGCCGGCTTAGTTTCGGACTTAAGCTGCTGCTCGTAGCCTACTGCATCTATACCGAAAACAGACTCAACAGATAGGGCTTGATCCGTAAGCGTGGAGAGCGGTGATTTAATAAAGGGATAGAACCCTCCGGGCTGAAATTTTACGCCGAACACTTGTCCTTTGCCTTCAATTTTCTTCGTATACATACGGCTGGCGACGCCATAAATGCCGCTTCTATGGTCTTCCATAACCATATTGACACATGGATTCGGAACGACGTCCTGCAAATAAGGGGCTTGGCCTTCCAAATCCCAGCTCACGATCCAATAGTGCTTCACGAAATGCTGGAGCGGTCCGGAGGGAGCATGGCGCGTAAGCTGAAATTTTTTTTCGCCCTCGCTTAGCTGTAAAATGCCCATGCTGCGCTTTTGGTCCGTTGCTTTCATATATGAATCTCTCCTATCGGTCGATTTGTCGCGTTTTTACAATACCAGCCATTCGAATAGCATTATACTGCAGATAGAAACAAATGGAAGTTTGCTTGAAAATAGAAGATAGAAGGAGTGTATCACATGGAGTTTAAATATGAGTTTTATATCGGTGCAGCGCCCGAGCAGGTGTGGGATGCGTTTGTATCGCCGGAAGGAACGCGTCAAACGTTTTTTGGCTGCGTCATTCATTCTGCTTTCGAAGCAGGAGCGTCCTTCCAATACGTCGGCCCTGGTACGGATGGCGATGAGACCGTACATGTTTACGGTACTATTTTAGCATATGAGCCGAATAAAATGTTTAGCGTCTTGGAACATCCGGGCCCTTCGTATAGTCCGAATCATGCGGAGCTGGAATCCACCATTACCTTTACGCTAGAGGCAGTCGGGGCAACAACCAAGCTTGCTCTGATCAATAATAAGTTTACTGAAAACCATCCGTCGCTGGAAACGGTCGACAGCCAGTGGTGGATGATTCTAAGCAATCTGAAGACTTACGTCGAGACGGGCAAAGGTTTGGACTTTGGCTGGTAAGCATTAGGGGGAAATAGATAGCATCGGCAGCCGCTGATGCTATTTTTTGTTTTATTCTGCGAGTAGTGATTTCTTTTCTGATCATGATTCTTTATACTGTATAAAAAGGACAGGCGTCGTTTGTCTGCAACTACGGATAGGGGAGAAGACAGAATGAGCTATAAAATCGTTTTTTTTGATATCGACGGAACGTTAATCAATGAGCAGAAGGAAATACCGGCGGATACGATTAAAGCCATTGCGGAGCTGAAGGAACGCGGCATTGAGCCGGTCATCGCAACGGGCAGAGCGCCTTACTTTATTAAGAAGCTCGCTGAGCAGCTGGGTATCGAATCATTCGTATGCTTAAATGGCGGCTATGTCGTGTACAAGGGAACTCCGCTTTATAAACGCGAGATTGAGAAGAGCCGTCTGGAGGCGCTCGTCAAGGCAGCCGCAGAGAATAATCACGGTCTCGTATTTGAAGGAGAGCACAGCTTCTTCGCCGATAAAGAGGATCATCCTTTTATAATAGAATCGGTTAATTCGTTAAAGGTCGATTTGCCTGGCTACAATCCGGAGTTTTGGAAGACAGATGAGATCTATCAAGTCTTTCTTCACTGCGAGAGCCACGAGGAGCACTTGTATGAGGGTCTGCATTCCGAATTAAAGCTCATTCGCTGGCATCCGCAGGCTATTGATGTCCTGCCAGCCGGCGGCTCGAAGGCGCAGGGGATTGAAGCGCTGCTGGAAAAGCTGGGCCTTACAGCTGCCGATGCCGTTGCCTTCGGCGATGGACTGAACGACAAAGAGATGCTGGAGACAGTCGGCTTCGGAGTTGCCATGGGCAACTCGCATCCTGAGCTGCTGCCATTCGCTAATTATGTGACAACGCATGTCGACGAGCAGGGCATCCGGAACGGTTTGGTAGAAGCAGGGTTATTGCAAACCGTATAAGTAGGAGAAAGCGGCTTTCTCAAAAGCGTTAATTTAACTTTGATCGATAATGAAAAGATAAAGAAACGGCGGTGCAGGAGGAGGTTCCTGTACCGCCGTTTCTTTTGATCGAATGCTGTTTCTTAAGCAGCTTCCATTAACCTGTTATTTCGTTACCTCTGGTTTAAGTTTGCTCTGCTGGTCTGACCAGATATTAAGTTGTTTTTGCTTCTCTTTTATCACTTTCGCAATCCCGGCTGCCCGGAGAGCGGCACGGAACTCGGGGAGCGTAACATCAGGATCTAAGGTTCCGGTTTCCAGTCCGTCCTGATATTGATCCAGGACAGCCTGTATAGCTGATATTTCGGTGCGAACGAGATCGGCGTTAAAGGAAAATCCTAATGCCTTGGATTGTTTAGCTTCTTGATTAAAAAGAGCTGTTTGCTCCCAAATATCAGGCTTATATGATTCCCAGATATAAGTGAGGAATTGATTGCCCACTTCGTAATTACTAAACCAATATCCCACGTTGCGTATATTCTTGCCGGCAGGATAAGTTATCGTTTGATTCGCTACCCTAATATAATGTTTTCCCTCGATCCCATAGTTAAGTAAATTTAAAAGACTTGCATCTGAATACAGCAGATTAATCAATTTCATTCCGATGTCAGGATGTCTGGAATGAGCGGCCAAACCCATGCCAAATCCCTTGATCGTGTCTGAAGTCATAATAGAATCGGTTAAAGGAATTGCAACCATCTCCATCCCTGTTAACCGGGACTCCTGTTCTTCCACACCTGGTTTTACCGGTGAGAAATAAGCAAAACCTGACCCCGCTTTAATCAGCTCTCGACCATTATCTGTACTTATTGCTGCATCCTTTGGGATGTATCCGGCGGTATACCATCGGTGTATTCGGCGGATATCCTCTTCATATTGATCGGTATCGAAGAGATTAACAACCTTCAGACTATCTGTATCGTTTGGAAGTACGCCAAGTCTATCTCCAAGGGAATCATACCAACTCCTCATTACATAATAAATCGAAGGATTGTGTAATGGAACAAGGGGATAGATGCCTGTTTCCTTGGATTTAATTGTTCGAAAAATTTCTTCTAAGTCGTCTAACGTACGTATTTCTTCCGATTGAAATTTATACTTCTCCATCAAGTCCTTACGCATGATAATGCCATAGCCGGCAGCCCAATCGCGGATACTGGGGATAGAGTAAAGCTCGCCGTTTACATCAAGGATACTCAATAGTTCAGGCTTGATTGAACGTTGGATATCCGGCGCATATTGGCGAATCAACTGGTTTAAGGGTAACACATAACCTTTTTTTATCATGCTGTTGTTGATCGGTGAATTCATAGTTACAAATAAATCAATCGCTTGTTTTTTGAGCATCATAAACTGAATCTGCTGGTAATAACTATCCTTCCTGAGAGGGAGCAGGCGTATTCGTGCCCCCAGCTTCTGCGAGACCAGCCGATTGACTTCTTTTTCGACTTCCTGCAAATCAGGGCTTGGCTGATCTTCTCTGAAAGCGAAGACGATTTCAGGTAATTCATCTTTTACCGATGGAGCTGGCGAGCGTGTGCTTCGGACAATGGAACAACTTGACATGACGAGTAAAATCATGATCAGACAAGCAAAAAAAAATGGATATTTCAAAGATTTTGTTACCCACTCCATAATTGTCACCCTTTTTTCAAGGTAAAGTTACGACTCTGCTGACGGTATTCCAGAGGACTTATGTCCATATGCTTCTTAAATTGTTTTGAGAAATAGGAAAAATGGGGGATGCCCACGCGTTCACCAATCGTACTGACTGGAAAATCGGTCTGAAGCAGAAGTTTTCGTGCCGCCTCTAAACGTTCCTTCATTACGTAATCAAGGATGGAAAATCCCGTTTCCTTTTTAAAGATTCTGGCCAAATAATCAGGGTTTAAATATACATGATTTGCGATTTGTTTCCTTGTCAGGTCTTGGTCCAGATTGTCGGCTATATATTTCTTCACATTACTGATCACATTTTTAGTTTCTTCCGCCGAATGCATATGAAGGATGGATTGCTTGATCAAGTGATGAATCCACTCTTGCAGGTGAAAGACAGAGCGGGTGGCGATTGAAGCATATTTGGCAAGCTCAGGTTCTGCGAAGATCAAATGAGCTTGTAATTCCTTCAACTGCAGGGTGTAAAAAACCATTTGAAGGAAGTCATGATAAAAGCGTTCCAGATAGGCTTTGTCTACTCGGCCTTCTTTGGATATCTTGTCCCAAAACTGTCCGAGCTCCGCCTCCAGCAGTTCCTCATGGCCGGCCTGCAGCAATTCCTGCCAATAAGACATCGAAGGTACGGAAAGCTCGAAGACATCTTCATGTCCGTATTCATAGTAGAAGTGTACTTTATTTCTGGACCATACCTGGTTTTGAGAGAACTCATTCAAATTCTTCAGCATGTTTGGTAATTCGTGAATGGCAACGGGTGCGCCAATAAAGCAAGTCAAGTCGCAGTAGAAATATTGATTACAGGAACTGATGTAAGTGAAGCAGGCTTCAGCGAGCTGCTCTGTATTCAAGTCCTCCATATCCAGCATTAGAATGCTTGCGAATTCCCCATTATTTAATTGAATCGTTTGACCATTCCCCGTATATGCCGTTAAACACTCGTTGGCTGCATTAATGAGCGCATATCGCAGGATCATCTCTTCTCGTTCGGTCCACTTTCTGTACCAACGGTCAACCCGTATAAGCACAGGAACAAACAAATGATCAAGCAGGTCTTTCAGCGCCAAGTTTTGTGCGGCCTCGCGGATATAATCAGGGCGGGCGGGAATATTCTCGTTAATCAAGTCGGACCAAAAACGCTCAATAAGCTGCGGCTGGTATTTATTCCATAATTCATATGCTTCCTGATAGGTTTGATGGAATTGCTGCTCCCGGGATCTAAGCAGCTGTTCAGCGGCTTTATGAATAGCACCCTCCAGTTCTTCCGTAGTGGTAGGTTTGAGCAAATATTCGATACTCCCAAGGTGGACGGCCTCTTTGGCATAATGAAAATCGGAATGACAAGTCAGGATAATGCACTGCGTAAGCGGAGAATGCTCCTTAACCCATGCCATGAATTGAAGGCCGTTGATTTCCGGCATCTCAATATCACAGACCAAAATATCGATAGGAAAATTAAGAAAAATTTCTTTCGCTTGATTGGCATGAAGGGCGGTATGAAGGACCGATATCCCAAGTTTCTCCTGGTCCAGTTCAGCTTCTATACCTCGTATGGCATGTAATTCGTCATCTAGTATCAGTAATTGCATCCCGCGGCGCCCCCTTTTTCTAGTTCGTCTTGCAGTAATTGAATCATGATGTGGGCACCCGAAGTTGTCCCGTTTGTAATCGTTATGCTGGAATGAAAAGGCTCAGCCAGACGGATCCTGCGTTGGGCATTCCATATCCCGATATGCTCTCCCTGCTCATTGTCAATAAGCGTTTCTTCTTGAATTCGAGTTAGTATGTCTTCCGGAAAGCCTTTGCCGTTATCTCTTATAGAGATGTGAGTGTAGGTTCGCCCTTCATGCTCAAGGACAGCTGCTTCAACCGCGATATGAAGGGGCTGATTCATGACGAACCCGTATTTAACGGAATTTTCAACAAAAGGTTGAATAATAAGCAGCGGAACGAAATGGCGGAGAACGGCTTCCTCAGCGGAAATGGCAAAGGTTAACCTTCCGGGGAAGCGCATCTCCTGAATTTTTAAATAGTTTAGGATATGATCGAGTTCATCCTTTACATGGACTTGAGACGTGCTGCTGCGAAGGGTATAACGGAAATATTTGACCAGGTACATTGTCATTTCCTTAATTAAGTTATAGTCCTGCACCCTTGCAAGATTATAGATAATGTTTAAAGAGTTTAAGAAAAAATGAGGATTCACCTGGAACTGCAAATGCTTAAGTTCGGCCTTTTGATGATTCAGCTGTTCTTCATAAACGTTAATTTTTAAGGTTTCGATTTGATTAACCATGTTGTTGAATGTTCTGTTCATAAGCTCAAATTCAAGTGAGTTCGATTTATGGTTGATTTTCGAATCCCAGATGCCAAATGATACCCGCTGCATGGCAGTGACCATTTTTCTTATCGGTGTCAGTATGATTTTGCGAAGTAAGACCAGGAATAGAAGAACCAGAACAACCGCTCCTGCCGAGACGATGGAAAAAACACGCTGCCAATAAGGCAGTTGTTCCAATATGGAGCTGTCGAGTATTAATGAGACAAGATTGAAATTTCCTTTCTTGGAAGCAGTGCCGATCAGTAAGTAGCGTTGATCGGTTCCCGTTAACTTATACGTGCTGTTTCCGAAATCTAAATCCAGATTAGCGTCTCCATGGATAAAATCCATATCATTCATGGGGAGATTTTGATCTGTAGTGAGTAACGTTTTTCTACGCTCCGAATGGCTAATGTCTTGGAGTGGAATCAGCAGTTGGTCCGCTCTCACCAGCGCCCCGATATAAACCCCCTCCGTGTAGAGGACGCGATATAAGAAATAATGCTGCTTGAAATTCAAGACAGACCAGTTCCCCTGATTCCAATCGAGTGTCCTATTGTCCTCGAATAGATGTCGTATTTCTGCTGTGATCAATTCTCGGTCAGCGAAGGAATAGGCTCTTAGTGATGTCTTCAGCAAATCATCATTGGCCGGGGAATAAATGAAGAATACGTCAACTTGATTTATGCGGCTTCGGTCTGCCTTTAACTTATTGTACATTCTTATCTTCGCTTTATTATAGTCTTCATGGTTATCGCCTTCCCAAAGCCGAAGGTATATCAAATCTGTTTCTTGTACGGCCATGGAATATAAGTATTGATCCACTTCCTCCAAGCTGTGGTCAATTTGGTTCATAAAAAGCTCTATCGTTGTTTGGTGAGTGACGGCGGTTTGATTTCGGACAACTTCGATGGCATAAAAATTGCTATAAATTAGAAGGGATATTAAGGGGACAATGACGACAATAAATCCCGCAACAAGCTGGAATCGAATGGAGCGGAACAGCTGCTTATGACGTTTGATCATGCTGTGGCCTGCCTTTTGCGAAGAATGTCTTTGACATTAATATAATCGAAATCTGTGCAAACCAATATGAGAAACTTCAAAGAAGTCGGATTTGTGATAATTTTTATACCGGATTGTAATAGTTGCAGGTGAAAAAATAGCTTAAAGTCCTTAACGATACCACGGAGTATTATTCCCAATAGACACTCGATTTATAGGGGGCTTAATCGTATTCGCAATAACCCCTTTAGTTAATGAAGGAGGAACTTATAGATGTACAATCTGCTGCTTATCGATGATGAAATGGATGTACGGGAAGGACTGCTGCATGAGATCGATTGGGAGGAGCAGGGCTTCACGGTCGTGGCTACGGCGGAGAATGGGCGGGAAGCGATGGAGCTCATTGAGCGGCTCACGCCGGATGTCGTGCTCACGGATATCAGCATGCCGTTTATGGATGGGCTTACGCTGTCCGAATGGATTCGCCGCGAATATCCGAACACGAGGATCGTGCTGCTCTCGGGGCTCGACGAGTTCGAACATGCGCAGAGGGCGATTAAACTGGAGGTCGAGGAGTACGTCCTAAAGCCTTTCGACTCGGAGCAGATCATGCAGACGCTGGCCAAGGTAAAACAGCGGATCGATGCGGAAATTGCAAAACGCGAAGATATGGCCCTGTTGCGGGAGCATTACCGGACGAGTCTGCCGGTGCTGCGCGAGACGTTCCTCGCTTCACTGCTCTCCCGTAAGCTGCCCCACAGCCAGATTGCCGAGAAGGCGCGAACATATGGACTGACGCTGACAGGTTCCAGTTATATCGTGTCGGTCATCAGTCTGCAGCATTTTGATGGGCAGGCGGATGCCGAGCCGGGAGAAAGACGGATCAGTTCCCTTCGGGGCTCCGGCGATCTCGATCTGCAGCTGTTTGCCGTCCTCAATATTGCCGAAGAGTTATGGGACAAACAGGGGATGGGACGTGCTTTTATTCATCAGGACCATATCGTCTTAATCTCGATCTCGCCGGAGGCGGACCACAGCAGGCTAATGAAGAAGACGCTCGGGGTGCTCCAGGATGCCATCACAAAAATCGACTGGTTCTTGAAGCTGACGGTTACAATCGGCGTGGGGGAACCGGTCACGAAGCTGGCCGAGCTGAAGGAAGGCTATGAAGGGGCGCTGCAGGCACTCGACTACCGGGTGCTTGAGGGCAGCAACCGGATTATCTATATCGGCGACGTTGAGCGGGGGTTCGTCAATCATCTCCGCTTCGATGAGCTAAAGGAGCAGGAGCTTACCCGCTGCCTGAAGGTTGGTACGACGGAAGAAGTGTGCAAAGTCGTCAATCATCTGTTCGACGAAATTGTTCGTACGGAGGCTTCCTACAAGGACTATCAGGTGTATGTTATCGAGATGCTGACTACGGTGCTCAAAGCGGCCAAGGACGCCGATGCCGATCTGGATGCATTATTCGGCAGCAATGTGAGGATCTTCACGGAAATCGAGCAGCAGGATTCTCTGACCGCGACGCGTGAATGGTTCGTCAAATTGTGCACGAAGCTGGCGCAGACAATTAGGAGCAGTCGTCAGCATTCGTACAAGCAGCTCGTGCAGCAGGCAATCGATTATACGAAGGCCCATTATGCGGACAGCAATATCTCGGTTAACCAGGTATGCAGCTATCTTCATATTAGCGCGGGATATTTCAGCAGTGTATTCAAGAAAGAGACGAATTTAACGTTTGTCTCCTATTTGATAAATATACGGATGGAAGCGGCTAAGGAGCTTCTCCGAACAACCGAGCTCAAAGCGTTCGAGGTTGCCGATCGCGTCGGCTTTTCCGATCCGAACTACTTCAGCTTCTGCTTCAAGAAACAGGTGGGCATTTCACCCAAAGAGTACCGCAATTGTGCCGTAGCGGGATGATCATGGATGCTCAGATCGAATAAGTCGGTTTTGTGATAATTCATATACCGTATCGTAATAGTTGGAAGAGGAGAGCAGCCATTATGATTGAGACCGGATATAGATTCATAGTGAATGAAGGCATGATTTGTAATTTACATTATATCCTAATTAACTTCTAAAGATGGTGAATTGATGACTTCTGATAAATTACCCGACTTTGAGGAACTGAAATATGTTTGCAAATTAATGTTTGACTACTTTCAAATTCCTGTTTATTTAATAAATCAACATGGAGAGATTGAAATTGATTTTTCTGCTGATTATTCAACCGCTCCTTTATATACAAGTAAAACAGAGTTGATTCAACAACTGCTTCGACAAAACGATCCTTTTGATTTTCCTGTGATCAGAACGACAAAATATCTGGAAAGCTTTATTATGATCCGCTCTCAAACTGTCTTTGTGGGGACCGTTATTATGGGACCAACCCGTTTTTTGGAGATGTCGGAAGAGAGTTTGCCTGGGCTCATGAACGATCATCATATGCCGATCCAATACAAAGACGATATGTTTCATTATTATCGAAGAATTCCGGTCATTAACAAATTGAAATTAATTCAAATAAGTTTGCTGCATTATTACTTGATTTATCATCAACAGTTGGAAGAGTCGGAGATTATCCAAAAGAACATGATGTTGGAAAATGAACCTTTTGAAATTGAAATCAAGGTCGATCTAGAATTATCCAGACAAAGGGAATATCATTCATTCCATCATGATCCACTGGATGATATTCAATTCCAGCAATGTATTAAGGAAGGAAATAAAGAAGGGTTAATTCGCCATCTTAATACATTTATCCCTAAACCGGGCGTTTTATCGAAAAAAAGCCATCTGAGAAACCAAAAAAACCTGGCGATTTGCAAAATAACAGTTGCCACACGCGCTGCGATGGAAGGAGGACTGCATCCGGAGGTTGCCTTCACCACGAGTAATTTGTACATCCAGCAGCTAGAAGAGTTAAGCGAAATTAATAAAGTATCCAATCTGCTGTTTGAATGTTTATGTAATTTTGCGGATAGTGTGAGTCAATGCAAGGAACAAAAATACTCTAAAGCGATAACTGTCTGTCAAAACTATATTTTCAAGCACATGTATGAAGAAATAACACTTTTGCAGCTTGCTGAAATCGTAGATTTACATCCGGCCTATTTGTCTCAATTATTTAAGAAAGAAGTCGGAATGCTTCTGAGTGAATATATTCAACGTGAAAGACTCGAGGAAGTGAAGAAATTATTGATTTTATCCGATTATTCCCTGGGGGAGATTTGCACTCGCCTCAATTTTTATGACCAAAGCTATTTTACCAGAATTTTTAAAAAGTATACGGGTGTAACTCCTAAGAGGTATAGAGATTTACATGTAATTTAGTACAAGGGCGTCTATTAAATCATCTAAAAGTACAAAAACATAAATAAATTCCTATAGAGCATTCGGAAATTAATTTATTATTAGCAATGTTACAAAACGATAATTTTTTAAAAAAAGGAGGATCAAATTTTACCTTGGCCCGAAGTCTGCTGTAGTCGTCAGATTTCATTGGAAAAAATTTGAAGGAGGAATAACTAATGAAAGTGTCGTCAATTTCTACTGTACGTCGTCTTCTTATGTCAACCGCTATTCTTACTTTAGCCGTCTCGCCTTTTAGTTCCGCCGCTTCGGCTGAAGTCAATCAGGATCGTCCTTGGATGAATACATCCCTTTCCGCAGAGGAGCGTGCCCAGCTGCTCGTTGACAAAATGACAATGGAAGACGAAGTCGATTTTATTACCGGTGACGTGGATTATAATTACGGATTTCACAATAATGGATTTCCTAAATATGGAATTCCTGAATTGAGAATGGCAGATGCAACGATCGGCGTTCGTATCGGGAATCCGTCCATACAAGACAAAAAAGCAACTTCCATGCCGGCCGCGATCGGACTGGCAGCCACTTGGGACACGGATACTGCCAAAAAATACGGAGAGCTAGTCGGGAATGAAGCTTTCAATACAACCCACAATGTATTGCTCGGGCCTGCCGTGGATATTGCCAGAGGTCCTTTCGGCGCGAGAAACTTTGAAGCTTTGGGTGAAGATCCGTTGCTGAGTGGCCAAATGGGGACAAATTGGACAAACGGATTACAAAGCCAACATGTAATGGGATCAGCAAAACATTTTACGGTATACAATCAGGAATTGAACCGTTACAGTTATGATGCTCAAATAAGCAAGCGGGCACTCAACGAAATTTATGCAAGACCATTCGGAGATGTCATCAAAAATGCGGGTATCGCCAGTGTCATGAGTTCCTATAACCAGATTAACTCTGTAAATAATAGTGACAGCGCAGATATCCTGACCAACTTATTGAGAGGCAATTTGGGCTTTAAGGGCTTTGTCATGAGCGATTACTACTCCGTTAAAACGACGGTAGATTCACTCAAAGCGGGTATGGATATGAATTTACCCGGAGATCCTGGGTCAACATGGGGGAAACAATTGCTGGACGCCGTGAAAAGCGGCAAAGTCAGTGAAGACTATGTATCTCAAGCCGCATATCGTATTTTAAAAGAAATGTTTGAGAAAGGACTATTCGAGCACGCTCCGCAAAACATTCAAATTGACGCAAAAGCACACGGAACCGTTGCAAGACAAATCGCTGCCGAAACAATGGTTCTTCTTCAAAACAAAAATAACGTCCTGCCGTTGAAAACCAATCAAATCAAATCCATTGCTGTTATCGGACCGGATGCGGATAACGCTTCCGCTCAGGGAGGCGGCAGTTCCCTTGTTAATCCAACCTATACGGTAAGCCCGCTTGAAGGGATTAAAAACCGTGCAGGCAATAACATCAAAGTAGAATATATTGCAGGAACAGATCCAATCACCGCAGGAGATCTTATGCCTGGACCGGAGCCAGTTCCATCCGCTTTCTTGAAGCCATCTGCCGATGCAACACAACATGGCCTGAAGGCAGTATTTTGGAATAATGATAGCATGGAAGGAAACCCGGTCTTTGAATATGTACCCCAGCAAGTGAACTGGCAAACGGGAATCTATAACTTCGGCGGATTCTCTGCTAATTCTCCCAAAATTGAGAAGCTTCCAGGCTCTTTGACTTACGATAGTTCCGCTCGATATACCGGGGTCATTAACGTGCCGAAGACCGGAGATTACACGCTCTCCACGACAAGCTATGGTTCCAGTAAAGTAGTTCTGGATGGAAATCTAATTATCGACAATGCGGGTTATGATCTTCGTACGATGGTTAAAACTGTAGAGAAAACGGTTAGATTAGAAGCCGGTAAAAACTATCAGGTTCAGATTGATTACAAAACGGATTATCCTGCTTTCCCTGGACGGGATAGAGGCGGTAAGCTGCGTTTCGGCTGGAAAGCCGCGGATGATGTTGTAGACAGTAATATTGCTGCAGCGGTTGAGTTGGCGAAAAAATCCGATGTGGCCGTCATCGTAACAAGAGACTTTCAAAGCGAAGGCGATATCGACCATGCCGATATGAAACTTCCGAATAACCAAGCTCAACTGATCAGAGAAGTCGCCAAAGTGAACAAAAACGTTATTGTTGTCAATGAAACCGGCAATCCGGTCGAAATGAAAACTTGGAAAGATAACGTTGCTGCCATTGTTCAAGCCTGGTACCCAGGACAAGAACAAGGGAATGCGATTGCCGATGTATTATTCGGGGATGTGAACCCGTCCGGTAAATTGCCTGTAACTTTCCCGACGGATGTGACTCAAACACCGGTATCCTCGCCAGATCAATATAGCAGAAGTGTGTCCAAATTTACGGAAGGTGTCTTTGTCGGATACCGCGGATATGAGAAAAATGGTATCAAACCGGCATTCTCCTTTGGACATGGTCTTTCTTATACAAGCTTTGACTATAAGAACTTAAAGGTTACTTCTTCGAAAAAGTCGGAAGAACCTGCATTTGAAGTAACATTAGACCTGAGAAATACAGGAGCTGTAAAAGGCTCTGAGGTCGTGCAAGTGTATGCCGGCCAGCTGCCGACAGAAGTAGAGACTGCTCCGAAACAATTGGCCGGTTTCCAAAAGGTTGAATTAGAGCCTGGCAAACAAACCAAAGTAACAGTTAAGCTTGATCCAAAATCTTTCTCTTATTTTGATGAAAACAAGAACGAGTGGGTAATGCCTGCCGGTAAAGTACCTGTCTATGTAGGAAGCTCCTCCACAGATATCCGTTTGGAAGGTAGCATTACGATTTCCCCCGAGCAAAGCGAATACAACAAAGTTCTTCTTGCCAATGCGGGGTTCGAAAGTGGCAACACGACCGGATGGTCGCAGTGGAGTAACGTAAATAATGCGCAGAATGTGGATCAGGAATTTCTGTACACAGGAAACTACAAACTGACACATTGGTCTTCGTCAGCCTATAAGCAGTTAACGAGCCAAGCGATAACAGTTCCGAACGGAACGTACAAGTTGACCGCTTGGGTACGTTCCGGCGGCGGCCAAAACGAATTGAAACTATTCGCCAAAAATTATAGCAAAGGCAATGACGAAGTAAATGCTGTCATTGGTTCCAGTCCGGTCAGCAACTGGAAGCAATATACGATTGAAAATATTCGTGTCACAAACGGGAAAATCGAAGTCGGCGTATGGTCTGATGCTAAAGCCAACCAATGGGCGGCATTCGACAACTTTGAGCTGACAAGACAGTAAACTCAAATTAACCTTCCAGAGTTCTTAGCAACATGTTTTTTTGAAGACCCTCATTACAGAAGATAATCTTTAATAATCAGTACCCCACAATAATAATTATTGTGGGGTACTTTTTTCGTGAGAACCAACTTAGGATCAAAAAAGCATATGACTCAGACATTTGTATTAATGAGACAAGATGGAAATTTCCTTTCTTAGATGCAGTACCGATCAGTAAGTAGTGTTGATTAGTTCCCGTTAACTTATACGTGCTGTTCTTGAAATTGATCCACTTCCTCCAAGCTGTGAAATCGAGCAGCAGGATTCTCTGACCGCGACGCGTGAATGGTTCGTCATTGTGCACGAAGCTGGCGCAGACCATCACGAGCAGCCGTCAGCATTCGTACAAGCAGATCATTGATGCTCAGAAGCATTCAGATGAGAAGAGAATAGAGCCTTCTCCGAATAAGTCGGTTTTGTGATAATTCATATACCGTATCGTAATAGTTGAAAGAGGGGGAGTAGCGTTATGATTGAAAGCGGATACAGATTCATAGTGAATGGAGGCAATCAAGGTAGGGTCGTTCCCCGGCGGAAAACGGGGATACAGAAAGAATCGTACAGGTTTTCAATTTGCTAGAAACTCAACTAGGAGGTATTAACACTATGTCCCGAGCACCAAAAAAGGTTTTACCAGTATTGCTTACCATGGCATTGGCTACTTCATTTTTAGCCATGACTCCCCCTAATGTTTCATTTGCGGCTGCGGCTGCATCCGTACCGGGATTGATTGAAGCGGAGTACTTTACTACGGCTCCCAATTTCACCAGTACGATTGGAACAAGTCAAACCGCCAGTGAGGGTCTAGCTCTCCGCCGCGTTTTAACAGGCGATACGTTCAATTATTTGATTGATGCCGCTGCTGCGGGCACTTACAAGATCGTTGTCCGTTATGGAGCATCCGTATCGGAGACTGAATCTTTCTCATTGAGAGACAGCACAGGCAAAGTGCTTTATACCTTTAATACGCCTGCGACCGGCGGGGTTTATAATTGGAGCACTATGACAGGGTATGTGACTCTTCCTGCGGGTGAGCAAACCATTTCGTTATATTGCCAAAAGGGCGATTACAATATTGATTCATTCCAATTCACGCCAGTGACCACGGTGTCTGCGCCTACAGCCAGTTCCGCACCGGGCACTTACGCTTCTACGGTAAATGTAGCGCTTGCCGATGATATTCCCGGCGCACAAATCTACTATACGACGGACGGATCAACACCGGCGGTAACAAGTGACATGAACGGTGCCTATCGTCCGGGGAATGGATCGACCCTATTATATATAAATCCGATCGCGGTTGCTTCGGCTGCCACAATCAACGCAGTCGCTGTCAGAAGCGGATTGGAAAACAGCAATGTTGCGGCCTTTACTTATGCCATTGATCCTAGTGCGAAGGCGGCGGCGCCCGTGGCATCCCAAGTTTCGGGGACATACGGGGGCACGCAAAGCGTAACTTTGTCTTCAGCATCCTCCAATGCGAAAATTTATTACACGACGGACGGCACTACGCCTGCAACTTCCGGAACGGGGTCCATAAAGCTGTACAGCTCCGCGATTTCCGTCAGCGCCGGCACTACTTTGAAAGCGATTACGGTTGCGGATAGCTTGAACAACAGCGATGTGGCTGAATACACGTACAACATTACTACTTCAGCTCCAACCTCCGATATTGCTTCCGGCGTATCGATTCCGGATGGAGTGAAAGCATCCTTATCATCCACATCGGCGGGAGCAAAAACGTATTATACAACGGATGGCAGCGATCCCACCGCTTCAAGCAAGCTTTATACGGGACCGATCAGCCTGACAAACAGTATGGCTTCCAATAAGCAAATTACCATTAAAGCGATTTCCATCACGTCAAATTTGGGAACTAGCGGTATTTCGACGTTTACCTACACGATTGATTCTTCTCTTGTGAAGTTAAACGATGCGGCTTCCATTCCTGGCGTCATTGGTTCAATGACACTGCTGGAGAAGGCGGATCTGGTTAGCGGAAACGGTGTGGTCCGTATCCCTGGAGCCGCCGGCGCATCCAAAGCCATCCCTAGATTGGGTATTCCGGGAACCACGTCTGTGGACGGCCCGGCAGGCGTCAGAATTTCGGCGCATCCGGAAGGATGGGTTGATTCTACCGGCAGCCAGACAACCCGATTTGCCACACAGTGGCCTAACGCTACAGCCCGTGCGGCGACCTGGAATACGTCTTTGGAGCATTCTCTCGGCACGGCGTTCGGCAGAGAAACCCATTATTTCGGTGCGGATCTGTTGCTGGCTCCGGCTGTCAATCTTCACAGAAGCGTGTTAAATGGAAGAAACTTTGAGTATTATTCGGAAGACCCGGTTCTTTCGGGTAAAATGGCGGCAGCAGAGATCAACGGAATTGAATCTCAAGGCGTCGGCGCAACGATCAAGCACTTCTCGTCTAATGCGCAGGAGACCCAGCGCAGTAACGGCATCACGAATATAAGCCAGCGCACCCTCAGGGAAATTGAGCTGAGAAGTTTTGAAATTGCAATCAGAGAATCCCAGCCGATGGCTGTGATGACCGCTTATAACCACATCAACGGTGTGAGCACGGCGCAAAATCCGGAATTGTTAAATACGGTGCTGCGTGATGAGTGGGGCTTCAAAGGGTTTGCCATGACAGACTGGAACGGCCAAGGCAATGCTTCCTATTGGGCCAAACAACCCGGCAATAACCCCTATTCGTCCAATCTGAAAGCCGGCTTGGACATTGGAATGCCGAACGGCGATGCAAGCAAAATCATCGAAGGAGTCAATTCCGGCTTCCTCACGACGGCTGAACTCGACAAAGGCGTAAAAAACATTCTTGAGTTTGTTGTCACTTCGCTTTCTTTCAAGGGTGAACCGGCCAATACAGAACCGAACCCATATGCGGAGCAGCATGAAGCGATTGCTTACCAAGAGGCTGTTGAAAGTATGATCCTTCTTAAAAACAACTCCGTCAACAATAAACCGGCGCTTCCGTTGACAAGCGGCAGTATTACAACCATCGGACGGGCATCGACGGATATGGTGCGCGGCGGCGACGGCAGCGGCGGCGCCAATATCGACACTACAAAACTATTGCAATTGCCGCAAGCGCTAGCGGCCATTTATAAAGGCGGTTCTGTTATCGATACGTCTAAAAATGGCTATCCGCAAGTGCCAAGTGTGTTGCCGATTGGCGGGTTTAGCACCACCGGAGCCAAAAACGAGGTGCAAATCTCGGAAAGCCAGATGGACGAACTCATACAAAATACAGGAAGCATGATCATGACCATCGCAAGGGGTTCGTCTGAAGGCTCTGATATCAGGAAGTCCAAAGGCGCCTATTACATCAGCGATGCGGAAAGAGACTTGATTAACAAAGCTTCTGCGAAAGCCCGCGCCGCAGGAAAACCGTTTATCGTCGTCCTGAACATCGGGGCTCCGATTGAAATGGAGAGCTGGGAAGACAAAGCGGATGCGATTCTGCTCGGCTGGGAACCGGGTACGGTTCTTGCCAAGCCGGTTGCCGCTGTATTAACCGGAGCGGAAAACCCGTCCGGTAAGTTGCCGACAACCATCCCGGTTGATGTTACAGGGAAAGACAGCAAAGGGCACCTTTATTCACCGGCTGAAGACTTTGGACAAACGAACGGGCAGGGCGGCGTAACCTATAATGAAGGCATTTATAACGGCTACCGTTATTATGACACATTCAACGTGCCTGTATCCTATGAGTTCGGTTTCGGTAAAAACTATTCGACGTTTGACTACAGCAATTTGAAGCTAAGCTCTCCTGTATTTAAAAAGGCCAGCGATAAGTTGAATATCACTGTCGTTGTAAAGAACACTAGTGCTGTAACCGGCAAGGAATCGGTTCAGATTTACGCAGGAGCTCCCGGTAAATCCATGGACAAACCGGTGAAGGAACTAAAAGCATTCGGCAAGACGAATAATCTTGCAGCCAACGCGTCGCAAACGCTGAACTTTACGCTTGATGCCAAGTCGCTTGCTTCCTACGATGAAGCCCGGGATGCATGGGTGGTGGAACCGGGTACCTATGTGGTCTATGCAGCGGCTTCCTCCAAGGATATCCGGCAGGCAGCAACCTTTACGGTTCCTAAAGAGATCGTTGCCGAGACTGTTCATGACGTGCTTAAACCGAAAGTCCGGATGAACTTGATCAAACCGGCACAAACCGGTAACGTAACAAGAGCTGAGTTTATCAATATGCTTATGCAAGCATTAGATTTGGCTGATGAGAGTGCTGACAGCACGTGGAGTGATGTAAAGAAAGGGACCGCGTATTATGGTTCAATAGCGGCAGCGCAGAAATTTGGTATTGTGAAAGGCAAAGCGGACGGGAGCTTTGGAGTTAATGAATCTATTTCCCGCCAGGATATGGCCGTTATTATTTTTAGAGCAGCAAAAATGTTAAATGTAAAACTGAAGGGCAGTGGGGCTGTCTCTCCATTTAAGGATAACGATGATATTGCTTCATATGCGAAAGAAGCTGTATCCGCCCTTCAAAAGACTGGAGTTATTAACGGTATGAACGTCGGGTTGTTTATGCCAAAGGGCCAAGTTACTAGAGCCCAAGCAGTAATCATTATTTATAGATTGGCTAATATTGCGAAATCATCTACTACTGCTTAAAAGCACTAATAACAGCACTAAGCTAAGATCACGAATATTAACGGCTGCCGCGAGGCAGCCGTTCTTACGTTATGCGGGAAGCGCGGCCGACTGGCCGCGTCTTTCATCCGTACAGATACCACACCCGAACCGAGGCGGAGATGGTCAGCTCCCCGGGGGCGATTGGCGTGGCTGCGCTTTGCATATGCATGGCGGCTGCGAAGGGAATCGGCTGCGCTGCACGAGAAAGCTCCTGAACTTGGCTTGGAACCGCGGCAAGATTGACTCTAAGCGCAGCTGCGATCGTTTCGGCCTTTTGACGGGCATTGCGAACGGCTAGCGACAATGCCTCGTTCTCATAAGGGGTCGGATCGGCCAATGTAAACTGGACGCTCGTAACGGTATTTGCGCCGTTCGATACGGCCGTATCGATCACGATGCCGGTTTCCTCGACTTTATCGATTGTAATTTGCAGAAGGTGGGTCACTTTATAGCCTCGAAAGATCTGCTCCCCATCCTTGTAATCATATTGAATCTCGATCCGAAAATCATTCGTTTGCACATTCTCCTTCGGAATATTCAGCTCCAAAAGTGATTCGATAATATGGGTAACGATTTGCGCATTTTCGCTTTGGACGGTCTGCAGGACAGGTCCTTCCGTTATAGCTCCCAGCACGACCACTGCTTGGTCAGGTGCTGCATCAACCGTTCCATCACCCTGGACTTCGATGGTAAAGGGGCATTTTGCATGAATAGAGGCAGGCGCGTTGTCGTAGGAATAACTATACATCAGTGAACTCCTCTCTCTCATAAAAGGATTATAAATTTAATGTATATGAGCCGTACGAGCCCAAAAATTCGTATTTGGAGCGGCAGCTGCTTGATTTGGATCACTGCTCACAAAAAAATTTTTTACACGTACAATAACCTAATAGAAAATTGACCAGATGGAGGAAAACGACGGTGATACTAGTTGCGGGTAGTAATACGTTTGCGCTTAATCCGTTCACGCTGTCAGAGCTGGAGAGAAGAATGCTGCTAGACAAGCAGAATAGCCGGGTCGTCTATCGCTATCCCTCTGCAGATGCGTTAGAATTTGAGCTGAAAATGCGGACGCATATCGTGGAGGCTGCCAAGGCGCTGTATGCGGGCGGGGTGAATTTCGCGACCTTTGCGACTTCAAAGAGCAATGAGCAATACTGGACGAGAACGGATAACGGAGGTTTCCGGCTCAAGCGAGGCGTGCGGCCCTCCGACGGAATTAACGATATTTTCATAAATGGGCATCTATACGGCTTTGAATGCGCGGGTGCAATCATCATTATTTTGTACAAGGCGGTGCTTGATACGGTTGGCGAAGCGGTGTTTAATGCTCATTTCCAAAACCTGTTTTTGCGGGATTGGCAGTATGACCGCGATCTGCGCTTAATTACGACTAATAATAAATATGAAGCCTATCCCGGCGATGTGCTTTATTTCAAAAATCCGGATCATGATCCGGAAACGCCGGAGTGGCAGGGCGAGAACGTCGTCATGCTGGACGACAATTTATATTTTGGTCACGGCATCGGTATCGAATCGGGTCAGGATATTGTTGCCGCGCTGAACCGGATGAGATGGGAAGGAAGCACCAGATCGGCTTATTTGCAGGATTTGGTCGTTTCCCCTGATTTCGAATATTTGCGCAGCCTTTCGATGAGAGACGCGCTGCAGGACGTTGAAAGCGTGGAGAGGCAATTTGGAATTGTCGCAAAAATAGGAGCAGGCACCTTTATCTATAAAGAAGTATTATGATAAAAATAAGCATGCATGGAAGCACCCGTAACGCGAGCGCAAGGCTTGCGCTTGCCGGTGTTTCTTTTTCTCGGTAAAGGGATATTGCGAGAGCTGGTCAAGGCTGCCGACCGTGTATGCGGCAAGCGAAGCTGGCGATTTAGTCTGAAGCCGGGTACACATTCATTAACGGAAAAGCTCCTGTTATTATCGTCGAAAAAATGCACCGAGCGGTTATATCGAGCTTCCAAGTAGCATATCGCATTCCGCGGCCATAACTGTTACTGTAGAAGATGAAGACACGCTCTGCGACGCAGCGACCTGCTGCGGAAAGCCCATTAGAAGCCTGTAGGTGAGCAATTAATGTTCTTAACTGTAAAGGCAGTAAATGAATTTTATTCTGAGCCTATAAATGGGGGGTTACTCTTATGTCATCGTTTAAAGCGCTTGTAATAAATAAAATAGATAACGAAATAATAGCAGAAACGAAGCCTGCCGAGATAAACGATCTGCCGGAGGGCGAGCTGCTCATTCAGGTTGCGTATTCCAGCGTAAATTACAAGGACGCGTTAGCTTGCACGGCAAACGGCGGCATCGTAAAGAGTTATCCGTTTATACCGGGTATCGATTTGGCTGGCACCGTCGTTTCCAGCCGGCATGAGCGGTTCCGGGCAGGGGATCAGGTGGTGGCGACCGGCTACGGGCTGGGGGTCAGCCACTTCGGCGGATATAGCGAATATGCCCGGGTGCCTGCGGAGTGGGTGCTCAAGCTGCCGCACGGCTTAACGATGAAAGAAGCGATGATACTTGGAACGGCGGGCTTTACGGCTGCTCTTTCCGTGTACGAGCTTCAGCAAAACGGAGTTCGCCCGGAGGACGGCCCTATTCTGGTCACGGGAGCCACGGGAGGCGTAGGCAGCGTAGCTGCGGCGATTGCGGCAAAGCTCGGTTACGAGGTGGAGGCGAGTACAGGAAAGCCGGACAAGCATGACTATTTGCTCGGGCTGGGCGTGAAGCGAATCCTGGCAAGAGAGGAGTTCACAGCCGGTTCGAAGCGGGCGCTGGATAAACAGCTGTGGGCGGGCGCGATCGATTGTGTCGGCGGCGAAACGCTGTCATCGATCCTGCCGAAAATCCAGTATGGCGGCGTCGTAGCCGCGAGCGGATTAACGGGCGGCTCGGAGCTTTCGATGACCGTATTCCCTTTTATTATTAGAGGGGTCCGGCTGATCGGCATCGATTCGGTCATGGCGGGGATGGAGAAGCGAAGCAAGGTATGGGAGCTGTTAGCTGGTTCCTATAAGCCGCCTCTATTGAACGAGCTGTGCGAGGAAATCGGGCTGGAACAGATAATGGACCAGGTTGCTATTCTATTAAAAGGGCAATCCAAGGGCCGAACGATTGTTAAGCTCTAGAAGAAAGGGTTAGACGAATATGGATTTTCAGCAGCTTATAATGCTTATTCCTTGGCTGGAGCAGGTTCATCTTTATCAAACGTCGCATCAGCTTAAGCTTGAGGAAAGCCAGCATGCTCTTCTTATCGTACGGCGCGGCCACGTTACGGTCACGACAGAGGGCAGGGATGCTGCCGTCTGCACGCAAGGCTATGCTTGTCATCCGACTTACGGCACTTCTCGTAGGCGTTCAATTGGCGTTAGCGGGCCTGCTTACCCAGCTCATTACTAGAAATCCGTTAGTTTCACCACATTTACTAGGGATACATGCGGGAGCTTCCCTGGCGGTAGTTGTCGCTTTAATTACGTTCTCGGGCTTCTCGTTAACCCATTCGGTTTTATTCGGCTTCGCCGGCGCAGCATGCGGTGTTTTCTTCGTATGGCTATTGGCCGGTTCGCAGCAGAAGCAGCATGTCCAGCTTACGTTAGCGGGTATTGCGGTTTCGCTGCTGCTCACCTCCTTGACGGAGGGGCTTACGATCTTGAATCAGCATTCTACCGATAGCATGCTGTTCTGGCTCGTTGGCTCGGTCGATCATGCCTCATGGGCGGAAGTGCGGACGATTACGCCATTTGCCATGATAGGCTTTGCCGTGTTCATGCTTATGATTCCATCGATTAAGCTGCTGGCGATGGACGATGCCGTAGCGGTTGGCTTAGGAGGACGCATTGCTGTTATTAAAGCGATATGCATGCTGCTTGTCATTGTGCTTGCCGGATCGGCGGTTGCCGTCTGCGGGCCAATTGGCTTCATCGGGCTGATCGTTCCGCATACCGCTAGGCTGCTCGTTGGCGGCAGGCATCAATGGCTGATTCCGTTAGCGGCGCTCATTGGTGCCGATATTATGCTCCTTGGCGACTGCTTAGGGCGCGTTCTTATCATTCCGCGGGAGGTTTCGGCCGGTATTATGACTGCTATTATCGGCGCTCCCTATTTTGTTTATTTGCTGCGTCGTGCCCGCGTACGTAATGGATAAAGCGGCGGCCGCGGCTGGAGACAAGGGGTTAGTCTCGATTCAATCTCCGGGAGCGGAATTGCTTGTATTGAAAATAGATGGTGCAGCCGATGCAATAGCCGAGTATGGCGCCGAGCGCAGCGGCTCCCATCATGCCGGCAATAATATAACCGGCAGCCGGCCAGCCGAGCGCAAAGCTAAGCAGCGATAAGGTGAGAAAGGCAACGCCTAGTGCGTTGTTAAAGCGCTGCAGCTCGGCTGCTTCGGTTCCGGCTGAAGCTGCTTGGCGGGAGAGGAATGGACGAGCGGAAAGGATAAACAAATTTGCCTTCAGACCGAAGATGAGCCCGGCGGCCTGAATGATCAACAGTGCGGCGATGAGCCAAGGCCATTGAAAGGCAATTGCGATGAGGAGCACGGTGACGATGCCGACCTGATTACTGCGGACGTACGGAATCGGAATCTCCTTCATTTTAAATACCAACTTTCCTTATTGGATTTGTTTAATTTAATAGTAATGAACCGCAGGCGATTTGGCAATATAATATTCGGATGGAGAGAAATCATGCGTCTTTGTCGGCCGGCTCTAGTAACAAACCTATCATTAACGCTAATATTTGTGGGAAAATTAGAAGTTGCACTTTATGAGTTTTTGTGTGGTCAGGCTATCAATGCCCGCCGTCGATTCGCTCTATATCTACCACGACTTCGAGTCGTTGTATGTTTGTTCCTTGATAAATGCCTTTAACCGGGACGATATCGCTGTAGTCACGACCTTTTCCAAGCGTCACATATCGCCAATTGATTTTTCCATTACTGGTAGGGTCAAAGCCCAACCAGCCGATTAACGGAACATAAGCTTCTACCCATGCATGGGAAGCATGCCGGAAAATGGGGTCATCGGCGTTTAGATCGCCTAGAAATTGATAGCCGCTAACGTATCTTGCGGGAATATGAAGCATCCGGCAGAGAGTGATCATGAGATGAACGTAATCTTGGCAAACTCCCCGTTTCAGCCTCAATGTTTCTTCGACTGTGGTACTCACTTGGGTCGCATTTGCGTCGTAGGTGAAATTGGTATGGATGGCATGGGAGATAGCTTCAAGCAGCTGATAGATGCTGCCTGCCTGGTCTTCATCGATCGTCATATTCTTAAAATGCTTTAGTTCCGCCGAAATGCGTGTATAATCGGTTTCGATCAAATACTCGGCATACTCGTTTTGAAATTTTTCCTCATTTAGGATCTCACGTTCCACCGCATAGGGTATGCGATTGGTTTCGGGGTTTTCCTCCTCATCCGTTTCCATGATGGAACACGATTTAATACTAAGCTGAGAGTGAGGGGACGGAACAGAAAAGTAATGCGCGGTGTTACCGAAGTAATCCTCGTACTGAAATAAGGTAACCTCGGGCTCAATGGTGATCGAATGGGAGTGGCATGTCTGGCGGTCATCCGTTCTCGGCGTGAGACGAATCTCATTGACACTCTCTGCCACCGCTTCTTGATAGGTGTAGTGGGTTAGATGGCATACCTGCAGCTTCATGCTCCGGCAACCTCCTCTTGAAAAAAAGTTTTTGAAATCGAATATCCCAGTTGGTTACAGGACTGTAACAAATCATGAAGTAAATCGGACCCGCCATGTCCGGAATGCCTATCGTCAAGACCGTCAAGAATCGCTTTGACTGACAATAGTGTGTAATCGTAATCATCCTGCTTAATTACTTTTAGATAACTTTCTAAAGAAGTTAATGCAAAATGGATGGAACGCGGAAAGCCGGGATTGAATAGAAGAAATTGTAAGACTTTTGCAAATGTAACGTCATTTGCATGAAATTTGCGGAAGGCTTCATAGCCGCCGACCGACTTCAAGAGCACGATCATACGATGATAATTGTTCTGGTCTTGCCTATAATCGTTGTCATTCAATAAGTTGGCAGAGATATTGTGAAGAATACGCGCCGTGTTTTCAGTCCGCTCCAAGTATTTGCCGGCTTGGATAAAATTCCATTCCTGTCCCCGAGTCATCATAGAATCGGCTGCGCCATTAAAGAGCAAGACCCCTTCTCTTACGCGCTGATAGAACATATAGGGGGATTGCAGCATCATTTTATGGACATCCTGGTCTTTGAGCCAGAGATAAAAGGAATTCGCGGTTTCCCACAGCTCGCCCGGAAGAAGCTGGCGAAGCGTCCGGATATTACTTCTTGTTTGCTGAATGAGGGAATAGATGGAATTACTGTTCGAGCTCTCAAAGGTCAAGAAGTGGAGCGCGTTCCGTTCATTCGCAATGGAGTGATTGGACTTAAAGCTGGAGACGTCCCCGATAGCGGCCACCAGCTTCTCCCATACATAGTCCTGATCGTATTGATTTCCTCTTATCTCATGGCGCATATGATAATTGACATCGATCAACCTCGCGTGATTTTCGGCCCTTTCCATATAACGGCCTGTCCAGAATAACAATTGCGCAAAACGATTCATCATAGTTGGTTCACCTCATTAGTAGTAGTCGATCGTTGAAAAATTAGACAACCCACGTATCCTTCGTGCCGCCGCCCTGCGAGGAATTCACGACTAGTGAGCCTTGCTTCAGCGCTACCCTTGTCAGTCCGCCGGGAATGACATGGGTTTCTTCTCCCATGAACACAAAAGCGCGCAAATCAATATGCCGGGGCGACGCTTGGCTGCCGGTTAAAGAGGGACTGCACGACAGTTTTATTGTCGGCTGCGCGATATACCGCTCCGGGTTTTCTTTAATCTTGGATGCGAATGTTTTCAGCTCCTGATCGGAAGCGGATGGGCCGATAAGCATGCCGTAGCCTCCAGAAAGCGACCTTTCTTTTACAACCATCTGAGACAGGTGGGTAAGCACATATTCCTTCTCATGCGGCCTCGATAAAATATAGGTGGGTACATTTTTCAGGATCGGTTCTTCATTTAAGTAGTAACGGATCATATCCGGAACGAAAGCATACACCGCTTTGTCATCTGCAACCCCGGTGCCCGGAGCATTGGCAAGCGCGACGTTCCCCGCACGATAGGCATGCATCAGTCCCGGTACGCCGAGTAAAGAATTAGGATTGAAGACGAGCGGATCCAGGAAGTCATCGTCAATCCGACTGTAGATGACATCGACCTGCCGAAGCCCCTGCATGCTTTTCAAATATACCTTTTGGTCGATGACCGTCATATCTCTGCCTTCCACCAGTTCGATCCCCATTTCTTGAGCAAGGAACGTATGGTCATAGTAGGCAGAGTTATGGATACCGGGAGTCAGCAGCACAACAAGCGGATCCGGTTTGGCATTTGGGGCCAAGCTGCGCAGCCCGCTTAGTAAAGCGTTCAAGCCCTGATCGATATCGCGCACCTGATAGTCGAAGAACAGCTCAGGAAAGAGGTTCGTCATCAAGGAACGGTTTTTGTAAACATAGGATAAGCCCGAAGGCGTCCGCAAATTATCTTCCAACACATAAAACTCGCCTGTTTCGCTGCGTATGATATCGATCCCCGACATAGGGATATAGGCGCGGTTCGGGATATCCAGGCCGATCATCTCCGGACGGAAATAGGGATTGGTGACGATCAATTTCCTTGGAATGATATCATCCTTCAAGATATTCTGCTCATGATAGACATCCCAGATGAAGGTGTTCAAAGCTTGAACCCGTTGTTCCAGCCCACGTTCAAGCAGCGCCCATTCATCGGAAGTAATGATCCGTGGAATCATATCGAAAGGAATCGTACGCTCCAGGCTTGTATCGCCCAGGTTGTCGCTATTCAACGTAAACGTAATGCCCTGTGTAACCATATGGGATTGCATCAAATGGTTCCTTTTGTTGAGCTCTTCAATTCCCATATTCGAGAAACGGTGAAAAACTTCGCCGTAGGGGAACCTCACATTGCCGTGCGAATCAAACATTTCATCATAAAATGCAGAGCTGCCGTAAGGGGTAAACAAGTGTTTGCGTTTTGGCATCAGCATGGCCATGACTCTTTCCCTCCCAATTTCTTCTCAATTTCTCGCCTTATACAGTGTCACTTTATATCACGAACTGAGAACATGCTTAAGTATAGGGGAAGGAAATACCGTGTGTATGTCGAAATCACACCTGTTAATTGTGACGTTTTTGTGACTGGATAAAAAGAGAACCGATAGATATGTTGAGTAAATGTAAACTTATGTAACAAATAAAGTGAACTATAGTGACGGTGAGGAAAATGGAGCGTTTCGTAGAATTAGGCAGGAGAATTGGTTTTCCGTGCGGATTTCCCCCGATTTGGCGCTTTGTCAAAGAAAATGGCCTGAGATATGATAGGAACAGGTTGAATATCAGCAAGGCAACGGCGCCCTTTACGAAGACAACGATGTCTCTATCCCATTGGATAGGGACATTTTTTTTTCATCATAAGGAAGAATGCGAGGGAGCCACACCACAAAAGAGGATAATGGCGGTGTACAAATGAGATTTACGATCGGGAAAAAAATAGTTACAGGGTTTTTAACAGCGGCCGTTTTGCTCGGCGGGGCAATCGGAATCTCTCATTACTTCATGGACAAAATAAACGATTCGTATTCGGATTTAATCAACCGGCGGGTCACGATTCTAAATGCAACCAAGGATATACAGGTTCTGTCCCTTCAGCAAACCAACGGTTTGCGGGGTTATTTGTTGACGAAAAGCCCGGCATTTATAGATGATTTTGAATCGGCGAATGAACAATTAAATGAACGGATTACACGGACGGAAAGCCTTGTGACCCAACCGGAAAGTAAAGAATCGGTGAGAAAGCTCGAGATACTTAACCGGCAGTTCAAGGAGAGATATGAGCATTTGCTCACTATTTACGAGGAGAACCGGGATCAGGAGGAAGCATTAAATTATTTCAAAACGAATGTTTTACCTGTGGGTACCCAGCTGGGGCCGCTGGCTAAATCCATTATGGATACCCAGCAGCAGATACTGAGCGAAGGAACGAAAAACAATACGGAAATGGTCAATCAAGTCAATGAAGCCACCAATCTATTAAGCATTGCGGCCTTTATTTTGACCCTGTCAATCGGGCTGCTCCTATCGCGGCACATCACGGGTAATTTGTCTAAAATCACGAGAATTATGGCAGGTGTGACTTCAGACTCCGGCTCAAGAACAAAATTGCCTCGGATCGAGGTCCGTTCTCAAGATGAAATTGGGGAAATCGCACATTCCTTTAATAAGATGGCGGCCGCGATCGAAGCCTATTCCATTCATGAGCAGGAAAAGAGCTGGCTCGACACCAACATCGCCGAAATGGCCACGATGTTTCAGGGGATTCATGATTTGGAATTGTTGGCGCACCTTTTCATTACCAAGATTACGCCGATGACCGGGGCAAGTTGCGGTGTGTTCTATATCAAACAGGGCACCGGGGAACGGCAGCGTCTTCACATGCTTGCCGGCTATGCGAATAATCGCCAGCATGCCGGCCTCGAGGGCTTTCTTTTTGGAGAAGGGCTTGTGGGGCAATGCGCCTTAGAGAACAGGACGATCGTGCTAACCGATATTCCGGAGCATTATCACCAAATTGTTTCCGGTACCGGCTCGGCAGCGCCGTCGAATCTGATGATCATGCCGGTTGAGTTTGAAGGGCAGGTCATAGCGGTCATTGAGCTTGCCTCCTTTACGAAGATCAGCCCAACCCAGCAAATCTTATTACAGCAGGTTCTAAAGCATGTCGGGATTACGATTAACAGCATCGCGGGACGCATGCAGGTGGAGAAGCTTCTGCAAGAATCGCAGGCTCTGACGGAAGAGCTGCAGAATCAGTCCGAGGAGCTGCGCCTTCAGCAGGAGGAGCTCAGGAGGATCAACGGACAGCTGGAGGATCAGTACAAAAACTCCGAGCAAAAGACCAAGGAGCTGCAGCAAACGAAATTGGAGCTGGAGGAAAAGGCCGGTCAGCTTGCTCTCAGCTCCCAGTATAAATCGGAGTTTCTGGCTAACATGTCCCATGAGCTGCGAACGCCGCTTAACAGCTTATTGATTCTCTCCGGCCTGCTTGCGGGTAATTCCGAAGGCAACTTAAAGGAGAATCAAGTGAAATTCGCCGAAACGATCCATTCATCGGGAAATGACCTGCTGCATTTAATCAATGACATCTTGGATTTATCCAAGGTCGAGTCCGGAAAAATCGAGATCGTTCCCGATGAAGTCAGTTTAACGTATATTTGTGATTTTGCGGAGCTTGAATTTATCCAGGTTGCGGATCAGCGGGGCTTGAAATTCACGACAGAAATAGAGGACGGCCTGCCGGCCACCATTTGTACGGATACCCATCGATTAATGCAAATACTGAGGAATTTACTGGTCAATGCTTTTAAATTTACCGAACACGGCGAAGTGGCGCTTCGTATCCATCACGCAGACAAAGAGTCATTAGCGGATCATAGTGAACAAATCCATTTGGAATCGGCTGTCGCGTTTTCGGTTACCGATACAGGTATCGGCATTCCATGGGAGAAGCAGAGCCTGATCTTCCAAGCGTTTCAGCAAGAAGATGGAACGACAAGCCGAAAATACGGCGGTACGGGACTGGGGCTTTCGATATGCCGTGAGCTGGCTCATTTGTTAGGCGGCGTCATTGCAGTCAACAGTGTTAAAGGAAAAGGAAGCACATTCACGCTGCTGCTGCCGGGCAAGGGAGCGGACGTGCAGCCGGAGGTTCATATTTATCATGAAGAGGCCGCGGCCGCTCACGCGGATTTCTCCGAGACGGAACGGCAGATACCGGCGCTGCCGCATGAGGAGGCGCTATTCACCGGCAAGAAAGTGTTAATCGTTGATGACGATATGCGTAATATCTTTGCGATCACTACCGCTTTGGAAAGCAAGAGAATGAAGGTGGTGTTTGCTGAGAACGGCAAGGATGGCATACGGGTTCTGCAAGAAAATCCGGATATCGACCTCATCCTTATGGATATTATGCTGCCGGAAATGGACGGCTATGAAGCGATGCGTACCCTCCGGCAAATGCCGAAGTATCAGCTCTTGCCCATCATCGCGCTTACGGCGAAGGCTATGAAAGAAGATAAAGAGAAATGCTTGGAGGCTGGAGCCTCGGACTACATAAGCAAACCTGTGAGCTTGGACCAGCTTTTCTCGTTAATACAGGTTTGGCTGTACAGACAGGTGGGGTAGTGAAATGACTATGATGAATGAACCTTTTGATAGAATGCTGATGAGTGAACCGGAAGAAGTCGACGATCTGGAGAAGATTGAAATCGAGCTATTTCTGGAGGCCCTTTACCGGCATTATGGATGTGATTTCCGCAACTATGTGTCCCCATCTATTCGCCGCCGAATTTGGTACCGTATCTATGCCGAAAATTTAACGACCGTATCCGGCCTGCAGGAGAAGGTCCTGCATGATCGCCGGATGTTGAAGAAGCTGCTCGCGGATTTCTCCATCAATGTGACAGAAATGTTCCGTGACCCGAGCTTTTTTATGAATTTCCGCAAAAAAATCGTACCGCTGCTCAAAAACTATCCAAAGATCCGGATTTGGCACGCGGGCTGCTCGACAGGCGAAGAGGCCTACTCGATGGCTATCCTTTTGTACGAGGAAGGACTTCATGACAAGACCAGAATTTATGCCACGGACATGAATGAGGATGTAGTGGAAGCAGCGAAAGTTGGCGCTTTCCCTCTCGAGAAAATGCAAACCTACACGAAAAATTATGTGAATGCCGGTGGAAAAAAAGCCTTTTGCGAATATTACACGGTAAAAAACGAACGCGCTGTTTTTCATCCTTTCTTGAAGGAAAATATTATTTTTGCCCCGCATAATCTGGCAGTCGACGGGTCTTTTAATGAATTTCATGTAATCATTTGCCGCAACGTCATGATTTATTTTAATAAAATACTGCTCAACCGTGTCCATGATTTGTTCTACGAAAGCTTGGTCATGTCCGGATTTTTGGGGCTGGGGAATAAAGAAAGTATAGCCTTTACGAGTCAAACCGAGTGTTATGAGGAGATGGATACGAATGAAAAGCTTTATCGGAAAATCAAGTAGCGGCGTTCAAAAAGTAAATATTCTACTCGTCGATGACCGTCCTGAAAATTTGATCGCTCTCGAAGCGCTGCTGGATTCTCCCAACTATCGCTTGTTTAGCGCAAACTCCGGCGAGGAAGCATTAAGGCATGTCCTGTCCGAGAATTTTGCGGTCATACTGCTCGATGTGCAAATGCCGGGTCTAAACGGTTTTCAAACGGCAAGCCTGATAAAATCGCGAGAAAAATCAAAGCAAATCCCAATTATTTTTATAACCGCGATCAGCCAGGCTGTGGAGCATGTCAAGCATGGCTACACCGTCGGCGCAATCGACTATATTTTCAAGCCGTTCCATCCGGAAACCTTAAAAATGAAGATCGAAGCGTTCGTGAAAATGCACCAATATCAGGAGCAAATTAAACTCCAGAACGAATTGCTGAAGGCGATCGGTGAAACGTCCAGCGATACGATTGTGACGACCGACGAGGAAGGTGCGATGCTGACGGTCAGCCCAGCAGCGGCAACTATGTTCGGCTATCTCCCCGAGGATTTGATAGGGTATCACATCGACAGGCTTGTACCGGCCTTGTTTTCCTGTTTTTCAGACGGGAAAGCGTTAATGGAGACCACCGGCTTGCGAAAGGACGAAGGCCGGTTCCCGTGCGATGTCCAAGTCGGTGAAGCCAGCATTGAGGATCGGCGTATTGTCGTCTTTTCCATCCGCGATGTGACTGAGCGCAAGATAATGGAGGAGGAACGCTTCCGTAAAATTTTCGATGCGATGCCAAGCTTAGTTTCCCTTAGATCGCTGAAGGACCGTAGATACATCAATGTGAATAAAAGCCTGTTGAACATGGTCGGCTATCGTCAAGACGAGGTCATCAACCAAACGGAGGACGTCCTCTCCTATATTTTCGATTCAAATGAGTCGGGGATATCAGAAGAGATGTCCGAACTGCAAAAGCCGTCTAAAAATGTGAGGATTAGCTATATGACGAAATCCGGCGATATGCGGGAAGGTTTACTGTCAACCGAATTGATGCACATCCACGGCGAGCCTTGCTTGCTCAGCGTCATAACCGACATTACGGACCAGCTGCTTTTTGAGAAGGAGATGGTCCGGCTGGATCGCTTGAATTTGACGGGAGAAATGGCCGCCGGCATTGTGCATGAAATCCGCAATCCAATGACGACGGTAAGGGGGTTTTTGCAATTGTCCAAAAGCCGTCCGTCCTCGGAACATACGGATATTATGATTGAGGAGCTGGACAGGGCGCATAATATCGTGACGGAGTTCCTCGCCGTTGCCAACACGAACCCGACCAATCGTAAAGTGAAACAGCTGAATGCCGTAATCGAGGTGCTGTTTCCGTTAATTCATTCAAAGGCGTTATGTGCTAATCATGATATCCGACTTGAACTAGGACAATGCCCTTCCCTGCAATTGGATGAGAAAGAAATTCGCCAGCTGCTGCTGAATTTGGTGCTGAATGGCTTGGACGCGATGCCATCCGGTGGAACGTTAACGATCAGAACCTATAAGGAGGGAAATGAGGTAATCTTAGAGGTACAGGACCAAGGCTGCGGAATCAAGGAGGAGCTGATCCAGAAGCTGGGTACTCCGTTCTTCAGTACAAAAACAAACGGAACCGGGCTCGGCTTATCCGTCTGCTATGGTATTGCTAAGCGGCATGATGCGGTCATAAAGGTTAAGACAAGCGAGCAGGGAACGATCTTTCTTGTGCACTTCAGACTGCATCCCTTAATGAAATAGAGAAGAGAGGGCTTGTGTTACGTTTAAGATTATTCGCAGGGAATCGTCTATACCGAATGATGAAATGTTAAAGACGCCGCGCATCCCAAAAACTGGGACGCGCGGCGTCTTTTTAATCATTGATTCAGTCACTCCGAAAAACATGTAAAATATTTTTTTGTTAACATTAATAGATATAGTTCGACAACTATCTACTATTTTCACTTTTCATATATAATAGACGCATATAACTTAAGAACTAATTTTTATAATGATAGGTCTAATGGCCTGTGAAGCAAAATAGAAAGTGAATAGGGGGATATTGTGCGAATTAAGCTTATACATATGATTGCTTTGCTGACGGCCGTGGCCGTGTTCCTCATGTATAGAGGGGCGCTCGATACGATGGACTATTTTTTCCAGGACCGGTTTATGCAGAAGGAGAGCGCTGCGGATACCCGGATCGCTATAATCGCCATCGATGACGAAAGCGTAAACGAATTTGGAAGCTGGCCTTGGAATCGCAGCGTTCATGCCCAGCTTATCGATATGCTCGCCGAAGGGAAGCCTGCGGTTATTGCGTTGGATGTAACCTTTCCCGTACCCTCGGCAGACGACACATCATCGGATGAGGCGCTGGTCGCCGCAGTAGCGAATGCGGGCAATGTTGTCATGCCTGTGTATGGAACGTTCGCTCCATCTGCGAAGCAAGGCGCGATTGAAGCGCTGGACATGTCAGAGCCATTCCCGGCGCTTAAGGAAGCGGCCGCAGCGGTCGGGCACATCAACACGATACCGGATCGCGATCGCGTCGTGCGTAATTCCTTATACAGCTTTACGGATAAAGGCGAGCGGGTGGAGAGCTTTTCTTGGGTTGTTTACCGGATGTTCATGGAACGTATGGGCAAGGCCGTAAATGAGGATATGCTTCCGCTCGACTCGTTTGGCCGGTTCCACATCCCATATACGGGACGGCCTGGACAGTATGAGGCCATCCCGTATTCCGCTGTACTTAGCGGCGAGGTGCCAGCGGATTATTTTAAGGATAGAATCGTGCTGGTCGGCCCTTACGCAACGGGATTTAAGGATGATTACCTTACGCCGCTGCAGGTGAAGAGTCCGATGTATGGGGTGGAGATACATGCAAATATCATTCAGGCGCTGCTCGAAGGGGATCTCAAACATGAGCTTGACTGGAAATGGAATGCGCTTATTATGCTGCTAGCGGCGGCGCTTGCCTGCTTCCTGTTTCGAAAGTGGAACATGGTTATTTCCTTCATGGCCGTTGCGGCAATCATTGCATCGTTTATATTAGGGAGCAGCTATCTGTACGGCCATGGACTAATCATCTCGATTGGTTATGCGGTTCCGTTACTCATCGTCAGCTGTATCGTCGTCGTTAGCTTTCATTATATGGAGGAGCTGCTGGAGCGGCGCAGAGTGACGGACATATTCGGCAGGTACGTTGCTCCGGAGGTTGTGAACCAGATTTTGAAAAATGGCGAGGAAGGCTTGAAGCTTGGCGGAACACGCCGTGAGTTGACCGTTTTGTTCGTTGATATCCGCGGCTTTACGCCGCTCTCGGAGCGGGCGGAGCCGGAGGAAATCGTAGAAATATTGAATGAGTATCTCGATCTTGCAGCTAACTGCATCTTTAAGCACGACGGGACGCTGGACAAGTTTATCGGGGATGCGGCGATGGCGATTTTTAACGCGCCGCTGCTTCTGAAGGATCATCCTATGCGGGCTGTGGAGGCGGCTTGGGCGATGAAGGAAGGCTCGGCTGCGCTCGAGCGCAAGCTGGTCGAACGGTTCGGCTTTGGCGTTAAGTTCGGCCTTGGCATTCATACAGGTCCGGCCGTCTTCGGCAACATTGGCTCGAAGAGCCGGATGGACTATACCGCAATCGGCGACACCGTGAATACGGCTGCAAGGCTGGAGAGCAATGCGAAGCCGGGGCAAATTATTTTGAGCGATGCGGTTTATCAGGCGGTTAAGGATCGTATCAAGGCCGCTTCTCTTGGCGAGATCAAGGTGAAAGGGAAAGAGCAGGGCATTTCTATTTATGAATTGGAGGGGTTAAAATGAAGACTTTAAAGCTGTTTTTCGTCACCCTGCTTGTCATGGCGCTCATTTTGCCGACTTCCGTCTTTGCGAAGGATACGGACAAAGCGGGCAAATTGACGGCCGTTACCGGCAAAGCGGAAGTGAAAAAAGGCGGCGGCTCCAAAAAGTTTAATGCTTTTAAAGGGATGGCCATCACGCAAGGCGACACCATTATGACCGGCAGCGACGGCAAGGTTAAGATGGATTTGGATAGCGACAAAGAGGTGACGATCGGCACCAATACGACGCTTGTCGTCAGTGAGCTGGTTAAGAGCGCCAAGGCGCTGGGCGGGAAGACAAGCCTCAGTCTGCTGAAGGGCAAGGTGCTCGTTTCCATTAAGAAGAAGCTGGACGGAGACTCCAGATTTGAGATCGAGACGCCGACCGCGATTATGGGCGTTATGGGGACGGAGTTTACCGTTAGATATGAAAATGAAAAAAGCTACGTCGGCGTGTTTGAAGGCGCTGTGAAGACCAACTATGGCGAAGGGCTGCAGGACGAGACAATCGTTACACCTAACGAGCAGCTGCAATTGAATGAAGAGGGAACAGGCGGTAAAGAAAATCTCGATTATCGCGACCTCCCGCTTGTGGGCTTGAAGCATTATCTTCAGCTGTTGGAGAAGGAGCCTGATGCCGACAAAAATTTAATTAATCAAGTAAAACAAGTAATCGAAACGAAAACAGAGGCGGAATCTGCAGAAGCTTCTAACAATAACGGAAGCTCGCAAACCAACTCCAGCATCATATACGAGGATCAAGAGGGACAATCGGGCGATGGCGGCAATTCCGTGACACCGACAGCAACGCCAACGGCGACACCGACACCGACAGCAACGCCAACAGCGACACCGACAGCAACACCGACACCGACAGCAACGCCAACAGCGACACCGACAGCAACACCGACACCAACAGCAATGCCAACGGCGACGCCTATTCCAAAGCCGCCTGAATTAGACGTCGCAGCCTTTTACGGCAATCTTGGCTCATACATAATAAATGATAAAAATTTTGTTTTGCCGTTTACGACAACACTTGCTTACAATGGCGTAAATACGGCGTTCCCTGCCGATGGCTCGCAGGTCGTTAAATTTGAGGTGTATCAGGAAGCTGCGGGCGCATTCATTGAAAGCAAAAGTATGGTTGAGACGGTTAAACGTGATCTTCACCATTCCAATCGGTTAGTTGTTACATTATCGCAGGCCGTTCCGTATGGCTCTAAAATCCGCTTAACGGTTCGAGCGGACAAATTGAAAAGTGCGGAAACAAACGATATTCAAACCGAGGACCAGGTAACGTCAAGCGAGCGTGCAGGCCAAGGATTTACGTTTAAGTTTGACCGGGAAACGATACCGCTTGAGTTTATACATGAGGCCGATGCGGCGGACAGCTACCAGAATCTATCGTTTTCCACGCTTGGCTACCATATACCGCTAGTTCCAGAAATGGATAACTCGCCTGACATTACGATAACCAAAGTTTGTCCCGACGATGGGAACGAAGGAGAGAAAACGCAAGCAGGAAGCGAAGAAGCATCAGAATGCCATCCAAACGTTATCCATAATGTGAATGGGATTTTATTATTAAGCATGATTGAGAATAAAGCGGAAGTCAGCCTGAATACCTCCTATTTTAAAAGATTCGAACCAGCTTTGTACCAAGTGCGCGTTAACTTTAAAGATGATAACGGCCTCGAGATTGATGGTCATGTAGACATTCAAATAAACGTAAGGCGGTTTAATCCTCCTGTCGCGCTGAGTTCCCAGGCGCATATGACGGATGATCATACCTTAATACTGCCATTTAGCACGAATCTGATGCTGTCTCCGCTTCCGTCCAATCTGGAAGATTTTATAGCTGTCAGTGTCTATAACACTCGGACTGAAGTTCCAGTTTTGACAGGCGGCGGCACGGCTTATCCGCCGATTTATGATGTTAATATTTTGAATGCAGCCATTGATGATAATGATAAAGCGCAGCTCATTGTTACATTGGGGGATGCTGTTGAATACGGCTCGCTGGTATACGTACATGTAAAACCAAATATGCTGCTCAATGCAGATAACAATGACAGGCAAGAAGCATCGCAATTTTTTAACTACATGTATCGGTCTGAGCTTTCAAAGAACACTGTTAAATTCATTCATAAGTCACCCGTATCGGATGACGTAGAAATTATGATTAATAGCCGCGGGAATGAAATAGGAGATTTAATTTTGCTTCAGGCTTGTTATGGGGGCGATAACTCTTGCAGCGGTTATGAGTCTCCTTCTGAGTTAGAGAATGGGTATGGGATCGCCAAGGCTGGGCATGTAATGAAGCTGACGCTCAAAGGAGTTTATTTTAGTAATCAAGATGCATCGTTATTGCCGTATTGGCTCATTATACCAATCTTGAAAAACGGAGAGGAAATAGATGTGCTTTACATAGAAATCACGGTCTATTCACCACTTCAATGATCAAACAGCGAAAGGGGCAGTCATGTGAAAAGCAGATTTCGATTGCTGGCGGCAGGCGCGGCGCTTGCAGCGGCGCTTACTGCGGCTAACTTAACGGTATACGCGGCAGCGGAAGGGTCATCTGAAATGACGGCGGAAGACAGCGCTGCGGTAATGGTGAAAGTGTTCGGCAAAGTCAATCAGCCATGGGGGCTGGCTGCTTCGCCGGATGGCGGCATCGTTGTCGTCGGCTCGGAAAGCAACCAAATTAGCAAGTGGCAAAATGGGCGGCTAACGCCCGTAACGATTCAGACTAAGCCGGGTTACTTTGATGGTACGACCGCGGCCTCAAGCTTTTATCATCCGACTTATTCGGTCGTGAACAGCAAGGGTGTTATTTATGTCAGCGATACGGATAATCATGTTGTGCGCAGAATCGTTAATGAGCGGGTGTACACGGCTGCCGGAAACGGCATTGCGGGCAATAAAAACGGTAAATTCGGAGAGGCGCAGTTTAACGCTCCGACCGGTCTCGCGCTGGATGCCGATGACAATGTCTATGTTGCCGATTCGTTAAACCATGTCATCCGCAAAATTACGCCGGAGGGTATTACGTCTACCTTTGCCGGGGCGGCTGGCGAAACGGGCGGGTACAAGGACGGCAGCGCAGCTGAAGCGCTTTTTAACGAGCCGATGGGACTTGCGTTCGATGAGAAGGGCGGTTTGTATGTTGCGGACAGCGGCAATCATTTAATTCGTTATATTCATGAGGGCAAAGTGACGACAATTGCCGGCAAGCCGACAGCCGCCGATGCGCTTACCGGATATATGGCAGGCGGCTACGCAAACGGTTCGGGAGGCGATGCGCGGTTTAACCGGCCCCGCGGGCTTGCTTATGCCGATGGCGTATTATTTATTGCTGACAGCCTGAACAACCGGATCCGCGCTTTACAAGCTAATGGGAAAGTGATTGCGATTGCGGGCCGGAGCGCACCGGGCGATACGGTTGGTGCGGTTGATATCGCACAATTTAATCAGCCGTCCTCCTTGCTCTATACGGCGGGTAAGCTGTACGTTGCGGATACGATGAACAACAGCGTGAAGATGCTTGAGGTTGATCCGAAGTCGCTTAAGCCGAATAGCACAAGAGAGGAGTTAATTGCCGGTACGGAGCTGCTGCCAGCGGGCAAGGATGTTCAAGTTTGGCTGGAAGGCAAGCAGGTGAAGTTTGCTGCTGCGCAGAAACCATATAAAAGCGGAGACAGAACGTATCTTCCTGTCAGAGCTTTGTTTGAAACGTGGGGGGCGGAAATCAAGTGGAATGCTGTCAAGAAGGAGGTGCGCTTAGCCAAGAAGGGCTGGAAGCTTACGCTCAAAGCTAATGCAAAGCGTACAGTCGTTCTGAACAAAGGTGTCATGTACGTGGAGGCCGTTTATTTAGAGGACGCGGCATCATTCCTAATAGCTCACGACGACGAGTTCAATGCTATTATTATAAGCAGCGGGCCATAACAAGCCCAGCAATTTATTCTTGGAACGGAGGCTGTAAAATGACTTTAGGAAGCCATTTGCAAAATAACGTAGACCGTTTCTCCGGATTCGAAAATGATTATGATCAGTATCGGCCGAAAGCCCCGACTGCGGTTGTCGATATTTTGACCGGCTACTTGGGCAGGACGCCAAGCGTTGTGGCTGATGTCGGCTGCGGCACCGGCTTGTCCACCTTTGTCTGGAATAAGCATGCCCAGCGGATCATCGGCATTGAGCCAAACGACGATATGAGAAGCAAGGCGATTGCCCGTTTGTCTGAGCTGACGGATGCCGGGCACATTTCTTTTGTCAAAGGCTATTCTGACAAGCTTGCCCTGGATGCGGAGAGCGTGGATGTTGTGACTTGTTCACAATCCTTTCATTGGATGGAGCCTGTCAGCACGCTGCGTGAATTTGCCCGCGTTCTGCAACCGGAAGGGCTATTCGCGGCGTATGATTGCGACTGGCCGCCAACACTGCATTGGAACGTTGAGATGGAGTACAAGCAGCTTATCGACCGGTCCGAGGCGATCATTGCCAAGTATATTGCCGAGAAAAACAGGGCAAGCAAACGGGATAAGGAACAGCATCTAACCCGAATTAGAGAAAGCGGCCTATTTCGTTTCTCGAAAGAAATCGTATTTCATAATATGGAGTCATGCGATGCAGAGCGCTATATCGGTTTGGCACTCAGCCAAGGCGGCGTTCAGGCTGTGTTCAAGCTTGGCTCGTCGGAGCTGGACAAGCCGCTTCAATCGTTCCGCAGCAGCGTGGAGCACTATTTTGCGGGAAGAACGCTGGATGTGATGTTCAGCTACCGGATGAGGCTGGGCGTGAAGTGATAAGGGAGCTCAAGACGGATTAAACAAGCAGGCAGCCAGCGCTAATTAGGCAAAGGCTGCTTGTTTTTTTGTTATTTTAAAAATAGCGCTAAAAACAAGCGGGGACGATTCTAGGAAAGAATCGGAATATGGTAAGCGGAATTGGCTCTTATGAAATGGGTTTCATAAATTTCCATCATCTGTTATCATGGAAACAAGAAACAACGTCAAGGGTGGATCATGATGAAAAACATAACGATTTACGATATCGCGAAAGAAGCGGATGTTTCGGTATCGACGGTTTCACGGGTCTTAAACAGTACGGCGCCCGTCAAGGCCAGTACGAAAGAAACCATAATGAAAATTATTGAAAAATATAAATTTCAACCGAATGCTATGGCTAGAGGCTTAATCAAAAAGGAATCAGGCACAATCGCCATGATTGTGCCTGATATTACGAATCCGTTCTTCCCGGAAGTGTTCTGGGGATCGGAGAATGAGGCGAGGGAGAAGGGTTACACCTTTTTCTTATGTAATACGGCGGGCGAATACAGCAGAGAATCGGAGTATTTGTCGATTTTTCGTGAAAAAAGAGTAGAAGGCATTATCTTTGTTGGAGGCCGCATCAATCTGGCGAACTGCCAGCCTGAATTAGTGCAAGAAGTAATGGAAGTGGCTGAAGGGACTCCAATTGTCCTCGTAAACGGAAATCTCGCCAAAAGCGGTTTACACCGTATTTATACCGATGAAGCAGCCGGGGCCGCTATGTCGACACAGCATTTAATTGATCTGGGCCATAGGGATATTGCGTTTATTGGCGGTTTGGACTTTATGACGACTACCAATCAGAAGGTGAAGGCGGTCAAAAAGAAGCTGGAAGAACATCAGTTAAGTTTGCGCAAAGAATGGCTTCAATATGGCGAGTTTTCGATAAAAGCAGGACGTGAACTCATGAACAAGCTTTTGGATGGAGCGGAAAGGCCTACGGCTGTGATCTGCGTGAATGATTTCACGGCCATCGGTGCAATGAAAGCAGCAACGGAACGTGGTCTGCGGATCCCGGATGATATTTCAATTGTCGGTTTTGATGATTCGCCGTTGTCCACTGCCGTTATTCCCGAGCTGACCACAGTGACACAGAATACTTATGAGCTGGGCAGGCTTGCGGTAGAAAGAATTTATCAGATCATTAATGGGATACCGGCGAAAAGAAATACAGTCCTGCAGCCTGAACTTATTGTTCGGCAGAGTACGGGGAAAGCTCCGCAAAAAAATGAATATTGACTGTTTATGGAATGTGGGAATATAATTAATTTCAGATTAATGAAACCCCTTTCACTAAAGGGAGAAGTTCAAAAAATAGAGCCCGCAAACAGCGGGTATTATTTTTGAATTTATTGAAACCCATTTCATGAAATGGGTTTCAATAAATCGGATAAGCGGTATGCAGCAGAAACACATTTGCGGGGACTTTCTTTTATAGCAGCTAGTAATCGTTTACAAACTAAACTGCAATGCAATTTTGAAGGGAGGTGAGGCTAATCAAAGTAAGAAGGTAACTTCGCATAGGAACTAAATTTGTGGAACAAACAAGACATCCAGACTTTCAGGAGGCGTAATTTACACGGTGCAATGAATCGTTAATCTTATAAGGAGAGATGTTAATATTGCTAAAGTTTGTCAGGGGTAACTACAGTAAATTCGTTCATTCTGGAATCAAAACAATATACAAATTTCGATTGATACACTTTAAGTAAGGGGGCAGTTATTAACGTATGAAACCATTAAAGAAATTTACAGCTACACTTCTCACTTGCACACTTTGTTTGGGTCTATTCGGAAGTGCTGTGAGCGCCGAAATGGCTGCTGAAGAGAAAAAGCAGATCGATGCAGCAGTCTCCATCGATGCATCAGTGAAGTATCAGAAGATCGACAACTTCGGCGCATCCGACGCATGGTCAATGGAGCAGCTCGGAGCAAACTGGACGGATGAGAATAAAGCACGCGTTGCCGACCTGCTCTTCTCAAGAGATAAGGGTATAGGTTTGTCCAGTTGGCGCTTCAATATTGGAGCGGGCTCGACGGAGACAGATGAAGCGATTATAACGAATCCGTGGCGGCGCGCAGAAGCGTTTAAATCATCGGCAGACAGCGATTATGATTGGAGCAAGCAAGCGGGGCAACAATGGTTTCTTGAGGCAGCTAAGGACCGGGGTGTCGATACACTGATTGCCTTCGTCAATAGTCCGCCTGTCTGGATGACAAAGAACGGTCACGCACAGCCGGACTCCACTGTCGGTTCCACCAACTTGAAAGACGGATACGAAGACGAGTTTGCTGCTTATATGACTGATGTGCTGGAGCATTTTAAGTCAAAAGGCTTTGAATTCGACTATATAAGCCCGATTAATGAGCCTACTTGGGATTGGAATAAAGCCGGGCAGGAAGCCAATCGGTATAATAACGACGACATGAAGCGTGTCATACTCGAGCTTTACCGTCAGCTTAAGGAAAGAGGCGTATCCGCTCAAATCAGCTCGCCTGATGGAGTGGAAATCACTGCTTTGCTTGATGATGAAGTCTATAAGAGCTTCGCGAACAAAGAGCAATATTCAGGCGGCGCCAATAGCCTTGGAGTCGGCAAGTATCGCGAATATATTAAGGATCTGCTTGGCGACCCGGAACTAAAGGAAGCGATCGGGAATAAAATTGCCTCCCATTCGTATTGGTCTGATTATAGTAACCCGGGAGACGACCGTCTCGGTAAATTGAGAGACCTTCTGTCTGAGAACCTGAAGAAATATGATTCTTCCGCTAAATATTGGATGTCTGAATATTGCATTCTCGGTTCCTATGGTCCTGGACGCGATCTAGGCATCGACCCCGCTCTTTATGTTGCCCGTACCATTCATTTCGATCTGACACATGCGAATGCGGCGGCGTGGCAGTGGTGGACAGCTGTTTCCACAGAAGATTATAAGGATGGTTTGATTTACACGGATTTTAAAACAGCGGGGGATGAACAGAATATCCTCGCCTCGAAGATATTGTGGGGATTAGGCAATTACAGCAAATTCATACGTCCAGGCGCAGATCGCATCGCACTTACGGGATTGGATGAAGAAGCACGGAGCGGATTGCTGGGTTCTGCCTACAAGGATGATAATGAAAAGACGGTAACAGCTGTCTTCGTAAACGACAGTGAGGAAGATAAACGAATCAAGCTATCCGCTGCGGGATTGGCTAAGAACGACGCTGTATTCATGCTGAAGCCTTATATTACCTCGGCCGATAAGGATTTGGAAAAAGGCCGGAATGTGCCTGTTCAGGCGGATGGAACGTTTGAAACGGTTATTCCCGCTCGTTCAGTTGTGACGTTATACGGAGATCTGGTGAAGGCGAACAAGAAGCCGGATGCCCCGGAAAACGTTCAAGTAAAACCAACGAATAAAGGTCTGGAAATACAAATTACAGCTCCAAAAGGCGCGTATGAATATGAAGTGGCATATGGGGAGAAAAAAGGCAATCGGGAGCGCAAACTGACGGTGGCAGCTGATGATGTCATCACTCTTCAGAATCTGGAAAATGGTACCGAGTACTATGTTACCGTTCGAGGAGGCAATAAAAATGGTTTTGGACCTCCGTCCAAGCGGGTATACGGAGTACCGGAACTCCAGGCCCCGAATGGTGTAACGGCCATTAGTACCGATGGAGGTTTTACGGTCAAGTATGACGCTGCAACTGGTGTTCCTGCGTATCAAGTCCGCTACGGATTGCAGCCGGGCAGTTATGATCAAAAACAGGCAGGCGAAGCGCCTAAAGGAGCCGTTCAAGTTGAAGGGTTGATAAATGGCGAAACCTATTATGGGATCGTGGAGGCGGTTGACGGTGATCATGTCAGCCCTCCATCAGCCGAGTTTCAAGTCATGCCCGATATTGCTGCTCCCAAGAAAATCATCGGCATTGCAGGCAATAACAAAGTACATCTGGAAGCGACACCGGTAAACGGCGCATTAGGGTATACCTTTCAAATTGGCTCTGAAACACAAACTATCACTACCATAAAGAGTGATAAGAATGCAATAGAACTGGACGGCTTAACCAATGGTGCACCAATAACTGCTCGTGTATCCACTATTGGAACAGGCGGAAATGGCACCGGATTCACTGAGGCGATCGTAACACCGAAAGCCGAGGAAGTCCGGTTAGAGGACAACTTTGATACGAGCGACATGACACGTTATCAACAGGACCTTAGCAAATGGCTCATAGAGGACGGTTTGTTAAAACACGCTTCCGGTGCAGATAATCAAGGTGAAATTAGCTTAAATAGTCTGAAACTGATTGACGGTACAATAACAGCGATAGCAAAACACTCGACAGCAGGAGCGGATTGGGGTATCGTTTTCCGCGGCAGCAGCTATGACAAAGGGTACATGTTCGGCTTCGAGAACGGCAATTTGTTCATTCGCAGAGACGGACAAAACTTGGCCCCCTCCATTCCTTTCTCTGCGAAACTGGATGAGCTTTATCAACTTGAGGTTCGTCTAAAAGGGAAGCAAATCCAGGCATTTTTAGACGGAAAACTGGTATTTGAAGTGACGGATACAACCTACACAAGCGGACGTGCCGGTCTTCATAGTTGGGGTGATGCGGAATTTGCTTATATTAAAGTTGCCCGTGAAGCGAATAGCATCATGACTAAACCTGAAATTTATCAGGTGAAAGAAGGCGATCGGCAGGTTGCGCTGAAATACAGCGAAGTTGACGGCGCGGAATCCTATACGATCAAATATGCGGCGTTAACTGGAGATGACACGACTCCAGTCGAACTGTCTGCAAATCCGGGTTCAACGATAGTAACCGGTTTGGCAAGCAACGTTTCATATTTATTTACGGTGATTGCGAGGCGTGGCTCAGAGGAAGCGATATCGGAACCGATTACAGCAACGACCATCGGAAGCTCGGATAACGTTCTATTCTATGTGGACGCTGGCGATGGAACGCCTTCCCAGCTTGAGTCTGGCGAGAAGTTCGGCTCGCTTCAGACGTTGGAGGAACAGCCGTATGGAAGCGACCCTATTACAGGTGTAAAATGGGGGTACGAAGCCGATGGCGGACTGACTTGGGCTCACACCTCACCTACTGAGGCTTACCAATCGATCCGTCAATACGACGGTAATGAGAACGGCAAGGGCCTTGCTTACCGTTTTCAAATACCGAATGGTACTTACAAGGTTAAAGTCGGGTTCTTTGATCCATGGAAAGCAAGTGACCGTAAGATGAATCTGACCATTAATGGCGAGACGAAACTGACTGATTATGTAATCGGCGATAAACAGGAAGAGAAAACATTTGATAGTATTGAAGTGAACAACGGAGAACTAATTGTGAAGGTCGTTAAGGCAGGCGGATCTAAACCGATGTTAAGTTACATCGTGGTGGAACAGTAATAGCTGGAGCTTGCCGCTAAACTAGCCGTTCATTCAAATGATAGCTGTGTTAGAAGCGGTTAAGCACAAAATGTTGCAAAAATAAAGAAACGGCGGTACAGGAAGTTTTGAACTGAACCCCGTCAAGTAGACAGTACAAATAACAAAAATCAATTAAGCGGCCTTGGTCCTAAATTCCATCGGACTGAGGCCGTTTAGTTTTGCTTGTAACCGTTCGTTATTGTAAA
>NZ_JBWDNW010000039.1:0-16690 GCF_056269405.1 Paenibacillus sp. J2L1-98 | reverse complement strand
CAGTTATTACTCGTTGTTCAGTTTTCAAAGAGCAATCTATTCTTTCGTTTGGTTCGCTTGTTTTGCTTGTCGTCCGCGTGTTTCTCTCGGCCGGAATTAGAATATACCATGTATCAGTCTAGTATTGCAAGTGTTTTTTTAAGATAATTTATTATTTGTCTATATTAATCGAAAAATAGGTTGAAATAGACTCGAAATCACTCGGAATCGTGTGTACTTAGAAGGAATTTCTCCATTTAATTTGCTTGCGAATAGGTTCCCATTTTAATTAGCAGGAATATCTCCATCTAATTCAGCACATGATCCCTCAAATAAGCCGATTCCTCGAAATTAACGGGAGTATTTCCAGCAAAATGGCGCTTCAGAGCGCATAAGTCAAAATTAGCAGGAGTTTTTCCAGTTAATCATGCCGCGCACTTATGCTGATTTATATGAAGCATATAAACATATGCTCACATCCATCTGCATTATCACAGATGCGGAGCACTGCTGCATTCCTGCACAAGTCCAAGATATAATTTCCGCACTCTAGCAGCAAACGGCCTCATAAGCCGGACAAGCTGCCGCCTCGAAGGGCGCCAGCTTGTCCGTAATGCTTGTAATCTTAAGATCTACATCTCTATCCCTCTACCTCTCAATCCCTCTACCCCTTAACCGATCCAGCAGTCAATCCGCGGATGAAACTTTTGGACCCTATTGCGAACAAGATAAGCACCGGGACCGTACCTAAAGTCAATCCTAATATTTGAGCAGCCAAATCCGTGCGATAAGCGTCTCCGAGCGCCGTTATTCCGAGCGGAATCGTATATAGCTCCGGTTCATTGACGATAATCAGCGGCAGCAAATAATTATTCCACGACCACAAGAACACAAGTAGCGAGAGCGTCGTAATCGCCGGATAAATAAAGGCTACGACGATGCGGAAAAACACCCCTATATCCGAACAGCCGTCGATCCGCGCACTCTCAAGCACTTCGGTCGGAACCGCGCTTTTGATAAACTGTGTCATCCAATATACGCCGAACGCATTGGCCACCCAAGGCAGAATGAGCGGAAGCAACGTCCCCGACATGCTGAGATAACGCATCTCAATGACGTACGCGACTAGACCGAGCTGTCCTGGAATCATCATTGTGAGCAGTACAGCCGCAAAAATCTTGTTCTTATACTTAAACTCGTGCTTAGCGAAGGCAAAGCCTGCAAAGGCACTGACAAGCACCGACAGCACGGTACTCACCAGCGATACGATCAGACTGTTCCAGTAAACGAGATCGAACCGGCTGGCCGCCACCGTTTTGAAATTTTCCCATAAGTACGTACCCGGCAATAGAACGATCTTCGTAAACAGGTCCTCGTTCTGATAGGTTCCCATAATCGTCATAATATAGAAGGGCAGCAGCGCAAATATAGAAAGCAGGGCGATCGCGGAGGTCGCCAGCGTCGTTCGGAAATGGTGACTCATTCCTGTTCCCCCCTATAAAATCTTGCGCCAATGAATGAGAAAAGCGCAATAATGATGCATAGGCCGTAAGCAATAGCAGCTCCAAGCCCGTAACGGGTCATGCTCCCATAGGCGGTATCATACATATTCCATACGGTCGTCAAGCAGCATCGGTCCGGTCCGCCTATAACGGCTGTACTTGAGCCCATTCCGGAACCGCCGAGCAGCAGCATCGGTTCTTCGAGCAGCTGAAAACCGCCAATGATCCCGGTAATAACGATAAAAACCGTAACCGGCTTTAGCAGAGGAAGCGTGATAGACATAAACGTCCTATACCCTGTAGCTCCGTCCACTTGCGCTGCTTCATTCAGATCCTTTGGTATGTTGGCAAGTCCAGCCAGATAGAAAATCATCGTATAGCCGAAGCCTTTCCAGAACAGCATCACGATGATGACCATCCTCGCATAAAGCGGATCTCCCAGCCAGTATATGCCCTCATCAATGAGACCCAGCTGAAGCAAAATTTTATTAATAAAGCCTGCCTGCCAATCAAATAGAAGGTTGAACATCAGCCCCACCGCGACCGGCGTTACGATATACGGGAGAAAGTTGATCAATTGAAAGAAGCCTTTCCACTTCACCCAGCGACTGTAAAGCAGCGAGGCAATGATCAATCCAAAAATAATTTGCATAGGAAGCGTAAAGAGAACAAACAGCAGCGTATTGCCTACCGATTTAAAAAAATAGGAATCAGGATTAAACAGATACTTATAATTGTCCAATCCGACAAAGGTTTTGTCACCGATACCGTTCCAGCTCGTTAAGCTGACATATAATGAAAACACCATAGGAATTAGGCCGAAGGCCAAATAAAACAACATATATGGAGAAAGAAAAAAGTAAGGAACCCATCTTCTTTTTACGGCAACCATCGCTTACACTCCTGACTTTTAGACATGTTGTGACAAGCGTAAACGGCTGTCGCCGTCCTGCGGCGGCAAAAGCTCGTTTCGCCGTGAAATACAAGTCATATTATAGTTGCAAAAAATATAAATTCTTGTATTTTAAGAAAAGCGGCCGATGAACAGGCCGCTTATTGTTTACCCGTAACTTACTCCCAAGTGATGTTTGGCGCCTTCGCTTTCAATTCTTTTTGAATCCTTTCCATAGCTTGGTCAAAGCCGAACGATTCATCTTTGGCCAGCGTCTGGAGCACAATATTCATCACTTCATCCAATACCAGATCGTTGATATTTTCCGGCATGTCCTTTGTTGTCGCCGAAATGTCGACGAAAAACTTTTCTCCGATATCCTGGCTGCCGAAATTCCTCCATGTCCAGTTCGTAAACGCTTGATCCTCATAAGCCTTTTTATAGTGCGTGAACACGCCATCCGTTTTCTGCGCTACCGCTCCTTCTTGCGACATCGATGTGAATTCGATCCATTTCCAGGCAAGCTCTGCGTTTTCTGCTCCTTTCGGAATACCATGCGAGGAGCCCCCTCTAATGAAACCGCCGCCCGGAGGCACCATAAGCGCCCAACGGTCATCCTTCTTATCATTAGGACCGATAACATACTGCGGCATCCATACGGGAGACATCGCGAATATATATTTATCTCCGCCAAACGTCGCATTCCATGCCGGCGTCCACTGATCAAGCTTATCTATAATGCCCGAGTCCCGAAACTTCACTAGATCGGTTACGGTGCTTTTGAGCATACTCACATTTAGCTTGTCACCGTCGAAATACGGCTCGGCACGCTGGCCTTTCAGCGTCTGGTTCACGTCGCCGAGGCTTGGGAACATTTTCACCTTGCCGCCGCTTTTTTGCAGAACCTCTTTCCCTTTCTCGATAAACGCATCCCAGTTCGTAAATATGGCTTCCATTTCCTCCGGGTTGTCCGTTCCGAAATATTCCTTGGCGAGCGATTTGACGTAAGCGATGCCCGCTACACTCATATCATCCGGAATCGCGATCATATGATCATCTTTGGAGAAGGTTGCGATGTCATAATCGAACAGGAGCGTTTTATCCGCATTATACGGCGGCGCCTCGAGATTTTCGAGAATGTCCATATCGAATATTTTTGCTTTTTGTCCGCGCTCGATCCGCACGACATCCGGCAATTCACCGCCTGATGCGATCGTCGTTTGCAGCTTTTTCGAAATATCCTCTGCGGCAACGTTTACGCGCTTCACTTTGATATTCGGATACTTTTCATTAAATGCTGCCAGAGCCGTAGCATGCTCAGGCTCCCACGTCCACAGGACAAACTCGCCCTTGTAGTCTTCGTTTCCTTTGACCGCAGATCCGGCATTTTCGCCTGCAGGAGTACCCTTATTGTTCGTACCAGTCTCTTCTGCGTTATTGCCGGAGTTCCCCCCTCCACAAGCCGCAAGCAGGCCTACCAGCATCATAATGGAGATCAGCAAGCTGACCCGTTTTGTCCAAAATTGCGTAAGCATCGAATACTCTCTCCTTTGTCCATCGAATAATGTCTGCGCTTTCAATATACATCTCCACAAATGTAAGCGTAAACATTGCAATCCTACACTTTTGGTTGCAATCCTACACTTCCCTTGCTTCAAGGACCCTAATGTACGTTATAATCAATCATACAGTAAATCAAGCGGAGGTTAAGGCGATGAAGATCATATTGGTCGATGACGAGCGTATTGCCTTAGAACATATCAAAAGTCTTCTGCCATGGGACGAATACGGCTACGAAATCGCAGCAACCGCAACGAACGGGAAAAGCGCATTGCATCTATGCGAGGAACTCCAGCCTCAAATCATGATCGTCGATATCCGTATGCCTGTAATGGATGGTCTGGAGCTAATCAAGGCTGTTTCCGCGCGCAAATTAGGCGTTAAGTTTATTGTCATGAGCGCTTATCAGGATTTTGAGTATGCTAGGCAAGCCATCTCATTCGGCAGTGTATCCAGCTATCTGATCAAGCATGAGGTTGACCGGAATAAGCTGCTTCACGAGCTGGATAAGGCACGGAAAGCCTGGGAAGAGGGCGAAAAGCAGAGAAGGCTGCAGCGGTCGGAGCAGATTATGGAAATCGTTACCGGAGCAGAGCTGACTACCGTTATTAAGGAGCTCGGAGCTGCGCCCCCTTTCGCCATGCTGCTTATCCAAGGAGATTCCCCGTTCACGGCCATACCTTCTACAGCCGGAAGGGCCGAGATCATTCAATCGCTTAAATGGGCCTCCTGCGAAATAAACTTGTGCTCTGATCAACCGGCTTGGCAGCTTATCGGCGAGTTCGCGCTTAACCGCAACCAATTTATTGCCTTGTTCTCCCAAAAAAATAAAGCTGCAGCCATGATGAGGGATTCATTCCGAGAACTTGCGGTATCCATTCATTCTCATATTAAGCAGCAATACGAGCGGAGCTATTCCTTATACTATTCTTTCCAAAACCATGATTCCTCATCGCTTCCCCATTCCTTGCGTAAAGTCGACGCAGCCGCGCGGCACGCCGTCTTTTGCGGAAAAGAAATGATGTTATGCGCTGATGAGCTCCCGCTGCTGCCTCAAGGCAACGCCGATTATTTGAAAGCACGGATTTTTCACCTGGAGGAGCTGACTGAGGGCATGAAACAAAATGATCCCCAAATGATTGAAAGCGCTATCCGCAAACAGTTTCATCATTTATGCCATCCGCAGTGGGATTTGCCTGGCCTGTGCGAAACCATCCATACATTAACCGGACTTTTGAACAAGCGTCTAGCAGGCAAAGGCTTGCCGGAAACCGCTCCCCTTCATGTGCGGGAGGAAGAGCCCGTCTACCATATCGACCAAATTATGAACCGATTCATTCTTATGATTCAAAAACGATGCGCGAGCAATAATGAACACGAACGAATTTCCAATAAATTGCTTAATGCTCTGAACTATATTCACGCGCACTATCATGAGGACATCAATATTGAAGATGTATCCCTCTCAACGGGAATCAGCGCATCTTACCTGCATCAATTGTTTAAGCGCGAGCTGGAACGTACGTTTCTCGATTACTTGACGGAGCATAGAGTCAAGCAGGCCAAACGCATATTAAGTCAGGAAAACGCAAAAATGACCGAAGTCTCCGCAAGGGTCGGTTATCGTTCGCCACAGCATTTCAGTCAGGTTTTCAAAAAAACGACAGGCATGCTTCCCCATCAATACCGGCATGGAGGTTATGCCCCGTGAAAAGCCTCCGGTCTACTATTTTGCAGCGGATTGTCATTGTTGCCATTATCAGCTTCCTGTTGTCCGCGGCATTTACCTATTATTATTATCAGACCATAGTGGTGAAGCAAATGATTCATGAAGATGAAACCAAGCTTAGCCAAACGGTCCGACAGCTTGAATATATGTCGGATGATATCGCTAAATTTTCATTCTCTCTTATCATATCCGATCAACTGCAATCGTTTTATAAAACCTACAATCAACTGGATACGTTCGGTCAATTCGCTCTCCTTCAAGACACGCTTGACTATTTGGATGATAATAAAGGATTGCGCAAGGAAGTGAGCAGCTTTGCCCTGCTCCTGCCGGATCAACGTGTATTTTGGAGTGAAGCGAGGAATGATCAGTACTTTAGCGGGCTTTTGAAAGAGGATTGGTACCAGAATCATATCCGGTCCGGTCAGGAGCATTCTTTTACAGAGCCGCATGACATGATTCTAACCGGCAATTCTGGAATGAAAGGAAAGATCATTAGCTTTATCGTGACTGTAAAGGATATTGAGCAGCCAGGGCGCACGATCGGAGGGCTGATCCTTAACCTCGATTACGAAAGCTTCGAGTCTCTGCTTGACTTCGGCAGCGCGGATTTTGAAGGATTGCTGTGGACGAATAAAGCGGGTTATTTGCTATATGAGAAAAAAAGCCCGAAATCGGACATTTCTCTTACCCGTTCACTCCTTCTGGCCGCCTCCAAGAAGCAAACAGAAGGAATCTCTTCCGTCAAAGGCGGTTATATGTTAATCGACCGGTTTGAGAGTAACAACTGGAAGCTCGTAACATTTATTTCGCGAGCCTCGCTGATGGAACGGGGGAAAATCGTCATCTATTTGCTCGGATTTTTTTCGATGACCAGCACGATTTTAATTCTGCTTCTTATGATGCCGGCTATATTCCGCATTACAAGGCCGATCATGCGCTTATACCATGCCATGAATGCCGTATCGAGCGGAAATCTGCACACGTCGGTAAATATTAAAACCGGGGATGAACTGGAGAAGCTTGGGCTTGGCTTTAACCGTATGACCAATCAGCTTCAGGTGCATTTGGAGGAATCGATTCGCCATGAAAAAGATAAACGGGAGCTGGAGCTGGAGCTTTTGCTTTCCCAACTCAATCCACACTTCGTATACAATACATTGAACGCTGTCATTTATATGGCACAGAAGCAAGGAAATGAAGATATTGTCCGTATGGTCGGCTCTTTTATTCGAATTTTGCAGGATGCGGTCAAAATGGACGGGGCTCAATCCCTTATCCCGCTGAGCGAAGAAATCCGCTTGCTGCGTGATTATATCGCCATTCAGTCCTATCGCTATATCGATATGTTTGAAGTCATATGGGATATCCAAGACGAGGCTAACGATTGGCTGATGCCACGAAACCTGATCCAGCCTTTTGTGGAAAACGCGATTTTTCACGGCATTTGCCCAAAAGATGCGACAGGCACGATACGCATTTCCGCATCCGTTTCCAGACAGGTTCTTGTCATTCAAGTTGAGGATGACGGAATTGGCATTGAACCTCATCAGCTGCAGGCGATTTGGAATATGGGAGAGCATAAGAAAAACTCCGGTCTGAGGCATATCGGATTATCCCATACCCGGAAAAGGGTTGAGCATTTATTTGGCAGACAGGCTTCCATGCGGATGGCAAGCAGCCTGGGACAAGGGACTACCGTAACCGTTGAGCTGCCGAAGCTTGTCTCCCACGCCGATCAGCAATCAAGCGGTTAGCTCATCGGTCAGCTCGAAGGCTTTCTAATCAGAGCGACAGTTACGATTATTGCTAGAGGCAGGATAAACCCGGGCCATACCCAGAGCGGGTGAACGACCGAAACGACCTCTACCCAGTCCATATCCGAACTAAAGCCGACCAGCGTATACAGAAAAGCGATGAGCGCGATTGGCGTAACAATCAATTTATAATCTTTGAACTTAAATAATTGCGCCACGTACAGACTAGTCGCATACAACGTAATCGTTGCTTTCATATAGGAACCGGCGATTAGCGACATGCCGATAACCGACTCAATCCTTGTGATAATTTCCTGAACATCGATCGTGCGGGCAAGTTCATAGAGCGAATACTTCTTCACCCCTGCGAGCGGTCCGAAAAGGATGATCGTGCAGATCGTTGAAATGCATAAAGTGACAATATTCAGGAACAATGCCAGAAACATAGCGCGTTTTAATTTTTCGTTGGTACCTTTCTTGACGAATGGAAGAAGCATCGTAAACAGAAAGCATTCGGCATAGGGAAAACCGTATGAGAAAAAAGCGCCCTTCAGTATCGGCTTTAAACCGTCCGGCATAACCGGAATAAGAAATGATATATCATAATTCTCCATGGCTAGCAGCAAGACGGCTGCAATAAATGTTGCGATCAGGATCATGATCAGCAAAAACATTCTGGCGATGACCTCAATGCCTGCCCGAACGCTCAAAGCCGCTACCATAAAGATCAAAGAAGTGAACGCATATGTCGGTGTTTCTCTCAGCATCGCGCTTCTCATGAACAGGCCGATATCGAGAACAATTCCTACCAGTATTTGCAGCATGATAGAAAGCGGAAGCAGGGACAGAATCGCGGTCGGCCATACTCCGATCAGAATACGGCTGTATTCGACAAAGTTCTTATCGGGATACCGCCGGTGCAAATAAAGCATACAGCCGAGCAGCGCCATACTAACTATGCCTGAGATCAAGAGCGACAGCCATGCTCCGTTTCCCGCTTTGCCGATGAGCGGACTCGGAATGTTAATGATGGAAGATCCGGTCATAAAGGTGAAGAAGAGAACTCCCATTTGCTGGGGACTAACCGTTTCCTTTTTATTCATGCTTATCTCCTCCTCTGCTGCAGTATCATGGTTTGGGCACTGTTAACCATTTATCGATTGCACGCGCTGGGCCGGTAAGTGTGAGATCAACCACATCATATAACCCAAAAAAGTTCAGATTTGCCGCATAACTGACACTGAGGTACACCGAGATGATGATAAGGACTATATAGACTGCCTTCTCTCCCTTGTCCGAGCTGCTTTTCAGAAGCGAACTATCGTACAAAAAAACCGAGCAGTATACAACCAACAGGACAATTATGCGTTCTGTCACACCGGTCACCCCTTAAAGCTTTACGAAGCGAAACGCTCTTCGTAAGCACTCTCTATTTATCTTCCCCCGATACAGCCGGCTTGCCTATTACCGTTCCGGTCGTGATAAGCTGTAATTTAACTTGAATATCGAAAGGGATTTCCGCATACTGCTCGTCCCATTCTTCTTTCATTTTATTCCATTGTTTAGGATGCGCACTTGCAATCTTGTTGCCAATCCCGATAATATCCGATTTTTTCTTTTGGAGAAAGTGGATCGTCTCAACCATTTGATGTTTGATTTGTTCCTCCATTTTATGCGTGAATTCAGCTTCATCTTTTCTTGTTTTAATGTTTGTGCACTTCAATTCCCCGATTGCCCCCTGCACCTCGGACTTGACCTGTACGTGTACCTTATTGCCTATCAGCTTTGGCTTCAATTTCGTTTTAAAGTTAAGAATTTCTAGTGACTCCGTTTCAAGCTTTTTGCCTGGACATGGGATTTCGATAATCCCGGATACAATCTCATTTCGCAGCATGACCAGTCCCTCCACTTTTTTTGAAGACAAGATGCCCTTCATTTTTCCTTTTTTGAGAAGGGCAAGACCAGCTGAGTTTAAAACATTCTTTTTCCCCTTGTCTTCATAAACGTAGGTAATGGAGGCATCCCCTACTGGGCTGTTCATCTGCAGTGCCAATTTGAGCAGTGTAGTATCCATCGACTTGGCGGAACTTTTGAAGGATACTTGCTTGGTCAGCATAAGCTGTTGACCTATCGTCTGTTCAATGTCAGGCGTCTTTTGCAATATTTTTTCCGCACGCCCTTTCGTGATCATGATGGAAACCGTATGCCGCGGCTCATGATCACGATAAAAAAAGTCAATCAGCTTGCCGACGTCGGTTGCAGCGGCCAGCTTCTCTCCCACCAAAATAATGCGTAAATGGCTCCACTTCGCTTTTCTCCCCAAATGAAGAGGGATGTCGCGGATCGCTTCAAACAGGGATTCATCCGATGTCTTGATCAGAAGATTCCTATCTTGTTTTGCCGATGCTCCACTAACGCTTTTCACGTTAGTCGGACGGTATACTTGTGTTGTTAATTCGAGCACTCCACCCTTCCCCTGATCCAGTGCGATTGCCATCGCAAAACCGGATTCGTCCAGCTCCTCCTTGTTCCAACAGCCAGGGAGTATGAGTAAAACGGCCGATAATAATATAATAACCATGCCTTTTTTCATCATATCTCATTCTTTCCGGATTTATATTTGTCGTAAGCTACTTGTTTGCCCCAGAGACGCTATTGCGGAGGGAACGCAGTAAAACTTTCAACGGAACCCTCACGAGGATATCCCGCAGCTGGCTAAACCGAAACGGGGCGAGCGATGCCAGATAAGGTTGTCCAAGCGAGCGAAGCTTGCATAGATGAAGCAATATAAGCAGGAACATAATCATAATACCGAAACCTCCCATTACAGACGCGGAAAGCATGAGCGGAAACCTCAGTATCCGAAGCGATACGGCAATGCTGTATTGAGGAATCGCAAACGAAGCGATTCCCGTCAATGCGACGATGATGACCATGATCGGCGAAGCAATACCGGCGTTGATCGCCGCTTCTCCTATGACGAGTGCCCCCACGATGCTTACAGTGGAACCGATCGTCTTTGGTAGCCGGACTCCCGCCTCCCGCAGCAGCTCAAAGAAAAACTCCATAAGGAGCGCTTCAAAGAAGGCCGGCAGCGGTATTCCTTCCCTCGTATCGATGATCGCAAGCAGCAGAACCGTAGGAATCAGCTCGGTATGGAAGGTCGATAACGCAATATAGATGCTCGGCAGCGTCAAAGCCAATATAAAGGCAATAATTCGAAGCCACCGGATCATGGTCGAATAAACCGTTCTTTGATAATAATCTTCGCTGGATTGGAAAAATTCCGTAAACAAACCCGGACATAATAAAATACCTCCCGTGCCCTGCACCAAAACGGCTATCTTGCCCTCCAACATAGCCGCTACCGCCACATCCGGACGTTCCGTATACCGGTGCTGGGGGAAAGGCGACCAGGTCGAATCCTCGATTAGTTGTTCCACATAGGAGGTTTCCAATATTTCCACCTGCTTGAGCTGTTCCACTCTGCTTTCGAATTCCTTCAACAGTTCGGAATCTACTGCGCCTTCAACATAACCGTAAACAACTTGGGTATGCGTTTCCCCGCCTGTAACGATCGATTGTATTTTGAAATTCGGTGTGCTTAGGCGCATACGGAGTAGACCAATATTCTTTTTTAAGTTTTCAACCGTGCTTTCTCTAGGCCCTTGAACAACCGATTCATTGGTCGGTTCTGTGATCTGCCTCGACTCAACCTTCATCGATTTATAAACTAAAGCCTTATTCCACTGGTTAAAAAATATGACGATATTGCCAAACGTAATTTGTTCCACAGCATGATGGAAATCTACAATAATATCCGCTTTTTTCTCGGAAACCCCGTGCTGCTCAAAAAAGGAGATGACATCCTGAGGTATGATATCCTCAGCGGGGCCTACCTCATGCGTAACGAGATCCTGAAGGGAAGCCTTCATATAGTTGTAAATTTCACCTTGCATGAGTGTTTCGAAATAGATGGAGCAAGCCATATGCTGCATTTCGGGGCCGTAAGACCATTGCCGGAATACGATGTCAGAATTTTTGGCGAATATTTCTTTCATCTGACGGAGATTATCGTCCAGTTGAGCACTGATCGGCTGTTTTGGTTTGTCTGTCGGCTGCTTGCTGTTCATCCCTGTCTGTTCGCTTGACTGCGCCGTATCGGTTGCCTGCGATGAAACGCCAGAAAGATCATTACCCATGGAATATCACCCTGTTTTCGCTTTTCTCTTTGGTGATAGTATGGTTCTTATTGACAGTAACTATGCAGTTTTTCCCACGGAAGGGAGAGTATAAAAGCCTTTGATCTGAATCAGCGCAGCAGCGACATAATATAATCCGCTGTTCGGATTGCCAGAGCTGCGGTTGACAAGGTTGGATTGGAGGCTCCCATCGATGGAAGAACGCTGTTATCGGCAACATAAAGCCTCTCCACACCGTGAATTTGTCCGTACTGGTTCGTTGCCGAAGTGTTTGGATCATCCCCCATCCGGCATGTTCCGGCATCGTGGTTATCGGCTCCCGGCTGCTGCAGGCAAATCGCCGGCGCTCCATCCAATGTGGCGAGCTCTAACTGCATCACCGAAGAAGCATGCAAAATACCCTCATACATTTCCTGAATGACGGCTTCATCCTTCGCGCTGTAAGAAAAGTCAATCTGTAGCTCCGGCATTCCATACTCATCCCTCCGGCTCGGATCGACAAACACTCTGTTCTCGTATCGGGCTTCCACCTTGCCAGAAGCGTAAAAACTGATTCCCCATTCATCCTTAACCGGCTTGTGATCATATTGGTAGTTAAAAAATTGTTCGGGACCTTGAAGCTGCAGCCTATAGGGCCGTTCCTCCAGCTCCGGCACGACAATTCCCAACGCGCCGAGCGGTTCAGCGAAACCGGCGGTATTCACGCTTGCTGCTGGAATCAAGTACGAATGGTTAATAAGATAGCGGCCAATCGCATCTCCCTTAATTCCTGAGTTAAGCAGTATTCGCGGAGTTTGCAGCGCGCTGGCCGATAAAATGACGTTTTTCGCCCTGATGACATAAGATTTCTTATCCGGGGTCATCACCCGAACGCCGACTGCTCTGCCGCCTTCCGTAACCACTTGAGCAGCATACGTATTAACGGCCAAATCGAAGGGACGCCGGCTTAAGGCTCTCGCCAGAAAGACGATTGAGCTAAAAAAAACGTTGGCATGCAATTTACCTAGGCGGGTCTGGTCCAGATCGGTAGCAATCGGAATATCGTCCGCATTGATGTAGCCGTTTGCCCGAAGCCGGTCAAGCAGCACCTGCGTAATCGACGAGTCTTTCGTATACGAAGTTGTTACACCCATGACTTCTTCGGCGATATTGTAATAGAGCTCCATTTCTTCGAGCGAGACAGGCCAGCTTGCTATATCATAATTTGGGATGCGGGGAGAGATCGCTCCCCATAACAGCGTTCTTCCTCCTAAAGCATAAATCAGCTTCATTCCCGAATATTGCGGAAGCCTGTTTCCGATTAAATCGGTTATTTGCGGAGGGGCATACAGCCTATAGTTGTCATCGTTCATGGTAGCGATATTGGCGACATGAGTCGGCAGGAAGTTCGGTCCTCGTTCCACCATTCCGATCCGCTTATCGTTATTTCCCCATTGTTCGCACAATCTCCACAGCGCTGCTCCTCCCCCTGCGCCCGATCCGACAATCAGGACATCGTATTCGTTTTCAGCCATCTTTTCAGCCGTAGTGAGCGGAATCCAATCATGAAGAAATGCAGATTGCGGCACCGCCGGGCAGAAAGGAGCTACTACCCTAGCTTCAGCCTTTGGCATCGATTGCGAAGGGATGTTAACGCTCTCTCCTTCGATGATCGCTTCAGGATCTAGAATATGCGGATTGACTGACAGCAATTGTGCTAATCCCACCTGATAGCGATTGCCTATTTTCACGAGGGTATCTCCCTTATCCGCGACATAAATCCTCATATATAATCACTTCCTTTAATCAAAATATATGCTCCATATAACTAGGCTAATGACCTCCGGTATGCATCTCACCCCATGCTTAGAAGAAACGCTTGTCCATTTCCGGCGGACGGTTGTTTTCCACTAGGCAGACACATATATTCCTATATAAAAGGAGGGATACCGGAGATGAAGATGACGGTTGGTAGCGGCCCGCTGTACAGGATGAAACCGATACATGTAACGATTTGGAATGAATTTATTCAAGAGAGGACGGAGCCGAAAGTAGCGTCTATCTATCCGCGAGGCATACATACGGCTATTGCTGAAGGCATCGGGCGGCACGGCTTCCTCATTCATACAACAACCTTTGATCAGCCCGAGCATGGCCTTTCGCAGACGGTGCTCAATCAGACGGACGTATTAATCTGGTGGGGGCACTTGGCACATGAGCAGGTTGCAGATGAAATTGTCGAAAGGATTTATGCACGAGTGCTTCAGGGGATGGGACTCATTGTTCTTCATTCCGGACACCGGTCAAAAATATTCAAAAAACTAATGGGAACGACCTGCGACCTGAAATGGAGATCCGATGCTGAACGGGAAAGAATTTGGGTAGTCGATCCTTCGCACCCGATTGCCGAAGGGCTCGGCGAATATTTGGAGCTGCAGCATGAGGAAATGTACGGTGAGTTTTTTGACATCCCTGCACCCGAGGAGCTCGTTTTTATTAGCTGGTTTCAGGGCGGCGAAGTGTTCCGAAGCGGTTGTGCCTATCAACGCGGGCTTGGCAAAATCTTTTATTTCCGGCCGGGAGATCAAGAGTATCCTACCTACTATAGCAAGGATGTTTTGCGGGTTATAGCGAACGCGGTCCGCTGGGCTGCCAGCCCGCACGGAGCAGCACCGACATACGGAAATACGGCGCCGCTGGAAAAAATCATCCGGGATGATCCTCCCTTATCTATTCAAGCGAAAAAAGGCTCAGGCTCCATAACGAAACATTTTTTCGGTCAAACACCCGATGGCCAGCCTGTTTATCTATACGTCTTAACTAATAAAAACGGTATGCAAGCTTCCATCATGACTTATGGCGGCATTATGCTTACGCTTAAAGTGCCGGATCGATACGGAACACTGGATGATATTATTTTGGGCTATCCCACGCTGGAGGATTTTATACGTACCGGCAATAAGCCTCACTTCGGGGCATTAATCGGACGCTACGCCAACCGGATCGCAAATGGCTGGTTCACGCTTGACGGCAAAACCTACAACTTGTCTGTAAATGATTATCCAAACACGCTGCATGGCGGAGAACGGGGCTTTGACAAACGGGTGTGGGAAGCAGAGGAGGTTTATTCGGATGACGCGGTCGGTCTGGCACTATGCTATTTGAGTAAAAACGGCGAAGAGGGCTTTCCCGGGAACCTTAGTGTTAAAATCATGTACTCTCTTACGGACAACAATGAGCTGAGAATCGATTATGCCGCCACAACCGATACAAAGACGGTAGTAAATCTGAGCCAGCATAACTATTACAATTTAGCCGGCGAGGACAAAGGAAATATTTTGGAGCATATCGTAACGCTTAATGCCGACCGATATACGCCGGTCAAGCGGGACCTCATACCAACGGGCCAAGTACTGGATGTTGCGGGCACTCCGTTCGACTTCCGTAAACCGATGGCTATCGGCTCCCGAATCGATTCGAGCGAACCGCAAATCCGAAATGCGAAGGGGTATGATATAAATTATGTGTTAAACCATAACGGACATCCTCTGCTATTCGCAGCCAGCGTATACGAACCAACATCAGGCCGTTTTATGGAGGTTTACACCACCCAGCCGGCAATCCAATTTTATACGGGCAACAATCTTGACGGGACCGATATCGGCAAATCAGGCAAAGCCTATCAGCGTTATGCCGGTTTCAGTCTGGAAACGCAGCATTATCCGGACTCTCCAAATCACCCTAACTTCCCCAGCACGGAGCTGCTGCCCGGACAATTATACAGGTATACATCCATTTTTAAATTTTCCGCCGTGTAAACATTGCAGCGCAAGCGCATTTCCTTCAAAATAAAGGTCATGCACTTCATTCATTTGTTCAGAGTACTTTCTCCCTGATAACCGAACTCGGTGGATGGGTAAAGCAGCAGCTTCAATCAGGGAGATGTCGATTTTATTTTGTTAAAGGAGCGTTAACGTTTGAGTCAAATATTCGCATTGTATGGCCCTTCCGCATCCGGGAAGTCAGAAATACAGCAGGAACTGACGCGGAGCGGCCTGCAAAAAATAATAACGGCAACAACAAGACCTCCGAGACAAAATGAGCAAGCAGGGGTTCACTACATTTTTATGGACGTTAAACAATTTGAAACTCATGCTAACGCAAATCATTTCATAGAGTGGACTCGCTACAACGGACAATATTACGGCACGCTTAAATCCAGCATAGATGAAATATTAAACAATAATGGAAGTGCGCATATCGTACTCGATTTATCTGGTGTGCTTTCGCTTAAAACAATGTATCCGAATACCGTTGTCATTTATGTCGGCGCTAATATCGAAACGATTAAGAGAAGATTAGAAGCAAGAGGAAGCTCTCCCGATGAGATCATGAAACGGGTAAAGCAAGCTGAGGAGGTTGAATTAAGCAGCGTTTATATGCAATATGCCGATGTAGTCGTTTGGAATCATGATGGGATCGACTTCACCGACACATTAATGAAAATTAAAGAAATCACAGCACTTCGGTAAACGTAGCTTGTTTTGCGTTGATTTAAAAAACAAAAAAACCTTGCTGAGCAAGGTGTTGGTTTAAAATATGGTGCGCGTAGAGGGACTTGAACCCCCACGGTCGCCCGCCAGATCCTAAGTCTGGTGCGTCTGCCAATTCCGCCATACGCGCATGTGAGAAAAAATGGTGAGTCATGTAGGATTCGAACCTACGACACCCTGATTAAAAGTCAGGTGCTCTACCAACTGAGCTAATGACTCATAGTAATGGTGGAGGCTGACGGGATCGAACCGCCGACCCTCTGCTTGTAAGGCAGATGCTCTCCCAGCTGAGCTAAGCCTCCATCGAAACAATAAAACCCACGAATGTGGGGTGTTTCTTGACGCATTTGCGCCCTGAAAACTGGATACGAAAGTTAGGTTTGCTGAACCTTATTAGCTGCTGTCTGCCGGATGTATGGGTCCATGCAAACTTTTTAGGATAAGCCCTCGACCGATTAGTATTCGTCAGCTCCACACATTGCTGTGCTTCCACCCCGAACCTATCAACCTCGTCGTCTTCAAGGGGTCTTACATACT
>NZ_JBWDNW010000012.1:0-162537 GCF_056269405.1 Paenibacillus sp. J2L1-98 | reverse complement strand
GCGCGCGACTCAAAATCGTGAGGGAAACCGTGGAGGTTCGAGTCCTCTCATCGGCACCAAATTTTCTAACACAAACTCTTGAGATCAAATTGATCTTAAGAGTTTTTTTGTTTATATCCGTATGATTTGAACAGGCTACAGCAAATCTACGAATGAAGCCCGTTGAATAATGCAATAATCTCGTTTATAATAACAGAAATTTCCACGTTAGATGGGAGGAAGGAACCGTGTCAACGGAGTATCTGATAAGTGAACTGTCCGAAATATCAGAAAATAATCTAAAAAGTCTCATAAGGCTTTTAGCAGAGGTTGTTGATGAGGGGGCTTCCATTGGTTTTTTACCCCCTTTAAGCCAAACTGACGCAGTTGAGTATTGGTCAGGGATAATTAGCGATCAGGTCATCTTATGGATTGTGCAAAGGAATGGAGAAACGGTTGGTTCCGTTCAATTACATTTGTGCTCGCGTCCAAACGGTACCCACCGCGCTGAAATCGCGAAGCTTATGGTCCATCCGCGAGCTCGACGTAAAGGGATAGGGCATTCGCTGATGGCTGTTGCTGAAGAAAGGGCGAGGCTTGAAAATCGCACTCTGCTCGTCTTAGATACACGCGCTGGTGATCCATCCAACCTATTATATCGTTCAATGGAATATATAGAAGCAGGACGCATCCCTGGTTATGCAAAATCAGCCGACGGGGAGCTTCATGATACCGTGTATTATTATAAGCGCTTATCGTAGTCTGTAACCATCCTTATTTAGGAGGCGTACGGCATTATGGATGATTTCAATTTTAATCCCTTATTACTTTCTATTCCAGAGAGCTTTGAAAGCAATCGTCTGCTTATTCGTGCACCATTGTGGGGTGACGGCATCCAGCTGAATGAGGCTGTTATTGAAAGCATAGACGAACTAAAGCCTTGGATGCCATGGGCAAAAACAATTCCCACAGTAGGCGCGCTCGATTAAAATATCTGGAGCGTACGGATCTGATGCTTCTGCTGATTTCGAAGGAAACTGCTCAATTAGTAGGCAGCAGCGGTCTTCATCGAATAGACTGGCAATCAGGAAAATTCGAAATCGGTTACTGGGTGCGTTCAGCTTTTAGCGGTAAAGGATATATTACGGAAGCAGCTGATGCGATCACAAATTTTGCTGTCCAGGAATTAAAGGCCAATCGCGTTGAAATTCGTTGTGACTCTCGAAATATAAGAAGTGCGCGTGTAGCGGAGCGGTTAGGCTACACGTTAGAAGGCATTCTTCGCAAAGAAAAATGCGCTATTGACGGTTCGCTCCGAGATACAATGGTATTTTCCAAAGTTCGGGGCTGGGAGATATGCGAGTGCCCTTAGTGTGGTAATGATTTGTATTGCGAATTTCCTGTTAAAGTAAAGCGAACAGAGCCGTGCCTTGAAGCACGTCTCTTTTTTTGATAATCATCATAGAATTCCTGCTTGGAAAACATTTAATTGCTTTCAAATATTAATGGAGCACAAATTGGCTTTCTTACCAAATTGCGTTTGATTGGTTTGTAGTGAAAACGCGTGCGGGCTAACGAAATGCTTGATCATTAGGCACGAAATTAAATACGGCGGGGAACCAGCCTTCGCTGGGTGGTTGACGGGTAGGCGTAACGAGCAATATATGTTTTTGAATTTATAGAAGTTTCCATGTAATATAGGGGTAAATCAATAAAGAAGCGCAACCCTCATAAGGAGTGAGCACAGGATGGGCAACAAAACCTTTACACTTAACGAAGCTAACGAGCTGCTGCCTCAATTGAAAGAGGATTTACTGCAGCTGCAGCAATTAACGGCGCAGTTCGAGAATCAATACTTGAACTATCAGAAGGAGAAGGCGGCTTACGAGCAAGCTTATGTTGCGGGACAAGGAAGCAGGGACCCTTTCTTTGAGCAGGAGAGCCAGCTGGAATTTCTGAAGATCGAGGCTGACCTGTTGATTGAAAACTTTTCACGAAAAGGCGTGCTTTTGAAAATGATTAACCCCGGCTTAATTGACTTTCCCGCAGTGCTGAATGGCGAGGATATTTTAATTTGCTGGAAGGAAGGGGAACAGCATATTAGTCATTATCATGGCTGGCATGATGGTTTTGTTGGCAGGAAGCCGTTCCCGGAAGGCGGAAGATAAGCGGATCGTTCATAATATCAAGACGATATCCTAGTAATATACAGTAAAAAACCCCCGACGATCAGGACGGCCAATAGGCTAAGCAGACCCGATATTTTTAATATTTTTTTACCCATGCGATCACTCCTTCCATTATTTTTTTCATTATTTCAAGGATATAAGCCTGCTGCCGGAAATGTACCATGATATGGAACGGGACACTAGATCCTTTTAGGGCGCTTTGCAGCAAGTCAGTCAAGGAAGAAAAGGAGCGGAGCGGCATGTCAGGTGTAATCTCGAAGGCGATTCATATTTTGGACCTTCTGCTTCCGCAAGGAACGGAGAAGGAAATGAGTGTCACGGAATTGAGCAGGGAGCTGGACATGCCCGTGCAAAGCGTGCACCGGATTTTGGCCTCCTTAGTGGAGCATGGGTTCGCCGCTCAAAATCCGAAGACGAAGAAGTATAAGCTAGGCCTGTCGATTATGAAATATGGCTTCCTGATGTGGGACAGCTTAATGCTGCGCACGGTAGCGAGACCTTTCATGGAGGAGCTTTCGCAGAAAACGAAGGAAACCATTTACCTGGCTACCCGTGAAAATGGGGAGGGCGTCTATATCGATTCGGTCGATTCGCCGCAGGTTTTGAAAATATCCGAACCGATCGGGCTAAAGCTGCCCTTATTTATTGGCGCTTCGAATCGGGTTATCCTCGCTTATTTGCCGAGAAAGACGCAGGAAGCGTTTTTGGAGGAAGTCGATTGGGAGGCCGTGCCTTCGCTGAGGCCCATGTCGCGGGAATATATAGAGAAAGAGATTCTATCCATCCAAAAGCAAGGTTATGCCATAACTGAAGGCGAGGCAACAGCGGGAACGACCGGTATTGGCGCTCCGATTTTTTCTTACGATAACATGGTGATCGGCTCTTTAAATGTGGCAGGACCTTCTCTGCGGTTTACCGATGAGACCATTCCGAAAAATAGCTTCCTCGTTAAGAAATATGCGGACCTGATATCGAACGAACTTGGGTATCGTTATAAGCTGAAACGGTAAGGCTATTTTTTTATGAAGCGGTTCCCATTATTCGGGAAGACCATATTACATATACCGAATAATGGGATTATAATAAACCTTAATAACCGCATACTGCGTACATTGGGGGAGAACCGTACGATGAATATCCTTGCTTTCAAACACTTTACTTTCGATGATGATTATGCGTTCCGTTCATGGGCAAGCCTTGGAGGACATCGCCTCGACATACGTGATCCTTCGGTTGAAATAAATTCGGAATGGTTGGATGAATTGGATCTGCTCATTATTTGCGGCGGACCGATGAGCGTCTATGAGGATGAGCGTTATTCTTGGCTTGCTTCCGAGAAGCAATTCGTAGGGCAGGCGATACAGCTTGGCAAAAAAGTGCTCGGTATTTGCTTCGGCGCCCAGATGATAGCCGAATTATTAGGCAGTCCTGTGTACAGGAATGCCTACAAGGAAATTGGCTGGCATACGATCAAACGCACGCAGGAGCGGCACTCATGGCTGGAGGGTTTGCCTGAGCAGCTTGTATCGTTCCAGTGGCACGGCGATACCTTCGACCTGCCGGAGGGAACGCGTCTGCTCGCTTACTCGGAAGCATGCAAGGTACAGGCATTTGATTATCAAGAGCATGTGCTTGGGCTGCAATTTCATTTGGAGACGACGCCGGCCTGCATGGAATCGATGTTCGCGCACTGGTCCTCCGAGCTTATTGATGCGCCCTACATTCAGACGGCAGAGCGGATTCGGCGGCAATTCGGACAAAGCGGGCAATCGATAAAAGCTCTTCATCATCTATTAGATCGAATTCACCTTCAAGCCATTGAAACGGAGGAGGGGGTAATATGATGCCTTGGCTAACGGAAGGGAGCGGAATAGGGATGAAACACAACCGTCTAGGTCATTCAGAGCTGTATGTCAGCGAGATCGGTCTTGGCTGCATGTCGCTCGGGACGGATAAGGAAAAGGCGATAGCCCTCGTGCATGAAGCGATCGAGGGAGGCATAAATTTTCTGGATACGGCGGATCTTTATGATGAAGGTCTTAATGAGGAGATCGTCGGAGAGGCAGTACGCGGACGGCGTTCGGATATTATACTTGCGACGAAGGTCGGCAACCGCTGGGAGCCCGGCAAGGAAGGCTGGACATGGGACCCTTCCAAGGCATATATCAAGTCGGCCGTGAAGGACAGCTTAAGGAGACTCCAAACGGACTATATCGATCTGTACCAGCTGCATGGCGGTACGCTTAACGATCCGATCCCGGAGACCATCGAGGCTTTCGAGGAGCTTAAGCAGGAGGGGCTCATTCGTTATTACGGTATTTCTTCGATTCGGCCAAACGTTATCCGGGAGTATGCGGAGCGGTCGAATATCGTCAGCGTAATGAGCCAATATAGTATTTTGGACAGAAGGCCGGAGGAGGAGGTATTGCCTTTACTGGCGGAGAAGGGGATCAGCTTAATAGCCCGCGGTCCGGTGGCAAAAGGAATTTTAACCGGCAATGGCGCTGCGAAAGCGGAAAAGGGTTATTTGGATTACGGGAAAGAAGAGCTGTCGGCTTTGCGTGCTGCATTGCTCCGTGCAGGAGGCGGCTCCAACGATATGGCGCATACGGCAATCAGATATGCGCTGGCCAATCCGGCTGTAGCTGCGGTCATTCCAGGGGCAAGCTCGGCGGCTCAACTGCTGCATAATATTGGCGCGGGATATGCTCAGGCGCTGACGTCAAACGAATTAGAAGCTATTCGGAGTCTAAGCAGAAGCAACCGCTATGAACAGCACCGCTAAAATAATATTTTATGGGGAAAATGGCAGGTAAAGTAATCATGTACAGGACAAACGTTCTGCGTTATGATCTTTGCGCAGGCCATTTTTTCTATTTAATTGTATGGGGAAAAAGCTGCCTGCCGCGAAAACCTTGAAAGAGAGCTGATGTGAAATGATTAAAAATATCAATTGCGCGTACGTTCCGGTTTCGAATGCGGTAAAGGCTGCGGAGTGGTATGAGCGGGTGCTCGGTATGAAGCTCCGTTCCCCCGTTGAACCAGGGCGTGGCGCTATTATGATCATGGGAGACGGCGGGTGGCTCTTTCTGCTGCCGAGTCCTGCTATGACTCCGCTTACATTCGAGACGACAGGGTGGACTGAAGACGGAGAATCGTTCGAGATGTTTCCGCTATGCTTCGAGACCGAAGATATTTCGTCGCTGTATGCTTCCTTGAAGGAGGCCGGCACATGGACCGAGACGGATATTCGGGACGAGGGCAGCTGCGGCCTGCAGCTTGGTTTCAAAGATCCGGACGGCAACAAATATCAAGTATGGCAGAAGCCGTCTTTATAGGTTAATTGATGATCGTCATCATAGCTATTCGGGGTGGGCAGATGAGAAAGTCTATGCTAGGGCTTTCTCTCTGTGCTATTCTAAGAAAGGAAGGTTTGACTTAATCAACTGTATGCAATAATATTACAGTATCCTTCTTGAGAGGGAGTGCAAAGATGAACAGTGAATTTACGGTAGCGGTTCACAGCCTGGTGCTGTTAGCTTATTTGCCTGATCATATGGCCAGCAGCGAGACGATTGCCCGTAACGTGGCGACCAATCCGACGCGCATTCGCAAAATAATGAGCACTTTGCGGAAACACGGTTTTGTGAAAACGAAGGAAGGAATCGGCGGCGGCTATATTTTGAACTGCGAGCCGGGGGAGGTTTCGCTTGCTCAAATTTACCGGGCGCTTTCCGGCTGTTCGCTTAAGCCTCACTGGTGTTCGGGCAATCCGGAGGAGGAGTGTCTCGTTTCGGCGAATATTCAAGCGGTCATGGATCATTTTTTCTACGAAGCGGAGCTTCATTATGTAGCTTACCTGGAGCAAAATACGCTTCAAACGGCTTTGGAGAAGATCCGAAAATGCCAACAGCTGCAAAAGGAGCATCAGATTTAAAATCTTACAGCAAATGAGAAGCGCCATGACTGCTTCAGCTGCTGTGGAAACAATAGCGGTAATAAGGGTAGAAGCTGTGTATTACCGCTCATTGTGCATGGCAGTCCTCATAGCGGGCAGCATTCTTTTTGTACTGCCCAATGTGTATCTAATATTCATACAGTTATTGCATGTCCAGCTTATGGAAGCGCGGCTTCCGATCATGAAGTAGAGGGTGAGCGTTATGTCAGAACAGACCAAAATAAATTCAGCATTTAGCATTCCGTTGTCAGTACTCGATGTTTCACCAATTGTCGAAGGAGGCTCTGTCGCCGAATCGCTCAGCAATACGTTAGACCTTGCACAGCATGCGGAAAAATGGGGCTATAACCGTTACTGGCTGGCGGAGCATCATAATGCGCCAAGCATTGCGAGCTCGGCGACGTCAATCGTCATCGGGCATGTAGCGGCAGGCACGTCGACGATTCGCGTCGGCTCGGGCGGCATCATGCTGCCAAACCATGCTCCGCTTGTCATCGCCGAGCAATTCGGCACGTTGGAATCTTTATTTCCCGGCCGCATCGATCTCGGACTTGGCCGCGCGCCCGGCACTGACGGTCTTACAGCTGCTGCGCTTCGAGGAAACAGAAGAAGCAACGGCCATGATTTTCCCGAGCAGTTAGCGGAGCTTCGGGCGTTTCTGGATCCGTCGGGCACGGAGGTCGGCATGCCTGTGCGGGCGATTCCAGGCGAAGGGCTGGACATACCGATTTGGCTGCTGGGATCAAGTGATTTTAGCGCGCTGCTGGCTGCGCAGCTCGGCTTGCCGTTCGCTTTCGCCGGTCATTTCTCGCCTACGTTTACCGTTCCGGCGATGAATCTCTATCGCAGCAGCTTCAAGCCTTCTGCCGTTCTCGATAAACCGAAAGGGATGGTCGCGGTAAACGTGGTTGCGGCCGATACGGATGAGGAGGCGGCTTATTTGGCTACATCGATGCAGCAGCTATTTCTTTCGTTTATTCGTAATAACCGCGGGCCTTTGCCTGCTCCGGTTCACGATATGGATGACGTATGGACCCCGCAGGAGAAGATCGCTCTGCAGCAGCAGCTGGGTTCTTCCATTGTCGGCGGGCCGGAGACGGTTCGCAGCAAGCTAAAGCAATATATTGAGACGACGCAAGCTGATGAGATCATGGTTGCGGCTCATATATTCGATCACAAGGCACGCCTGCGTTCTTATGAAATTATAGCAGGGCTATAATAAACAGACGGGGAGCGGGAAATTAGCTGTGCTTATTTTTATGCTGCTCTCCGTCAATCTAATTTATATACTTATTTTTATGGCATTCTTCTTTACTTAACTTTCGCAGAGTGAAAGAGACTTTTGAGCAACGTATTACGATTGTTTAGTATCTTTAGCTCAATCTTACATTTTGCGAATGCTATCTCTTAGGATTAGCTCAGTAGCAAGCATGACATGATGAATGGCTTCATGTCCCTCTAAAAGATCAATTAAGATCTGAGCGGCATGGGAGCCTAGCTCATATTTATACTGGTGAACGGTAGTCAGCGCCGGTGTGCAATAGGCTGTCAAGTTTATATTATCGAAGCCTATGATTGAAATATCCTCAGGTACCCTTTTCCCCATTTCCTTCACGGCCTGCATTGCCCCAAGAGCCATTAAGTCGCTGGCACAAAATAAAGCAGTCACCTCAGGCCTGCTGGCAAGCACTTTGCAAGCAGCTTCTCTTCCTCCAGCTTCGGAAAATAATCCGTCAAGAACAAGTGACTCGTCAAAGGGGACGTCATAATTCTCAAGTGCTTGACGATAGCCCTCTAGCCGTAAAATGCTTACATTCGCTTGAGAATGGCCGTTAATCATTGCGATATGACGGTGTCCGGAATCCAGCAGATGGTTTACTGCAGCAAGGGCACCGTTTGTATTGTCTGATGTCACGTACCCGACATTTGGTCCCTCAAGTATAATATCGATGAGCACACAGGGAATATCAGAGGATACAATCTCCTTCAAATATGGATCATCCAGTCGGATACCCATAATAATAACACCATCTACACCTCGTTCTTGGCATAACGTCTTATAGGATTTCATTCTCTGTTTCTGCGATGTCGTACTGAACAGAACAAGATCATAATCCAGTTCTCCTGATCGATCGTTTATTCCGCATAGCACTTCATAAGCAATATTGTCTTTGGAGCTGTCCCTTGTAACGTTGGAGAGAAGGAGGCCGAGTGTCTTTGTCTTCTTTGATATGAGTGACCTAGCAGCCATATTGGGACTATAACCCAGCTGGTCTGCAATTGTCCTAATCTTAAGACGGGTGCCTTCGTTAACGTCATCATAGCCATTCAAAGCACGGGACACCGTCGTAACAGATACACTGGCGGCTTTGGCAATATCTTTAATGGTAACCATATAAATACCTCCATAATGTTCTGGAAAATATTTCTTTCCAAAAATTTAAATATAAATTTAGACTTGTAAATGCTTTCATCTTGAACTATAATTCGATTATATCGCATCCGAAACGTTTTGGAAAGTTGGGTGAATATTTTTATTGGGATTTCAATTTTTTTTATCCTTTTTCCGAAACGTTTCGGATTTAAAAAATTAAGAAATGAGGAGAAAATTTGGATTATCAAATCATCAAAGAAAATGATTTATTTCTTATGACAGATAAGGATGGAGATATCTCAGAGCATAATGCTTCCGGTCAGGGTCTCTATACGAGAGATACCAGGTTCCTAAGCAGGATGGAGATTCGAATCAACGGTGAGAAAACCATTTTATTGTCCTCATCCTCTGCCGAGAATTGTATCTCTACCATTCGTCTTACCAATTCACATATGGAGGAAAACGGTAAGCTGATTTTATGGCGTGAATCTGTAGAAATTGAACGCACGCGCTTTATCTATGACGGTGCATTATACGAGACTATCAAGCTAACAAGCTACTACCCTAAAGCCATCCGTTTTGATTTCTCTATGCTATTGGATGCTGACTTTGCTGACATGTTTGTCGTTCGCGGCTTTCAGTATGGAGAGCTAGGGAGCAAGACGGCCGAGCGGAGCGCGCCGGGTGAGAGAGTGATCAGTTATCTCGGGGCCGACGGCGTTCGGCGCGAGACTAAGGTTAAGTGGAATAAGAAAGAAAGTCGAATAGACGAGACAGGCGAGCTTTATTTCGACGTGGAACTGAATCATCAAGAAACCTATGCAATCGATTTCTTTATCGCTCCGATTTTGGATGGCAAAGAGCCGTTTCAGCATGAGGTTGAGAATGCTATGAACAAGTTAAGAGCATCTTATACAGAATGGAATGCTTCAACGACTTCAATCCATAGCGATGTTCCACTCCTCAATAAGCTCTACCATCGCGGTGTCCAAGATTTACGAGTACTGCTTACCGATCTCGGTTATGGAGCATTTCCTGTAGCAGGCCTGCCATGGTATTCCGTCCCGTTCGGTCGAGATAGTCTCATTGCCGCTCTTCAGATGCTACCTTTAAATCCTCAAATTGCGAAAGGAACTCTGCTCACGATGGCTGCTTATCAGGGTCAGAAGGTGGATGAGTGGCGGGATGAGCAACCAGGCAAGGTGATGCATGAAATTCGATATGGTGAATTGGCCGGTACGAATCAGGTTCCATTTACGCCTTATTACGGAACAATCGACGCGACACCGCTTTTTTTGCTGCTTACAGCCGAGTATTATCACTGGACAGGAGATGCTGATTTTGTAAGCTCATTACTGCCACATCTCGATGCGGCATTAGCATGGATTAAAGATTATGGCGACCAAGACGACGATTCCTTTGTGGAGTATTATCAGAAGTCAACCAAAGGCATTGCGAATCAGGGATGGAAGGATTCCGCAGATTCAGTCGTCCACCGCAATGGCGACTATGCGGAAGCTCCGATCGCACTCGTTGAAGTTCAGGGCTATGTCTATCAGGCGCTTACCCGATTATCCACCATATTCAGAAGCTTAGGCCGTGAAGAGCAGGCAGCCATCATGGAACAAGACGCAGCACAGCTTCGAGCTCGCTTCGAGCGTGATTTCTGGTTGGAAGATGAGCAGTATTATGCGATAGCCTTGGACAAAGATAAGAAGCAGGTGGATTCGGTTACTTCAAATGCAGGTCATATTCTCATGTCCGGGATCGCTTCTCCCGAGCGGGCAAGGGCTGTTGCAGAACGGTTGGTTGCGCCTGACATGTTCGGAGGCTACGGCATTCGGACAATGAGTACGGCTGCAGCGGGATACAATCCGATGAGCTATCACGACGGAAGCGTATGGCCCCATGACAACTCTCTATGCTTGCTTGGCCTTAGTCAATCGGGTTTCACGAAGGAAGCAAATACAGTCATGCAGGGATTATTGAATGCTGCCGACAAATTCGAATATTACAGGCTGCCTGAACTGTTCTGCGGGTACGATGATTTGCTTGGCGCCCCGGTTCCTTATCCAGTTGCTTGCTCTCCGCAGGCATGGGCGGCTGGTACGCCATTGACATTTGTGCAAGCGCTGCTTGGCCTTCAACCGGATGCCTTATCCCGGCAGATTACGATCAAGCCGTCTCTTCTTCAAGGGATGAATGAGCTTAGAGTGGAGCAGCTTCACATAGGCAGCGGCACTCTCAACCTGCGCGTTACTCGCGGTAACGCAGGGCCAGAGGTAGAAATACTGTCTAATCAGACAGGGTATGAGCTGCTGATTTCATAGGATTCACGCATTATTTTATATACAAGGCTCACATTACAAAGGAGGTTGTATGTATGTTGAGAAAATCTGGTTTTGTTATTTTATCATTAATGTTGGTTATCGTTCTTATGTTGACCGCTTGCGGCGGTAAGGAAGGAAACGCCAACACAGAAGAAACGAACAAAGCTACAGAACAAAATCCGACAAAAGAGCCAGCCGATGAGCAGATTACCGTTACGCTTGCAGGCTGGGGAGCAAGCCCGGAAGAGCAAGATCTGCTTAACCAGACGCTGAAAGCGTTTGAGGCAAAGTATCCGAATGTGAAGGTGAATTACGAGGTAATTGCCGACCAATACATGGATGTTATCAAGACAAGACTTATAGGCGGAGAAGGTCCTGACGTATTTTACTTGGACGCATTCGAGGTGCCCGGACTCATTGAGCGAAATGTGCTCGAGCCGTTAGACAGTTATGTGACGCCAGAGTTTGATGTTGCGGACTTCGAACAGCCGATGGTCGATGCCTTTAAGCAGGAAGGCGTAACCTATGGTTTCCCTAAGGATTTCTCTACACTTGCCATGTTCTACAACAAAAAGGATTTCGCTGAGGCGGGAATTACAGCACCTCCGGCAACATGGGAAGAGCTGCAGACTGCCGCGATTAAGCTGACCAAAAAAGAAGGAGACAAAACCACTCGTTACGGCTTCGGCGTTGCGCCTGAGCTTGCACGCCAGATGTTTATGATTCAAGCATTCGGAGGCAAAGTGTCAGACGATGAGGGCAACGCGACTTTTGCATCGCCAGATGCACTTAAAGGACTGCAGCTTGTGGCAGATATGCATAACGTGGACAAATCATCCGGTGAGCCGAAGGAAGTGGGCGCCGGCTGGGGCGGAGAGATGTTCGGGCAAGGGAAAGCTTCTATCGTATTCGAAGGCAATTGGGCGATTCCTTTCCTGGAGTCTAACTACAAGGATCTCGATTACGGCACCGCGGAGCTCCCGACTGTAAACGGCAAGAAAGGTACAATGGCCTTTACCGTTGCTTACGTAATGAACAAGGAATCGAAGAAGAAAGAAGCGGCTTGGCAATTAATCTCCTTTTTGACAGGCAAGGAAGGGATGAAGACGTGGACCAGCAAAGGCTTCGCGCTGCCTACTCGGAAGTCAGTCGCACAAGAGCTAGGTTATGACAAGGATGAGCTGCGCGGTGCAATCGTGGCGGGCGCTACTTATGCAACGCCTTGGCAAGCCGGCTCCACGCTGCCTACCATTACGAGCAACTTCAATAATCAATTTGTAGACACATTCATGGGCAACTCGAAGCTTGAGGATGCGATGAAGGTAGCGGAGAGCGTCGCGAATAAAGAAATCGCGGCAGCGAAGTAAGCGGATTGAAGAGGGGAGAGGGAAGATGTCTCTCTCCTTAATTCTTTCATTATGATACGAGAGGAGAAGGTGATGCATGACCCAAGTTTCTTCATGGAGAAAGAAGCTGAAAAATAATGCGACCGGCTATCTGTTCCTGCTTCCAACGATTCTAGTGCTTGGTACTTTTTTGTTCCTGCCTGTTTTCTATTCGCTCTATTTATCGGGACATAAGGTCAACCTGCTTGGCGAGGTCAGTTACAATTGGGTAGGAGTGGATAATTTCACCCGTATGGCCGACGATGGTCGAGCTTGGATCGCGCTTAAAAATACGGCATCTTTCGCGCTGTTCGTTGTGCCGCTGCAAACGGCGTTCGCCATTTTGCTTGCCGTTATTTTGAATGCCAAGTTAAAATATAAAAATTTCTTTCGAATCGTATTTTTTATGCCGACCGTAACCTCATCTGCTGTATTGTCACTTATCTTTATGTGGATATACAATTCAAACGGTCTTTTGAACCGAGTTCTTGAGATCGTGGGTTTGCATGGCTACAACTGGCTCGGAGATCCCGCGGTCGCCATGAAGGCGATCATGATTATGAATATATGGTCTACCGCTCCATTCTTTATGGTCGTCTTTCTGGCTGCGCTGCAGGATATTCCTGATGCGCTTTACGAATCGGCGATGCTGGACGGGGCAGGAGCTTGGAGGCGTTTCCTTTCTATTACGCTTCCGATGATTAAGCCTGCAACCTTCTTCACCGTCGTTATGGGAATCATCGGTACTTTCCAGTTATTCGATCAATCGTATATTTTCTCGGCAGGCTCCGGAGGTCCGAATAACTCAACCTTGACGGTCGCGCTGCTGATTTATCAGTATGCTTTCAAAAATCTCGACTTCGGCTACGCTTCTGCGCTCGCTGTCATGCTGGCTGCGGTCATTATGCTCGTAACATTGATTCAACGCAAGCTTTTCGCCGAAGAGAAGCTGAACTAGGAGGGTGATTAGGTGGTATTTCAACAATCCAAATGGGGAAAGGCGATTCTTTACTTCCTGTTATTTGCATACGGCTTCATTACGGTCGCGCCCTTCTTATGGGCGCTGTCCTCTTCGTTTAAGCCGCTAAGTGAAATTGTGTCGGGGGGCATCAACTTTATTCCAAAACAGTTCACCTTTCAAAACTATTATGACATCTTCGTTAGAGAACCGCTGTTCCTTAGGTGGATGTATAATAGCGCCTTGATTGCGGTAGTTGCGACACTGTGCAATACCTTGTTCAACTCCATGGCAGGTTATGCGCTTGCGCGTATTGACTTTGCCGGAAACAAAGTGATGTTCATTCTTATCCTGGCAGTGCAGATGATTCCGGGTCAACTAACCATCGTTCCGGCGTACCTTATTATGAAGCAGCTTGATTTGTTGAACACGTATGCTGCGTTGACCCTGCCTATGATGGCAAATGCGACTTTCATCTTCATGATGCGGCAGTTTTTCCTGAGTTTCCCGAAGGAGCTGGAGGAAGCCGCCGCGATGGATGGATTAAATCGGTTCGGGGTATTTTTCCGTATTGCTCTACCGCTGGCTATGCCGGCATTAGCGGCCCAGACGATCTTCGTATTCATGGGAGCGTGGAACGAATTTCTAAAACCACTCATGTTCATGTCCGACAAGTCAATGTTTACGCTGACGCTGGGGCTTAACACCTTCAAGGGGCAATATATCAGTCAATGGAATTACATTATGGCCGCATCAATGGTATTCACGCTCCCAGCGCTCCTTATTTATGCTTTCTTCAACCGATTCTTTATTAAGGGAATTACGTTTACCGGCGGTAAATAGCAGAGAAACTATCAATCTAAGTTTCAATGTAAATGATTAATCAGCGGCTTTCTCCTAGTACAAATAGGGAGATGCCGCTTTTTTCTTTTTGAGACAAAATCAGTTCTTTTCAAATATATTTTTGTCGAGATCAGTGAGGTGAAGTGGTATCTAATAAATGAGCGGTAATTTTAACTGTTCTTTCTAATCCACCTAGATATCGGATAAACCGGGAAATGAATAATGAGGATGCAAATCGGTGAAAGTAGTTAGGGAAATTGCAGATATTCGGAGGGAAATATGAAAACACTCATTATTTCGGTATCAATCCTCTTATTTGGAACTTTAGTGCCCGCTCATAATTCCGGATTTAAGGGAGGGACGGAAAGCTTACCAGTTAAAAAAGCGCCAATCCGCAATTACGAAGAAGCCGTGCAAGGAATCTATTCTGCAGTGTTTGGCTGGGACGGGGATAAGGATGCAGCTATCGCATTTGAAAATGGAAGCTTCTTGATTCGAGACGAAAAAAATATCATCATCGGCTTTAATATTTATAACTCAGTGAAATCTGTCAAGTGGTATAATCACTCCGGTTACCTCCCTTGTCTCATAACGGAATTCGAACAGGATGAGGTATTAGTGAAAATTATGAATTTCGGTGATAAAGTAACGCTTAATGGGAACGACTATGTAATTGCTTATTCCAGAGTGTCTGCAACGAACCTAAGTACGGAAACAAAGGAAATCTTTCCGGGACAATCCGCTCCTTTTATCCCATTAAATTCACCCGATCATACGGTTAACCCACAAGAGACTGTGAATTTCGATTTTGCCGTTGCTATAGACCGGTTCGGAAAAGATTTCTACTGGCCCAAAAACGAAGACATCCAAAAAGCAGGTGGTTGGGACAAACACTTTCGATCTATGAAAACCTACTGGGATAATAAATTATCGGAAATTGCACAAATTCAAACTGCGGATAAACAATTAAATAATGCCTATAAAGCGGGTTACATTTATACTCACATTGTGAAAGACGGATATTCCACGCATGTAGGGGAAAATGGTTATGACCGCGTTTACGATCATGACGCGGTCGGAAGCCTGGTAACATTGCTTACCATTGGACAATACAGTGAAGCTAAACAATTACTGGAGCGACTTCCTGTGGGAAGACAGTATGATGATGCAACTTGGAAATATCCCTGGCCATGGGCGCTTTATCTTCTGAAGACCGATGACGTCGAATTTGCGCGGGTGCATTGGCCTGAGATTAGAGCCGCCGCACATAAAATAAGCGAGGATCGGACTGGACCGAACGGAATTATGAAGAGAACCAACGATGTTGACGCGAACGGATACTGGACGGTCGATAACTGGTCCGGTTTGACGGGGCTTTTGGCCTATAGGTACGTTGCGGACAGATTGGGGGAACAGGAAGAACGGGCTTGGGCAGAAGCGGAGTATAACGATTTTTTGATCACAGTGAATCTAACGCTTTCTGAAACCGTCAAGAATTTCAGAATAAATTATATGCCTGCTTCAATGGTGGAACCGAATGATAAAAACCGGACCCGAAATCCGAAAGACGCCAATTGGGCTTCGATGTTTTCTTTCGGCAGGTGGGCTTGGGACGGATGGCTGCTTGGTGGTAAACAACAGGGCGTAAGTTTGAATATGATTGATGCTACTTACGATTACGGATTCAAACGTTTGCAGAAATCCGGCCTTCCCCCTCATACCTATGGTGGATATCCTAACCCGGATTTTAAGGTTTATTCTACAGGGTACAATGCGGGATATGGGGCAGCTGCCCTTAGAGGAAACAAATATAGGACGGAAGGAATCATGGATTATGAATTTATGATCTCCAATACCCAAAGTGGGCCATATAGCTGGTGGGAGAATATCGGAGTGCCGGCTCCATCAGCATGGGTAGGAATACATCCGGGCAAGGGCAGCGGATCCTCTCCACATATGTGGGGTCAATCCATGGCTTCCAAAGTATTTGTAGAATCGATTGTGGCGGAGTTTTACGATGGTCGTATCCTGATAGGAAGAGGGATACCGGACAAATGGCTGGGTCAAGAGAAGATTATGGTGCACTATTTTCCGATCAGCCATAAGGGAAGAATAAATATCATCATCGAAAGTCCCTCCAGAAACGAAGTAACTCTAACAATGAATGGGGATGTGCCCGCCAACGATATCATTTTCAACCTGCCGATATTTGTAAATCGAATACAATCAGCTAGCAAAGGGATCATCAACAGAAAAGAAGGTACCGTAACTTTATCACCAGGTATACGGAGTGTAAGAGTGAAATTGGATTGATTATTAATGAAATATTTATGGTCGTTTCTATTGTGCTTAGGGAAGGCTATTGTTAACAAAACTGCGTCCCAATCGATTGACATCGATTGGGACGGGAACACGGATGTCCTGAACATGTGACTAGGCGAGAACGAGCCTGCAAAATTCTACGTTCATAGTGAGAATTGAAGCAAGCCAAAAGGGTGCAGACCGGAAATCGGTTTACACCCTTTTGGCTAATGAACCTGAGTGGCCCGGTTATTCGACAGGCGGCCGCAGTCCGTTGCGGAGCTGACGGATTGAATAGCCAAAGTCTATTTGGAGATGCGGATAGTCAGGGAAGTTCTTCCAGTCACCGCCCCAGGTAAAGCCAAGCCGTTTAGCAATTGCGACGACCTCCATCCAATCTGCTTGCCCGTTTTTATTGCCGTCATATTTCATGTCCCATACGACTTCACCCTTCTTGGTGCGCAGCGCAAAATCGATAGCGAGGCCGTAATTATGATACGACTGGCCGCCCTGCACCTGTGTAACGACTTTGCCATCCGTCGTTCTTCCCTTAGCATAAATAGCGTCCTGCTCTTCGTTTGAGCGGAAGCCGTCCGTAATGAGAATGGTGATGCCGGCCTTGCCCGTTTCTGAGATCAGCTCGTTTTGCTTGGCAAACACGACCGGATGCAGCTCTGTTATCGGAGCAGCCGGAGTGATTTCGGTGTCAGGTATGGGGGGCTCAAAGGTGAGAATCGTCTTCCACAATATAGCAGCGGTGACTGCCAAAATAATGAGCAGCAGAAGTCTGTTTCGCTTGCGTTTATTTCTTGCTGCAAGATCCAGCGGGGTCCTCCCAATCGGAAGGGGCTGCCGGGTAATAGGATTTCGTTCAATCATGCTATATCTCCTTACGCTTTGTATCCGCTTATCTTAACATATTGCAATTCCCGTTTCCCTAGTCCGAGGTAGGGGATTCATTTCGGCATTTGACATTTTATCAGTTTAGTTATAAACTGATAACTATAACGAAGGCTTGAGGTGGTCGAATGGATCGTAATGATACGGAATCCTTCTTATCTAAACGTGATGAGCGGCTGGGCTTAATGATATGGTTTCGCTTATCGCGGGTTTATAATCAAAGCCTGCGGGAAAGCCAGCAGCATTTGAAAAAATGGAGCTTATCCGCCGCGCAGTTTGACATACTGGCGCAGGTTGGCGCTCATGGCCGTTTAACGCAGCAGCAGCTGGCCGACAAGCTGTTTGTCACGAAAGGGAACATTACGCAGCTGCTTGGCAAGCTTGAAGAGTTAGGCTTTGTAGCGCGCGAGCAAGAGTGGAAGACCAAATACGTATCGTTAACGGAAAAGGGTAAAGCGTTGTTTGATGATGTCGTTCCGGTACAGGAGCAGTTCCAGGCGTCGCAGTATAACGCTTTGGACCGGGATGAGAAGAGGCAACTGCTCGATTTGCTTAAAAAAATACAATATTAAATGATAAGGCATAAAAAAAGTGAATTTTGCATGACAAAACTTTTTGGGAGGTTGTTTATATGCAGCTCAAAGGCATTCACCACGTATCCGCGATCACAGGCACCGCATCCGGTAATTTTGACTTTTACACGCAGTTGTTAGGTCTTCGTTTAGTCAAGAAGACGGTTAACCAAGATGAGACGTCGGTTTATCATCTGTTCTATGGAGATGAGAAGGGGAATCCGGGAACGGAGCTGACCTTCTTCGAATTTCCGATGACGGGCAAAAACCGTGCCGGTATAAGCAGCATTTCCTCTCTGTCCCTGCGGGTCGCGAATGATGCGGCGCTTCGCTACTGGAAAGAACGGTTCGAGCAATTCAGTGTCGATCATGATGAAATTATTGAACGCGCAGGCCGCAATACGATTGCTTTCAGAGATTTTGAGGGGCAGCGCTTAGTGCTCGTATCCGATGAGCATAATGAAGGCGTTAAGGGCGGTGTTCCTTGGGATAAAAGCACAGTGCCTGCCGAATACGGCATTCTTGGACTTGGCCCGGTGCAGCTGACGGTCAAAAATCCGGAGCCTACCGTTCTCGTACTGACCCAGCTGATGGGCTTCCGCGAAAAAGGGAAGTATCCGTCCACGGTTGCAGGCCAGCCGGATATCGTCGTATTCGAAACCGGAGAAGGCGGCAGCGGCGCCGAGGTTCATATCGAGGAGCGGCATGATTTGCCGCGTGAGCAGCAGGGACATGGCGGCGTGCATCACGTAGCGTTCCGCGTAGACAACGATGACGAGCTGCGCGAGTGGATCGAGCATATCCGCGGAGTCCGTATTCCAAACTCCAGCTTCGTCGACCGCTACTATTTCCGCTCGCTGTACTTCCGCGAGCCGAACGGCATTCTTTTTGAACTGGCGACTGACGGTCCCGGCTTCGATACGGATGAAGATATCAACCATTTGGGCGAATCATTGGCGCTGCCTCCGTTTCTGGAGCCGCAGCGCGCGCAAATCGAAGCAAGATTAAAGCCGCTGCAAACAAAGTCGAACGGCTGACGGAAGGCGGGCACTGCCAATAATTTTGCAATGAGCAATAGCAGATAGTTTGATATACTTCGTAGATTCGCTTATTTAGGAGGACCTACGTGAAGTATATAAGCAATAGATTAGTTATAGCGGCTTTTGCTTTGTTATATATGATGACTGAAATGGCGCAGCCTGCCTTTGCTCAAAGCGCGCTGCCTTTCGATGATATTTCGAAGAGCTACGGCAAGCAGGAGATTGTAGATTTGTATAACAAAAAAATAATAACGGGTACGTCGAAATGCAGCTTCTCTCCGGCCAAATCGATCTCCAGAGCGGAGTTTGTAACCGTGCTTGACCGGCTGCTCAGATTAGAGCCGGTAGCGACCCCGGTCTCTCCATTTAACGACTTAGCCAGGAAGGCTTGGTACTATGGCTGGATTCAAGCGGCCGTGCAGCTCGGCTTGGTCGATGGCATAGCCGTGAATACCTTTGCTCCGGCGAAGCCGATTACGAGGCAGGAGGCTGCCGTATTATTGGCTCGTGCGTTAAAAAAGCCGGAAGATGATGCGGGCGAGAAGCCGGGCTTTGAAGATAGCAGCCTTATCGCGGAGTGGGCAGACTCGTCCGTAATGACGGTTCTTGAGCACGGCCTTATGAAGGGCGACAATAATGGCCGCTTCCGTCCAGCAGACCCGATCACACGACAAGAAACGGCGGTTATGATCCATCGGGTGCTGCAAAATAAAAAATGGGCAGCGGAATTAGCGGCTAAGCCCAAAGAAACGATAAAGCTTGGCTGGCAATACGCTCAAACCACACAGCAATATGAAAAAAATGTTTTGTCATCGAATGTAAACACCTTGTCTCCGCGTTGGTACAATGTAGGGGCTTTGGGCGATGTATCCGAGATGACGGATCCAGCTCTTGTAACGTGGGCAAAGAAAAATAATAAAAAAATATGGCCGATGGTAGGCAACCGCTCCGACCAAGCAGCTACTCATCAAATGCTGTCCAACACCAAAGCGCGCAATACGGCAATTGCGAATCTGTCGGCAGTTGTACGAAAATATGATTTGGACGGACTTAACATCGATTTTGAAAATGTTTCCTCTCAGGATCGCACATCGCTTACTGCATTTATAACGGGTTTATCGGAGAAGCTAAAGGACATGAACGTGACGCTCTCAGTCGATGTATCTCCCGACCGCGGAACCGACTGGACGGAAGCCTTCGATTATGCCGCGCTTGGCGAGCAAGCTGATTATATCGTATTAATGGGCTATGACGAGCATTGGGGAGGCAGCCTGGTAGCGGGCTCTAATGCTTCCCTGGGCTATGATGAAGCGTCATTGAATAAGCTGGTAAGGGTGGTGCCCAGCTATAAAGTTATATTAGCTCTGCCTTTTTATAATCGTGATTGGAATTTGAAGGAGGACGGAAGCGCCCTGTTCTCCGAAATCATTTCACTCAGCCAGCAAAATGCGCTGATCGATAAGTATTCAATCCGGCCGATATGGAATGCCGGGTTAGGACAGTACACGGCTGCTTATACGAAAAACGGGGTAAGTCATAAAATATGGCTCGAGGACGGACGCTCCATAACTGAAAAATACAAGCTGGCAGCAGATGCTAAGCTTGCCGGTCTAGCCTATTGGTATATTGGCGGCGAAAGCCCTGATATTTGGTCAAGCATGAGAAATGCCGACCGATTTTTGGGATATTCATTTTTGAAATAAATGAGGAATTGGAGAAGGAAGGCAGACTCGCTGTATGCGATGTTTGCCTTCTTTTTTTGCTCGAGATTATGATGCTAAAGATGGCGGCAGCCGTGTAGGCTTGGCAGCCAGAAGCTGCTCTTTATGAGTGCTGCTGCTGTTTCAGCTTAAGTTCGACGAGCAGCGCGTGGAGCTGCTCCGTCGCCAGTCCATGCAGTACAAGGCGGAAGCCTGCTTTCAGCGTTGTGAGCGGCACCATGGGATGTTTGTTGTTTATGAGCGCCAGCCGCTCGTTGTTGCCGATAATCTTAGAGGCGAGGATACCGATCGTTTCATCCAGCTGCAGCGAGTTGGTCGCCCGCCAGAAATCATTATCCGTCAGGAACATCTGGTAGACAGGAGTGAAGCATTCGATCGCCGTCGTCAAATCCATAAAGTTGGTCCAGCGATTCGGCATTTGCTCAATGGGCAGGGGAGACGAGGTAATCGAACCGAAATGAAGCGTCTCCTGCTTCTTTACCTCGATCCCCTTGCTTTGAAGCTCCCGATTGAGATTGATGACGAAATTATATAAATTAAGGTCGTGTATCAAAAACAGATCATCCTTAACCGGCTCAAGACGGGTCGGCTTTAGCGGATTCATCTCGATTTGGACGCCGGGCACATTGTCGCGAATGAAGCCCAGCACCTCGGAGCCGAGATAGAAGTGGCGCAAAATCATAAAGTTAGCGCTCGGACTGACAAAGGTTTTCATCCCGAAATGCAGCACGCGGTGCAGAATGCGAGATGATGTGAGCGCCTTTGGCACAATGATTTTATAAATTTGCAGCAAAATAATCATCATCCGCGCAAAAGGTCTCAACAAGGGCAATAGAAACTGCCGCGATTTGCTTGAGCAATCCTTAAGGTAAGCGGCCTTTGCCTCTTCATTGAAGGGAATGCTCTGATCCATGAATATCGCGAGAAACGGATTCGGATCGTTTTTGTCATGCGCCATATTTTTAAAATAATCGGCTTCGCTCATACGTTCCCCAGCTCCTCTAGTTGGAGCAGGTACAGCCGTGCAGTCGTTTTAGCCGTTTTTACAATTCGCGCCGCAAATTCCATCGTCAGCATAGGATGCTGTACGACCGCCTCAAGCCTCTCGAAATGCTTCTCGTCGGAGTCGCTATGATAGAGAAGGAACGACACTTCCTCATCGCTCAGTCCGAGCTGATCGCGGATCATCTCGCCCCAGTAGCGCGCCATTCGGCAGCCCAGCCCTTCGATAATCCACATGGCGCCGATGAGATCGATCGGATTCTCACGGCTAGCCCGTTGAAATAAATAAGACGATAATGCCTCGCTGCCGATATTTTTTTCGCCGGACTGAATTTTCGCCAGGTCTCCTCCAACGGCAACATAGTTGCGCTCCAGTATTTGAAAGTCGCGATGCTCGTCGCGCGCATGAGCGATGAACGTCGAACGGAGATCAATATGCTCAATCGCGATATATGAAGCTGCGCGGGCGATCCACTGCGAGCCGTCAATGACCTGCTGGCGGATATTTTCCATCAGCGCCATGTAATCTTGAAGAGTGAATTTATTGTTGTACAAATGCTGAATAACCGGAACATGCGCCAGCTTTTGCTCAAAATCGATCCATACCTGCACGAGCTGTCTGACCAGATGGGCTTGAACGTTATTTGCTGCGTCGTACTCCAGATAAGGGGCCTCGGGTTTTCTTTCCTCGAACGCAGGCCTCGCTGCCATCTCGGCATCATCCGCGGAGCCGACAACGGTCAGCAGCATATACGACGTCTGAAATCTGCCGCTCTCCGGAACCATGCACAGCACCTGCTCGCCGGGCTTCAGATGTCCTTCGTTAAGCAGTTCCTCCAGCATGATATAGATCGACGCCGCGCCAGTGTTGCCCTTCGTATATAAATTCGTGAACCATTTCTCCTCGGGGATTGTAAGTCCGCCAAGCTGCAGCAGCCTGAAGATCTCCTCGCGGAAAAAATGGGACGAATAGTGGCATGCCATCCAATCAATGGCGGCAGGGTCGATCTTGCCCTCATCCACAAGCTCGAAGAACCGGTTAACCCCAACCTTCGGCATTTCGTTGACGAGCCGAATATCCTGCTTTAGATTAATGGCTCCGTCATTTGCTGCTTCATGAATGGAGGGATAGTCGAGCCAGCCAGCCTGCTCATCATTTTCCTGATTGGTCCCTGCATACATGCAAACGTCATATAGATTCGCGTAGGATTTGTTGTCGATCCATTCGATGCGCAGCGACAGCCCGGATGAGGCAGGATGATGCTGCAGTACCGCCGCGCCGGCACCATCGGATAGCATAAATCGCAGAAAGTCGGTATCGAAAGGGACTTGGCGGTTGGAAAGCGCCTCCTGCGCCTCGAACCTTGTATGCTTAAATGCGCGGCTCGGAAATTCGCTCGCACAGGAAATCGCTGTTTGCTGCTCGCCGGACAGCACATGCAGGTAGGCGTTTTTCATCGCCTGCATGCCGCTGGCGCAAACGCCATGATGCGTGGCGACCTCCATAACAGGCAGGCTGGTTTCAGCATGAACCATGCTGGCGAAGCCGGGCACTAATAAATCGCCTTGCGTCGTGCCGACTGCGAGGAATTCGACCTTGTCACTTAGTGCCGCTTTATTCCGCTCAAGCGCATCGCGTATGGCGAGCCCCGCCATTTCCGCATTCGAATAGAGGCTTTTTTGCTCTTTGCTGATGGCATAATGCCGAAAGCGTATTTTATTTTGATCGAGGATGCGCCGCATCGACTTAGAGCTTTTGCCGCCTATTTTGCCGAGGTAAGCCTCGATTTCATCATTGCCGACAGGCGATCCGGGCAAAAACTTACCGATACTCGTTATATATACAGAATGCATGAAGCACCTCCATTAAGGAATATTTATATGTCTTATAATCGTTGATGCTGCGTTTTAAGCCTAGTACTAACTTTAATTGGTACCGCATTGAAAGTTGGGCTTGAATAAATACTCGCCAGTCTTATATAATAATCGCATATTAAAACTGATGACTGACGGAGGTAACCCAGCCGATGAAGTAAGTACACGATTCCTGTAAACAACTTGTTTAAAAACAAGCGGCGTTCTCGGCAGCGAGAACCGGTCAGGGATACGTGCGTCGATTTGGGGGCTTGTGCTTAGTCAATCAGCAGCGATAGACAGGAGATGTTTACCCGCAATACAGCGGCGAAACGCATCCTTATTTTCGTTTACCTGATATTCCCCTGCGTATTCGACCGTGTGCCGCTGGCCACGGTTTTTTATTATGTAATCGGAAATGGGGAATGTACATTGATGTTGCTAAAAGTTAAACAGGCGAATAAAGAATGGGACGGCCGTATGCTGTTCGAAAATATAAGCTTCGAGGTTAAAGAGGGCGAGCGGCTTGCACTGTTCGGGCGCAACGGCATAGGCAAAACGACGCTGCTGCAGAGCTTGACCGGAAGGCTTGTGCTTGATGGCGGTGCGGTGCAGCGCTTATTGCCCCTTGAAGAGTGGGGCTGGCTTGACCAGCAGGCGCAGACGGATACCCCGCTCACGCTGCTCGAGTTCGTTCAGGCGGGATCGGAGGAATTGTTCGGCTTGAAGCGGGCAATGGCGGAGCTGACGCGGCAAATGAAAGAGAAAGAGACGAGTGAGAAGCTTTTAAATCAATACAGCGAGCTGTACGAGAGATATGCGCAGCTTGACGGCTATGGCTTTGAGATTAAAGCGGAGAGATGCTTAACTCAGTTAAGCTTTGATGCTTCTTTGTGGCGCCTGCCATTCGCGCAGCTCAGCGGCGGTCAGAAGACGAAAGCCCAGTTGGCGGCGCTTATGGTCAGAGAGCCGAAGCTCGTGGTGCTGGATGAGCCGACGAATCACTTGGATTCGGCTGCGCTGGATTGGCTGGAGCGCTGGGTGAGGACGTATCCGGGAACGATCGTATACGTGTCGCATGACCGGACGTTTATCGACCGCACGGCAACGGCCGTTCTGGAGCTGGAGCGGAATGGCTGCCGCCGCTATCCCGGAGGCTACACCGACTACAAGGCGCAGAAAGAGCTTGAGCTAAGGACGCAGGAGGCGCTGCACAAGAAGCAGGAGCTGGAGCGGGAGAAGCTGCTAGAGAGCATACGCATGTATGCGGAATGGTTCCAGCAGGCGCATAAAGCGGCAGGGCAAAATGATTTTTTAAGGTCAAAGTCAAAGAAAAACGTGTCGCGTCTGCATGCGAAAGAATCCGCATTGGAGCGTTTAGATCAGGGAAAAGCGCAGAAGCCTCGCGAGGAATCGCAGCTGCGCATGCATTTGGAGCCGGATGGCTTCGCGGCTTCGACGCTGCTGCGCATGGAGGATGTTAGCTTTGCTTATGAAGGCCGCAAGCATATATTCAGTAAGCTTAATCTCTCGATTGACCGGGGCGACCGCCTTGCCGTGCTTGGACCGAATGGAGCGGGTAAGTCGACCCTGCTGAAGCTGGCAACGGGCAGCTTAACGCCTGCCGCAGGCAAGGTAAGCATTCATCCGCAGGCGAAAATCGGTTATTTCGAGCAGGAGCTGGGTAAGCTCGATAACGAGGCGACCATTCTGGATAGTCTGCTGATGCTGCCGGGGATGACGCAGCCGCATGCGCGGACTATTTTGGGCTGCTTCTTATTTTCGAAGGAGGATGTGTTTAAGCGAATCGGGGATTTGAGTATGGGCGAGAAATGCAGAGTAGCGTTCCTGAAGCTGTATTTCGGCAAAGCGAATTTGCTCGTTCTTGACGAGCCGACCAACTATCTGGACGTGAGTACGCGCGAACGGATTGAGGAGGCGCTTCAGCATTATCCCGGCGCGATTCTGCTCGTGACCCATGACAGGTACTTGATCCGCCAAGCGGCGAGCCGCCTGCTCGTGATGGATGGGCAGAGTGAGCCAAGCTTGTTCCCGGGAACATACGAGGAGTTTATGTCCAAGGATCGCAGCCGGTCACTTTCACCCGAGGAGCAGCTGAACCAGAACGAGCGGGAAATGCTGCAGCTTCGCTTAGCCCGGATCATGAGCAGCACACAGCCGGATGATCCCGGGGAGCAGCAGCTGCTTATACAGGAAATCCGAAGGCTGCGCGCACAAATAAGCAGCTTCTAAACAGCATGAGGGGCTGGCTTATTAGCTCAGGCCCCTCTCTTTAGTATAATTAACTCATCGATTGCTTCGCTTCCAAATAGAGCACCTGTACAAATTTTTTTGTGTTGATCCGGATTTGGGATTGGGATGATTCTATATTATTTTGCAATTCCGACATTCTTTTTCGGATTTCGGTGAAATCGAATATTTTCGAAGCATAATTTTCAAACTTTGGATGGGTATAATCAGTTAGGCCAAGTGAAGCCATGTGGCTCAGCGCCTGGAAAATAGCTCTTCGTACACGCTGCTCCGAGGCTTTGATCTCCTTATTTAGTTCCGCAGATGCTGCGGAGTTTCCCAGTTTTTTCAAAGCGATATTAATAAAAATATCCTTTAATGAAGGAAACGCATTTAGAGAGTGAACAGCTTCGGTTTCTTTTTCGTATAGATACCCGAGAATATCCAATAAATCTTTACTGCCTGCTTCCCCAATCATCCCAAGCTCCGATAACAGAAAATGACCGGCAGTCAATATTTCTTTCTTTGAACCGGGCGTTTCTTGCTTCTCCTGAGGCTTCTCGAATGTAAGGTCCTGCAGCGTCTTCTGTATAAAGGATATCGATTTTTGCAGCCGCAAGCGTTCCTCGACCTTTCGGATAACCGCTAAAATCTCAAGCCGGTTAACCGGCTTGGTAATATAATATTCGACTCCAAGCGAGTAGGCTTCACAAATCATATTTTTCGATTCGATCTGTGAGATCATGATGATCTTTCCGCGAAAATGCGGGCCTAATGCCCGAACGGTCTGGATCCCGTCTTGAATCGGCATTAATAAATCGATCAAAAGAATATCAACTTTTTTCAGCTCCAGCAAGTCGCTGTTTATATGAAAGCCGTCATCCGTTTCTCCGACAACTTTCCCCAGCCCGTCCTCCTCAATAATATCAGCTAACATGGAGCGAACTCCTTGATCGTCATCCACAATAAAAAATCGCATGGATAGTCATCCTTTCCGGGTAAGCTCATCGATAGGCAATTGTATGATAAATACGGTTTCGCCGGTTTCCATTCCATCCAGTAATTCAATCTGTCCACCATGGTCTTTCACGACTTCCTGAACATAGTATAAACCGATTCCGGTAGAAGGCTTTCCTGAAACATCATACTTTGAAGTGTATCCTGGCGTAAATATAACCTTTCTTTTCTTAGGCGGGATACCAGGACCGTTGTCGCTGACTCGAAATACAATGAATTCATTCAAACGGCGGACAGAAATTTTTATTGTCCCTTTGTTAAAGATGGCTTCAACCGCATTGGCAACCAAATTGTTAATCAAAGATAAAAGGGTGTACACATGCATGGGGGGCAGCGTCTCTTCGATATCCAATAGGAACTGTATATCTTTGCCTAAGGAAACCGCGTATTTTTGATTCGTTCTGACAACCAGACGGCCTATTTCCACCGGAAGCATATAGTCTGATGAACTCTGGTCGGCAATCATTTTGGAAATCCCTGCCAATATTCGTTGATTATCTTTTTTAATTTCATGGATTTGTCCGGAAATCCGCAAGGCTTGCTGCGCAAAATTCGCGATCCCATTTATAGAGTCGGCATTCTGTAAGCCCCGGTACAACGCATAGCATTCTCTTGTAATATCTTCTGAGTTTTGCAGCGTTTTTTTTAATTGGACGGACTCTTCATATAAATTGGAAACGAGCAAAAGGATGCGTTCCTTTTCTTTGCGCTGCTGTTCTTCGTTTAAGATGGACTGGCGTAATTGAATAATATTAAAAAAACCGAGAACAAAAAAGCTGCGGATGACCGCAATTAAGATTAGTTGGCCAAAAGCAAATAAATCTATGGTCGTAAGGGAAACGGAATGGCGGAAGGAGAGCTCAGCCAGATTTGAAATGAATTCAATTACGACACTTAGAACTCCGACCCGCAGAGGCCTGTAAGGGAGCTTGTTCAACTTTAAAAATTGAAATAAAGACGCGTATGCAAGGTAATAAAATAAAGCCGGATAATGCAGGCGGACAAGCTCTTCGAAAGAAACATCCGTCAGCAATAAATAATCCGAAGCGATGCGAAGGGCAACAACATGGAGCCCTACCAGAAGTCCGGATAAGACTGGCGGTATTCTTTGAATCCATAATAAAAAAAAGAAGAAAAAGGTTGTGCCCAGACTGACGCGGAAATCGTCGTGAAAAGGGTAAAATTTCAATTCCCCTGCGAGAGGAACGGTAATAAGCATAAGGATAAACGCAGCGATGTTTATTTTCAAGGGAAATCACCTCCTAATTCCATGACTACGTAAACTTATTTAACGCGAGTGGCCGGATTTTTTCAATAATTATCGTCAAACCGATAGTTAGAACGATAGAATGGAGCTTTGTTATATAGAGAAATAGAGGATTAAACAATATAATGTTAGATTTCATGACATCAAATTAATCTTCGAATGTATGTTTTTGTAGATTTTAGTAGATTGCGTTTTAAGATCAGAACATCAATAAAATATTGTAAATTTGAGGGGTGAATCAAATGAAGAAGATCGGTCTTGCATGGCAAATTCTGATTGGACTTGTTTTGGGAATTACGGTTGGTATTTTGTTTTACGGGAACCCGTCGGTGGGCAGTTACCTATCACCGATTGGCGATATCTTTATCCGTCTGATCAAAATGATCGTCGTTCCCATCGTCGTTTCTTCTCTTATTGTCGGTGTTGCGGGCACTGGCAGTATGAAACAGCTTGGTAAGCTCGGAGGGAAGACGCTCCTTTACTTTGAAATCGTGACGACGGTCGCTATCATCTTAGGACTGCTGGCAGCCAATTTGCTGCAGCCGGGCTCCGGCATTGATATGACTCATCTCGTCAAGACCGATGTCCATCAATATGTGGATGCGGCTGAAACGGCAGCGAGCCACGGATTTGCCGACACCTTTGTTAACATTGTACCCAAAAATATTATAGAGTCTCTCGCAAACGGGGATATGCTCGCAGTCATTTTCTTCTCCGTCATGTTCGGTTTGGGCGTCGCCGCTATCGGAGATAAGGGTAAGCCGGTGCTGGGCTTTTTTCAAGGCGTGGCGGATGCCATGTTCTGGGTAACTAATCAAATTATGAAGTTTGCTCCATTCGGCGTATTTGCGTTAATCGGCGTAACCGTTTCGAAATTCGGGGCCGCTTCGCTCATCCCGTTAGGAAAGCTTGTGCTCGTTGTGTACTTTGCGATGATTTTCTTTGTGGTTATCGTGCTCGGCATCATCGCCAAACTAAGCGGTACAAGTATTTTTTCCATTATTAAAATTTTGAAAGATGAACTTATTCTTGCCTTCTCAACGGCTAGTTCCGAGACAGTCCTGCCTAAAGTGATAGAGAAAATGGAGAAGTTCGGTTGTCCCAAGGCGATTACCTCTTTCGTCGTTCCGACCGGCTATTCGTTCAATCTGGACGGATCAACGCTGTATCAGGCGATTGCGGCACTTTTCATTGCGCAAATGTACGGTATCGATATTTCGCTGACCGATCAAATTACTTTAATGCTCGTATTAATGGTCACCTCCAAAGGGATTGCCGGAGTGCCGGGCGTTTCTTTCGTGGTGCTGCTGGCAACGCTTGGTTCAGTGGGCATTCCGCCTGAAGGACTAGCCTTTATTGCCGGAATCGACCGCATTCTGGATATGGCGCGGACAGTCGTTAACGTTCTTGGAAACAGCTTGGCTGCAGTGGTCATCTCCAAATCGGAAGGCCAATTCGATGCCAATAAATCGCAATTGTACACGAAGAAGCTGAAGTCAGCAAATGAAGCTGCATAAATTAGGATCATTGTGGAGGGGAAGAGCATGAGCCAGCAATCTCAAGTGATGGATGTTCAAGAAAAGAACGGCGTTCTTCAAAGAACACAGCAAGTCATCCGATTAGCCCTTCAGAAAATGGGTTATGAGGAGGCTGTTTATGAATTGCTCAAGGAGCCGCTTCGAATTTTAACCGTTCGAATTCCAGTCAGAATGGACAACGGCGAGGTTAAAGTGTTTACAGGCTACCGGGCTCAACACAATGATGCGGTCGGTCCAACAAAGGGCGGCGTCCGTTTTCACCCTAACGTAACGGAGGAAGAAGTTAAAGCTCTTTCCATGTGGATGAGTATGAAATGCGGTATAGCGGATTTGCCTTACGGCGGGGGCAAAGGCGGTGTTCAATGCGATCCGCAGTCGATGTCCCCTCGCGAATTGGAGCTGTTAAGCCGCGGTTATGTGCATGCGATTAGCCAGCTTGTCGGGCCGACCAAAGATATTCCGGCTCCTGATGTATATACCAACTCACAGATTATGGCATGGATGATGGATGAATACAGCCGAATTCGCGAATTCGACTCTCCAGGGTTCATTACCGGAAAGCCGCTTGTGCTGGGGGGATCCAAGGGCAGAGAATCATCAACGGCTCTCGGTGTAACGATCGTACTGAACGAAGCTTGTAAAGTTATAGGCATCCCCATTGAGGGTTCCAGGATCATTATCCAGGGGTTTGGGAATGCAGGCAGCTTTCTTGCCAAGTTCCTTCATGATGCCGGGGCAAAAGTAATCGGCATATCCGATGCCAATGGAGCCTTATACGATCCTGAGGGGCTAGATATTGACTACTTATTGGAAAGGCGTGACTCATTCGGGATGGTCACAAATTTGTTCCCCAATCGGATTACGAATGAACAGTTATTAATTCAAGACTGCGATATTTTAGTGCCTGCTGCGATTGAAAATCAAATTACCGAAGCGAATGCCGCTCAAATTAAAGCGAAAATGGTTATCGAGGCAGCGAATGGGCCTACGACTATGCAGGCTACGCAAATATTGACCGATAGAGGAGTCCTGCTCGTTCCGGACGTACTGGGCAGTGCCGGCGGTGTCGTTGTATCCTATTTCGAATGGGTGCAGAACAACCAGGGATACTATTGGTCGGAGGAAGAAGTTAATGAAAAGCTGGAGAAGATTTTGAAATCCTCTTTCCATAAGATTTATGAAACGTCCCTTGAAGAGAAAATAGATATGAGATTATCGGCTTATATTATCGGGTTAAAAAAGATGATTGAAGCAATGAAATGGAGAGGCTGGATATAGAAAACCAGCCGATTATTGTCTGTAAATTTGATATTATTTTATCCGATTATGGTAGGAGTTGTCTGGAATGATGAGATCACCTTCGATTACTTATCCGCTGTATGATTTTTTCGATGAAATGTTCAGGGAAGAGACGTCAGTACGGCCGCACTATATGCACGTAAATCGGTGGTTTGAAGGCATGAGGCCAGAAGAACTGATTGCTAAACAGTCCGAGTTGGACCGGAGTATGATGGAAGAAGGAATCACTTTTACGCTGTATAATCAGTCGAATTCAGCTCCGCTCGAGAGAACCATTCCGTTTGATATTGTTCCGCGTATCATCCCAAAAAACGAATGGTCCTCTCTGGAAGCTGGTCTGTTGCAGAGGGTAAAGGCGCTCAACAAGTTTCTGCATGACATCTACCATGAACAGTTGATTGTCCGGGAAGGAATCATTCCGCGCAGCATGGTGATCGGAAATCGCTATTTTCGTCCTGAGATGATGGGAGTCCATGTACCGGGAGGAACCTACATTACTACTTCGGGAATCGATCTGATCCGTCATTCGGATGGGGAGTACTATGTTCTGGAAGACAATCTTCGATCTCCGTCCGGTTTTTCTTATCTCTTCAAGGGAAGGTCGCTCATGAATCATGTATGTCCCGAACTTTCCTTCTCTTATTCGATTCGCGAAGTGGAGCACAGCCTGAATCATTTCCTGTCTTCGCTTAGGAGTTTGTCTCCATCCCGAAATTCCGACCCTATCATTGCACTTCTGACGCCGGGTGCATACAATTCGGCTTATTATGAGCATGCTTTTCTTGCTCAGCAGATGGGGATTCATTTGGTGGAAAGCAGAGATCTCGTAATGAACGATCATAAGATTTATATGCGGGGAATAAGGGGACTTGAACAGATCGATGTTCTGTACAGCCGGATCGACGACGATTATCTCGATCCGCTGGCATTCAAGCCGGATTCCATGCTCGGCATAGCCGGTATCATGAATGCTTACCGCGCCGGCAACATTGCGATTGCCAATGCTCCGGGTACAGGGGTAGCCGATGACAAAGCGATATATGCTTATGTGCCGGACATGATCCGTTACTACTTAAACGAGGAGCCAATTTTGCGAAACGTGCCGACGTACCTGCTTTCCCGCCCTGAGGAACGCGAGTATGTACTCGGTCATTTGGCGGACATGGTGGTGAAAGAGACCTCGCTATCCGGCGGCTATGGCATGTTGATCGGACCGTCTGCCTCAGAAGAGGAGCTGGCCAACTTCGCCGTGCAGATCCGGGAGAACCCGAGCCGTTATATTGCGCAACCGACCATGCAGCTGTCACAGGCACCGGTATTGTTGAATGGTTCCATGGTGCCGAGGCACATAGACCTGCGTGCTTTCGTGTTGATGGGCGCTCAAGAAGAAGTGCACATTATTCCCAGCGGTTTGACGCGGGTTGCACTCAAAGAAGGATCGCTTGTTGTCAATTCGTCACAGGGTGGCGGCTGCAAGGATACGTGGGTATTGGCCTAGAGTTTTCAATTATAATATTCGAGGAGCTAGAGTGATGATCAATCGAAATGCGGAGGCTTTGTTTTGGGTAGGAAGGTATATCGAGCGGGCGGAAAATCATGCGAGGCTGATTGACGTTCATTACTATATCCAGCAAGATGGGGATGTTGAGCATGAGGAACACAAATGGGCGCGTTTGATTGATACGCTGGGAGCACGGATAGATTATTTGCAGCACTACGATTCATTCAATGAAAAAGATGTGCTTACCTTCATTACTCTAGATGGCCGTTATGAGAACTCATTGTTTTCCTGTGTGAGTCAGGCGCGCAATAATTTGCGAACGCTCCGGGATAAACTGCCGACCGAATTATGGGATATGCTGAATACCTTTTATTTGTGGTTGAAAGATAAGCAGGAAACGGACATTCTCATAGAGACTCCGCATTTATTTTATAAACAAATTAATCAAAGGACCGCGATGTTTCTAGGACTGGAACATTCGGTCATGCTGCGTGAAAATGAGTGGCATTTCATTGAAAGCGGACGGTTCTTAGAACGGGCGGAAAATACGCTGCGCATCCTGCAGTCCGTGACTGATGCTATCGCTGAAGCTCAAGCGCAACCGTATTCCTATTTGCTTGCCGTCCTGAAATCGGTTAGCGGCTATCAAGCTTTTCGCAAGTTTTATGCAGACGCGATGTCGGTGGAGTGTATTTTGGAGTTTTTGATCGGAAATGAAGCATTCCCGCGTTCTGTGCATTTTACTTTTACAAAGCTGGAAGAACATCTGTCGATTCTTGAGATGCAACCCTATAAATTTGATCTGACATACGAAAAAGCGGTTCTGCGGCAAGTTAGCAAAGTAAAAGCGGATTTATGCTGCCTGGAACGAGAGGATTTTGCAATGGGCAAGATGAGCCCGCTTCTCAGCAATTTGCTGTTATCCTGTCAGAAGCTCGGGATTTTGATGGCGAAATCGTATTTTTATCACGAGGAGGTCTATGCTTGAAAATCGAGATCAGCCATGTAACCCATTATACCTACGAAGAGCTAGTGACGGACAGTATTAATGAAATTCGATTGACTCCAAGAACCAATTATCGGCAGTCATGCTATCATCATCAAGTTATTATTGAGCCGCCGGTTTCTCTTTTTACATATGAAGATTATTTTGGCAATCGGGTTCATTCCTTCTCGGTGAACAAACCGTTCCGGGAGATGATCATTCGGACGAGCTCGGTGGTTGTAACAAAGGACAAGCAAGTGCCTGACCCTTCACAAGTTTCGCAGATGGAGAAGAGTGCTCAGCTTCGCGACGAACAATTTCAAAATCGGTACATCGAATTTTTATTGCCTACCCAATATACAGAGGTGACGGAGGAACTGCGTTCCTATGCGGGTATGTATCCGTTCACGGATAGTGGTCTATACTCGTGGACGAAGAGGCTGATGGAAGCCATTCACCTCGATTTCACCTATGATCCTGAAGCGACCCATGTACACACGACGGTAAGTGAAACGTTACTGCTCAGAAGAGGGGTTTGTCAGGATTACACTCATCTGATGATTGCTATCTGCCGCAGCGTCGGTCTGCCCGCACGATATGTCAGCGGGTATCATTTTGTAGGAGATCTTCAGGGCGGCAGCGCAGATTTCGAGCAGGCATCCCATGCCTGGGCAGAAGTGCATATTCCGGGTATCGGCTGGCTCGAGTTCGATCCTACAAACAACGCCGAGGTCGGCTGGCGTTATGTGAAGCTTGGTCATGGCCGTGATTACAAGGATATCGTTCCAGTCAAGGGTGTTTATCGCGGTAACGGGAGCCAACGTCTGCACGTAACCGTAGATGTGCGGCGATTGGAAAGTTGACCGTATTGTGAAATGGAGAGGATGGATATAAATCTCAGGTTCATTCGGCTGAAGCCCAGGGTACCATTGATGAGGATTGGATTTCGTACGGCCAAAACTTCTGTTGGCGTCAGTATTTCCGTGCTGGTATCCCAGTTATTGCAGCTCCAAAATTTTTCTTCGGCCGGCATACTTACGCTTTTATGTATTCAGAAATCGCGCAAGCAGTCTATAAAAGCTGCGGTAAGCCGATTTTTCGCTTGTATCATCGGGATGTTTTTCGCCAGCGTTGTATTTTTGATCTTTGGTTTTTTTCCTTATTCATTTCTCATTTTGCTGCTTTTATTTATCCCGTTATGTGTCCGTCTCCGGATTCAGGAAGGGATTGCAAGCAGTTCGGTCATTGTCATGCACGTCTATATGCACAAGAAACCGGAGTTTTCGTTTTTCGTGAACGAGTTTCTCGTCATTGCGATTGGCTTGGGAGTGGCACTTGTGATCAATGCTTATATGCCGAGTATTGATAAGCAGTTAAACCAATGCAAAGCAGAGGTTGATCATTTGTTTCGTACTATATTGCATGAGATAGCGGCCTATTTAAAAGATGGAAAAACGCAGTGGGACGGGAAAGAATTGCTGCAGCTATCTGATTCGCTCTCAGAGTTAAAAACCTTGGCCTTGCTCGATGCCGAGAACAGTATCATGTTCAAGGCTGATTCTTATTATGATTATTTTGAAAAGAAGAAGCAGCAGTATGATATTTTGGATAGGATGCTGCCCTACGTATCCCGAATTACTGTCCAAATGGAGCAAGGGGAGAGAATCGGTGAATTTCTGCTGTTATTAAGCGTTCATTCGAGTGACCAGAATCACACGAAAAACCTTTATGAAGAGCTGCGCAAAATCAGAGAGTATCATAAGCTTCTTCCAATGCCCCAAAACAGAACAGAATTTGAAAACCGTGCAAGCTTGTTTGTGGTGGCCAATGAATTAGAACTTTACATTAAATCGATCTAAAATGATTTCACGATCGTTGAATGGCTATTGCGTTTTTAAGTGAAGGTCGATTAAACCAAAATACGTTATATGGTCTATGATTTATAGTGGAAATCCGGCCCTGTAACGGGGACTGGATTTTTTTTGCGCCCGGCATTCGCGCTTGGACTGGGATTTTAGCTAGGTTCATGTAAATAAAAGATGTCTGACTCTCTGACTGGAGCGGGTCGTAGGATGAATCATATTTTTAAAAATGAAAGACTGCAAATAATCGTTATCTCCCTGGCTACGGCCATTGGTGCGGAATTCAAGATTAATCCCTTCAGTGACCAATTATTTCGGATCGGTTTGGGTGTCAGTATATTTTTATTTTTTTTATTAATCATGCGCCACTTGCCTTATATAACGGTCGGCATTATGGCAGGGATGATCAGCGTGGTATTCCAAGCCGGAGAATGGATGATCGAAACGAACTCCTTCTCTATACTGGAAAGTGCACAAAATAACTTGGCGGCCGGTCTTTATTATGTTGTTTTCGCATTTGGCATGAGCGGGTTTCGAAAAAGAATAAACGAGTTTCACCCCCTTCTGTTGGGTGCGATTGTTTCGGCGGTCGATTTTTCTTCTAACGTGACGGAGCTCTTACTGCGCGGGGCTTTACTGGATACAGATGAATTTTCTCTCAAAGAATGGTTTCAGTTAATAGCCATATCGGTTGTTCGAAGCTATTTTGTAATAGGGCTGTACAGCAGCATATCGATTAGTCAGATGCGGTTCCTGCATGCAGAGCAGCAGAAACGGATGGAGCAAATGATTCATATCGGAGCGGGTTTGTATGGAGAAACCTTTTACTTGAAAAAATCGATGAACGAGATAGAATCTATTACCGTGTATAGTTTTAATTTGTCCCGTAAATTAAAAGAAGCGAATTTGAACAGCTACAGTGGACAAGTATTAAGAGTCGCCCAGCAAATCCACGAAGTGAAGAAAGATTCTCAGCGTATTTTGGCAGGTTTGCTGAAATTATATGACAGTGAAATCGTCGTTGACCTGAGTCTCTCGGAGATTCTCGATTTTGTCGTAAAAGGAAATCAAAAATACAGCGAAATGCTGAAGAAAAAAATAATAATAGATAAAGAAGTGGAAGCAAACTTCTTTACTCCGCATTATATACCTGTAATGACGGTGCTTAACAACTTGGTATCCAATGCTGTGGAAGCCATTGAGAAGAGCGGAAGCATACAAGTACAAGCTGTCGAAAGGGAAAAAGAATATATTTTTGTTGTTTCGGATTCGGGGGGAGGTATTTCTGAGCAAGATAAGAGCCTTATTTTTGAACCGGGCTATACGACAAAGTTTAATGTAGAAGGAATAGCGGCGACAGGGATAGGTCTTTCACATGTGCGCGATATTGTTCATTCTTTTGGAGGCGAGATCGCAGTCGAATCATTGGAGGAAACAAGCGCTACTCGCTTCGTTGTTCATCTTCCAAAAACCGCTTTACAAGAAAGGGGGGGGATCGATGACGCTATCTTTCGTTATCGTGGATGACGACGCGGTTAGCAGGCGTATGCTGCAAAATATTATAGAGCATAGCGGGCTTGGTGAGGTTGCAGGGACAGCGGAGGACGGTATGGAGGGAGCGAGAGTCATTCTTGAACTGAATCCAGAGATGGTGTTGATTGATTTATTGATGCCCGACCAGGATGGGATCGAGACGATCACACAATTGAAGGACAGTGGCTATACCGGGAAGTTTATTATGATTTCGCAAATTGAAAATAAAGAAATGGTAGGACAAGCCTATCAAAAAGGAATCGAGTTTTTTATCCATAAGCCCATAAACCGATTGGAAGTGGAAGCCGTATTGTTGAAAGTAAATGAACGGCGGAAATACGAGCGGCATATTATTGAAATCAAGCAAACTTTAGCGAAATTTGATCCTGTAGAATTATCATCGGTTCGTAGAGAACGACCCGCACGTGATGTCATGAAGCCTATTCTAATGGATTTGGGTATAATCGGTGAAATCGGCAGTAAAGATATTATTTCTTTAATGGAATACTTAATTGAACACCGGCAGGCTTCCGATTTTCCAACGCTAAAAGAATGGTATGAATCCGTAGCCCGAACCTATAAACAAAGCAAGAGCGATATTGAGAAAGAAAGTAAAGCGATTGAGCAGCGGATCAGGCGGACCGTCATGGCTGCGTTGGTTCATATGGCTTCGATCGGCCTAACAGATTATGGTAATCCGAAGTTTGAGTATTACGCTCCGCTTTACTTTGACTTTCAAGATATCCGGATGAAAATGAAGGCTATGGACGAAGAATTGAATGGTGAAAAAGGAAAAGTAAACATAAAAAAGTTTTTGCAAGTCTTTTATTTTGAAGTACTGGAAAAAATGAAAAGCTGATCATATTGTTCGAGTTCCGCCCAAAAAAGAATCCCAACCGATAATCTGGAGCGTGCCGGATTGACGGTTGGGATTCTTTTTTGTCTTTATGCTGCGCAGAGGTAGGTTCGTAATGGTTTAGTTCGTGTTATATATATTTACACGATCGCAATCGGATACCTAGGTTTTCCACATCCATTCTCATATTAATGTAAACTTTTTTTACATGTGATGTAAATGTTGTTGTAGGATTCTGAAGGTTAATGTAGCGAAGGAGATATTATAAAAACGTGATAGAGAAAGTAGCTTTTAAAAAAACAATAAGAGAGAAGAGGTTTTTATATGAAAAAGATAGGATTATTATTGTTCGCAACAGTTATCGTATTCACGCTTAGTGCCTGCGGCAATGAAGGATCGGATAAGTCAGTTAAGACGGTTCAATCCGAAGCAAATAAGGAAGAGGTTACGAAATATTTGATTGGCACCGATGCAACGTATCCTCCCTTCGAATTTGAAAAGGATGGCAAGTACATCGGTATTGATATTGATTTGATCCATGCAATTGCCGAGATCGAGGGCTTCGAAGTCGAACTTAAGCCTATGGATTTTAAAGGAATTATTCCGGCGATTACGTCTAATCAATTGGATGGCGCCATTGCGGGCATCAGTATTACGGATGAGCGTAAGCAGAGTGTCAGCTTGTCGGAGCCGTATTACAAAGCGGGGCTTTCACTCATCGTTCGGAAAGATAACACTTCAATTCTAGGCCCGGAAGATTTGAAGGGGAAGGTCATAGCGATTAAAAAAGGAACATCAGGCTCTAAAATGGCTGTGGAACTCGCGAAAAAATACGGAGCGGAGATCAGGTACTTCGACGACAGCCCGGCGATGTATCAGGAAGTCGTAAATAAAAATGCTGATGTTACGTTAGAAGACTTCCCGGTGATTTCATACAAAATTGCCGTTGATCCGGCTTCTAATCTGAAAATTGTGGGCGACCGGTTGAATGGCGATCATTATGGCATTGCCGTCAAAAAGGGCAACGATGAGCTGCTGCAAAAAATAAATGCTGGACTTAAAAAGCTGCAAGAAAATGGGCGATACGATGAAATTATTGATGCTTACTTAGGAACAGATACAAAATAAATAAGATAAACTCAAATTTATGAAAAGAAGGGGTTGCAGCTGTTGACATCCACATTGCAAGTTATTTTGGATGCGTTACCGATGCTGTTGCAAGGCGTTCTGATTACGTTAAAGATTGTTATCATTTCTTTGAGTTTTGCATTTGTCATAGGATTAATTACGGGATTGATGAATACTTCCCATAGTAAATTTCTTCGCATTCTCTCAACTATTTATGTGGATCTCATACGGGGTACGCCTTTATTGGTGCAAGTCTTCTTTATTTACTTTGGTTTGCCTGTTTTTTTGGATATTAGAGTACCAGCAGAGATTGCAGGGATCGTGGCACTTAGTTTGAACGCAGGTGCTTACATCTCGGAAGTTTTTCGTGCAGGTATTATATCCATTGATAAAGGCCAGGTGGAAGCGGCTCGATCTTTAGGATTTAACCGGTTTTTGACTATGAAGCTGGTCATTTTGCCGCAAGCCGTACGTCGAATGCTGCCTGCTTTTGTAAATCAATTTATTATTAGTATTAAAGATACATCCCTGCTGTCTGTCATTGGAATTCAGGAATTGACGCAGAGAGGGGAAATTATCATATCTACCAATTTCCGCTCTTTTGAGATATGGGGTATCGTAGGTATTTTCTACTTTATCATTATCTATGCTTTAACACGGTTGTCTCATTTGCTCGAGAGGAGGTTCGATATAAAATGATCGTCGTACAAAACCTGAAAAAGAAATTTGGTTCTTTAGAAGTGCTGAAGGATATATCGACAACGATTCAGGAGAAAGAAGTGGTTTGCGTTATCGGGCCGTCAGGATCGGGTAAAAGTACCTTCCTCAGATGCCTGAACCTTCTTGAGGAGGTGACGTCCGGGAAGGTTGTGATCGGTGATGTGGAGGTCACTTCACCGAAAACGAATATTGATAAATTACGTGAAAATGTAGGAATGGTCTTTCAGAACTTTAATTTATTTCCCCATTTAACCGTATTGAAAAATATTATGTTGGCCCCTAAACATCTTAAAAAGATGGAAAAGCAGTTCAATGAAAAACAAGCCATGAGCCTGTTAGAAAAAGTGGGCTTGGCGGGGAAAAGAGATGAATTCCCTGAACGTTTGTCGGGTGGGCAAAAGCAGCGTATCGCTATTGCCCGCGCATTGGCGATGAGTCCTCGTGTCATGTTGTTCGATGAGCCGACCTCGGCATTAGATCCCGAAATGGTGGGGGAGGTTTTACTGGTCATGAAGGAGCTGGCTCGCGATGGAATCACGATGATTGTCGTCACTCATGAAATGGGCTTCGCACGTGAAGTAGCAGACCGCGTAATCTTCATGGATGGCGGATATATCGTCGAAGAAGGGACTCCCTCCGAAATATTCGAATCCCCGCGGCATGAACGTACGAAAGCATTTCTTGGCAAACTGTTATGAAAAAAATACTTCTGCTGACAACAGGCGGAACCATTGCATCCGTCTCAGGGGAAAACGGGCTGACTCCAGGAATGACGGATGAGGAAATAGTGAGCTTTCTATGGGGACCAAATAACCGGTATAAGGTTGAAAGTAAAGCGCTGATGGGCATTGACAGCACGAATATGCAGCCCGAATGCTGGGTGTACATGGCTGAGGCCGTCTATAAGAATTACGATGACTATGACGGTTTTGTCATCACGCATGGAACGGATACGATGGGATATACATCTGCGGCCCTTTCCTATATGCTGCAAAATAGCACAAAGCCGCTTGTTCTAACAGGCTCACAGGTTCCAATTGCTTGTAAAAATACCGATGCCAGAAAAAATATTGGCGACGCTGTACGTTTTGCCTGCGAAGATATCGGAGGAGTATTTATTGCATTTGACGGCAAAGTGATTAACGGGACTAGGGCTGTGAAAGTAAGAACGCGAAGCTTTCATGCTTTTGAAAGTATTAATTATCCGTATGTCGCTTTTTTTGAAGGGGACGAAATCAGGTACAATAAACCCGTTTCACAGGTGCGAAGCAAGGAGATAAAAGTAGAAGTTTCCTTATGCCCCGATATTTTTTTGTTGAAACTGCACCCGGGTACAAAGCCGGAGCTTTTTGATTATCTCAAGTGTCATTATAAAGGAGTCGTAATCGAGGGTTTCGGACTTGGAGGAATACCTACCCGATGGAGAAGCCTTGTTCACAAAATAAATGAGCTCATACAATCGGGAGTAGCTGTTGTTATGACTACTCAATGTCTTGAAGAAGGCGAGGATCGTACTCTTTATGAGGTAGGGCGAGAAGCAGCAGGGGAACTGATTATTTCATCTAAGGATATGAATACAGAAGCAATTATTCCTAAATTAATGTGGGTATTAGGCAAGACCAATGATCTTAAAGAGGTCAAGAGAATGATGGAAACGCCAATCGCAGATGATATTTCAAAAAAAGACGACTTCTCATCCCAATAAACGGGATATGCGTCGTCTTTTCTTGACCCATCATTCAGACTTTCAAAATGTAAGTTCTTCAGTGGCCTCTATTGAGTCAGCCTGTTATGTCTTTATATTTGCTTCGATAACGCGGTTTCCCGCCGTCTTCGCGCTACCATTTCACTAGCGAAAAAGATGATACCGGCAACCAGGGATACAATCGCCGCGAACACATACATGCTCGAGCCGCCGTAATGATCCTCCAGCCAGCCTCCGATGCTCCCGCCTGTAATGCCGGCAAAGCCGAGGAATACCATCGCAAGCAAAGATTGCCCGGTGGAGGTTAGCTGTTTCGGAAGAATATTTACCGTATAATGAACGACCGTTATCCAAAATACCGCGAACGTGACTGCCGCTCCCGCCTGCAGGGCGAACATTACCCAAGGATCCTTCGTTATGGCATAGGCGAGCCAACGAATCGTATACAAGAGGCAAACCAGGCCGATTAAATTGAACTCGCGCACCCGGTGCAGGTACCTGCTAAGCAAAGCAAACGCAGGAATTTCCGCCGCCGCCGCTATTGCCCATGACCAGCCAACCATCGAATCCGATCCTCCGGCCTTGGTCAGGTACAAACTGAACATGACATCATGCATGCGATGCGGAACGGAGATAATAAAGACCAGCAGGAGAAACCAAAGGAATGATTTATTTTTCAGAATCGGCTTAAGCGATTGCAAGGACATCCGCTCGCCGGAGGCCGGCTCATCGCGAAGCTTGAAGAGCAGAACCAGAGGAACGGCCCATGTCGCCCAGAAAATCAACGACAGGCTCGAGATCCCGAACCACTTGCCAAGCAGTACCCCTCCAGCGATCAGCACAGCCGTATATCCCAGTGAGCCGAACAAGCGTACCGAACCGAAGGATTGGCCTCGTCGTTCGGTTGCCTTAATCGTAATGCTGTCCATAAGCGGAAGCGACGGAAGCCAGAAGAAATATAAGAGCGTCACAAACGCTAACGTCGTTCCGTAGCCGGTTGAGGCAAACAAACCGATACTGCTGAGAATGCTTAACGTCCAAAGGAGAAAGACGATTTTTTTCACCGTACCTAAACGATCGCTTAAATATCCCCATACAGGCTGGAAAAATACCGCGAGCAGCGGTCCCAGCATCATCATAAAGCCGATTTGGCCGGAAGAATAGCCCTTCGCTTGAAAATAAACCGGAAGATACGGCGACAGTATATTCGTAGCGTAAAGCCAGAATTGCAACCCGCGAAGCGTTACCAACTGGGTATCCGTCTTCCTTCCAATATGGAGTACAGCTTGCTTCTGCGACATCTTCAAATTCCACCTTGCCTGGATTGATGAAAACAAGCTCTGTACGCCTGTTCTAGCTCCTAGTATAGTGAATTTCGATATCGCAGTATAGGCTTATTCCTGTTATTTTTGTATGCGATCATGTTCATTTCGCACGTATGGGTTAATCGCTTAATCCTGACGGACGGTTTACTTCTACCTGGAGATGATATTTGTTGAAAACATCGATCATAGCGGATTTGGCTTCTTCCTCGTCGGGCCCGTGAATTTCAAGTTTATACGCCTGGTTTTGGTACAGTGAAATACTTAAACCAAGGATGCTTTTGACGTCGACGAATTTCGTTTCGCTGATGCGAAGGACGATGCTCGATTTAAAGTCGGCTGCCGTTTGGTTAATGTCCACAATGCTTCGAATTTCAGCTTTCATCAGTTAACCTCCCTTCATTACTGTCACTGGCGCATGAACGCACTGCCATGAAGCTAGCCTTCCTCGTTGACGACAACCTCTTTCCCTCTCTTTTTCAATAAGATGGGAACAATAATCCAAAGTGCAGCGATTATTAAGAAAACGAGAGACAGCGGCTTTTGCAGGAAAATCATAAAATCGCCATTGGATGTCGTTAACGCTCTGCGCATATTGTTTTCAAGCATCGGCCCCAGCACTAAGCCGAGCACGAGCGGAGCTAAAGGGTAATCATTGCGCACGAGCAGGAACCCCGCAACCCCGCAGCCAAGCAGCAGCAGGAGATCAAAGATTTGCACCTGCACAGCATATACGCCAAATATAGAAATAGCGATAATGATCGGAATCAAATATTTCGGCGGCGTTTGAATGACTTTAGCAAACACTTTCACAAGCGGCATATTGAGAACAAGCAAAATGAGATTTCCGATCAGCATGCTGGCAATCAGCCCCCATGCCACCTGAGGATGTTCCTCGAATAACAAAGGGCCCGGCTGGATGTTATACATGATAAAAGCGCCCATCAATATAGCCGTTGTACCCGACCCCGGTATGCCTAAAGCAAGCAAAGGGATCATAGCTCCGCCGGATGCTCCATTATTAGCGGATTCAGGAGCAGCTACGCCGGCGATATTTCCTTTGCCGAATGATTTAGGATTTTTGCTGATTTTTTTCTCCAAAATATAGCTGAAGAAAGAAGCCAATGTGGCACCGCCGCCAGGCAGAATACCAACAAAAAAGCCTAATACAGAACCGCGGGCAATCGGTCCTGCGCTATCCTTTAAATCTTGCTTTGTCGGAAGAATACGTCCGATCTTCGCTATTTTTCCGGCGGAGTACTCATTCTCCAATATGGTCTTGAATACTTCGCCCAAAGCAAACAGGCCGACCGCAACGGTCAAAAACTCAAGACCGGAATAAAGCAGCGGAATGCCGAAAGTAAATCTTGCGACGCCCGATACCGTATCCATACCGATGGTGGAAAGAAGCAATCCAAGCACCGTCATTATTAAAGCTTTCGTAATGGATTTTCCGGCCAAACCGCTGACTGCGCATAGTCCAAACAGCATTAAGGAAAAGTAATCCGCCGGACCGAACCTAATGGCAACGTTCGATAACGGTTCAGCTAATACAATAAGCATGATGACGGCGAACAGTCCTGCGGCAAAAGAACCGATCGCAGATATCGATAAGGCAGCCCCTGCCCGGCCCTGTTTGGCCATTTGATAGCCGTCTAAGGTTGTCACGACCGAAGAGGATTCTCCCGGTGTATTAAGTAAGATGGATGTGGTTGATCCGCCATACATCGCTCCGTAATAAACGCCGGCCAGAAGAATAATGGAGCTTGTTGCTGCCGCTTCCGCGGGTAATCCGCCGGTTATAGATGCCGTTACCGGGATAAGCAAAGCGACACCGCTCATGGGACCTATACCGGGAAGTACCCCTACGGCTGTACCAATTAACACGCCTATAAATGCGAACATCAGATTATGCCATTGAAAGGCGGTTGCAAGACCATCTGCAAGAAATTGTAATGTGTCCATTCATGTACCTCCTCTAGTTACGACAGCCAGGACGGAAAGCCCGGCATGGAACCTTCCAAAATGACGACAAAGATGACGTAAACGCCTACTGAAAACAATCCGGAGATCAATACCGACTTCAGCCATTTCCCTCTTTCCAATACTTGAAAGCTGATGAGAAGGAAGAGGAAGGTCCCGATGATATAGCCGATCGTTTCTAAGAAGAACGCATATAAGAAGGCTGCTGCAAAGATGATTAGAAACCTTTTGTAATCGAGCTTTTGTTCATTACTGCTTTGATTCTTTGCCTTCAATACTTCGTAGAACAAACGCAGACTTAAAAGGACTAGAAAGGCTCCGAGGCCGAAAGGGGCAATATTGGGACCAACCGTGCTGCCGTACGCGGAAGTGCTAATGGTCGTGCTTTGCCACATAAAACCGATTCCTAGAAGTAAAAATATAATACTGGCATATCGATCGAAGACTTTGTTCAATGTGATGCACCTCCTAAGAATAAATAAAGAAAGGGAGACACATGCTCCCTCCCATGGTCATTCGGTTACTTTTGCATCCCGAGCGCCGTTAACAGCTCTTGAACAACTACTTCTTGATCAGCGAGGAAGGCTGCGAAATCGGTTGAGTTTTTGTACTCGCTTGCCCAATCGTTCGATGTCAGTTCTTTGTTCCAGCTATCATTCTCTGATAGAGCTTTTAATGTATTATCCCAAAATGCAATTTGGTCTTTCGTCATACCTTTCGGGCCCAATACGCCGCGCCATATCGTGAAATCTGCATCAATGCCCAGCTCTTTTAACGTAGGCACATCTTTAAAGTCGTCGCCGAGTCGTTCATTTGAAGTAACCGCGAGAATTTTAATTTTGCCTGCTTTCAAATAACTGCCGAGCGAAGAGATGTCTGTTCCAATTGCATCCGCATTTTTGCCCAGTAAAGCTGTAATGGCTTCGCCCCCGCCATCATAGGATAAATATTTGATCGTTTTCGGGTCGACTCCTGATTTAAATGCAGGTAAGACGCTAATTAAATGATCCATAGATCCGGGGGCCGAACCGCCCGCAAGTGTAACCTTAGAAGGATCTGTCTTAATGTCGTCGATTAAAGCTTGAAGATCATTGTATTTGGAATCGGCAGCAACAGCGATTGCGCCGAAGTCCTTCGTTATTTGCGCGAGCGGGGTGACGTCCTTGTATCCGTACGGGCTGTTTCCTTCTTTTTTAAGATTGTTAATGAGAATGGGCGGCGAGCTGACAAACAGCTTATAGGGGTCATCCTTGTCTTTTGTTACATATTCAGCCAAAAATACGGTGCCGCCGCCTCCGGGTTTGTTTTCGACTGTCATCGTCTGATCGACCAGCTTCGTTTCGCCGAGCACCTTGGACAGTGATCTTGCTGTTTTATCCCATCCGCCGCCGGCTCCTGAAGGGGCCGTAATCACGATAGGCTTCTCCGGATATTTGGCAGCATCCGAGCCCCCTCCATTCGATGCTGTTCCACAAGCTGTAAGACTGACGGCAACAAAAGCTGCGGCCACTATCGTTTTCCAATTATTAGTTTTGAGAACCATTCGATAATTCCCCCTTTGGCATCCGTCAAGCAAGCTGTTACTTTAATTTGAAAGCGCTTACCTGACTTATACGGTTCATACTAGCACCGCTAATTTGAGTTGAACAGAATAACTGCATAAGTTGAAAAATAATCATTTTATTAATTTTGTTCATAAAAATTACGGCTAAAATCGATTCCAGGGACTATGTTCAGGGAAATATGTAGAATACAATAAAGGCAATGCCGGCATGCAGATCAGAAAACCGCTCCCAAGGAGGTTGTTGTATGCGATTACAAACTAGACTTATTTTGTTAATCGGGACGCTCTTATTCATCATTATTATCGCATTAACCTTTACTTTTGAGAGAATGCTGGTAACCACGCTTGAGAAGAATGTGGGCGCCTCTGCACTTAAAATAGCAAAGACGGTAGCGCTGATGGATGTGATAAAGGATGCTTTCGACGAAGAAAACCCGTCAGAAATCATTCAACCGATCGTTGAAAAAATTCGAATGGAAACGGATGCCGAATATATCGTCATTGGAAACCGGGAGGGCATACGTTATGCCCATCCTCTGCCGGACCGGATCGGAAAAGAAATGATCGGCGGAGATAACGGGCCTGTGCTGAACGGCGAATCGATTATTTCGGAAGCTGTTGGCTCTATGGGGCCCTCGCTTCGGGGAAAAACGCCAATCTTTGACGATCATAATCAAATTATTGGCATCGTGTCGGTGGGCATTTTATTGAAAGACATTCATGAATCGGCCGCCACCTACCGAAATGCGATGATCTTTTTTGCGGCAATTGCGCTTATGGTTGGATGCGGAGGGGCGATTGCGATTGCGAACGGTGTGAAACGATCGATTCACGGTTTAGAGCCTAAGGAAATCGGTCTGTTGTACCAGGAGAAGAGAGCTATTTTGGAAACGATCCATGAAGGGATTATCGCTATTAATACAGAGGGAACCGTTACTCTCGCCAATCAGACGGCTTTAAAGCTAATCGATCCGTTTGAGAAAATGGAGATAACCGGGAAACATGTACGGGACGTCATACCGGAGTCTCGCTTACTCGAGGTTATCAAATCGGGAAATGCTGAAATCGATCAAGAGATGGTCATTAACGAGAGTATGGTTGTGGTCAATCGCCTGCCGATTTTTGATCGTCAGCAGCAGGTCGTCGGGGCCGTGTCCAGCTTCCGCAACAAATCCGAGCTGCTTCGTTTAACGGAGGAGCTTACGCAAGTGAAACGGTATACCGAAGCGCTGCGTTCGCAGACGCATGAGTATTCCAATAAGCTGTATACGATATACGGCCTTATCCAGCTGGAATCGTATCAGGAAGCGATGGATATCATTACGCATGAAACGGATGTTCATCAAAACCTTATCCACTTTCTATTAAGGGAAATTCCAGATCCTATTATCGGCGGCATACTAATCGGTAAGTTTAACCGTGCTAACGAACTTAAGGTAAGCTTAGAAATTGATACGAAAAGTATGTTTAAAGATATTCCGGGCGCTATAAGCCGCAATCATCTCGTAACCATCATCGGTAATTTAATTGATAATGCTTTGGAGGCCGTGCTTGCCACAAGCAATGACAATAAAACAGTAAAGGTCTATTTGACCGACGCAGGCAAAGCTTTAATGATCGTGATTGAAGACAACGGGACCGGCATTGAGAAGGACGCTGAAGAACGACTGTTTGAGACGGGTTTCTCCACGAAAAATGAGGTCAACCGGGGTTACGGTCTTGCTATTGTTAAACAGGCTGTACAGCAGCTGCGGGGAAAAATCAGCTTCCATCCCCGTTCAGAGGGAGGCGTCATATTTACCGTTGTCATTCCAAAAGAAAAAGGGAGAGAGCTATGATACGAGTGGTCATTATTGAGGATGATCTTCGAATTGCCCAGATTAACCGCCGGTTTGTGGAAAAGGTGGAAGGATTCGAAGTGGTTGGCATTGCGACAGACTTGCAGCTGGCACACGAACATTTGGACATTTTAGCTCCGGACCTCGTGCTGCTCGATTTATATTTTCCCGATATGAACGGGCTTGACCTTCTTCCCTATATTCAGAAAAACAACCCGTTCACGGATGTCATCATCATTACGGCGGCAAAGGAATTTGATACGGTACGGGAAGCCATTCGCGGCGGCGTGTATGATTTTATGATCAAACCGGTTGTATTTGAACGATTTCAGGAGAAGCTGAGGTCCTATCAAAAGTATCATCATCAAATGGCGCTGCTTGGAGGAGCGAATAAGCAAGTGGATCAAGAGGGGATCGATCAGCTGCTGTGGGGAACGAGCGATAGGGCGGACAAGGATACCTACCTTCCTAAAGGCATTGATAAAATAACGAGCGAGAAGATCCTCGCCTTCATTCATGGTGGTCCAGAGGTGCTCACTGCGGAGGAGCTTGGGAAGAAGGCCGGATTCAGCCGTACGACAGCTAGGCGGTATTTGGAATATTTCGTGGCTAAGGGTGAATTGGTCGCGGATATTTCTTATGGCACCGTAGGAAGGCCGGAGAGAGTATATAAGAGAATCTCGGTTTCTAACTGATTTTTCCATTTTTTATAAAAAGCTTAGCGGATTGGCTCCTCGCCTGTGAAGAAGAGGAGCTATTCTTTTTTTGTTGAATATTGTAGTGAACCTACTTTTTTTTGGAACTTACATGTCGAATAAGCGTATTGTTGGGTAGATCGTAAGGAACAATACCTTCAATCAGTCGTTTATCTAGCAATAAGCCTCATGGAAAGGGGGTGCAAATACTATGGCAATCTCTCTTGTTAAAGGTCAAAAGGTTGATCTGACCAAAGGAAACGCTGGTCTCAGCAAAGTGATCGTCGGTCTCGGCTGGGATCCTGCTGAAGTGAAAGGCGGCTTCTTCGGAATGAAGAAAGCGGCCAACGTGGACTGCGATGCGTCTGCTTTATTGCTTGATGCTAACGGCAAGCTTAGCGGCGAGAAAAATCTCGTGTGCTTTTATAATAAGCAGAGCGGCTGCAGCTCAGTCATTCATTCTGGCGACAACCTTACAGGCGCCGGCGATGGCGACGATGAGCAAATCATCGTGCAGTTGGACCGTGTTCCAGCCAATATTCACAAAATTCTTTGCGTGGTCAACATTTATGAATGTGAATCCAGACGTCAAGATTTTGGTATGATCAAGTCCGCTTTTATTCGCATCGTCAACCCAGCCAACAATGAAGAGCTTATTCGTTTCAGTCTAACGGATAACTATTCCGGTAAAACGGCATTGATCGTTGGCGAGCTTTACAGACATAATGGTGAATGGAAATTCAACGCAATCGGCGAAGGCGCTCACGCTGCTCATGTCGATATTCTTGCTCGTCAATACCAATAATTTTACCCAGAAAAGAGGACATTCCAAATGGCGATTAGCTTATCCAAAGGCCAAAAAATCGATCTCACGAAAACAAACCCGGGTCTTACAAAAATAACGGTAGGTCTAGGCTGGGATACTAATAAATATGATGGCGGAAAAGATTTTGACCTTGATGCTTCTGTTTTTTGCTTGAACGGTCAAGGTAAAGTAATCTCCGAGTCTGATTTCATTTTCTACAACAACCCGAAAAACGGCAATGGCTCCGTCGCCCACACTGGCGATAACCGTACGGGCGCAGGCGATGGCGATGACGAGAAAGTAGCTGTTGATCTTAATGCTGTACCTGCAGCAACGGAAAAAATCGCATTCTGCATCACCATCTATGACGGACAAGAACGCAGCCAAAACTTTGGACAAGTTTCCAACGCTTTCGTTCGGATCGTTGACGATCAAAGCGGCACGGAGCTCATCCGCTACGATCTTGGAGAAGACTTCTCCATTGAAACGGCGGTTATCGTTGGCGAGCTCTACCGCCATTCCGGCGAGTGGAAATTCAGCGCAGTCGGAAGCGGCTTCCAAGACGGCCTAGGCGGTCTTGCACGCAACTTCGGACTAGCTACTAACTAATCGTACCCATATACCCGTGAAGGGTCGCCTGCGGCGGCCCTTTTTTTAAAACCAAAATGAAGTGTGATTGCTTCGTATATTCCACGAGGAGGCATTTTCATGCCAGTTAATTTATCTAAGGGGCAGAAGGTCGATCTGACTAAATCGAACCCGGGGTTGACCAAAATAGCAGTGGGCCTCGGCTGGGATGTTAATAAGTATGATGGCGGAAATCAGTTTGATTTGGATGCGACGGCATTTTGTCTGAATGCATCCGGCAAAGTGAGCAGCGAGAAGGAATTTATTTTTTACAATAACAGATCGAACACGAACGGCTCCATCGTCTCCTCCGGCGATAATCGAAGCGGAGAAGGCGCTGGCGATGATGAAAGCATAAAAATCAACTTGTCCGCTGTACCTGCGGATACACAGAAGGTTGCCTTCTGTATTACGATTCATGATGCTAAGCAAAGAAACCAAAATTTCGGTCAAGTGGCTAACGCGTACGTTCGAGTCGTAAACGAGGAAACAGGCGAGGAGCTGATCCGCTACGATTTGGGCGAGGATTTCTCTATCGAAACAGCGGTCGTAGTTGGTGAACTCTACCGTTACAGCAGCGAATGGAAGTTTAGCGCAGTAGGCAGCGGCTACCAAAGCGGTCTAGAGGGACTTTGCAATGACTTCGGCGTTCAAACCTAGCATTAGCAGTCTTCGCGCAATAGAAGAGTTGTGTAGAACATAACGATTAGGGTGACGGGGATAGATCGCAACGGTCACCCTATTTTATTACTAAGACGAATGGCGTGGAATTGATTTCGGAAAACATTTCTCTATGATACTGCAATTGTCGTAGGAGATTTATATAGATTAGAAAGCCGTCTAGACTAGCAAATACATTCGAAATATCCCTCCATGGACCGCGAGGGATATTTTTTAACTCTCTGCTTGCTTCACAACACTTTTAGGAGGGATGACTTTGAGGTACTTTAACTATCTTACCAATGAAGAAGAGCAAAATTTCTTTTACTCCCTTCCGACTCAGTTCAATAATGATGCTGACAAAGAAATGATTGCTCATGCGATTGGCGCTGCGCTTTACATGCCGGCAACCAAGAATAACATAGCAGACGATTTGGTAGCCGTAAAACACGAAGGACTCGTGTCAATGGTGATAGACCTTGAAGACGCGGTGGGCGATAATCAGCTCGAGTACGCGGAAGAGATGCTGAAAGCAACGCTGATTACGATCGGCCGTTATATTGCAATAGGCTTATTGCGTGCCGACGATATTCCTCTCATTTTTATAAGGGTACGCTCTGTCGATCAGCTGAAACGGCTGCTCTCGTTTTTCGGGGAAGAGATCGAATACGTTACGGGAATTGTATTTCCGAAATTCAACGTAGAGACCGGCGGCGAGTACTTAAGAATTTTGGCTGAATATAACAAGCGCAAAATGCAATCAAGCAGAGTGCTGTACGGCATGCCGATTTTGGAGAGCGCAGCGGTTATTTACCGCGAGAAGAGAGTCGAAACGCTGCTGGGCATTTCGTCGCTGCTGAATGAGTATAAGGAATATGTGCTGAATGTTCGGATCGGCGCAACGGATTTTTCGAGTCTCTTCGGACTTCGGAGAAGCCCGGACCATACGATTTATGATATTGGCGTCATTCGGGATTGCATAGCGGATATCGTAAACATATTTGGCAGAATGGATAATCATTTTGTCATCTCGGGTCCCGTATGGGAGTATTTCAAGAGCGACCGCGTGTTTAAGCCGCAGCTGAGGCAGACGCCGTTTGAGGAGAGCATGGGACGAAACGGACGGATTTTGCGCATGGATTATATTAACCGGTATGTGGACGGGCTTATTCGGGAAGTTGCGATGGACAAGGAAAATGGCATTATCGGAAAAACGATTATTCATCCTACCCATATTAAGCCGGTACAATCGATGTTAGTTGTTACGCATGAGGAGTATATGGACGCCCTGCACATCATAGAAAACGGCCAAGGAGATTTAGGCGTCATGAAAAGCCGTTATTCGAACAAAATGAATGAGTTTAAACCGCATATGACTTGGGCCAAACGAATTATGATCAGATCGAACATATATGGGGTGCTAAATGAAAACCAAAACTTCACCTGCTTACTCGCAGAAGAACGGGAATCAGCAATCGTTTAATATTATCGGAGATTTAGAGATTACGATTAAGGTGACGGGCAACGCCTTTCGAATTCCGCTGGAGCATCTGTTTCAGATGGCGGCCCGCATAAATACAAAACGCAGCTTTTTATTCGTAAGCAAGGTTCTTGGCAAGCATATTCCGGTACGGCCGCATGTTTCTTTGCTATCGGGAGCGGCGCTCGGTCTGTTGTATCAGCAGTTCAGGGGAGAGCCGCTTCCGATTCGGATCGAGCAGCTGCTGCATGCGTTCGAGGCGCCTGAGTCAGCCGGCGAAATCTATGACCTTATGAAGAACAGCAAGATGAAGGCGGATGAGAAAACGCTGTTCATCGGGTTCGCGGAAACCGCAACGGCGCTCGGGCACAGCATGTTCGATATGTTCGATGGCCATGCTTCCTTCCTGCATACAACAAGGGAGAGCATTGCTTCCATGACCTCCTGTATCGATTTTGAGGAAGAGCACTCACATGCGACAACGCATCGCTGCTACGCGAGCGATCCAGCCTTATTCGAGCAGGCCGATACGATTATTCTGGTCGATGACGAGATGACGACCGGCAAAACTGCGATCAACATTATTCATGACCTGCACGCTAGATACGGGAACAAAAAATATATCGTAGCCAGTTTACTGGATTGGCGCTCAGACGAGGATATTGCGCGCTTCAGCGAGCTTGAGCAGCAGCTAGGCGTTAGCGTCAATTGCCTGTCGCTGATATCGGGACAAATTGAGGTTCACGGTGCGCCCATTGAAAGTACCGGGCATTTGGAGGAGCAGCTTGAGCACGAGGCAGAGCCGGTCATCGATTTCCTTTATGTGAATAACCGTTTTACAAGCCTTCCTGCATCAACAGACGATATTGCCTACCTGAAGCATACGGGCCGCTTCGGACTAACGGCGGATGAGAGCCTTGCGCTGGACAATGAAGTCGAGCAGGCTGCAGCTTTCCTACGGGAACATAGAGCAGGCGGCAGGACGCTTTGCATGGGAACCGGAGAGTTTATGTACATTCCGATGCGGGTGGCTGCAGAACTGGGTGCGGATATCTGGTATCAATCCAGTACCCGCAGTCCGATTCATCCTTATTCAAGCCCGCAGTATGCGGTTCGATCCGCTTACCGCTTCGCATCCCCCGAGCATGCCGGCGTCGCGAACTTTATGTACAATATCCCGCGCGGTCATTATGATGAAATGTTTCTGTTTATGGAGCGCGAGGCAGCTGCTGCGCAAATGGAGGAGCTTAGGCAGGTTCTTCTTTCCCTTGGGATGCCAAAGATTCATATCGTATACTTCAGCCGCAGAAAGCTGGCTGATCCAGCGCCGATAGGCAGCTATAAGCAAGAGGACGTAACCTTTCTCCTCAAGGATCTCAGCGATCTTTCTTTAGAGCGGCGAACGGAGGAGCGGGAAGCCGCTATGCAGACGGGCGGGCATTACTCGGAGAGCCTGCCTATTGAATATCAGCCTACCGCCGAATACATTCAATTGTTTCATGACACGCTTAGCGATTCCGCTATCCGGATTGCCAGAGCGGTCGGAACCGTCTCGGAAATGATTATCCAAAAGAACGGTTTTGACGTTGTGCTTGCCTCTTTGGCAAGAGGCGGAACCCCGGTCGGTATATTAATCAAACGGTATATCAAGCATGTTTATGATGTTGATCTTCCCCACTACAGCCTTTCGATTATTAGGGGCAAAGGAATAGACGAGAACGCTTTGCTTTACATGAATCAGAAACATCCGGATAAACGCGTGCAATTTGTGGACGGCTGGACGGGAAAGGGCGCTATTAGGAAGGTGCTCATTGCCGCATGCAGCCTCATGAAGCGAATGTATGGCCTTGAGCTTAATGACGAGCTTGCCGTGCTTGCGGATCCGGGCTATTGTGCGGGAACGTTCGGAACAAGAGAAGATTTCCTCATCCCGAGCGCTTGTCTCAATTCAACCGTTTCCGGTCTTATAAGCCGTACCGTACTGCGTAACGATCTGATCGGACCGGATGATTTTCACGGCGCAAAATATTATAAGGATTGGAAAGAGTCAGATTTATCGTACGTTTTCGTGGACACGATTTCGGCTCATTTCAAGCACACGGCAGCCAGCTCGAAAGCAGAAGCGCTTCATATGAAAGCGAATCCCGCGCTAAATGAAATCACTTGGCAGGGCATGCAGGATATTGCCCGTATCCAGAACGATTTTGGCATAACCGACATTAATTTCATTAAGCCCGGCGTAGGCGAGACGACCCGCGTTCTCTTGCGGAGAGTGCCCTGGAAAATCCTTGTCGACCGGCTCGATAACCCCAGCCTGAAGCATATTCTCCTGTTAGCGAAGGACCGCGGCGTGCCGGTTCAGGAGTACCCGAATATGGCTTATTCCTGCTGCGGCATCATTAAAGCGTTGAAGGGGGATACGGAATGATCTTTGCAAGCGATTTGGACCAAACGTTAATTTATTCGGTGAGGTCGAAGGGTGAGACGGCAATCGAAGAGATGGTTCCCGTCGAGCTGCATGAGGGCAGACATATTTCATATATGACTAAGCCCGCTATGGAGAAGCTGGAGCAGCTGTCGCGCATTGCGCGATTCGTTCCCGTAACGACGCGCATACCGGAGCAGTTCAACCGTATTTTTGGAATCAGGGAGACATTCGGCCCTGAATATGTGATCGTGAGCAACGGCGGCACTATTCTCGTGAACGGGCAGGTCGATCAGGAATGGCACAGCTTCGTGCGCGATGCTGTGAAGCAGCATTGTGCCGAGCATACGGAAATTGCCGGCTTGTTCGCCCAAATTGCCTCTTCGCATTGGGTGAAATCAAATGATCTATGCGACGGGTTGTTTTATTCGATCGTTGTCGAGCGGGACCGTCTGCCGCATGAATCGCTCGAGGAGCTGAGGCTGCAGCTTGCCCCGCTCGGCTGGAGCTATTCGCTCCAAGGCCGTAAAATTTATTTGGTTCCCGAGAAAGTCAGCAAGGGAGCGGCCATCCAATATGTAAAGGAAAGGCTTGCCGCTTCCTTCGTATATGCGGCGGGTGACAGCCTGTTGGATGAAAGCCTGCTTCTTGCGGCCGATTATGCGATTTCGCCTGTACATGGCGAGTTAGGCCGGTTTTATAACGCGCATCCCCATATTCAATTTACGGAAGCGAGGGGGGCGCTTGCTTCCGAGGAGCTGCTGGACGCAATCTTAGAGCATGCCCGCAAAAGATAAACAAAGCAGCCTTATTATTTTTAATCATACGGAAGAAGGTATACAGACATGACACGCGTTTATATGAATCGTTGGTTTTCGGTAGCTTATCATTATATTAATATGATTCGGAATAATCCGGATGGCGAGCCGTTTGAGTTTTATGGCACGCATCCTGACATCAACCATATGTCTTTACTTGCGTCTGACCATATCGGAACGGAGCCTGCAGTTTTTGGCCTGGAGTATGTGGAATTTTGTGTAGATTTCTGCCGAAGAAATCAAATCGATATCTTCATTCCCCGCCTCCATATGGAGGAAATTTCGCGATATGCCCATTTGTTTGACGAGATAGGCACCAAAGTCATGGTTTGCCGTGATATTGAGCTGCTGGATTCGATGATCGAGAAGGATAAATTTTATGAAGCGCTGCAGGGAAAAGACCTTGTAGCCATTCCCGACTATCGCGTCGTGAATACGGCTGAGCAGTTTAAGCTGGCCTATGAGGAGCTTACGGCAGCCGGTCATAAGGTATGCTTCAAGCCGACGAAGTCAGAGGGGGGAATGGGCTTTCGGATCATCGATAATGAGCGTGATCCGCTCCGTGACTTATATGGCTATGTCACTTTGTCGACAACGTTTCAACAAGCTTATGAAACATTGTCTTTGTCGGACCGCTTCGATACGTTGATGGTGATGGAGCTGCTGGACGGTACGGAATACAGCATCGATTGCGTGGCTACCGCCGAGGGAGATTTAATTACGGCTATCCCGCGCCGCAAATCGACAGGAAGAACATATCTACTGGAGGAAAAGCCGGAGCTGCTGGCGATTGCAAGCCGCATTGCGGAAGCTTTGCGTATCCCCTATGCCTTTAATATTCAAGTGCGCTATAATAACGGCATTCCCAAATTGCTTGAGATCAATCCGCGCATGTCCGGCGGCCTTTACATTACTTGTCTCTCAGGCGTGAATATGCCTTATTTGGCGGTTCAAGCGCTTCAGGGCAAAACGATTGAACGCCCCGTTCCGCAGTTCAACATACAGGCCGGCTACGTGGAGCAGCCGTTAATTATGAAGTAAACAGGCGAGAATATGGAAGGTTCAAAGAACCGTTCATTTCCGGAATGATTTGCCAGTAAATCAAAGGGCTGCCAGCTAAGGCAGTCCCTTTGTTCTTAATTCAATGTCTTCAGTTCATCCATCAGCTGCCTGGAGCGTTTGGCATTCCCTTCCGCAAAGTTTTGCAGACGGGTCTTGAGTTCTTCGTTATGATGGATCTGTTCCGAAGTCGTTGTATAGGTGCGAAGCAGTTCTGTCTCTTGATCGAGCGATTGCTGTAAAATGCGTTTTAAGCTATGTTGATCGATTTCGCATTGCTGATTCGGTTGATCGCAATCCACGGTTTTCACCTCCGCATCTCATTTTAATTTTTCCTTTTTGCGTGCAGCATCAATGGATAATTTACCCGGATTCATCACTTTCCATGCCGTCTAAAAGTATTTTAAAATTGACTTACATGCACCAAAAACGAGATAATTGATTGGACAAGCACAATCATAAGCATAAGCAAGCTAAATTGGAGGTGCAGCAATGAGTGCAATGAAAAAATTTTTAGGCATCGCTATTGGAAGTTATGCAGTCGCGATAGTTGTATACTGGATCTCCTCTCCTTATATAGCAATTGCTATACCCGCGATCAGTTTGCTAGCCGCGCTTGCGTTGCGGCAGCGTGACAGGAAAGAAATCAATGAGCCGCCGCGCGAGACCGGGCTGCAGCAGAGGCCGCAAAACCCGCCCATACAGCAGCCCGTTGCAGCCTCTACAGCAAGCGTCTCACCGGCTGCACAGTCTGTTCCATCAGCAGCTGCTCCGCCGCCGGTTCTAGATCCCGAGCTTGCCTCTGCATTAGAATACATCGGAATCATCGAAGATATGATTTTACTCGAAGGCGAGAAAAATAATTTGGACGATGAAATTGTACAGAAAACACTTGCATTGCTGTCGCGTCTAAACCGGTTAATTCCGGACTTAGTCGCTTTGGGAGACTCCAGCATCAACCACAACATTGTACGGTTGGTAAGAAAGGATTTAAACTCGACCATTAATCCGTTTCTGCGGCTTAGCGGCGAAGCGAAGCGCCAAAACAGGCGGTTACTGCTTGACGGCATAAAGGATGTCGATTCCAAACTCACATTTTATACGAAAACGATTGAACAGAAGGATCTCATGGAGCTGCGTACAAAGGCTGAGTTAATTCAGCAGCGTTACCGTCTTACTGACTAATGAAGGGGGAATAAGAAATGGCACAACAGCTCGTACAATTAAAGAACGAAGACCTCCAGAAGCTGGAGCAAGAAGTGCAAAGCACGATGCAGAAGGTAGCGACGACGGATGCGATGCATCTCGATACGCTAATGGATGAGATTACGAAAAAAGGCCAAAAGACGCTGGAGAGGTCCGGTCAGACGCTTACGATGCTGGAGAGGCCGCTATCCGATCTTATGTCAGGCAAGAGGTCAGAGGTTGCCACTAATATGCTCAAGCTCCGCAGCGAGGTTGAGGATTTGAGCAGGAGCAAGCAGCTTACCCTCGTTCAGAAGCTGCTGCGGAAAGCGCCGATGAAGGCTTATATTTATAAATATCAATCTGCTAAATCGAATGTGCAGGTCATCGTCAAATCATTGCGCGACGGCCGTGACAATCTTGAAGAGAACGTCGTACACATGAGAAATTTGAAGCGCAGCAGCTTGGACAATGTTTATGACCTGCAGCTGCTTGTCGAATACGGCAACCGTCTCAAAAAAATGTTCGAAGATGAAATCGCGAAGCCGGAGAACGAGCTTCGGAAAACGTATTTGGAGCGCGGGCTTCGGAAGGTAGTAACGAAGCTTCAAACGTATACGGAAATGATCATGCTCTATCAGCAGGCTATTGCAGCAACGGATATTATTAATGACACGAATGATAAGCTGATGGACGCGCTCGACAGCTCGATTGATAAAACGCAGCATCTGATGTCGGTATCGGTCTTAATTGCCAGCGCGATTGATGACCAGATGAAAGCGATTGAAGCGGTCAATTCGACGAACGAGATGCTGGGCAATCAATTTGCCGAGAATGCCCGCCTCTTGAACGAAACGAGCGAAAAAGCGAATCAGGCGTTGACCAAACCGGCCATGAGCATGGAGCTGGTGGAGCGGGCGATGTCTGATCTCTTCTCGGCGATGGACAAATACGAGAATTCAAACCGGCAAATCATCCAAACCGTTTCGCAGCAAACGGAGAAGATGACGCAAATCAATCAAAAGGTCGGACAACGTTTAGGCATTGGGGCCAGTCAGACTGAGCTTCCGGCAGCAGCTGTCAAAGGCTTTTTAGATTAATCCATCTGTTTCTGGAGGAGATTGGATTGGCGCAGCTTTATTACAAATACGGAACGATGAACAGCGGCAAATCGTTCGAAATTATTAAGGTCGCCCACAATTACGAGGAGCAAGGCAAGCAGGTGCTCATATACTCTCCGTCGGTCAGCGCTAGAGGGAGCGTGGACCGCGTAGGCTCCCGGGTTGGCTTCGAGCGGGAGGCGATTCCGGTTCATGAGAATACGAATCTGTATGAGAGCGTGAGGGCTTGCGTAGCTTCAGTGATGCCGTCAAAAATCTATTGCGTGCTTATTGACGAAGCGCAGTTTTTGAAGAAGCATCATATTTTGGAGCTTACTGAGGTTGTGGACGAGCTTAACATACCGGTTATGGCCTTTGGCCTAAAAAACGATTTTCAAAATCAGCTGTTCGAGGGCAGCTATAATTTGCTCGTGCAAGCGGATAAAATCGAAGAAATTAAGACGATCTGCTGGTTCTGCGACCGGAAGGCGACTATGGTCATTCGCTATAATGACGGTCAGCCGATGAGCGCAGGCGAGCAAATTCAGATCGGCGGCAACGAGGATTATAAGCCGGTTTGCAGACGCTGCTACAATGAGGCGTTACGCAAGGCTTAAGGCTTTACACAAGCAAATATAAGTACAAACGCGGAGTGCTCCCGGCCTTGTTAACAGGTCAGGAGCTTTTTTTGTTATTGGCGGAAGGACGAAGCCGGCTGTTTGCGCGTGAATCTATGAAAATTTTTGCAAAATAGCCTTTTGCCGTTCACTCTCGCAATCTCTCGAATACGATGTGTCTATACATGAACAAGCTATCGGGGAACCGTTTGAACCAATGCATGCTATTCACAGGAGAAAGGGGACTTGGGAAGAGAAATGATGGAGCGGGAGCCTGGAAAAGTGAGTATCGTCATATCAAACTATAATCGCGGGGCGTATTTGATCGAGTGTCTGGACAGCTTGCAGCGGCAGACGTATTTGAATAAGGAAATTATTATCGTTGACGATGCCTCGACCGACAGGTCGGTGGATATCGTGCAAGCATGGTGCGAGGGGAACGGAGTAGGCGGCACGGATTCTGTTGTCCTCGTTCGGCTGCCAAGAAATGTCGGATTTGCCGGGGCGATCACGATGGGCTTCTTTCTCTCACGCGGGGAGTATATCGCCGTTCAGGCTGCCGATGGTTTCTCCCATCCGTTACGCTTGGAGAAGCAAGCAGTTTTTTTGCAAAGCCAACCGGATATCGCATTAGTCGGAACGAACTACGCCGCCTTTGAAGAAGAAGCGGAGAAAGAGAAGCGGCAATACGTTCCGGTGAAATGGCTCCGATACGGCGAGGAGATCAGCAGCGTTTATCAAAACGGCGGTCATTGCGTCTGCTTTGGAACGATCATGTTCCGAGGGGACTTATTCGATCGTATCGGAGGACTTAGCCGCCGGATAGCCGGAGCAGGGGAGTATGAATTTATCGTCAAGTTTTTGCATCATAAGGCCGGCGTTGCTAATATCCCTGAAATTCTCTACTACTATCGTTTGCATGCGAATCAACGTTCACTAGCTTATTATGTAAGAAAGAGTCCGTAATCGATATACTACCGTAAGCAGCGAAAAGATTGCCCGCTCAGGTCGATGACCATGGGCGGCTTTTCTTTTTTGCGGGAATTTTTCCGGGAGCAGGTTGACATTGAAAAATAGAATATGATATATAGAAATAAGGATTAGCACTCTAGGGAAATGAGTGCTAATTCCGGAGATGGCGCTTTTACCGCGAAACGGATTTTTATCGCCACACGATGGTGCTGGCCGTTTACGCTTTTTTATGAATGGAAAGGGGAACTATCGATGACCAAACAACAGTTCAAAGCAGAATCGAAACGATTGCTGGAAATGATGATTAACTCCATTTATACGCAGCGGGAAATTTTTCTGAGAGAGCTCGTTTCTAACGCGAGCGATGCGATCGACAAACTATATTACAAAGCATTGACGGACGATCAATTGGTGTTTAACAAAGAGGATTATTACATCAAAGTGACCGCAGACAAGGCAAGCAGAAAGTTAACCATTACTGATACGGGGATTGGGATGACGAAGGAGGAGCTTGAGAATAACCTTGGGGTTATCGCTAAGAGCGGCTCATTTGCATTCAAGAAGGAAAATGAGCTGAAGGATGGCCACAATATCATCGGCCAATTCGGCGTTGGGTTCTATTCCGCATTTATGGTTGCGGATGAGGTAACGGTAGTGACGAAGGCGCTCGGCAGCGACGAGGCTTTCAAATGGGAATCAACGGGTACGGATGGATATTCCATCGAGCCGTGCGAGAAGGATTCGGTAGGTACTGAGATTATTTTGACCATTAAACAGAACACCGAAGACGACCAGTATGATGAATACTTGGAAGAGTACCGCTTAAAGTCGATTATTAAAAAATACTCCGATTTTATCCGGTACCCGATCAAGATGGATGTAAAAGGACAACGTCCTAAAGCGGACAGCGAAAACGAGTTCGAGGAATATCAGGAAGAGCAAACCGTCAACAGCATGGTTCCGATTTGGCGGAAAAATAAAAACGAGCTTACGCAGGAAGATTACGATCAGTTTTATTTCGAAAAACGCTACGGCTTCGATAAGCCGATTAAGCATCTCCATATTAGTGCCGATGGCGCTGTCGTTTATAATGCGATTTTATTTATCCCCGAAAATACGCCTTTCGACTATTACACGAAGGAATATGAGAAGGGACTGGAGCTTTATTCGAATGGCGTGCTCATTATGGATAAGTGCTCGGATCTGCTTCCTGACTATTTCAGCTTCGTGAAAGGGATGGTTGATTCTGAGGATCTGTCGCTTAACATTTCGAGAGAAATGCTGCAGCATGACCGTCAGCTGAAGCTGATCGCCAAAAACATCAACAGCAAAATCAAGAGCGCTCTGTTAAGCATTTTAAAGGATGAACGGGACAAGTACGAGTCATTCTATAAAGCGTTTGGCAGACAGCTGAAATTCGGGGTTTATAACGATTACGGCGTAAACAAAGATGTGCTGCAGGACCTGCTGCTGTTCTACTCCTCCAAGGAGAAGAAGCTCGTTACGCTGGATGAGTACGTATCGAGAATGGGCGAGGATCAGAAGTACATTTATTATGCTTCAGGAGAGTCGATTGAGCGGATCGAGAGACTGCCGCAAACGGAGCTCGTATCCGACAAAGGCTATGAGATTCTATACTTTACGGATGATATTGATGAGTTTGCGATCAAGATGGTCTCGAAATATAAGGATAAAGAGTTCAAATCGGTATCGAGCGGCGACCTAGGCATTGAACCGGACGCTGCGGATAACGAATCTGCTGCAGAAGAGGCTCAGCATAAGGATCTCTTTGAGCAAATGAAAACGATACTTAACAATAAAGTGAAGGGCGTCAAAGCGTCAAAACGGCTTAAAACGCATCCGGTATGCTTGTCTACTGAAGGCGAAGTTACGATAGAAATGGAAAAAATATTGAAGGCGATGCCGGGCAGCCAAGATGTTAAAGCGGACAAGGTGCTCGAAATAAACGTTAACCATGAAATATTCCAATCCTTGAAGGCTGCCTACGAACAAGATAAAGAGAAGCTGGGCCTCTATACGAGCCTGTTATACAATCAAGCGCTTCTCATTGAAGGTCTGCCGCTGCAGGATCCCGTGGAATTCACGAACGATATTTGCAAAATAATGGTTTAACTTAGCGAAAAGAATAGCCCGTACTGGATGAGGCCAGTGCGGGCTATTTTTCGTATAAGCCGGCTGCAAGATCACCTGATCCTTTAAACTGTCGTTATCCGCACGCGATAGCCCTTTCGGGTCATGCTAAACTTCTTGTTTTTAAGCGAAAATATATATAAAGCTTAAGGAAGGCGAGGAGAAGCATTTGGAAGATTGGGATAAGAAACGATCGTTTTGGTTATTTCTTGCTTGGGCGGCTGCTGTCATGGCGACGGCGGGAAGCTTGTATTTGAGCGAAGTGATGCATTTTGAACCATGCAGTCTTTGCTGGTTCCAGCGCATATTTATGTATCCGTTAGCGATTCTGCTCGGTATAGCGTATTCGAAGAGCGACACGGGCATCATTATGTATGTTATGCCTATGGTCGTGATCGGCGGAGGATTCTCGCTCTATCATACGGTGCTGCAGAAGCTTCCGCATGACTCGCCGCTTGCGGCTTGCGGGCCGGTCTCCTGCCAGGGCGACTATTTGAATTGGTTTGGTTTCATTACGATTCCGATGCTGGCGCTTGCGGCGTTTTTGATTATTTTGACGGCGCTGCTCCGCCTTCGTGCTTGGGCCGCTTAATAACCGCGTATATCGCGGTTATTTTATTTTTAATATAACGGGATATATTTAAGAGGAATAGAGCAGAATTTAGATATAATTTAGAAAGCTATAAATGGATAGATTTTGATATGTGAAATCGTAAAATATTATTTCATAATTCAATCTTAATTAAAAGCGGTGAAAAAAATGATTTCAATCGGCCTTGCAGGATGGGGTGATCACGACCTGATATATAGTAAGGGAGTTAAGCCTCAACAAAGACTAAGGGAATATAACAAATATTTTTCTGTAGTTGAAGTGGATAGTTCATATTACGCTATCCATAAAACTGAACTTTATGAGCGATGGATATCAGACACAACAACAAATTTCACCTTTCTAATTAAGGCGTATCAAGGTTTGACAGGACATACGCGCCAGAAATATTCCGATGCAGAAATGGATATAATGTTTCAATCTTTTAGGGAATCAATAACTCCTGTTATTGAAGCCGGAAAATTAAAAGCAGTCCTATTTCAATATCCCCCGTGGTTTGAATGTAATCGTGATCATGTAGACTTATTGCGTTTGACTAAGGACCGAATGAAGAATATTCCGTTAGCGCTTGAATTTCGTCATCAGAGCTGGTTTAGACCTGAAATGCGAGAGAAAACTTTACATTTTATGCGAAAAGAAGGGTGGATTCATAGTATTTGTGATGAGCCTCAGGTTTTCCCGGGTTCGGTTCCAACTATTTTAGAAGCATCCAATGAAGACTTAACAATATTACGGTTTCATGGCAGAAATACTAAGGGTTGGATCTCAGGCGGGGCGTCTAATTGGCGAGAAGTAAGGTATCTCTATCGTTACAGCAATGAAGAATTGCTTGAATGGAGGGATAATCTTGCGTATCTTCAAAAAAAAACGAAGGAAGTTTGTGTAATTTTTAATAATAATTCTGGTGGAGACGCTGCATCAAATGCATTTCAACTGATGGAACTCTTGGGTCAGAAGACAAAGGATCTTCCGCCACAGCAAATTGACTTATTTGAGTGAACGGTACTTTCCTTTCATTTTGTGTATAATCAATTAGAGTTGTTTTATTTTGCAACAGTCCATATTGATTATAAAGCGAGGATACAAAATGAAAATCAAAGTGTTGGCGATTGCCCCATATCTCGGTTTGAAGGGTTTGCTGGAAAGTATATCGCAAGAAGAGCCGCGGATCGAGATGGACATTGAAGTAGCCGATCTCCAAAATGCGGTTCCAATCATTACCGGAGCTAAAGGACGTCCCTATGACATCATCATCAGCCGCGGGGGAACCGCCTCCGTGATTAGAGAACATATTTCCACTCCGGTTGTGGACATTCCCGTCTCAGGATACGATATTTTACGCGTGCTTACCTTAGTCAAAGACTCCAGCACCAAGGTGGCCATCATCGGCTTTCCCAATATATGCTGCGGGGCAGCGGCCGTTTCGAGCTTGCTCGATTTTGAAATTCCGATCTATTCTATCGAGCATGCAACCGAAGTTCATTCCGCGCTGCAAACGGCTTTCAATCATGGCGCAAAAATCGTTCTTGGAGACGCGATTACGGTACGTACGGCAGAGGAGATGGGATATAACGGCATCCTTATTACTTCAGGCCGCGAATCCGTGCTCGAGGCACTGTCGGAAGTCAAACGCATCTATGACGCTCTATTGAAGGCCCGGGAAAACGAACGTTTTTTTGAGCATATGCTAGAGCATCACCGTACGGGCGTACTTGCGTTAGATAACCGTGGCGTTATCCGTTATGCCAATCATGCATCCTCGTTATTATTAGGTTACGACAGTTCGGTTATGCGCGGTATGAATCTTAGAGGCATCGATCCGATTTGGGGCCATTATTTGGAGGAAGCAGCCAAAAGCGATGTTGTCTCTGAGAATCAGCAAAAAACAAAATGGTTTTATAAACGTCAAATGAAGGTTGAAATTGTTGTGCCTGCCATAGCAAAGGAACAAACCTATTTAGTCTATATGTATCCGCTGGATAACCACGTTAAAAGCCCTCTTTCAGGCACCTTTGAAGTAACCGGCCGAATAGCTGCTTTTGCTCAGGTAATCGGTTCTAGCTTAACGATTCAACAAACGGTCAAACGCGCGAAATCGCTGGCCCAAACGGACAAGCCTATCTGGATTGTAGGGGAAGCCGGAAGCGGGAAAGCGTTATTTTCTCAAGCGATCCATTCCGCCAGCGGGCAAAGCGGCGATGCATTATACGTCATTCCATGCAACACGTTAACGGAATCCGAACAAGAGTCTATTTTATTTGGCACGGAAACAGCGCCGGGGCTGCTCTACATGGAATCGGTCGGCACGGTTTGCCTCCAGCAGGTCCAGCATACCAGTCAGCATTTGCAGCAAAGGCTGCTGGCCGCCATACAAGGCGGAGCCCATCCGCGCCTTATCGTCAGTTCCCTGCTTCCGGTAAAAGCCTTGTTGAAAAAAGAAGAACTGGCCGCCGATTTTGTCCAACAATTCGCTAATACCAGCTTGCAAGTACCTCCGCTTCGTGAGCGTCTGGAGGATATCGGTGAAATAGCACGCGTCTTAATCGCCAATTACAATTCCCGTCACGGCAAGCAAATTGTCGGTATACGGCAGTCTGTATTAGAAGACGATCTCATGCAGAAGCTATGGCCGGGCAATATACAGCAATTGAAGCTGGTCTTAGAGTGCATGCTAGCGGTTACGAATGGAAATTATATTGGCAGCAAGGAAGCAGCTGAAGGATGGCTAAAAGTAAGGGAGTCCATACAAACGGAAGCTGCCAGCCACAATGTGCTTTTAAACCTGTCGGGCACCTGGGAGGAAATCGAAAAGAGAGTTTTATGGGAAATCCTGCAACACGAAGGCATGAATCAATCCAAAACGGCTAACCGTTTAGGCATCAACCGCTCTACTCTTTGGCGAAAACTAAAGAATATGTTGCAATATTAAACACAAATGATATTGAACTGCAACAAATCACTCCTTATAATAAAAGTATAAAGCGCATTCAACTAAACGTGTTGCAAATTGCAACAATTTAATATAATGTGCTAAACACAATTGGAGGGGTTCAGCATGAAGATAAAAGCAACAATCGAACGAATTCCTGGCGGTATGATGATTGTTCCGCTAGTATTCGGGGCGATAGTCACCACTTTATTCCCCACTATGGGCACCACTTTCGGCTCATTTACAGGCGCTCTTATGACAGGAGCGTTACCGCTTCTGGCAGCGTTTTACGTATGTATGGGAGCAACCATTAATTTCAAGTCAACCCCATATATTCTGAAAAAAGGGGGAACCTTGCTAGCCACTAAAATCGCTACTGCTATGGCAGTCGGATTCATCGCTGCGCAGTTTCTGGGAAACGGGATGGTTAGCGGCGGTTTTTTTGCAGGGCTTTCCGTTCTGGCCATTGTCGCATCTATGAATGATACGAATGGCGGATTGTACATGGCATTGATGGGGCAATTCGGCAAAAAAGAAGATGTCGGCGCGTATTCCGTCATGTCCCTTGAATCCGGACCGTTCTTTACAATGCTTACATTAGGCATCGCAGGATTGGCCGCCTTCCCTTGGCAAACCTTTGTTGGTGCGATTTTACCGCTTATTATCGGAATGATTCTAGGAAACTTGGATAAAGAAATGCGTGAGTTTCTGGCCAAAGCCGTACCTGTTCTGGTTCCCTTCTTCTCCTTTGCGCTTGGCGCGGGCCTTAATCTTCATACGGTCTGGAAAGCAGGCTTCTTAGGCGTAGTACTCGGCCTCACCGTCGTTCTAATTACGGGTGTAACCTTGGTATTTACGGACCGTTTAATCGGCGGAAACGGAATTGCCGGATTGTCCGCATCTTCAACAGCCGGTAATGCAGCCGGGGTTCCCGCCGCGGTGGCTGCAGCCAATGCGGCTTATGCTCCACTTGTTCCATCGGCAACTGCCCTAGTCGCTTCCTGCGTTATCGTAACCGCCATCGTTACGCCGCTTGTAACCGCTTGGTACGCCAAAAAAATCGGAGCCAATAAACAAACCGTATAGCAAGGAGATACCATATTCATGAGGCAAATCGCAATTATTGCAGATGATTTAACCGGAGCGTCCGATTCGGGCGTTCAGTTCGCTAGAAAAGGCTTTGAGACCCAGGTCATTTTTAATACAGATCATTTTTCTACGGGCCTGGAGGAAATTGAAGTCATCGTTCTCGATACGGATAGCCGGTCGGTTTCCGGGAAAGCGGCCTATCAGAAGGCAGCGGCTGCTGCGGTTCAAGTCAATCAACTAGGCTTTAAGCATGTATATAAAAAAATGGATTCTACGCTGAGAGGCAACTTAGGCGCAGAAATAGACGCCGTCGCAGACACCATTCCAGTGGATTTTACGGTTGTTGCGCCCGCATTCCCGAAAATCGGCAGAACAACAAGAAACGGCGTCCATTATCTGAATGAAGTACCGATCGATCAGACTGAAATTGCACGGGATCCCAAGTGTCCCGTCACGGAATCAAACTTAGTAAAGCTGTTCGCTTCCCAATCGAAACGGAAAACGGGATTAATCCCGTTAGAAACCCTTCGTGCAGGAAAGGAAGCCGTTTTGTCCAGCATAAAAGTTTTGCTTCAGGAACAAATTGAAATGATTGTGTTTGATTCCGTTTCGGAAGAGGATATGCAGCAAATCGCTGAAATCATGGCGGCAAGCGAATATCGGATTCTATGGGTAGGATCGGCAGGTCTAGCAGACTACCTTCCAAAGGCGCTGGCTTTGTCGAACAGCAGCAATAAAGTCTTAAATCCGGTTATACCCGTCACCAATAAGCCCGTACTTTTAGTTGCCGGCAGCATATCTAAGGTAACCCGTAGCCAGGTTGCCGCGTTTAATCTAAGTTCGCAGGTGACAGCCGTGGAATTTAACACGGTTCCGGCCATTACGTCCGACGTGGGCTGTTCACAGGAAATCGAGCGATGCCGGACGGAGCTCCTGACGGCCATAGCTGCAGGCTCGGATGTGTCCCTTTATGCAAGCTCCTCACCCGAGCAGGTCCAATTATCCAAAGCGGCAGGCGCCGAAAGAGGTTTTGATTCTACGGAGGTTTCCAACCGGATCGCAGCTATTTTGGGCAGGATCGCTTCCGGTATTATTGGAGAGATTGAACTGCAAGGCGTTATTCTGACCGGCGGGGATACGGCTAAGGCCGTATGCAAGCATCTGAACGTATCCGGCATTCAGCTCGCCAGTGAGATTGAACCGGGGATTCCGCTGGGGCAACTCGTTGGGAACACGCCGTTGTGGGTAGTCACGAAAGCCGGCGCTTTCGGCAATGAAAATAGTTTGGTGCATGCCAAAGAAGCTCTGAAGGGAGAACAATCAAATGAATAGACCAATTATCGGAATTACTATGGGGGACGCTGCAGGCGTCGGCCCTGAAATCATTATGAAATCCTTGCATGATCCCCTTGTATATGAATCTTGCAGACCTTTCGTCATCGGCGATTCGAAAATCATGGAAAGAGCCGAAGGCATCGTCCAAACAGGACTGAAAATCCGTAACATTCATACCGTCTCGGAGGCGCAATTTCAATTCGGCACGGTAGACTGTCTGGATTTGGATTTAGTTCCGGCCGATCTTCTCATCGGACAAGTGTCTGCCGAGGCTGGACATGCTTCCTTCAGCTTTTTGAAGAAAGCGATCGAGCTTGCCAATGCCGGCGAGATCGATGCAATCTGCACAGCGCCATTGAACAAAGAAGCCCTTCACAAAGGAGGACATATTTATCCGGGTCATACCGAAATTTTGGCCGACTTGACCGGTACAAAGGATTTTTCGATGATGCTGTCCGCTCCAAAGCTGAAGGTTATTCACGTCACGACTCACGTTGGCATTATCGATGCCGTTAAGATGATCAATCCGGAACGCGTTTATAAGGTCATTCGCATGGCGCATGAAACGCTGCAAAAGGCAGGCTATGCCTCACCGAAAATCGCTGTCTGCGGCATTAATCCGCATGCCGGAGAAAATGGGCTGTTTGGTTATGGCGAAGAAGAAGAAAAAATCATTCCCGGCGTTAAACAGGCCCAAGAAGAGGGCATTCAAGCGGTTGGGCCCCTTCCGGCCGATACCTTGTTCTTCCGTGCGACGCGCGGCGATTTCGATATCGTCGTAGCGATGTACCACGATCAGGGACATGGCCCTATTAAAGTGCTTGGACTCGAGGCAGGCGTTAACATTACCGTCGGTCTGCCTATCATTCGGACCAGCGTAGACCACGGCACCGCGTTTGACATCGCCGGCAAAGGAATCGCTGACGAGCAGAGCATGAAGGAAGCTATCCGCCAAGCGATTGAGTTAGCTCCTAAACGCGTATAATTACTGATAAATTTCATATTATAAATAGGCAGGTTGAGGGGATTTCCCTTGATCTGCCGTTTTTTTATTAGAGAAATTTCTGAAAGCTCCGAACTTGTGATTAGCAGTAGAAATTCGCCTGAAATCATTTTAGTTCCTTATTCCTTAGCGAAAGCAACTCGCCCGCGTTAATATTTTCGTTTTAGTATCGATTTTTATTGTTTTTATATAATTTCTTGTTATAATAAATGTAATAATGTACGGTTTCTGATAAAGGGTGATCAAATGAAAATGTTCATTGAAGAACGAAGGAGCTCCATATTGGAGTATATCACGAAGAATACACGAGCAACCGTCAAGGAACTTGCCGAATATTTGAACGTATCAGAAGCTACGCTCAGAACCGACTTGAAAGAGATGGAAATGGACGGGCAGTTGACGAGAACCCATGGCGGCGCTACGCTGCCGGAGCAGCACAAACCTACTATGTTCGAATCCGGTTCGAGCTTTTCCGTTCGAGAGAAAAAAAACCATGAAGAAAAAATGCAGATCTGCAAACGTGCGGCGGAATATATTCAATCCGGCCAGTGCATACTTCTTGATGCGAGCTCTACTTCTCTTGAGCTAGCGCGCATTTTGAAGAAGCTGCCATTGCGTCTCACTGTTTTGACGAATGGCATGTATACCGCTATGGAACTGCAGGAAAACCCCAATTTCACGGTTATCATAGTTGGAGGTGTTCTTAGGCTTGGGGCTGTCGGCACGGAAGGCAACCTGGGCAGTGCGGTATTTAATCAGATTAATGTGGATACGATGTTTACATCGGCCAGCGGCTTTACGCTGGAGGATGGCTTAACGGATTTCAACGTATATGAAGTCGAACTGAAAAAGTCGATGGTCAAGGCTTCATCCAAGCTGATCTCCCTTCTTGACTACTCCAAATTGGGCAAATCCTCAATCGCATCATTCGCTCAGTTGGATCAGATTGATGTCATCATCACCAACGACAATGCAAATCCGGTTATTGTTGAAGAATTGAAAAAGAAAGGCGTGGACATCGTTTTGGTGCCTTCCGGTACTGAAAAGTCCGTCTGAACTGAGATTTCCGTTAATACTTCCAATACTCCCTTAGGGGAGTATTTTTTTTTGTCCAGCATGAGAGTCATCTTAAAACGAAAGGCAAGCTGAAAGCATTTTGGATAAAGACATCATTCAAAAAAAGAAAAGATTATAACAAGAGACGAATAGACAATGTCTATTAATTAATAAAATAAAATAGTAAAAAAAATAAAAAGAAAGAAATCAATTGACAAAGTGATAAAAAAGAATAAAATAAAGCTATAACAAAAAGAAGGAAGTGGGGGGGATTAGGTGACAACGTTATTGGAATTAAAACGGATAACGAAACAATTCTCCGGTGTGAAAGCGCTTAAGGGAGTGTCGTTATCATTAAAAAAAGGCACGGTACATGCATTGATGGGGGAAAATGGAGCAGGAAAGTCGACATTAATGAAAATTATTTCCGGTATATATTCGCCAGATGAAGGAGAGATCCACATTCGTGGAGAGAAGGTGGTGATATCATCTCCTGTAAAAGCACTTGAGTATGGTATAACGATGATCCATCAAGAGCTTACACCTGTTCCGGAGATGACGGTTGCGGAAAATATTTTTTTAGGGCGTGAACCATCACGGTTTGGCTTAGTAGATTTCAAAGAGATGCATAATAGAGCTTTGGAGTTGTTTAAAAGCATTGGCATTCAAGTCGATCCTAAAACGAAGATGAAGGATCTTAAAGTATCGGATATCCAATTAGTCGAAATCGCGAAAGCGTTATCATTTGATGCTGACGTTATTATTATGGACGAGCCTACATCTGCAATTACCGATCGCGAAGTTGAACAACTTTTCAAAGTTATCGCTGATTTGAAGGAAAAAGGGAAGGGAATTATATATATTTCTCATAAAATGAACGAAATATTTAAAATTTCCGATGAAATAACGGTTATGCGTGACGGGGAATATATATCAACAAAAGCCGCAAAGGATACAAGCAATAAGGAGCTCATCTCCATGATGGTGGGCCGGGAGCTGACCGATATTTTTCCGAAACTAAATCTCGAGCCTGGGGAAGTCATATTGGAAGTCTCGAATTTAGCTAAAGAAGGTGAATTTCACGACATCAATTTTCAAATCAAACGAGGCGAAATTATTGGTGTTGCCGGATTGATGGGCTCTGGTCGGACCGAAGTGATGCAAACAATTTTTGGTATGACAAAGCCTGATTCAGGTGAAATTAAATTTGACGGTCAAAAGGTGAATATTCAAAATCCTATGCATGCTATCCGACTTGGAATCGCGTTCGTTACGGAGGATAGAAAAAAGCAAGGTTTAAATTTACCTTCTTCAATCAGTCATAATATTACCATTTCATCCCTGGATGAGGTTTCAACTTCTGGTTTTATAAATGCTAATAAGGAAAAGCAGATCGTTGATGAGTATATCGAAAAACTGCGAATCAAAACCAGCAATCGTGATAAATGGGTTCAGTTCTTAAGTGGAGGTAATCAACAGAAGGTAGTCCTTGCTAAATGGCTCATGACAAAGCCGAAAATTCTTATTTTGGATGAGCCAACCCGTGGCATTGATGTGGGAGCGAAATTTGAAATCTATAAGTTGATGCATCAATTAGCGACTGACGGCTATACGATTATTATGGTCTCATCCGAATTGCCTGAAATACTCGGCATGAGCCACCGCATTCTAGTATTCCATGAACGGAAATTGGCCGGAGAATTAATGGGCAAGGAAGCTACGCAAGAATTAATTATGGAATTGGCTACGGGCCAAAGAACTTAAGGAGGGGAAAGTATGTCATCTGTTTCGGATCAAGCGGAACTAAACTTAAAGAAAAATCCAAGAAAATTTTCAGGGAAAGAAATCCTTTCAGAATATGGGGTATTGCTGGCTTTAGCGGTTATTTTTATTGGGTTATCTGTGATTAGTCCGGTCTTTCTAAGCGTTGATAATATTCTAAATGTACTGCGACAAACTTCGATTAATGGATTACTGGCTATTGGAGTCACTTTTGTCATTCTTACGAAAGGGATTGATCTCTCTGTTGGATCGATCGTTGCTTTTTCCGGTGTTATAGCTGCTTCCGTAGCTCAGACAGATACCTATCCATTAGCGTTAGTTATACTCATTGGACTCCTCTCCGGTATTTTCCTCGGTCTGATTAATGGATTTGTCGTTGCCCGTTGGAAGGTTGCGCCTTTTATTGTCACTTTAGGAATGATGAGCGTGGCGAGAGGATTAACCTTTGTATATAGCAATGGACGTCCCATTCCAGGGCTTTCGGAGCAATTTCAGTTTATCGGAAATGGTGCAATATTAGGGATTCCTGTTCCTGTTATCATTTTGATCTTGGTATTTATCTGTTGTTCGATTGTATTAAATAAGACCAAAATCGGAAGATATGTATATGCAGTGGGCGGAAACGAGGAATCGGCCGTTATCTCAGGCGTCAATGTAAAAAGAGTGAAGGTTTTCGTTTATACCATTAGCGGTTTGTTAGCTGGCTTAGCTGGAGTAATATTGACCTCCAGGGTTACATCCGGCCTTCCTCAAGCAGGCCAATCTTATGAATTAGATGCAATCGCTGCTGTTGTAATCGGGGGTACAAGTTTAGCCGGCGGCAAAGGAAGACTGTGGGGGACGTTGGTAGGAGCACTCTTCATGGGGGTTCTGAATAACGGTCTTGACCTTCTCAATGTGTCTTCCTACTATCAATTGATCATTAAGGGATTAATTATCGTAATTGCTGTTATGGCTGATACGAAATCCAATAAATAATAGACTATACATTCTGGAGGGTATAAACTGATGGATTACAAAAAATTATTCGATTTATCCGGTAAAGTTTCAATTGTTACAGGCGCAGCAACAGGGTTGGGACAATCAATGGCTGAGGCATTGGCATCGTTTGGATCTGATATCGTTATTGTAGACATGAATTTGGATTTGGCGAAAGAAACTGCCCAAAAAATCGCCTCCGTCTATCAAGTGAAGACACTAGCTATTCAAGTAGATGTCTCCAATGAAGAACAGGTGCAGAATATGGTCAGCGAGACTGTCGCACAGTTAGGCAGTGTGAATGTATTAATCAACAATGCGGGTATTTGTCAAAAAATTAAAGTGGAAGAACAGACGCTATCGCAATGGAAAAAAACGATGGATGTCAATGTGAACGGCGTCTATCTTTGCGCCAAATATGTCGGTTTACAAATGATGAAACAAGGCGGAGGTTCCATCATTAATATCGCATCCATTTCCAGTTACATTGCGAATACAGAGGCGCAATGCGCTTACAATGCTTCGAAAGCGGCTGTCGAGATGATTACCAAATGCTTGGCATCGGAGTGGGTAAAGCATAACATTCGTGTCAATGCAATTGCTCCCGGTTATATGAAGACGGCAATGACGAAACCGATATTTGCTGAAGGAGGTGAACTTGCACATGTCCTTGAGTATGTCCCGATGAAACGTTTGGGAAATCCGGAAGAATTAGGTGGGGTTGCGGTTTTGCTTGCGTCTGATGCTTCGAGCTTTACAACAGGATCAACATATTTGGTAGACGGTGGGTACACGATTCATTAGACATATGATTAATAAAAATGGGGGATTGTCTATGAAAAAATTTTTAGTAATCAAGAGTGTAGTGTTTACGATGATGGCTCTTTTGCTTGTCCTGTCAGGATGCAGTACTGGAAGCGGCGGAAATGGCTCGGAAGAGAAAAACGAACCTGCTAGTTCAACAACAACGGACAATACAAATAAAAGGTTAAAAATCGGTGTTACTCACTATGGTTTGAAAAATGAATTTACAGTATTGATCAGTGATGCCCAAAAAGAAAAGGCGAAAGAACTTGGCGTAGATATTGAGGTTTTCGACGGCAACTATGATGTTAACACGCAAATGAGCCAGTTCGAGAATATGATTACCCAAAAATATGATGCCATTATTTTCTCTCCAGTAGATGTTGATGCTATGGCTGTTGCTGTAGATAAAGCGGTAAAAGCGGGGATTCCGGTTTTCGGCGTAAACACAAAAGTGAACAGCGATAAGTTGACATCCTATATCGGTTCTAATGATGTCACTGCAGGCGAGATTGAAATGAATTGGATGGCAGAGAAGCTTGGCGGAAAAGGAAATATCGTCATTTTGGAGGGTCCGATCGGAAGTTCCGCTCAGGTTCAAAGAAAAGAAGGCATTCATAATGTTCTAGCAAAATATCCGGATATTAAAGTGTTGGCTGAAAAGACAGCTAACTGGTCCCGTTCGGAGGGTCTTACTTTGACGGAAAACTGGTTGCAGGCTTTTAACGGTAAAATTGACGGTGTAGTTGGTCAAAATGATGAGATGGCTCTTGGAGCGACTCAAGCACTTGAAGGTAAAGGGCTTAATGATCGGAACAAGCTCCCTGTAGTAGGTGTGGATGCGATTTCTGACGCACTGAAAGCAGTCAAAGATGGACGTCAAAATGCTACAGTGTTTCAAGATGGAAAAGGTCAAGGCGCACAATCTGTAGAGGTTGCCGTAAAGTATCTCAAAGGGGAAAAAGTTGAGAAAGAATATATGATTCCTTTCCAGCTTGTTACTCCGGACAATTTAAGTGAATTTGTGAAGTAATTAACGGATCTATTTTCGAATATGAAATCATTATTGAAGGAGCAGATGAATATTTATTCATGCTGCTTCTTCAATTTTTTTATGCGTCTAGACCGGTAGACCAATAAGTCAAAAACATTAAAAAGTGTGGTGTTATCAGTTGAAACAAACTAAACGCGGAATCATTTTTTTTCAGTCAGTCGGTACAAAATTGTTTTTTATTATTTTTTGCAGCATCTTAGTTTGCGTACTCTCACAAGGGATATTTTCGTATTACAAATCAGAAGAAATGATTGAAAAGAAAGTTTCTGCTGTGGGCTCACAGACTATTGAACAGACGGCTGCTAAACTGGATTTACTATTCCAAAATTATTTAAATATAACCACACAAATTTCTTACGACGAAGAAATCCAGGGCATATTCTCTAAACTCGAGCAAAAAACATTACCTGAATCTGATGAATTCGAATTAACACAACTTTTGAATATGAAGTTTCGAAGTACTTTCATGAAAAACACACTTGTTAAAGGAGCGGCCTTGATCCCAGTTAAAGAAGGATTACCGAGCTTATTCGGAGGGTTAACTCATATTGATGAAAAGGCTGTAATGTCGGCTTCTTGGTTTCAAAAAACGCGGGAGCTGGATGGACAGGTTCTTTGGATTCCTACGCAGATTAGAGGGTTTAACAGTACAGATAGCAAAATAGCACCTAGTTTCGCTATTGCAAAGTTGTTAAAAAGCAGCACTTTACATGAAAATTTATATGTTTTGTTTGTAGAAATTGATGCTGAAATTTTGAGACAGCAACTTAAAAGTATAGATCTAGGAAAAGATAGTGAGATAAAAATTATAGATAATAAAAATACGATTATTTATTCCGATAGTTGGGACGAGATAGGGAAGTCTGCGAAGGCTGTTCCTGCAATAGAGGGTGAAGATGCTGTATCCAGCGCTTTCCGGGCTTACAATGACGATGGTGATGCTATCCTTAACATTTACCAGAAATTTAATTTGGTGGATTGGCGACTCGTAGGTATGGTTCCTGTAGTTTCGTTGACAGAGGATGCCAAACAAATTCGTAATTTGGCATGGATCACGGCTGTAATCGGAGGGTTAATTGCGATTTGTATCGGTTTTCTGGTGATTCGGATGATTGCTGCTCCGCTTAGTCAACTTAGCTACTTAATGAACCAAGGAGAAAAAGGGAATCTCAATGTACGTTCAAATATAAAAAAGCAGGATGAGATTGGTCAATTGGCGAACAGCTTTAACCAAATGATGACCCAGATAAATGGTTTGGTGAATCAAACGAACTATTCGGCTCAAGAGGTTTTAAAAACGGCAGGTTATTTGACGAATGATTCAAGGAGGACGATGTTTTCAGCCAAAGAAATTGCTGTTTCTACAGAGGAAATCGCTAGCGGTGCGAAGAAACTTGCCATGGAGGTAGAGAGTGGCAGCGGTTTGGCAAGGGATGTGGGTGTTCGTATGGAGAGTATGAAGAATGCCAGTATACAAATCGGGATTTCAGCATCAGAAGTAGAAAAAGCAAGCAAGACGGGGATTAATCATATGGCAATTCTCATACAAAAGACCGAATTGACAGAAGAAACAGCTGGCAATATGGTAAAGAAAATAGATCGTTTAAAGGACAGCACACGATCCGTACATAAAATCCTTACAGTACTAAACAATCTTACCAAGCAGACTAAAATATTGTCACTTAATGCCTCAATCGAAGCGTCTAGAGCTGGAGCAACAGGAAAAGGATTTATTGTTATTGCCGAGGAAATACGAAAGTTATCGGATCAGTCGCGTGAATCCATTGATATTGTCGCCCAAATTACAAATTCGATTCAGGAGGAAATCGAAGAAACGGTTGGTCTTTTGTCCAAAACGTATCCTATCATTCAAGAGCAAATTGAATCAGTGAAAGATGCCAATCAAATGTTTTTAACTGTTCAAGGCCAAATGGATGGTTTTATCAAGCATTTGTACGCTGTTACCGATTGCGTTGGCCATCTGGATCAGGCGTATGTAAATTTATCAGAAGTTATGATCAATGTCAGCGCAGTAGCTGAAGAAGCCTCCGTCAATTCCGAAGAAGTTGCTTTACTAAGTAATCAGCAATTAAGCGTTAGTGATCATTTGGTAGAGATCTCTGTTAATTTAGAGATGCTGTCGAATCTATTAAAAGAATCATTGTCCCGCTTTCAAATTCAAAGCTAAATAAAGCAGGGTCCCTTTGTGCAGACAGTGAGAAGTAAGCTTCTTACTGTCTACACAAAGGGATTTTTTTATGTTTCTGAGCTTGCTCAGGTATCATCAAGCGGGGTTACAACAAATGGCTTCGCCGGCCACGTACATTGTACGCGGCGGCAAAGCCACAATGCCTTAATTAAATTCAAATAAGGATGCCATGCAATCAACAAACATTTTGTTGTATTCATTCCGTGTTAAGTTCTTATTACAGTGGATATCTCTTCCTAAATATTGATACCAGCTAATTTCTGTTTGATCTTTTTTATAAATAAAGAGTTCGTTTTTGATTAAAAATTTATCATTTTCATAAAAAGGAACGTTTTCAAAATCCACTACTACATTTTTGTGTTCAGCAATTAATTTTGTCAAAATGAGGAGCATCTTAAATGGATCTTCAAATAATTCATATTGTTCATTCAATTTCCTTCACCTCTTTTATAAATTTGAGGATATGATATCACAAACAAAAAGAATTTTGAAGATATATTTTATAAAATGATAAAAAAGATTAAAAAATGAAAAGTAAATGTGAAGTAATTGAAAATCAATTTCGATGAACATTATTTGATGGCAACAACATTTTTTGCAGAACACGAAATTTTCGGAATTTCTTAGGCATCCAATGAACAAAATAAAACAAAAACTTTGCAACTTGCAAAAATGAAAACAATTGAAAGTAAAATTGACAAAATGATAATAAATAAATATAATTCAATAATAAATAATAGATTTTGAGAGTTCTTTGCACGTAGGAAATATCATTGTGCTATCTGTAAGCGATAACATTATGAGATGGAGGCTGTCTGATTTTTTGCAAGAAATGAAGGAGGAATTAAGGTGAACAATTTGTTAGGTAAACTCGGAATGGACTCTAAAATGGCGCTTGGGTATGTGGGCGTAATGTTTTTTATGATGGGAGACGGTCTTGAATTAGGATGGCTATCCTCTTATTTGACGGATCATGGTTTGAGCATGCAGCAATCCGCTCTTCTATTCAGCGTGTATGGTTTCGCCGTTGCAATCGCAGCATGGCTTTCTGGTGTTCTGGCTGAAATTCTCGGGCCAAGAAAAGCGATGAGTCTTGGCGTCGGTATGTTCGTGGCTGGAACCTTGGTTTTTCTTACTGTAGGGATTCCAACCATGAATCTGGCCGTAATGATTCCTACGTATTCTCTCCGCGGTTTGGGGTATCCGCTATTTGCCTACTCTTTCCTCGTGTGGATTACGTATTACGCTCCGAAAGAAAAATTGGGAACGGCTGTCGGCTGGTTCTGGGTTGCTTTTGCAGGCGGACTGAATGTCCTTGGAGCTTACTATTCCAGCTTTGCGCTTCCACTGCTGGGAGAGTTGAATACTTTGTGGAGCGCTTTAGTCTTCGTTGGTTTAGGCAGCGCGGTTGCAATTCTGTTAAATAAGAAAGAAACCGCAACACGGAAATTTAAAACCCGTGCCGACGCGTGGCGTTATATCTCAAAAGGAATAACGATTGCATTTGAAAAACCGAAGGTCGGCTTGGGCGGCATCGTAAGGACAATCAATACAGCGGGTGCTTATGGATTTGTCGTATTTCTGCCTGCTTTCATGATGGATATCGGATTTTCGAGAACGGAGTGGCTGCAAATTTATGGAGCGCTGTGGTCCAGCAACGTTATTTTTAATCTCATTTGGGGAATCGTCGGAGATAAGGTCGGATGGCGGAATACAGTCATGTGGTTCGGGGGCGTAGGGTGCGCAGTATTTACCCTTTGTCTTTATTATGTTCCGTTAGCAGTGGGCGATAATTATTTTGCCGTGATGCTGGCGGCAGCAGGTTTTGGTGCTTGTTTGGCGGCTTACGTTCCATTGTCTGCGTTGATTCCTTCCCTTGCTCCGGATAATAGAGGGGCCGCGATGTCAATTCTGAATCTCGGGGCCGGCTTAAGCACATTTGTGGGACCGGCAATCGTCGGCCTATTTATCGGTAGTGTAGGAACGGTTGGTATCATTTGGATTTATACTTCCTTGTACGTAACTAGTGCGTTTCTGATGAAGTTCATTACCCTTGAGCAGTCGAAAACAAAAAAGCAGGAAAATGTTGAGACGAAAAAACAGATGAAGTTGGCAGCAGAATTGAAAAGATAAAAAACGATAAGAAACAATAATAAAAAAATAAAAAAGTTCGACAAAAAAGATTATAAGTGATAAAATAAAATCATAAATAAAAGCAACAAAACAAAAAGTCTTTTCAGAAAGGAAGATGGGCATAATGAAAATTGGGGTAGGATCAGACCACAATGCATTCGAGATGAAAGAGGAGATTAGTCGGCTCATTCAAAATATGGGTCATGAAGTCGTTGATTATGGCTGTCAGGATTCATGCAATGAAATCGATTATCCCGAGGTTGCTTTTCAGGTTGCCGGCGACATTATAGATAACAAGCTGGACCGTGGCATTCTGGTATGCGGCACGGGCATCGGAATGGCGATTGCGGCCGGCAAAGTGCCCGGTATCCGCGCAGCAACTTGCCACGATACGTATTCGGCCGAAAGAGCGCAAAAAAGCAATAATGCCCAGGTTATAACGATGGGAGCAAAAGTAATTGGCGTAGAATTGGCCAAACAAATTGTAACTGCATATTTGGAATCGGAGTTTACCGGCGGCAATTCGGAAAGAAAGGTTAGGCAGATTATGGATAAAGAGAAGGCGTTTTTGGGAGGGGAAAGTGCTATCTCATGAAAAAACTTATCAATGATCCGAATCATGTAGTAGATGAAATGATCGAAGGGTATGTAAAAGCTTTTTCCCGCTATGTCAAACAGCTGCCGGAAAACAAGCGTTCCCTGGTTACGGCCAAGCAGACTCGCGAAGGGAAAGTCGGCATACTGATCGGGGGAGGCTCGGGACATGAGCCAGCCTTCATGGGTTATGTAGGCGAAGGGATGGCGGACGGCGTCGCGGTCGGAAATATATTTGCATCACCTCCACCGGATCCGATATTGGAAGCGACAAAAGCGATCGATAAAGAAGCGGGCGTCCTTTACATTTACGGCAATTATGCGGGGGATGTCATGAATTTCGGAATGGCGGCGGAGCTTGCCGATCTCGAGAGCGGAATTCAAATTGGAACCGTATTGGTAACGGATGATGTAGCTTCAGCTCCTAAAGAAGAAAAAGAAAAAAGAAGAGGCATTGCCGGCGAATTTTTTGTAACAAAGGTAGCAGGAGCTTCCGCCGATAAAGGCTATAATCTGGACGAGGTTGTTCGTGTGGCTGCCAAAGCAAATGACAACATGCGGACAATGGGTGTCGGTTTGACACCATGCTCGCTTCCGCAAACAGGCAAACCAAGCTTTGAACTTGAAGAAGATGAGATGGAGATCGGGCTTGGGCACCATGGGGAGCCGGGCATCGAGAAGGGGCCGCTTGAATCGGCGGATCAGGTAACGCAGCGCCTCATCCATGATATTTTGGAAGATATGCCGCTGGAACAGGGCGAGAAAGTTGCCGTACTAGTTAATGGGCTCGGGTCGACTACGCGCATGGAGCTGCTTATTATGTACCGGAGCGTCGAGAGCATTTTAAATAAAAAAGGCATCGTCATTCATCGTTCTTATGTAGGGGACTACAGCACCTCACTGGAAATGGGAGGCTGCTCTGTTACTCTGATCAAGCTGGACGAAGAGCTGCAAGAACTTATCGATTATCCTGCAGATTGCCCAATGTTTGTTCAAAAATAAGGAGGTTTTTTGGCATGATTACTTTTAGTGCGGATGATTTCAAAGCCTATTTGATAAGTGTTGCTGAGGTAATGGAAGAGAACAAGGAATACCTCTGTGAGCTCGATAGAAAACTGGGAGACGGGGACCATGGAGTAACGATGTCGATCGGCTGGCAAGCTATCCTGGAAACACTGCAGAATGAACTGAATGACGAGCAGGATTGTGGAAAGATCTTCGTAACCGTGGGACGGACTTTCTTAAGCGCTGTAGGATCTTCGGTCGGACCGCTGTATGCTACCGGATTTTTGCGAGGTGCCAAAGTGCTTCAAAATAAAACGGAAGTGACCGATGCCGAGCTGGCGGACTTTTGGATCGCCTTTATCGAAGGGATCAAAGAACGTGGTAAGGCTGAAGTTGGAGACAAAACGATGATCGATACGCTGCAGCCGGCCCTCATTAGCCTTAAGGAGAACTTCGAGCAAGACGGAAACTTTATCGCGGCGTTTTCGAAAGCGGTTTCTTCGGGCGTGCAAGGCATGGAATCGACAAAAGATTTACTTTCTAAGAGGGGAAGATCCAGCCGGCTCGGCGAGCGGTCGCTGGGTAATCAGGATCCGGGAGCGACATCGGCTTGTCTTATTTTGTCCACTTTCTTGACCAGTATCCAGTCTCGGCAAACCGTTTAATGATGCTGAATTTACCCGTTTGAATGAAAGAAGCGGAACAAAAAATGGCTTATGCAGGAGTGAAAAGGCATGCAAATAAAAACCAGTTTACAGGATCAATGGATCATCCAAGGCCTGACTTTGGATTTTCTACATGTTGCCCAGCAAGCTGCACTTGCCTCGTATCCCTGGATCGGCAAAGGGAATAAGCATGAAGCCGATGATGCAGGTACGACGGCGATGAGAAAACATATGAATCAAATCGGTATGCGAGGCCGCATCGTTATCGGAGAAGGCGAAATGGATGAAGCGCCTATGCTGTATATTGGCGAAGAGCTTGGAACCGGAGTTGGGCCGCAGGTAGATATCGCGGTGGATCCGGTGGAAGGCACAAGCCTAATGGCTAAAGGACAGGATAACGCGATCGCCGTCATCGCGGTATCCGCCGAAGGTGGTTTGCTGAATGCGCCGGATATGTATATGGAAAAAATTGCGGTAGGTCCCAAAGCGAAAGGGGTCATTTCTATAGAAGCTTCGCTGGCTGACAATATGGATGCCATTGCGAAAGCGCTTGGAAAAGAGAAGCATGAGCTGACCGTCATGATCCAGGAGCGAGGCCGGCACGATCATCTTATCAAGCAGGTGCTGGATGCCGGAGCCCGGGTTAAGCTATTTTCTGACGGTGACGTGACAGGGGTTATCGCTACCGCGCTCGACGAAATAGAAGTGGACATTTTAGTCGGTACCGGCGGTGCACCAGAAGGTGTGCTCGCGGCCACGGCTTTAAAATGCCTCGGTGGTGACTTTCAAGCCCGGCTTGTCCCGCAAAATCAGGAGGAACGAGACCGCTGCATCGCGATGGGACTCGAAGATCCGGAAAAAATTCTTACGCTTGATGACATAATTAAAACCGAAGATTGTTTCTTTGTGGCTACCGGCATAACGGACGGATTTCTACTTCGGGGAGTCCGGAAAAAAACAGGCGACGCTATGGTGACACATTCTTTTGTCGCTGCCGCAAGCAAAAACAAAAACAGAACTTATCAGTTTATTGAATCCAGGCATTGAATGAAAGAACAGGGAAAAGGCTCATCAAGTATTGCGGTCATCGGACGGAACATGCGAATGCCGTTAGAGTACCGGTAACCCTTTCCCGTGGAAAAAAAGGGCAGGATCGCCAACAGGCGAATCCACCCTTTTTTTCTTATGACCGGTATCTTTGTTGAAATTAGCTTTAACGATAATGATCGGAGGAACCTCAACGATGAAAACATTAGCTGTTTTAACAAGCGGACGTGAAGTCGCGGGGATGAATGCGACAATACGCGCGATAGTCCGGAGAGGCATCTTCAAGGCAACCGAAATTTATGGCGTACGCAGCGGATTCGAGGGTCTTATAAATGACGACTTTGTACCTATGAGCATCGGGACGGTCGGAGACATTATTCATCGCGGAGGTACTATACTTCAAAGTTCGCTTTCCGATGGTATGTTGACCGATGACATGATGCAGAAAGCTCTTGACCGATTATGCGATACGGGGATTGAAGGGCTCGTCGTTATCGGAGATAACGGATCGTTAAAAGCTGCATCGCAATTGTCCCGAAAAGGCTTTCCGATAATCGGGATACCCGCTTCGGCAGAAAATGATATTGCCGGAACTGACTATTCGATCGGTTTTGATACGGCCGTCAACACGGCGGTCGAAGCGATCGATAGAATCCGGGACACCGCTTCCTCCCATGAAAGGACATACGTTATCGAAGTATTGGGGCAAAGCTCGGCGCAAATTGCGTTATTGGCGGGTTTATGCGTGGGTGCCGAATCCATTCTAATGCCGGGATCCGACAGCGATATGGAAGACATCATTCAAAGGATTGAACAAGGATATAAACGGGGGAAAACCCACAGCATTATTATCGTTTCCGAAGGATTCTCCCAAAAGAACGAGGTTGCAAATATAATTCAGGAAAGAACAGGCTTCGAAACAAAGTTTACCAGTCTCGGTCATTTGCAGCGCGGCGGATCGCCAAGCGCTTATGACCGGATGATCGGCAGCCAGATGGGGGCGATGTCTGTAGATCTGCTGTTGGAGCTGGAAAAAGGCCTGATGATCGGCATGAAAAAGCGTGAATTGACAGTCGCTTCGTTCGAACAGGCCGCCGTGACAAGGGAAAGCCGGGATATGTCCATTTACCGCTTGGCGCGAAGCCTTTCTATTTAGAACGTTCATTCAAAATTCGAAAGGCAGAGATGCAATGGAGAAACAATATAACGGAAGCAATACACACCCGGAAACTGATTCGATATATAGGAGGAAACGAAAGCTTATTATACAAGGAGGCTGATAGATGACAAAAATATATGTGAATTTCGATCTTATTTCATACAGCGGAACGATGCATATCGATTGTTTTCATGTACAGCACTTTTTGCAACTGGAGCTGCAGGAACGAACTTCGCAGAGTTGGAGAGAGTTCCGCAGCGAGAAGGAAGCGGAGGAGCATATCAACAAGGTAATGCTGAAAATACTCAGATGCAATTATTGCTTTAAAATAGAGAATACGGTTTGGACTTAAAAGTCTTTGCTATAAGCTGGAGTCGGTGCACAACTGGCGTCAGCTTCTTTATTTTTCTAAGTACCGGTATTCATATTAATGGAACAAAATGGCTCCCATCTGCATATACTTCAGACAGGCTTTATCTGGGGGCTGGTTAAATTATGCCGTTGCGTAAATTCGCTGCGATTATGATTGGAAGTATTCTAATTGCGGTTGGTATTAACTTCTTTCTCATTCCACTTGGTGTGCTGGATGGTGGAATCATCGGTATCGCGCTCATCATTAACTATTTATTTCACATAAAAGTTGGACTGGTTATGTTATTATGCAGTACCCCCATCTTCGTATTGGTCTGGTATTATAGCCGTGACATGCTCTATTACAGTATTATCGGGCTGCTATTTTCCAGCTATGTGATTGATCTATTGGAGCCTTATCAATATTATTTCCTTTATTACATAGAATGGACACCGTTTACAAGGTCGGTTATCGGCGGCTTTATTATAGGTACCGGAATCGGCACGATGATACGGTATGAAAGCAGTACGGGAGGCACGGATTTGCTGGCTCATTTTTTTGCGAAATTTGTGCCAATCAATGTCGGTATAATCATATTAATTATGGACTTAATGATCATAAGCGTAGGCGAGCTGCTGCTTCCGGGAGATACCTTTTTCTTATCGTTAATGACGATTACCGCTGGCGGGGTAGCCACAAGCTTTTGCACGCTAAACCGTTCGAAAGCGATACATCGGGCATGACAGCAGCTTTTTCCAATAAAAGCTGCTGAAGAATGCATATTATGTGATGATTTCATCCAAAATACACATGCATGAAAACAGAATGGAGGCCGAATCCTTGTGAAACCCGATCAGCTGAACAATGCCAATAACGAGAAACTGCCGGCTGCTTTTAACAATTTAAATCACTCGGGGACAAGCTATGCACAGCATGCGATAGAACATGTAACGAAAGAGAATTCAATTAACGAAGAAGCAGCAGAAAATTTGGTGAAACAGGTTATGCAAAATAAAGACAGTGAGTCCGAAAAGTGAAATAAAGAACTAATGAAACCGATTATTAGTGGTGGTAGCCGTACGAAATAAGCTGGCTTTACGAAGCCGGCTTATTTTGCCCGCTCCCGCTTGTTTCGAAATGCTCTTTAAGAAATAAGGACAGTTCTTCGCCTGATACGGGGCGGCTGAAAAAGTATCCTTGCGCTTCGTTGCACTGCTTATGCTGAAGGAAATGCAGCTGCTCCTCCGTTTCAACGCCTTCCGCAATCACTTTTAAATCCAGATTATGTGCCATATCGATTATCGTATGAACAAGCGCTGCATCCTTAGAATCCGCAAAAATATTGCTTGTAAAGGAGCGGTCAATTTTTAAACTGTCGATGGGGAACAGCTTCAAATAGCTCAAAGAAGAATATCCTGTTCCAAAATCGTCGATGGATAGATGTATTCCCATTGCTTTTAGTTTTTGCATGGTAGAAATAGCATATCTCGAATCCTGGATGATGCTTTCCGTAAGCTCAAGCTCAAGATGCTGAGGGTCAAGATCTGTTTCTTTTAAAGTTTTACTGATCATTTCCACTAAATTATTTTGCTGAAATTGACGGGAAGAAATATTGACAGCGATGCGTAAAGGAGGAAATCCTGCGTTTTGCCAAGTTTTATTTTGGCGGCACGCCTCGTGAAGCACCCACTCGCCAATTGGGATGATTAGTCCGGTTTCCTCCGCTAACGGGATAAAATCAACGGGAGAAATATTCCCCCACTCCGGGTGCTGCCAACGGATAAGTGCCTCTACGCCAGTCACTTTACCGGTAATGACCTCAATTTGCGGCTGATAATAAACTTTAAGCTCGCCGCGATCCAATCCTTTGCGGAGTCCCATCTCTAATTTCATTTTTTGGGAAACCAATTCATTCATATCAGGTGTGTAAAACTGAAAATTATTTTTCCCTTGCTCCTTAACACGGTACATGGCTGTATCCGCATTTTTGATCAAGGTCTCAATATCCCTGCCGTCGGCCGGATACAAGCTAATCCCAATCGATGGGGTTACAAACATCTCGTGCTCGCCTAGTACAACCGATTGTATGAATAAATCAATTATTTTTTGTGCTTTTTTCGTAATCTCATCAGAAGTCGTATTGGGCAGAAGCACAATAAACTCATCTCCGCCTTGGCGTGAAAGGGTATCCGTTTTACCTATGCTGGCTTGAATCCGCTTCGCAATCTCAATTAATAAACGATCTCCCATCGCATGCCCTAACGTGTCGTTAATATATTTGAACCGATCCAAGTCGATAAACAAAATGCCTATGATCTGTTTATTTTCACCTGCCTGATCCAAGGCTTGGGTGAGGCGATCATTTAGTAAAAGTCGATTTGGCAACCCTGTTAAAGGGTCAAGATAGACCATTTGATTAATTTTTTGTTCGGTTTTTTTGCGCTCGGTAATATCTCGAATGATGCTGCTGAAGTAGGTATTTCCTTCCTCTACCCAAGCGGCAAGAGAAAGCTCGATCGGAAATTCGCTTCCGTCTTCTCTTAGACCTTGCAATTCAACCGTTTTCCCCATCACGTGGGGTTGTCCTGTGTTCAGATATCGCTCCATTCCTTTTATATGAGCTTCTCTGTACCTGGCAGGTATTATAATTTGCAGTTTTTTGCCTAAGGCGTCTTTTTCTTGATAGCCAAAAATAAGCTGTGCTCCGGTGTTCCATGAAATGATAGTGCCCTTGCTGTCGGCCAAAATAATGGCGTCGCTTGCGGACTCGATCACGGAACGGAATTTTCTTTCTGAGCCTAAAGATTGTGATTCAAATCGGTTTTCAATAAAGGTGCTGATAAACACTAATCCAAAAATGATCAGCATGCCAATGCCAATCGAATACGCTAGAAGCGTATTATCGATCGATGATCCCGCCAAACTGATTTGCCCATGATCGTGTTTGAACGTCGCAGCAGACATCCCGGTGAAGTGCATACCCGTTATAGCTATCCCCATAATTAGGGCGCTACCTGCTTTTCTCCATCCAAAGCCCGGTTTATTCGAATTTTGCTGCACGAAAAACAGCAGAAGCAGAGCTACTAATGAAACGACAAAAGCGATGACGGCAGAAAGAGCGAGTAGATTACGGTTATATACAATCGTTGCTTCCATCACCATAGCTTTCATTCCGGTATAGTGCATAGAAACAATTCCGCTTCCAATGAAAAAGGCTCCCGTTATAATTTGGAATTTGCTCAAAGAAGGTTGACTTACCAGATGTAACGCTAACATGGATGAAAAAAGAGCAGGAATAATCGAAAAAATGACCAGTGTTAAATTGTACGTGACGGGAATAGATAAATGGAAAGCAAGCATAGCTATAAAATGCATGGACCATATGCCCATCCCCATAGCAAATGCCCCGCAAGCTAACCATATGTAGCGTATGGAACCTTTTGCCTTACGTATACGAATGGTCAGATCTAATGCGGCAAATGAAGCAATAATCGCGATAATGATAGAAAGAAGGACAAGGGGAAAGTCGTAGATGGTTGAGAGTGTCTCCATAATGAATATTTCAATTCTCCTTATTTGGTCAAGAATTTGAATGATCCAATCATCCAATCATCCAATCATCCAATCGTTCAACTCGGAAAACGACATTGTTCCATTACATTCGACTAACTGGCTTAATTTACCTGCTTTAGTAGTAAAAGATTCCTACACGATTAGAGCGGAACTTACAGCTTTCGAATACTTTTATGGTTCTTTTGTCGCAGCAGTATTGAAGCACTTGAGCTATTTTCGCCTACTCCATGTCTGGCTGACCAGTCTTGTCTTCGGATGTTTAGATATCTATCTATGTCGGGCAGTTCACGACCGTCATAGTATAGTTATGAGTTTAGAGGAGAAGGAGGAGGGATGTTATGGAAAGAAAAAATCTGAAATTATCATTATCTGGTTTAAGACCATGTCGAAATCCTAACTGCATATGGAATGAATTCCCGGGAGATCCCATTTATAGTCCTTCTACACCTGCCTACTATCAGACCGTTCGATTTAATAAGAGAGGATTTTCCCCATTTAATCGGGTGGGTGATCAACCAGCCTTTTATAAAATGTGGTACGACAATTTTAGTGATTTTCAAAATGGCGGTGGAATAAGCTTAGCTACCTCGCCGGATGGTATTAATTGGAGCCTTCTTGCAAATATGAATGGATTGTCCCAAAGTACATTTGGAGGATCTACTCCATTGATAGATTCCTCCCGTCACTCCAGGGTTTTGTTTGATCGCTCACAATTTGGTATAGGGTCACCATATCGAATATGGTATTGGGATTCTGCTTTTTTAAGTGTGAATCCTATAACGCCGAACACACTTCCTATGCTGAGAACGGCTAACTCAGCAGATGGAATAAATTGGGTAGCGGATACTCCCCTGCAACAGGACCCCACTTCACCGCTTCTTCCTGTTATGGCCAATTCTATAACTTATACGCAATGTTACGGACCGGCAGACATTTTATTTTTCCCGGATAATCCTCCAGTTCTCGATACGACAACTCCTTTTAATAACCGATATGTGATGTACTACAACATTAGTGACGGAAATATTGAGGAACTGGCGCTGGCTGTCTCGGCTGACGGTGTCACTTGGCGAAGGGAAGGTCCATTACCGGTGCTTTCAAGAGGCGGTCCTGGTACATGGGATGAAGTTCACGCCACCGAAGGCGCAGTAGTACTGCGTTTGGGCCCTAACAACTTCAAGATGTGGTACAGCGGCGGAGTCAGTACGAGCCATGAAGGAATCGGCTGCGCTTCTTCAACGGATGGGCTGAATTGGGTGAAATTCCCGGGTAATCCGATTTTCAGTGTCTTTTCCGGCCCGAGTTGGAGAACGGGAGGGACACCCCCAAATGTTGCGCGTACTCATAATCCATGGGTATTGACTGATTCAATGAGGTTTAACGGTCACGGCGACATGGTCTGCTCCAAGTTTTGGATGACGGGTGGACCGCCAGTTAATAACACTACTGGTGCAGGGGATGATCCTCAAATTGGATATGCCACAAATCCTAATGGGTAAGGTTTAATACGTTTACATGCTTCGAGATTCAGGGCTCCCTTTTTTGGTCATGTTGTTCTGAACAAACGCCATACGACCATAAATTCGGAGCCCGTTTCATGTCTTTTTGCAGCCTTTCTTTCGAAGCGGAGTGCAGAGTCTATTACCTTTTATAAAAGAATGAAGGTGCTTCTGGCAGTGAAAATAATTTTTTTTACTATGAAAATGGTGACTTGCAATGCCGGTTTCTAAATGGGAACAATACCGTATAATGAAAGGTAATAAAATAATATCGGCTCATGTGCCAGAAACCTATATATTGACGAAGAAGTCATTTCGGAAAGCATTCAATAAACATACCCAATTCATTGTTAAACCTGATTTAGGCAGATTTGGCAATAATATAATTCAAGTATCCAAAGTTGGTGAGAACCTTTTTGAGATACATCATGAATGCGATAAACTCACAATAGAAGGACGAGAGAAAACATTTCAATACATTAAAAAAAATTTTCATTCTAAACCATATCTTCTCCAACAGAAAATAAACTTAGCTTCTATTGATGACTGTTTATTCGATCTGCGTGTTATGGTACAACGGAGAAAGGGATCATCAAAATGGAAGGTTACAGGAAAGCTGGTCAAGATCGCAAAAAAAGGGTACATCATCACAAACGAAATTAAGGATATAGTGATAGTCGAAGAAGCTATTCAAAACTCCTCCCTGAAGGATACGCCGCTTCTGGGTTTAATAGCTGAAATTGATCGCGTGGCTCTATTAGCAGCTAATCGATTTGGGACCATTTTTACTAGATCCCGTATGATAGGTTTTGATATAGGAGTGGATGAAAAAGGGGAAATATGGGTGATAGAAGCGAACTTTTATCCTATAATATCTTTTTTTCAATTTCTGGAAGATAAATCGATGTATCAAGAAATAATAAAATTTTCGTCATCCCATTCTTAGCTTGTTTCACAACCGAAGGGGCGCCATGGGCGCCACTTGTTGAAAATACACTAACCGCAGGCTCGTCCTTAGAAGATTAAGGGTGAGCCTGCGTGCTCGAGTAGATGCGATCCTCAGCGTTGCCAGTCACGAGTTCGCATAAGTCCGACGATGCAAGCTTGTCGAGGTAAGCAGCAACGGCAATGTAGATGCCGGGCTTGCCGGTAGACATCCGCACATCCGCAACGAGCTTCTGCTCGATAAGGAAGTTCGATATCGCCAGCGTGCTGATGCGTCCATATTTGAGGGCATCATCTATAACACGCTGAGCAGGAGGAGGCAGGTAAAAGGGGCTTGAGCTCTTGGCCGTCGAGCTGCTGTTCATTTCGGCTTCCCGCATAGCGGCGCCGAGCTTCCGACCGGCTTCCTCGAACGCTTTAGCGTCTTGATTAACCGGAGGCTCATCAAACAGAAACGCGCCTTGGCTCGCTTCCGTATCATCGAAGACGAATGCGCCTTGGCTCGCTTCCGTATCATCGAAAACGAACGCGGCTTGGCCGCCGTCTGTTTCTTTGAAGCTGAACGCGGCTTGGCCGCCGTCTGTTTCTTTGAAGCTGAACGCGGCTTGGTTACCGTTAGTTTCTTCAAAGCTGAACGCGATTGGAACTGCGTCTTCCTTGCTGGAGCTGAAGGCAGCTGGAGACCCGCTACCGTCGTCTTTCTCTGCCGGGAAAAAATTTTGGCTGCCGTTGGTCAGAGCGTCTGCGTAAGGCTGCTTTATGCCGGCTGCTTGGTCTGACGGCTCATTGTAATAGGTGAGCGCCGCTGCAATCCTCTTTTGTCTGCTTGCTTGATCGAGTTCGCGCAGTCTGCCGCGCAGCCGCGCCAGCTGCCTGTCGAGCAGCGGAAGCTTCGCATCCAAATGAGCCTGAATATCAGGCGGCACATCCAGCTCATCCGGCAGCGGCAAGAAGAGATGCTGATCAAGCTGCCAGCCATCCCGGTATTTGCAAAGCATCTCGTTCATCTCGCCGTCGAGCACGTCGAAGCCTTTCATAATATCCGATATGGCCTTCGCATCGATCCCGGTGTGCAGCTGTAAATGCTCGATGCCGAAGTAACGAATCGTATTTGTAGGCAGATGCAGCACCTGATGCTGATAGCGCAAGGAACGGCCGCACTCGCATTTCGTATGCGGCGACACCTCGCCGCTATCGGTAAATCCTATATAGTCCCATTCCTCAATAAACGACTCAATATCCTCAAACTGTGCGTCCTCGGGAATGAATTGACATTTTTTCCGGGCTAGCTGACGTGCGAACAACGTTCTTCTGCCTCTGACAAGCTCATGATGTATGAAGTGACGTTGCTCCTCCGACAGTTCCCCCATTATGCTATCGCGCTGCTCCAGCGTCATCCCGTACTTCATCTCGCACCCCCGTATCTATATCATTGACTTAAAATAAAATTAAATTTTGCTAAATCATTTACTCACATTATAGTTGGGGTAGATGAATAAGTCATTAAAGACCTTTACTTACAGCGGTTAGATGAAATAGGCTGGTCGGTGAATGAGGCTGCATAATCATTTATAATGAAGGTTAGATTCAGCGTTCTGAGAGGAGCTGCTGCAGGAGGAGGAGGAGATTTTACATATGTCCAGCAAGAAAGAGAAGCTCGAGGCTCCGAAAATACCGGAGGGGCTGACGGCGTTTGTCGTATCCGATTACGAATGGGCTGATGAGCATGAGATTAGCGATAGCATTATTCAAGACTGCAGCATTCATAATCAATCGGCTTATAAGGCTTGCTTCGACAGAGTGGTGTTTGCTAATGTTGTGTTCCGGGGTACGAGCTTGAGAAAAGCGGAATTTACCGATGTCCGTTTCGAGAATTGCGATTTATCGAATATCGATCTGAGCGAAAGTATTTTGCATCGGGTTTCTTTTCACAACTGCAAGCTGCTGGGGATGGATATTACAGGCTCCACGCTGCGCAACGTATTGTTCGAGCAATGCTATGCCGATTACGCTGTATTGCGCTTCACGAATGTGAAGGGCGTTAAGTTCGAGAAAAGCTCGCTAGCGAAAGCGGATATGTCTAATATGTCATTATCCAACTTTTATTTAAACGAAGTAAATATCGATCAGGCGCAGCTGTCGCAAACAAAGCTTGGCGGCATCGATCTAAGCAGCTGCGAATTCGGCAGCTTGGGCGTTGCGCTTGACGATTTGCGGCGCTGCATCATATCGCCGGCGCAGGCGATTACGTTCGCGACGAATTTTGGACTTGTCGTGAACGACGGCTTGTGATGAAGGCGTGACCGATAGAGAAGTGAAAGCCCCGGAAGGCCCCATGGCCTGAAGGGGAATTGTTGCCAGCTTCGTATAATAATGATAATAACGCAAGGCATCTGTGAATAAGGGATGTCTTGCGTTTATTTTTGTGCGATAAAAATGATATACTGTACTGAAAAGAATCGATTATTATGGAAAACGATGATATGATTTAACTAACGATATTCGACGACGATTAATTGTTCGCATGTAGGAGGCTATTTACAGATGGAGTACATCAGTACAAGAGGCAATGTTGGCAAAATAGGATTTATCGACGCGTTTATGATGGGTCTGGGCGACGATGGAGGCCTGCTCGTTCCAAACGAGATCCCGGTTATTTCCCCGGAAACGTTGAAGGAATGGCAGGAGCTTAGCTATCAGGAGCTGGTGCTTGCTATTTTCTCGTATTATACGAACGGTGAAATTCCAGAGCAAGATTTGAAGGACATGGTATATGCAAGCTATTCAACCTTCCGCGATCCGGAAGTGACGCCGGTGCGCAAATTGAAGGACGATCTTTATTTGCTGGAGCTGTTCCATGGCCCGACCTTCGCTTTTAAAGATATCGCCCTGCAATTTATGGGCCAGCTGTATACGTATGTAGCCGCTAAGCAAAATAAAAAGATCCACATTCTCGGAGCAACCTCCGGCGATACGGGAGCCTCGGCAATTGAGGGCGTCAAAGGCAAGGAAGGCATCAAAATTTGTATCCTTCATCCTCATGGCAAGGTAAGTAAAGTGCAGGAGCTCCAAATGACGACCGTTCAGGACGATAACGTGCTGAATCTGTCGGTAGACGGCAACTTCGACGATTGCCAGCGCATGATCAAGGATTTGTTCGCGGACCTCGACTTTAAGGCGAGCAATCATCTGGCTGCGATCAACTCGATCAACTTCGTCCGTATCATGGCACAGACGGTTTATTACTTCTACGCTTACTTCCAGGTTGTGAAGCAGACGGATGCGAAGCAGGTGAATTTCAGCGTACCGACGGGCAACTTCGGCGATATTTTCGCGGGCTACCTGGCGAAGCGCATGGGACTTCCGGTTGGCAAGCTCATCTTGGCTACGAACGAGAACAATATTTTGGAGCGCTTTATTCTTGAGGGCGTGTACAAGCCGGGAGACTTCCGCAGCACGTACAGCCCGTCGATGGATATTCAAGTGGCGAGCAACTTCGAGCGTTATTTGTATTACGTTCTTGGCGAGGATGCCGCACAAATCCGCCAGCTAATGGATCAGTTCAAAGCGGAAGGACAAATCGTCATTTCCGGCGAAGCACTGAGCAAAGTACAAGCGGAATTTGGCGCGCATGGCGTACAAGGTCAGGAATGTCTTGCTACGATTAAGAAGTATGAAGCGGAAAACGGCTACCTCCTCGATCCGCATTCGGCTTGCGGCGTAGCTGCGGCTGACAAGTACAGCGGCGGTCAAGAGATTACCGTATCGCTTGCAACAGCTCATCCGGCCAAGTTCAATGAGGCGATTGAGCTTTGCGGCATCGAGCAGCAATTCCCCGAGCCAATTGCGTCGCTATTCAACAAAGAGCAGCGTCAAACCCGCGTAGACGGATCGCTTGCTGCGGTAGTGCGTGAGCTCGAAGCATTCTACAACGCAAAATAATAGTTAAAATGACATGTAAGGCTGTAGCAAAAAGGATCATTCCTTTCGCTGCAGCCTTTTTTTGCATGGATGATTGATTAGAAAGGAGCCGGGGGAATAAAACACATAGGGATGGCTAGCTGAGCAGTCCGCGTTAAAAGGAGAGTAGATTACCTATAATTGATCTTTACCAGCTGGGAGCGAAAAGGTTTGTTATCATGTTAGATACCGGGATATTGCAGAATATAATTATTTTAAACTGTATAAAAGGAAAAACTGTTCATCATCCCCAAGGTAATCGGTTTAGGAATAGGGGTTGTAGGTAATTAATAATTTACACTTAAGGTAAAATTTATTACTATAGATGAAATAAGCAAAAGGCGATGACGAGAAGAGTAAATAAAAACATTCTTTCGCAGAGAGCTCCGGCAGCTGAAAAGGAGCAAGGAATGCTTTATTGAAACAAGTCTCTGAGCATCACACCGGAACCTGAGCAAGGGGATGCTGTGACGGGAGCTCCTGTTAAAGAGCTAGAGTATAAGCATCCAAAGGTGCCGTACTTGAAGAGGTTGATATGGCGGCATATTAACGAATCTGGGGTGGTACCGCGAAAAATTTCGCCCCCAAGACGGTAAGTCTTGGGGGTGGAATTTTTTTTATTTTCCGGACGTGAAAAACAGAAAGAACCGCTGCTAACTCTAATAGGGAGGTTTTACGATGAGTAATGAAATGGAACCGTCCGTTGATCATTTTTTATACAAAATCATTAATGAAGACCTTGCGGCAGGAGCCTTCAGCCGGGAAATGTGCACACGGTTTCCTCCGGAACCGAACGGATACCTTCATATCGGAAGCGCCTATGCTATTCATACGAACCATACGGTGGCCCAAAAGTATAACGGGAAGTTTCATTTGCGCTTTGACGATACGAATCCGTTGAAGGAGGATATCGAATATGTTCATGCGATAATAGAAGATATGAATTGGCTGGGCTACAGTCCAGGCCGCCATATTTATTACGGCTCAGATTATTCGGATGACATTTTTAATGCTGCCGTCGCGTTGATCAAGAAAGGAAAAGCCTACGTATGCGATCTGTCGCCAGAAGAGGTTACGGCATATCGGGGGACGCTCACGGGACCCGGCAAGGACAGCCCATACCGAAATCGCTCGATAGATGATAACCTGGCATTATTCGCAAAAATGAAGAGCGGCAGCTTTCCTTCGTCTTCAAAGGTGCTGCGGGCCAAAATCGATATGAGCGCGCCTAACATCAATTTAAGAGATCCCGTCATCTACCGGATTATCCATGCGGATCATTACCGGACGGGGAATAAGTGGTGCATTTATCCGATGTACGATTTTGCTCACCCCATTCAAGATGCGATCGAGGGCGTCACCTATTCCTTATGCTCCATCGAGTTTAAAGACCATCGTCCTTTATATGAATGGGTGCTGCATGAACTGAATGTGGCAGAAGCTCCCAAGCAAAGAGAATTCGGAAGGCTGAATCTGACAGGAGTCGTTACGAGCAAACGTTATTTACGGCAGTTGGTAGAGGGGAAGTTTGTGGACGGATGGGATGATCCGAGGCTTCCGACGATCCGAGGATTTAGGAGAAGAGGTTTTACGCCGGAGAGCATTAGAAGCTTTATTGACGGAATCGGCATGATTAGAGCACAGAATTCAGTTGATATCGGTATGCTTGAGCATGCTGTAAGGCAGGATTTGAAAGCGAAGGTTAATGGCGTGATGGCCGTTATCCATCCGTTGAAGGTGATTATCACCAATTATCCAGAGGATCAAACGGAGCTGTTATCCATCGGTAATAATAGCGAGAATGAAGCGCTGGGCCAAAGAAAGGTACCCTTTTCCCGAACCTTATATATTGAACGGGATGATTTCATGGAGCGGTCCTCCAAAGGCTTTCACAGGCTGACGCCAGAAACGGAGGTCCGGCTAATCGGCGCCTATTTCATTAAGTGCAATGAAGTGGTGAAGGATGAAGAGAGCGGGGAAGTGATCGAGCTTCGCTGCACGTATGACCCGCAAACGAAAAGCGGAACGGGCTTTACCGGGCGGAAGGTAAAGGGGACGATTCATTGGGTGTCGGCGGATCACGGCATAAAGGCAGACGTTCACCTGTACGAGAGCCTGCTGCCAGGTAATGAAGCGCCGAAGGATAGCAATATTGCGTGGGACAGCGTTATTAACCCTAACTCATTGGTCATCGTTAAGGATTGTATCATCGAACCGTTCGCGAAAGCCCCTCAGCCCGAGGATAAATTTCAATTCGTCCGGCATGGTTATTTTTGCGTAGACAATAGGTATACGACGGACAAGAAACTGGTGTTCAACCGCATCGTACCGTTAAAGGATACTTGGAAAAAATAATCGGTTTGCACCGCTCCTCAGCAAAGGAAGTTTGCCGTTTACAGCAGACTTCCTTTTTTTGCGGTCAGTGGATTGCGGTAAAATCACTGCATGGAGGGGCGTGCTCTTTGAGGTTTAGAAGCCGAGCGGGCTATGGCTATTGTAATCGAAGAGCTGATTATTATCCTTTTGGCCCGGATCCGAAGCTCTTCCGCCGAGCCTTCTAACGGGTTGTCAGCCCGGCTTATCTCCAGCAATGCAGCTTTTGCCGCCTCTGCTGCGAGACCCTCGTCCTGCAATATAAAATGGGCAACCTGATAGGCGTAATGCTCAAGCCCTCTTAGACGTTGAAGCTTTTGTTCCAGTATAGTTGTTGTTGCTCTCATAAATTGTCCTTGTCCAATCAGTCTTTAATCTTGCTGAAGATTTCTAAATTTAACAAATGGAGATTTTCCATCATATCCTCATCTGTTTCTTGTTCGTCGCCTATTTCGACTGTACGTCCGGTAAACAATACGTTTCCATTCGCAAGATCAAGCACAGCGGCTCCAGGAACTCCTGCTTGATTGAAGAGAACGTACACCCGGTCTGAACCAATCTGTACGGATTTAATTTCGTCCACACCCAGCTGCTTGGCGGATACCGATACATAAGCGCGCTCCTGCTCATTAGTCATTACGTTATACCGCGATAAGATGATGTGGTCAGGGCCGTATTCCGTAAAATAGAAATAATCGTTTTGCAGGCTTATCGTCTTGCTTGTGTCAGAAGCCGATTGCCAGAAGGTATCAGGCAATTCGGTTAACAACCCTGTACGATAGGAATAGGAATAATATTTCTCGCTGAGCTTATCGGAATTGTTGATGTTCACTTCGCTTACGTTAAAAAGGATATTTTCGCTTGGAGCACTAGGTCTATCTGTTAATATGATGCCGGCTTGCATTTGCATGTCTTCTGTGTGGCTGCTCCAATTCTCGAGCTTCTCGTTCCGCAGCAGCATCCCGCTGGCGAAGTCCATTACAACGATTTCATATTCTACCGGATTCGGAATAAAGTAGTTATTAAATTTTTTGACAAGTATAAAAATCTCATCGTCTATACGCTGGACATCTTCAACATAGATGTCGCTGGGCTCTTTAGGCAGCTCGTAGGTTTGTTCAATTGTAGATACTTTGTCTGTTGCTTCATGAAGAAGAGTGAGCTTCAATGCGGCTAATGGCGTTTCTGAACCCTTATTTTTTATAGATGCATCGGAATAGATGACCCACTCCTCATCACGGTAAAAGCCGTTCATATTCCCTTTTCCACGCATAAAGGTCTTATGATCCATTAGCAGCTGCTGGATGTCAGGCTGTCTGTAGAACCATGGGGATCCAGTCAATTTTATGCGCAAGTTCGTATTCAAGCCGCCATATTCACTTCCATCAATATTTACCTTTAAGGGCTCTGAGCGCATGTCTCCGTAATAATCGCCTGAAAGCGTGACAGCTGAGCCTTCCTTAGGATCTCCCTGCATGATTTCAAGTTTGTAATCAGGCAAATAGTTTTGTCTGGCGAACGCGTAATAGGACCCTATTCCGCTCACAGCGAGCACAGCTATAATAATGGATAACCAATAACGCCTCATAAACATTCTCCTTATACCGTAATCTTTTTGGCAAGCAGCCTTATGCCAAGCCACACCGATATGCAAAGCACGAGAATGAACATGATCAGCACTTGGGCATAAATTTCATTTGGATATAAATACGGGTGCCGTGAATCAAAAAGTAAGGCAGGGGACATAACGGCCAACACGCAGCCGGACAAATAGAGCACGCCATATAAAATCCCCAAACGGCGATAGCTTCTTTCCAGCAATATAGCGGCAAAAATGGCGACTACCGCAATCGTGCCGATTCCGTAATAGTACAGAAACTGTTCAAGCTGCCGCGGGATAAGCTCCACTAGCGCCTGATTGCGGCTTATAGCGTCCACGATATGGGAGCCTGCCCGTTGATCAGCAGGAACAATGAGCTTAAAGATGACATTATGTATCGGCAGCAGGATCAATTGAAACGAAATAAATCCGAAGACGAACAGGAGAAACGCAGATATTTTGGCCAAATAAATGTTGTGTCTTGCGGTTGGCAGCACGAGCAAGCGATAAATAAAGGTATGGCGTCCCATCCAATCGCGGTACCAGATGAAAAAGACATATAAAGCAAGCACGCTTATACACATGAGGATGGGCAAAATAAACCACAGCTGCGTATTAAACATCGCCCACTCGAAAGTAAGCTGTTCCTGAGCGGGAGCTTGAAAGCTGTTTCCTATTTCTAGCGGCAGCTGCTCTCTCCGGCGGGATAATTCTTGCGTAACCGTCCAGATTAGAGCGCTAATCTGGCATACCGCTGTGATTCCCATTAATATGGCGATCACCCATCGAAAACGATGAACCTCCATATGGACGAGCTTTAAATAACGGTTCATGCCCGGTACACCTCTCTCATAATATCAATGACAGATTTTCCTTCCTCGTAACGCATTTCTTCGCAGTTGAACGCCCGGCTTACTTTGCCGTCCTGCAACAAAACGGCTTTATCGATGAGATGCTCCATCTCTCCGATTTCATGCGTCGTGAGCAGCACGCCCCGGCCCTCAATTAAATCGCTCGTAAACACATTCGTAATCGCTTCCCGGCTGAACAAGTCGATGCCGGAAAACGGCTCGTCCATTAATAAATAATCCGAATCTTGGCCAAGACCGAGCAAGAGGTTAAATTTGGCGGCGGTTCCTTTCGATAAGCTCCCGATTTTATCGGAAGGCTCGAGCCGGAAAAACTGCATGAGCTCGCTCGCGCGCTCATTGTTCCAGCTTTCATAGAAGTCTGCCATAAACCTCATTGCTTCTGACAGCTTCATAACGGCAGGCATCGTCAAATGATCAGGGACGAAGGCGATCTTTTCATAGAGGCTAGGTTTTAAAGCTTGTTCGTCAATAAGGATTGAGCCTCCCGATATAGGGGTCAGACCCATGATCGCCTTCAGGATCGTCGACTTACCGGCGCCATTTACACCGATGAGACAAGTGATTTCTCCTTTAACCGCAGTGAAGGATACGCCGTTCAGCACGTCGCGGCGGCGGTAACGCTTGCGGATATCTTTTACCTCAATCATGCTCCGGGCCTCCTTCCTCGTATTTGCTTCTGACCAGCTGCAGCAGCTCATCGACCGGAACATCGATTTTTCGTACGGACGCCACAAAGGCGCTGACCGCTTCGCCAAGCAGCTCCGACCTTATTTGATTAAGCAGCTTTGTGTCATTCGTGATTCTGCTGGGTGAGTTACCTTCCGTAATAATCAATTGCTGCTCCTCCATTTCCTTATATGCTTTCTGTACCGTGTTCGGATTAATCTTCATTAGAGCGCCCAGTTCCCGCCGGGAGGGAATAACCTGACCGGCAGCGAGCCGGCCCGTTGCAATCTGTTCTTTAAAATGCCGGACTACCTGCAGGTAGACGGGATCTCTATTATTGAACGCAACTTCCGCCCACCCTTCGCTTGTGTTCATCGCGATACCTCACATTCATAGCAAGTGTGTGTACTACGTGGTTCATACACTTTGTAGGTGTATTATGCATGTAATACAGGTAGAAGTCAATAGTTTCCAAAATTATGAGAAGGCAGGATGGTGGAATAACTCTACAAATGAAATTGCACTCGAAATGATGGGAAAATATGCGCAATCAATTGGTAAATTCCATGCGGCTTAACTGGAATGAAATTCAAATCTCAAAATATGCCAGTTTTAGAATTTGTGATAAAATGGAAGTATCCTGCAGCGGCGGCATCGGGCTGATGAAGTTAGGGGGTTGTTCGTGGGCTTATTGTATATTCTCATGTTCCTCTCGCTTTGGACCATGGGTATCGTCTTTCTGGTTTACAGCTATAAGAGCAACTTCTGGATCGGCATGACGCTGATCATTGGAGGGATGTCGAGCTTTGCCTTCTCTGTCCATCTGGTCATCATTCCCTTCCTCCAGCCTTACGGATGGCTGTCGCCTTTCATGAGCACCGCGATCTTCCGGCTCAGCGCAGCGGCCATGAACGTTTACTTTTACTTTTTTCCATTTGCGGCATGCATGGGCGGGCTGTGGATCGGGGCTGTCCCATCGGACAAAAAACGGCTTCTGCTAACGCTTCTGCTTGCGATTCCCGCGTCAACGCTGTTTACGGTTCATCTTCTACGCGAGCCGTGGAGCACCTTCGATGTCAGCACCTTCCGCTGGTGGAGCGGCTTCTATTTCCTGTCGGGATACGCCTTCTACCATATCGCTTTCGCGCGCGAGAAGGAATATTACGAGAGAAGGAACAAGAAACGGGCGGCCATTCTGTTCTCCTTCGGCACGCTGTGGGCATTCGTGTCCGATTATCTTGGCTTTGTCTCGCTGACGATGGAGGAGTGGAAGTTCGATCTGGTGAGCAACGGGACGTGGAAGCTTAACGCGGTTATTATTTTGGGCCTCGTTGCGGTCATTATCTTTTACACGGTCAAGTACGGCTTCCTGGGCATTAAGCTCAGAATCGAGCGCGAGCGGCTGGATTATTCGATGCGGGCGTTGACGATGGGCGTATCCATTTTGAACCATTCCATCAAGAACGAAATCCAGAAAATCAATTATTTGACGGAGAAGACGCAGGGCTTCATTCATTCCGGTCAGTCCGAAAAGTCGCTCCAGTCGATCGATCAGATTCATTCGGTGACGGCGCATCTGCTCGATATGGTGGGGAGAATCAAGGAGAAAGCGGACGATATCGTGATTAGCGAAGGATGCATCCGCGTGAAGGAGCTGTTCGACGCCGTCCTGCTTCCGATGCAGCCGCTGCTGGATAGACGCTCGGTCGAGGTCGTGCAGATCGAGGATGAAGGCGGCGAGTTGACCTGCGATTTGCTGCATCTGAAGGAGACGCTGTCCAATCTGGTCCATAATGCGGTAGACGCCATGGAAGAGACGGGCGGCACGATTACGCTCCGGGCGATGAGGTCCAAGCGGCATTTCATCGTAGAGGTAAAAGACAGCGGCTGCGGCATTCCGAAGGAGCAGCTGGGCAAAATTTTCGAACCGTTCTATACGACCAAGAAAAACTCGAGCAATCACGGCCTCGGCTTGCCTTATTGCGTATTGGTCATGAGAAAGCACGGAGGCAGCCTGGTCATCGCGGATACCGAGACGGGGAAAGGGACGTCAATCTTGCTTCACTTCCCGATTTGGCGCTACATACAGACAGGCAGCGCCGCTTCTGTCATGGCTTCGCCGGCAGCCGCCGTCCAAGAACAGCCGACTTAATCGCCCTTGAAATGCATCAGCTTGTTTTTTATGCTTTTCAGCTGCGATTTGATCGTATTCGTAGACTTATGCAGCTTTTCAGAAATTTGCTGCTTGCTCAGCCCCTCCTTGCGCAGCTCGAATACTTCCCGTTCCATGGGTGAAAGTTCCATGAGCTGTATTTCGCTGCGCATGATGCGGGCCGCGTCCGCGTGAATCGTCGAGCGGTCTTCGTAAGCCTCCCTGATCGCGCGGACGATGTCTTTGTAGCTTTGCTTCGTAATGTAATTGAGCGCGCCCAGCCTGAACGACTTCATAATAACCTCCCTTTCGGTGAGGGAAGTAAGCATAATGATTTTAATACCGTCCCCGTCAAGCTCCGACAAAATTTCCTTCATCGCTTCCAGCCCGTCGAGGTTGTTGCCGGTCAGATTAATGTCCATCAGGATAATGTCTATCGGATGGCGCGAAGCCGCAAGTAATGCTTCCTCCTTCGTGCCGGCTACGGCAACAACTTCAATATCCGGTTCTTCCGCCAAATCCGCGCTTAAGTTCTGCTGCCAGAACGGATCGTCCTCCACCAGCATGACGCGTATGCTGCCCATCTGTCTTCCCCCCATCCGCATATACCGGTAAGTCAGTATTCTTATTAGTTAAAGATAGTATAGCAAGCACGCATCCTGTCCGGTAGGGTGAAATTTTATCACCCGGCCTAACGGCAGGGGTGAAAAAAATTCATCCTCCTCAGCCAAGCCGGCGCCAATGTATACTCCGAATTGTGAACGGCGGGCCGGATAGCGGAATGCTGAAGGCGCCGTCAACGAATCGAGTTGAAACCAAAGGAGACGGTGAACATGGTTCAGAAAAAAACGAACGATTCAGCGGTAAAAATGGCATCGGAGCATACGGCGCCCGTACTTAATTATAATGTGCCGGAGCCGACAACCTACAGCGGCCGTACGTATATCGAGCTCGACATTGCGGATAACTGCTTCCTGCCGCCGCAAGCGGGCATTCAGGCGAAGGCCGCTTTCGGGGCGGCGTCGCTGAGCTTCGGGGCGGCAAGTTCCCCGCAGCTGCCGGTAGAGGAACTGCGTAAGGTGAAGCGCTCCGGCGACCGGATGACGGCGCGCCTCTCCGAGCTGACGGAGGAGGAGGTGGAGCTTCAGGCGAGGGAAGGGAAGAAGCTCAGCCTGTTCCGTACGATGACGGGAGCATGGTCGCACCGGTTCGTCGCCGACAAGGCGCTTGCCGCGCCTGAGTTTTCCGAGCCGCAAGCGCTTAGGGCAGCTCTCGCCCCGCTGCCGACGACGGACGGCGGAGATCCGTACCAAACGCCTCCTATTGACGGCCAGATGCGTGACGATGACGATAACTGGCCGCCGGAGGAGGATCCGGTCGAAGAATCCGTGTCGGCTTCCTTCACCGCTCCTGCAGCAGGCACGAATATCACGGGTCCGTATACAGGCGCAGCGATCGATATTAAAGGAACGGCAACGGCCGTGCTTGGGACGGTTTCAAAAGTAATGGTCAAGGCAGGCTCGGGCGCATGGAAGCAAGCCCAGCTTTCCGGAGATAATTGGGTGCTTTCGGGCGTCGTGATAACGGATCAGGGCCAGGTTACTTTACAGGCGGACGCGTACCACTCGAACGGGCTGCTCTCTTACATCACCACGAGAAAAATCAACGTGACGCTGGCGCAGGCGCCGGACGTGACGCCGCCGACGATTGCGATCACTTCGCCTGCAGCCGGCGCGGTTCTTTCGACCAACAACGGCCCGGCCGCGAATATTACCGTTCAAGGAACGGCGGGGGATAACCGGGGAGTTACAAAGGTCGAGCTGCTTCTTGACGGGCAGAATCCGATTGCGGTCGATACCCCGAACAACTATGCCACTTGGAGCAAAGGGCTGTCGATTCCGGCAGGCAACCATGCGATTATTGCGCGCTGCTACGATGCGGCAGGCTTGAAAGGAGAAACGAGCCTGAACGTGAGCGTGGATACGACCGCGCCTACGATCAGCATTACGTCACCGGCGCTGAACGCGGCGATCGCCGGCACCTATACGAAAGGCGCCGTCATTGAAGTGTTCGGCACCGCGGCCGACAGCGGCGGCGTGAAGGTCGTGGAGATTTCGATCAACAACAGTCCGGTTTATGTGCGTGCGGTCGAGAAGGCACCGGGCAACTGGTCGCAGTGGAAGGCGACGGTGAAGGTTGACCTGCCGGGGCTGTGCGTCATCAAAGCCCGCGCTACCGATTTGTCAGGGAATACGATGGAAGCGGCCACTCAGGTGAACGTGACGATTTTGCCGGAAGTCAGCTCGCGGAAAAACCGCATCATTCTGATCGAGTCGTACCGCTTATCTTCCTTTCTGGCCAATTACGGAGCGGGGCGCACGCTGAAAACTTTCTCCCTGCTGCCAGGTGAGAAAAGCAAGATCAGCATTCGCACCTATGCCCAGAAGGAAGAGACAATGAAGAGCACATCGACTATCCTCGATTCCGTGACCGATGATATCGCAAGCGAATTCGAGCTGTCGATCGGAGATGAGACCTCGAACAAAACCGGGTATGAATCCAGCAACGATTACAAGCTGGAAGCAAGCGTCGGAGTAAGCTGGGGCGGCTGGCTGAACGCGTCGGCGAGCGCTTCGACGAGCGGCGCGACGAATGCGGCGAGGGAGCAGCTGACGAAGAACATCGTCAATTCGACGCAGAAGCATGTGTCCAAGGCGTCCGCCCGCCGCGACATGCAGATCGATACGACCTACGAGGTGAAGACGACGACGACCGACGAGACTTCGATCGTCCGCGAGATCGAGAATATCAATATGAGCAGAACGCTGAATTTTGTTTTCCGCCAAATGAACCAGGAATTTATTACGCTGCTCCATCTGGTCGACGTGAGGATCGGCTTCTACCGCGACGAGAAAATTGAAGGGGCAGGCAACAGCTATTACCAAGAGGTTACGCTGCCTGAGCTGGGTAAGCTGCTTGCGGAAATTATCGTGCCGGAGAAACGAGATGAAATACGAAATACGATTATGTACCAGCTCATGAACATTTTCGATTATCAGGATATTCACCACTCCTTCGTTGAAGAAGCGGTGCTGAAGGATGCGAATGGAAATGTCATTCCGGCGTCAAATTACTTGCGCGTCAAGAAGGACTACTATTCCGAATACGCCGATGAAGCAACCGGATCGACGATCAAGGTTCCAGGCATCATTATGGCCGCGAACAACCACGTCCTGCGGACGGACGGCATCGTCGTCGATGCGGTGCTCGGCCAGGGCGAGGCGCTTGACGAATACTCGAGCAACCTGCAATTGCAATCGGTCAGGGAGAAGGAGCTGAAAAACGACCTGCTGCAGACGGAGGTCCGGATGAGGGAACTGGCGCTGCAAATTCTCGAATCGAAGGATCAGGCGGCAGCCCAGCTGTATGCTTTGCTTAATCCTCAACCGGTTGCGGACGAAGAGGAAGAACCAGCGGCTGTTACCGTATAGGAGGAGGCAGAGAGATGGATTTCACTTTCACGCTCAGCGACCGGAACAAGGATCGGCTCGAGCATGACAAGGCGCTTGCCAACAAGGATAAGGCGGCTGTCGTCAATCAGAAGACGGTCGTCAGTGCTTACAAATTCATTTATAAAAAAATCGTGAAGCTGATCGATCTGCCGATTGCCGCCTATGCATTGAACTTTCATAAGGTGCATTTCGAATATTTGACCATCGTGCTCGTCGCCGTAAAAAATACGAGCCAGGCGACGGAAGCGATCGCCGGCATGAAGATGAATCTGGACAGCTACGTGTCGATGACAGAGCAGGTGCTGCGCAAGATCGAAGAGCTGCCGGAGGATCCGCTGCCGGGACTCAATCCGCTCGACCATCTGTATCTGTCGCGCGATCCGGAATTCGTGGAGGCCCATGACCGGATTATCGAGGATTACCGGACGGTTGCCCGCGAGAATTTGACCAATATTACGCATTGCGCGAAGCAGGGGCGGGACATTTACACAAGCACGAATACGGAAGCGAAGAAGATGCTGGACGATTTGATGAAGGTGCAGCCGCAGTCCGATATGGAGAAGCTCATCATCGAAGCGAACAAACGGGATTTGAAGTGGCTCATTTTGTCGCTCGACAAGATTAGGACGGTTTACCAGAAAGCTGATGCCGCCGTGCCGAAGGCGCAGAGCATGGCGGATTTCGCGGATCAGTTCGTGAAAATAGCCGGATAAAAACAAAAAAGGCAGTCCCTTCGCCAATGTGCGAATGCGGCTGCCTTTTTCAGCTATTTGACATGAGCGGTTCCCATGGAGGAAGTTTTCGGTTGTGAGTCGGTATTAAATAGTCGCCGGCTTCAATAATGCCGATCTGCTTGTCGTAAGAAGGAATCGGACAAATTACAATAATTTATCGATTTCAGCCGCCGCACGGTTTAACCCGTCTTTAACCGATATTTCACCCCGAAATATTTTTTCTAAATAATGGGTATACACTTCGTCGATCTTACTCCAATTTTTGACCGGTGGACGAACAAAAGAAGAATCCAGCGCTTCTACATAAGGGTATATGAAGGAATCTTCACTGACCTTCAAAGTTTTGGCTGCATCCAAATTTGTTGGAATCAGTCCGGTGCGCGACATGATAAGCTGAGCTTCCTTACCCGACATCCATTTCATAAACGCCCAAGCTTCATTCGGATGCTTGCTCCCCTTCGGAATAACCAAATCTTCTCCGCCTATAATTGAAGCAGGGCCGTTTCCATGGGGGAAAGGAATGGGGATGGTCAGTTTCAAAGCCCGGTTTAACTCCTGTTCGTTTAAAATGCTATAGAACCAAGGACCTTCATCCATCATCAGAATATCGCCATTCTGTACGTTGTCCCAATTGTCACCGCCGCCGGTAACCACCGAAAAGTCAATGATCTTCTCCTTGTAAAGGACAAGCAGTCGTTCCATAGCACGAATTGTCTCTTCTCCATTTAAATAGCCGGCAGCCTTTGTAAAATCTCCATTCGTTAAGGTTCCTCCAAGACTATAAATATAAGGAAGTGTACCCCACGAGTTAAATCCCCCGAGACCTATGATAAATCGATGCTCGCGTGCAATTTCCAACACTTCTTCCATTGTATGCGGCGGTACGGATAGGCCCGCGCGTTTAAGGAGTCCGCGGTTAAATATGGCCGCTTTCGTGTAAATATTGAGTGGCAGAGAATAATAATTATTTCTGTACAAGCTTGTATCCATTGCCTCGGGACTAAACCTGCCTCGGATCTCTTCGAAATCCGGCATCCCGTTTAACGGCCGGAGAAGTCCGTTTTGTAAAAACTCGGGGACCCACATTTTATCCAAACGGACCACGTCCGGACCGCGTCCGGAGGGAGCATGTGCAATCAGTGCGTGTTTAAATTCGTTATTACTGGCCAGGTGCAAGGGCTTTACCCGGATGTTCGGGTAATTCTTCTCGAAGGCAGGGATCACCTCTTCCTCGAGCAGCCGGGTTTCCTCGTCGTTGTAAGAGTTCCAAAAAACAATCTCAACTTTGAGATTCCCGTGAATCTTCTGAACAGCATTCGGGTCGGAAATGACCGATTGCCTTCCACAGCCAGCAATCAATAGAATAAACAGTACCATTAACCATCGTGTCGGCATCCAGACAACCACCCTTTACTAGACGATCTGCGAACCTGTCCCTTGGTGTTTTCCCCTGTACTCCATCGGCGTTATACCGACGACTTTTTTAAATATTCTGCTGAAATATTTAACGTCGTTAAAGCCCGCCGCCTTCGCGACATCACCAATACGAGCATCATTTTGCACCAGCAGCCGCTTAGCTTCCCTAATCCGCAGCTCAATCAGGTAATCAATGAAGTTCAGACCCGTTTGTTTTTTGAAGAGAAGACTAAAATAATTTTTGCTTAGATGAACGTAATCCGCTGCGCTTTGAAGCGTCAGATTCTCGGTATAATTGGCGGCTATATATTCGAGCGCCTTCTCTATAATCTCCCTGCCGGAGATTCTTTCGGTCATATTCGGAATAAAAGGCTTTCTGATTTCTAGCAGTTGGACGGTCAAATGAGATGCCAGTTGTTCCAAAGTTTCCGCCCCACGCAGGATATCAAGCTGATCGGGCTGTAATAATAGCGATTCCTCTTGAAGGTGAAGACTGCAAGCCTCCTGCTTCACTTGCTCTGGATTAAGGACGCCGCTCTTCCATCGTTCAAGCGCAATATCAACAGCTGATGATACCGGATCGCCGTTTCGGAGGATGTTGAAGTATGGCGTCCAGTCATAATCCGCTTTCTTATCAGCAATGGTTTTCCCTTCAGGATCCTTCTTTTCTTCTAACTTATGCAGGCCGCCCAAACCATCAAAAAATCGTCTTTGACATGCCAAGCGGCTTCCTGAAAATCCTTTGGTGATACTGCCTGTTCCTAACTCTCTTACGAAGCCAGCCGATATGGATATTCCCCATTTCGATTGCGCCGACAATTTCCAATTGCGGAGTCTATACTTCGCCTCACCGTCTTGATCCGGAAGCAGAAGAAATAGGCTGTTTTCGTCTGCTAACATAGCGGTTCCTTCCTCCATTTTTGCATAAAACAGCTCCTGCAATTCCTCCATCATAAAATGGACATAGGGATAGCCGTGATTTTCTTGCCATTCCTTCGCTCCGTCCAACATCACATAAGCACAGAGATAGAATGATTTTAACCATGTTGTGTCCGAAACGGCTGTCGATGCAGATAATTGCTCCTGCACGATCAATCTTTTGATTTCCTGTTCGAGCATCTTTCGTTTCTGATACATGATCGTGCGCAGATTGCTGCGTTCTTCCTGTAGGATCGAAATACACCGGCGAATGACCGCAAGAATATCTTCCGGTTCCAAGGCTGATTTAAGCAAATAATCAACGGCACCGAGCTTCAGCCCTTCTCTGACGTATTCAAAATCACTGTAGCTGCTGACCAGGACCACTTTCAGTGACGGATGAAGCTCCAATGCCTGCCTCATGAGTTCAATGCCGTCCATTACCGGCATCTTGATATCCGTGATCAGAATATCGAATGAACCGTTTTCCAAAGCATTCAGCGCTTCCTCTCCGTTCTCGCAATCGTAATCTACAGACATTTGTTCCTTCTCCCAGTCGATATAGGCGCTGATTCCATGACGTATAACCGGCTCATCGTCAACGATAAGGACTCGATACATTCTATTTCCTCCGATCCGCACTCATTTTTCAAAGGGTTTAAAGATGAATGTTTTTCAATAAAATACGAACGGTTGTACCTTGATTAGGTCTGCTTGTAACGGACCATTCCGAACGGCCGGCATAATGAAGTCGAAGCGTATCGTAGATGTGCCGCAGCCCGATACCCATTTCTCCCTTGGCGATTGCTTTCTCCGGGTCATTCAGTGTGTTCAATTTATCGCTGGACATTCCCCGGCCGTCATCCTCTACAACAAATTCAAGATCACCGTCATGAAAAAGAATCCGTATCCGGATACAACCACCTGTTTTTTTCGGTACAATACCATGGAAAACAGCATTTTCAACTAAAGGTTGGAGCAGCATGCGAGGAATCATTACTTTCTCCGCACCCGGCTTCACGTCCAGCTCAAGCTTGAAATCTTTTTCATAGCGCAGTTCAAGGATGGTCAAATATTTCCGGATGATATTCAGTTCCTCTTCCACTGTTATGATATTTCCGCTTTTAGCCATGTTGGCCTCAAGCAAACGGGTCAGTGCCGTCAAACCTTTATAAGCGTGGTCGTACCGCTTCGATTTGATCAGCCAACGAAAGGTGCCAAGCGTGTTATAGAGAAAATGGGGATGAACCCGATGAATGACCGCCCGCAGCTCCGCAAGATGCTTTTGGCTTTGTTCATTTTCAATCTGCTTCATTAAATGCTCGATTTCGTTAAGCATATTATTGAATTGCTTGCTCAAAAAACCAATTTCATCAGAGGATTGAACGCTGGTTCTTACTTTCAGATTTCCTTCTTGAACATGCCGCATATTAAGGGTGAGTTGTTTGACAGGGTTGATCACCGATCTGGAGATAAGCAGCCCAAGTACTACCGCCAGCAGTCCAAATATTCCGGAAGAAAATAATATTCGGGACCGGAGCCAGTCCAATTGACCCGTGATTTCATGAATCGGAACCGTACCAACAATCATCCAGCCATTGCTGAGCGGCTGTTTGACACCATAGTAGGGGACCCCATTCAAATCGAACTCGAACTCGGATGCATCATCCCTCACAATATAATCATACAATTGGGGGTTTTCCACTTTCTTCCCGATCAAGCCAAGGTCAGAATCGATCGTTCGTTTTCCTTCGGCATCTACAACGAAAAACGTTCCCGTCTTCCCGAGTTTCAATTGCTCAATGGTGCCGAGAATCGCGCGGCCATTCAAGTTCACCTGTACGAATCCAATATTGCTCATCGTACTAAAGTTCTTCATCACCCTGTCTATAGGTAAAACCAAATCCGTATTTTTACTGCCTCCGCTGAAACGATCATATTGGATGCCCCGCCAAACCATTTCCCCATCCGCACGTTTGGCTTCCTTCACCCAATTCAGGTCGGACAGCCTTGTCCTCTTTAGCTTATAATCGGAAAAATCTCCGCTGCCCCAGCCTTTTCCCTCTTCTTTTAAGACATAAACGTTTTTGACATGGGAATTGGAATAGACGAGATTGTTCAGACTGGTTTTCACATCCTGATACAACCTGCTCTTTTCTTCAGTCGAAGTATTGTCCAAATGCATAACGGTTTGCTGGATGCTCTTATCGCTGTAAATCAAATTGGAAATGTCATTACCTACATCAAATATCGATGAGAGCGAATCTGCCGTCTGTTTGGCGATTTGAACGGTTGAAGCCCGCACGTTCTGCTTTAGTATGGTGTTCGACGCCATATAAAAAGAGACACTTGTCAGGAGGGTCGGAATTAAAATGACAAGCAGGAGAATCAGAATGATTTTTGCGGAGAAACGGTTGAGCAACAGGAATTTTCGAACCATGGCATCCCCACCTTAGTTACAAACTTAGTACACTTAATGTACATGAAAAAGGCACCATAGCACTAATGAAGGAACTGGAAGAGATGGTATTTGTTATAGCTTACATCGGTACAGGTGATTTATTATCCGGAAAGTCCTTATTATAATCCGCACCCTTGCTGCTCGGAAATTGTCGGATTTATTTTCCCCATTGATCAGACCGTTTCAATTTATTGTAAAAAATAGATGATGGATTCTCTTATGTTACGTAAAAGAAGTGAAAAAATGAATCACAGTAAACGGGAACATAAATTTAATAATCGGTCCTTTAGTTTTTTTGAACTATATCATCCCCCGATAATAAAGGTCATGTAAAAGCTTAAAACACAGTAAACAAGCCTGTTTTGAATTTTTTATCGGAGTATTTGTTATCTTGCGACACTTCATGATCGTTAATGCCTATTGTTCCCCGTCATTTTACCTGTTAATTTTTTAGTGACCTCCCGAAAGGGGCCCATTTCGGAAAGGCCATTTTGATTTACATGAGTGATATTATCGTCTTCCCCAAAAGCAGCTGTTTGCTAGCTGATCTCATTATTTGAATAGGAGTGAAACCATGGATTTAAAAAGACAAGGAACTAAAATGCTCCTCACGTTATCTGTCGTTCTTTCGGCAGTCACTTCGCCGCTCTATCTGGCCACACCGGTATTCGCAGATATGCAGCCGCACGCTGAAAGGCCTCTTGTAAAAAGCAATCTGCAGAAACCGATGACGGTGCAAGGTGTCGAGAAATTGGAAAATGGCGTAAAGCTTAACTTAGGTGAGCAGGAAGCTTACATTCGGATGCTCACATCCGATACTTCCAAGGTGTCGCTCGTAAAGAAAGGTGAGGAAGAATTCACCTCCGTGGGGATCGCCAAAACGGATTGGCCTACCCCGGACAAATTCAAAGTAAAAGAAACGGATAAGAAAATTACCATTACCACGGACAGCTTGACAGTAGACATCAAGAAAAGCCCATTCGGGATTAAATATTTGGACAAAGACGGGAGTGTAATCAACGAGGACGCTGAACAAGGCGTAGGATACGAAAACGGGAAGCCGTACGTATTCAAGAAAACCGACAGTAACGAGAACTTTTATGGTTTCGGCGAGAAAGCCTCCGGCTTGAATCACCGCGGTGACGAAATCGGCGTATGGCATCAGGATCCATTCCCATATGAGTCGAAATACGGTTACTCCTCCATTCCGTTCTTTATTGGGTTGAAAGACAACAAGGCGTACGGTATTTTATTCGATAATACATGGCGCTCTTATTACAACCTGGCGAAAGAAAGCGACGATTATTATTACTTCTACGCCGATGGCGGGAAACTGACCTATTATTTCTTCAATGGGCCGCAGATCAAAGACGTCGTTGACCGTTATACCGATTTGACAGGCAAAATGGAAATGCCTCCGGAATGGGCGCTTGGCTTCCACCAGGCAAGTTGGGGTTACCATCAGAAGGACGTTGAGGAAGTAGCTCAAACGTACCGGGATAAGAAAATTCCGGCAGATACGATGTACGCAGACATCGAATGGATGAACGACTATAAAAACTTCGAATGGGGAGAGAGATTCCCAGATCCCAAAGGTTTGAATAAAAAGATGGACGAGCTGCATTTCCATCAAGTTAATATCATCGATCCGGCTATCAGAGTACCTGATCCGGGCCAACCGGAATACGCTCCTTACACAGAGGGGACTGAGAAAGATCTTTGGGTTAAAAATCCCGATGGCACTAACTTTTTGGGTAAAGTCTGGCCATGGGGTGTCCCTTCCAAATCCGTTTTCCCGAACTTCATGAAACAAGAAACCCGCGACTGGTGGGCGGATAAGCAAAATTCCATGTTTGAAACGGGCGTAGACGGCGTTTGGAACGACATGAACGAACCGGTTAATTTCAGTGAAGCTGACCACTGGACCCTACCGCTTGATAAAATTTTTGAAACGGACAATGGCGGCAAATTGACGCACGAAGAGGTTCATAATATTTATGGTCACTTGGAAGCCGAAGCGACGCACGAAGCTTGGGACAAATATAAACCGAACGTCCGCCCGTTTGTATTGACGCGCGCTTTGTTTACGGGAACCCAGCGTTACGCCGCAACTTGGACAGGCGATAACCACAGCACTTGGGCACATCTCAAAATGTCGATGTCGCAGAACGCGAACAGTGGCTTGGCAGGTATGCCGTTTATAGGTAACGACATCGGCGGCTTTTCGAAAAATAAGGATTTGGGTGAAAAAGCTACGCCGGAATTGTTTGCACGCTGGGTTGAGCTCGGTGCCTTCAATCCGTTCTCCCGTGATCATTACAATAACGATGGCAAAAGTCCATCGAGCACGCAATCTTATATGCAACGACAAGAACCATGGCAGTTTGGTAAAGAGGTAGAGGATATCAGCCGCAAATATATATCTTTGCGCTATGAACTGCTGCCATACCTGTACAACGCGTTCCAACGTGCGCATGAAACAGGAAATCTCGTTCAACAGCCGCTCGTATTCCAGTTCCAGGACGATCCGAACACCTATAACATCGAAGACCAAGTGATGTTTGGCGATTCGATTATGATTGCACCGGTAGTGACTGAGGGAGCAACGTCCCGCAGCTTGTATCTGCCGGCCGGCGCGAAATGGGTGGACTACTGGACAGGCGAAAAGCATGAAGGCGGCCAAACGATCACGAAACAAGCCGATCTCGGAACGCTTCCGATCTACGTAAAACAGGATTCAATCATTCCCCGCCGCGAAGTTCAACAGTACACCGGCGAGAAGAAACTTACGAATCTGATTCTGGATACTTATCTGAACGATGAAGTTTCATACAGCTTCTATGAGGACGATGCCAATACAGAGGATTACACAAGAGGCGAATTCAATGTGACCGATTTTAAAGTGGAGAAAAAGGGAAGCATTACCTCTTTCACACAAGACAAGCAAACAAGCAACTTCGCCTCCGACATTCAATCCTACACGCTGAAGCTGCATGATACTGAAGAGCCTAATAAAGTTCAGGCAGCTGATAACAAATATAAAAAAACCTACAGTATTGATGAACTTAATAAACAAGAAAGCGGCTATTTCTACGACGGGACAGAGAAAGTTCTGTATGTTAAAATCCCTGTGAACGAAAAGCATAAAGTTAAAATTCATAACTAACGGTTGGGTGCTTACGTAACAGCAAAAATAGGTTCAAAGGAATCGACAAAACAGACGGGTTGGAGTCATGAGCTCCAACCCGTTTATTTTTTTGGATCAGTAAAGGATGGCCCCTTTTTACCGAAATGGTAGACATAAACATGGATAATTATAGGCCAGATCCGAAGGACAAACAATCGGGTAGCAGATGAAATGGCAGCTTCGCCTATCGATTTGTTCATCCAGGCAGCTCTGACTCTGCTGCGAGTCCTGATTTATGCGGTGCGCATTTAACCCGGTTAAGCATCGTCAATCGATGTTTTTCCGGGTTTTTCTTGTGAAAGCTCCATGATGCGCTTTTTGATCAAATGGCGAAGGAGGCGTATAGTGGGGGATAACTACGGCTACGGAAAGGCGGATTTTTCGAAAATGTCCCAAAAGCTCCTTCTCCCGCATCTCGGTTTCTTGGTTGTATACTTGTTATGGGGCATCAATATCAGCTCGATGAAAATTGGCGGCCACGAATGGGATCCCGTCATGTTCAACGGGCTTCGCTATGCTCTAATAGCCCCGCTGCTTTGGCTTGTGACCTATTTCCATTTCCGCCAAAAGGGCATCAGCCTCCGCATGGAAAGCCGTGATCTGGGCCGCATTTTGTTCCTCGGCATCCTGTCCGCGATCGGGATGGAGGTGCTGCTGTCCTACGCGCTGCAGTATTCGAACGCGGCCAACGGTTCCGTATTGGGCCGCGGCTTCATGCCCGTGCTGACTGTCATCATCTCGCTCGCTCTCAAGGAGATCCGGTTGTCGTACCGGATTCTGATCGGCCTTCCCTTTGCTTTCGTAAGCGTTATCGTGATTGTGGCGGGTGGCGAGCAGGGCTTGCATTTCGGGCTGGATACGCTTCGCGGGGACGGCCTGCTGCTGCTGCGAAGCCTCTTTGGCGCCTTCTATCTCATACTGATGAGCAGATTGACGTCGCGCTATCCGCTTATGCTGCTCATTTCCTGGGAGATGACGGCCGGCGCCGTTTCGCTGCTCCCGTATGTGCTGTGGAAGGCGGACGCCGCCTATTTCGCCGGCATTTCGTCTCACGGCTGGATCAGCCTCGCGTATACGGCCATTCTGGCTACCATGGTCGGCTTTACGCTGCACAATTGGAGCCTAGCCCGTCTGGGCCCGTTTAAAGCGTCTGTTTACGGGTACACGCTTCCGATTACGGCGGCCGCCTCGGGGTATTTCTTGCTGCATGAAACGTTGACGGTGTATCAGGTGCTAGGAGGAATCGGCGTCCTATTCGCCATGTATTTGTTGCAGAGTGACAGGCAGAGGCTCGGAAAACCGAAGGCAGCCGAGGCGCAGGCGACATGATGCTTCCTTTTTAGGTTGTGCTTACTCATACTTACTAGTAGTGCATAACTTTAGTTTAATAAAGACATACGAGGCAGCTGGTCGGAGACCGGCTGCTTTTCCCCGTTAACGGGCAGTATACTTGAAAATAGTCGAACAGCGGCGAAGAATGAACTAGAGGAATTTGTTTGCAAACCAAGAATTAGTTAACTGTGCCATTACAGGAGGAGAGAAATTAAAATTGAAGGAAGATCATAAAAGATTGTCATTGATCAGAAGATAACTTAATAACAAGGAGATACCTCAAATGGAAATTAAAGATTTTTGGAAACTCATTGAACAATCCAAGGAGCTTGAGGACGAGATCGACCAGGCGGAATGGATAAAGGATCAATTGGCAAAAAAAACGATAGAAGAAATTTCTCAGTATGTAATCATATTCACTCATTTTATGAACCAATCCTACACCTCCGCATTGTGGGGAGCGGCATATGTGACTATGGGAGGATGCTCCGATGACTGCTTTGACTATTTCAGAGGCTGGCTCATTGCTCAAGGCGAAGATGCATACAACAAGACTTTAGCGAACCCGGAATATCTTGCGGCGTATATTCCTCCAGACTACGCGGAAGAGGATCTGGCGCCGCAGCTGGAAGAGATGCTGTCGGTTGCCGCAGATGCGTATACTTACCGGAGGACAGGAACGTTTGAATATAACGAAGATATCTATGATGAGTTTTTTAATTTGATCGAAGCAAAAGGATCTGTTATTCAAAACATCGAAATTGAATTTGATTGGGAAGAAGAAGATCTGGAGGAGCGATATCCTGCTCTATGGGCAAGATTTGGCGAAGAACCGTTGTTGTAGGAAGCGCTTCAGCAGCTTAGACAATGAGACAGGTCTTTTTTTATAGCTGACGTAACGGACAGATTCGATGTAGCACATAAAAATCCATATATGATAAGATAAAAAAGAAATTAAATTCGAGGTGATTGAGATGTTCAATCGGGCGGTCTTCTTCTATTAGTTGTGTCGGTACTCATGGCAAATAAGGCCATAATCTAACCCGGCACAACGGGGATGAAGATGTTTAATCAGGAAGAAATTACAGCCTGGGAAAATGAACGGACCGGTTACGCCAAAGAACTTGTGAAAAATCACAAGGATCCTAGAAAAGAGAAATTAAAAGATTTTCGTAAGGGAATAAAGAAGAGTGTACACTTTAACAAAGAGATCAAAGAGGCAAGGAAATCGGATTATCAAAAATACAGAACGCAAATGAAAAGACTTCTTCGCAGTGAAAAATATGAATTATTACGCGGTTATAAGCGAACTAGCGGTTGGTTGACTTGGTAAGCTATTAAACAGCCGAAAACCACACCCGCAGCGTGTCAGCACAATTCCATAAAGCTATACCGACGGTACTAAAAGATATAAGACAGACGGACTCGAAGAAAGGGAAGTTTGCCGGCCGCGGCAGACTTCTTTTTTTGCTGTTAACGGATTGTGGTAAAATCACTACATGGAGCAGCGTGCTCTGCGAGATATCCTTCTTTTAAAAAAGCCGGATAGGGCGTAAACTGGAAGAAACATTTGAGGAGAGAGTTAAATGACAAACGAAGCAATAGCTATCAATCATGATGATCTTTTGGCTGATCTTGAGTACCGAGGGCTGGTGCAGCAATTCACCAACCGCGAGGAATTACATAAGAAGCTGACTAACGAGCGCGTTGTGCTCTACTGCGGATTCGATCCGACTGCGGACAGCCTCCACATTGGAAGCTTGCTGCCGATCTTGTGCCTGCGCCGCTTCCAACAGGCGGGTCATATTCCGCTTGCTCTGGTTGGCGGCGGAACGGGTTTGATCGGTGATCCGAGCGGCCGCTCGACTGAGCGGTCGCTCAATACAGCGGAAACCGTATCGCAATGGACGGAGAGCTTGAAGCGTCAGCTGTCCCGCTTTCTTGATTTTGAGGTGACGGAAAATCCGGCCAAGCTCGTGAGCAACTACGATTGGATTGAGCCGCTTGATGTTATTACTTTTTTACGGGATGTAGGCAAAAACTTTACCGTAAATTATATGCTTGCCAAGGACTCAGTCGACTCCAGGCTGTCATCGGGCATTTCCTTTACTGAATTCAGCTACATGATATTGCAGGCATACGACTTCCATAAGCTTCATCAAGAGCACGGCTGCGCTCTCCAAATTGGCGGCAGCGACCAATGGGGCAATATAACGGCAGGTCTCGATCTGATCGGCAAAATGGGCGGCGGAGACGCATACGGCATGACGATGCCTCTCGTGACGAAAAGTGACGGGAAAAAATTCGGCAAATCCGAATCCGGCGCGGTCTGGCTTGACCGCTCGAAGACTTCCGCGTACCAATTTTATCAATTTTGGATCAATACGGAAGATAACGATACGATTAAGTTTTTGAAATATTTCACTTTCCTCTCCCGTGCGGAAATCGAGGCTTTGGAGACGGAGCTTCAGACGCAGCCGGAAAAACGCGTTGCACAGCGCGAGCTGGCTCGTGAGATCACCCGGCTTGTTCATGGGCAAGAAGCGCTGGACAGCGCAGAGAAGATTACACAGGCATTCTTCTCAGGCGATGTTAATCAACTAAGCGAAGCGGAGCTTATCGAAGCGCTGCAGGACATGCCTACAACGGTGCTTACGAATAGAGAAGAGATCGGGCTAATGGATCTGCTTATCGAATCAGGAGCAGCCCCATCCCGTCGCCAAGCCAAGCAGGATATTGTGAGCGGCTCGATTTCCATTAATGGAACGAAGCAAACAGACGTTGAATCGGTCGTGGGCGCAGAGCAAAGGCTGTATGGCAAATTCGTCGTCTTGCGCCGAGGGAAGAAAAATTACTTCCTGATTAGATTCGAATAAAAGGAATTTCTCCTGTTAGTTGAAAGATGATCAGCGGGCATCAACCTCCGCCTTCAGAATAAAACAAACCAGGCTGCCGAATGGCAGCCTGGTTTGTTTCTGAGCGGGCTTGCTTGTTAGAGCATAACGCTAATGTTAAGAGCAATCCGCATGATGCTGAACTTAAGCGCCTGTCTTTACTAATTTGCTCTCCGCAGTCTTGCGGCGGGATCGCGTATGGGATACTCCGAAGGACGCTGTGGCTGTTGCTGCAGCGAGGATTACCCCGGTTGCTCCGATCCAGCTGATTGAGGTTAGCGAGGCTTGCTCTACGACGACACCGCCAAGGCCGGCGCCGGCAGCCATGCCAAGCTGAATCACCGAGGTGTTCAGACTAAGCATAATTCCGGAAGCTCCCGGAGCAAGCGACATTAAATAATATTGCTGAGTGGGGCCGGATGACCACGCAGTAAACGCCCAAAGCATAAGCAAAGGAAATACGATGACTGGGGACTGACCCGTCAGCGAGAGCAGAATAAGCGCGATCGTATGAAACAGCATGCCGCTGACTAATGTACGGGGAACGCCCCATCTATCAGTGCTGTAGCCTCCGATTTTGGAGCCGATCAGACTGGCGATGCCGAAAGCGAATAGTCCTGCGCTCACGCCCTGTTCACTCAATTTGGTTACCGTAAGCAGAAATGGTGAAATGTAAGTGTAGACGATAGAGTATCCGCCGATCCAAAGGAAGGACACCGTCAAGGCGACGGCAATTTTCGGCTGCTTCAATAGAGCAAGCTGATTGCGAAGCGGTATTGGCTCCTCGCCATCTGTTTGAGGAATGGCGAAAAAAATAATGAGCATAGCGAGCAGTCCCAATATGCCGATGGCTCCGAAGATCAACGGCCAGTCGTAAGCGGATGCTGCTAACCTTCCGAGAGGGACGCCAACGATCAAGGCTGTGCTGAAGCCCATAATGAGCGTTGCGATTGCGCTTCCCTGTTTATCGGGAGGAGCCAGCTTAGAAGCGACGGTCAGGGCGGTAACGACGAACACCCCGGTGCTAAGTGCGAGGACGATTCTTGATAGCAATAAAAATTCAAATCCAGGCAAAGCAACGGCGATTAAGTTGCCTACCGCAAATAGGCCAAGGGAGTAGAGCAGCAGACGGCGACGCTCCATACGTGCGGTTAAAGCCATGAGAATGGGTGTGCCAAAAGCGTAAGCCAGCGAAAAGACGGTAATCAACTGACCTGCCGCAGATACTGAAACTCCTACGTCCGCAGCAACCTTATCCAAAATGCCTGCAATAATAAATTCGGACGTTCCAACCAGGAAGCTGATAATAGCCAGCATGTAAATTTTCCACGCGTTCGACATACCAATAATGCTCCTCTCTCCACTCCAATATTTTTATATTTCTAGATATATAGAAATAAAATCGAAAAAAAATTACTCCAACAAATATGGCGCGTACTTTCTCGCCATTTCGCGGTTCACGCTGTAGTAGATATACGTACCGTCCTTGCGCAGTTCCAGCAGCCCGCTTTCCGTCAATTGCTTCAGGTGATGCGAGAGTGTTGAGCCGGCGACGGATTCCAGCTTAGTCCCAATATCGGAGCAGCACAAATTGACCTCCTCCGTGAGCAGCATAGCTATTTTAAGCCTGGTTGGCTCTCCGAGCGCTTTGTATACTTTGACAGCTTGACGCAGATCCGCATTGTCTTCTACCATCGTGACTTCACCTTATTTCCAGTAGTTGTTATTTCTATATGCGTAGAAATAAGATAGCATACCTTTTTTAGAAAGTAAACAGGAAATTGCAGGCGATGGTGATTTCCGGATTGCGCGGAGCCGGCCGGTCCACGATCCTGCTATGCGGAGTAAGGGGCTGCGCGAAGCCTCTTACGCCGGTTATGCTACAGTTGGTGAGCGTCTACCCAAGCAGAGAGAAACTTCAATTTCCCGTCAAAATAAGCATCGTCCTGCCATGCTCCCCAGACGCTGCTCCGCCCCGTATGGAGTCCAATCAGCCAGAGCTGCCTGACTGCAACGAATAAGGGAATGACGGCGATATCCTGCTCGTTTAGCGGGCGTTCCGCCAAATAAGCTTCGATGAAAGCGTCCCAGCATTCATCTTCGAAGCGATCTTCTTTGCCATGGACACGATCCCATAGAAATACGGATAGATCGTAGGAGCGCCAGCCTAAACCGCAGCAGTCGAAATCAAAGTGGGTCAGGCCGCCGTCTACCGTATGGAACACGTTCCAGCCATGCAGGTCACCGTGGCATAGCCCCCAATCATACGCTCCGTTTGCGACCGACTCGAGGCGCTTTCTAAGCCGGCCGGATATGTCGTCCACAAGCTTCAAATCATGCGGGCGATGCTGCAAAAACGGTTGAAGCTGCTGGAGCGGCTCATCAAGCAGATGGCTGGCATCAAGCTCAAAGCGCTTGTGCCGGGGAATATGGCGGTCCATCGCATGATGGAGATCAGCGATCGCGCGCCCGTAGGAGCGGCTTGTCTTCACATCGGATTTGCCTATTCCAGGAGCAAATGTGAACAGCACAGCGTAACGCAAGCCTTCCGGGGCGCTCAGCTCCGTTATCCATTCGCCGTCCCGCCTTGGAATCGGATACGAAACCGGCAGTCCGCAGTCCTTTAAGTGCATAAGCAGATCCAGCTCAAAGCGTATATCCGTTTCAGTTCGCCAGCTATGCTTGTAAATCCGTAAAATAAATTTACCGGCAGACGTTTCGGCTTCGTAAGTATCATTCAAGCCATTGGAGACGAACCGGCTCTTGAGCGGCGTGCCCATCTTATACAATAAGGCCATAGCGTCAAAAAGCTCTTCCTTATTGAAAACAGTATGTGCTGCAGAAATGTGGAGCATAGCGGAATCATCCTTCTAACCGTTTTAACGTTGTTTAATTACATCCTATCCGAATCGCGGGCAGAATGGCATAGAAATATTGGCTATAATTGTTTATTACCAGGTTGTTACAATGATCGGGCTAAAGACCATAAAAGCTTTTACGAAGCAACCGAATGTCGACGCGCGGCTCGATATCGATCTGGATAGCCTTAAACGGCATATGATCAGACGTCATCCCGAATCCGCCGCGCACCTTGCTCATCCGTGATGGGGAAGCCCGCGGTTGTGTCACGCTTGATGGCCTTGGCATGCTGGTTAATCAGGGTGTTATCAGTATCCAGCATTGGACGGGCATTGCCGCGGACCCCTCTGTAATGCGTCTAAAGCTGGAAGAGCTGTTCGCCATTAAGTAGCGCAGCAACACGGCTTGCAATGATTTACGAGGGGAAGATGTTGTATGAACTTGGAGCTATTAGAACAAATAGAATACGAGTTGGAATTCACATGCTTCACAAATGAAGATGCCAGATTATCAAGCGGTAGGAGGAGCTTTTCCGATTCGGGTTAAAGGCGCGGGCGTTATAGGCTCAGTGACAGTATCAGGTTTATCGCCGCAGCTTGATCATGATTATGCGGTTGAAGGTGTTAAGAGGTTTTTGAAGAAATAATAGTATGGTATGTTTATGATCATGAAATACGTCTACTGGAGGTAATGATGAAACCAACAATCAATAAGGACACACAGCTTTGCATGTCACTTGCCGGCAGGCCGGGGAATTTTGGCACCCGGTTTCACAATTTTTTGTATGATGAGTTAGGTCTTGATTTCATTTACAAAGCATTTACGACAAACGATTTGCAAGCGACCATCGGCGGCATCCGGTCTTTAGGAATTCGTGGTTGTGCCGTTTCAATGCCGTACAAAGAGGCGTGTATTCCATTTTTGGACGAGATGGATGATTCGGCGACCGCTATCCAGTCCGTCAACACAATCGTGAATGATAATGGCCGGCTGCGGGCTTATAACACCGACTATATTGCAGTTTCGCAACTGCTCGAGCAGCATCAAGTGCGGCGTGACAGTGTTTTCGCGCTGCGCGGGAGCGGCGGCATGGCTAAAGCTGTTTTATGTGCGCTGCGCGATGCGGGATTTCGTTCCGGTCATGTCATCGCCAGAAACGAAGCTGCAGGCCGTTCGTTAGCAGAAGGCTACGGATATGAGTGGAGAGAAGAGCTGGGAGCCATACGTCCTGATCTCTTGGTAAATGTCACGCCCATCGGCATGGCAGGCGGCAAAGAGTCGGATGACCATTCCTTCGAGCCGGAGGCTGTCGATAAGGCTGAGACCGTATTTGATGTGGTCGCTCTTCCTGCTGAGACGCCGCTGATCCGCCTCGCAAGGCAGAAGGAGAAGAAGGTTATTACGGGAGCGGAAGTATTCGCTATCCAAGCATTGGAGCAATTTATTCTGTACACAGGCGTACGTCCGAGTGACGAGCAGTTCAAACGTGCCTCCGAGTACGCGCGCGGCTGATGCTGCTAAGCGCAAACTAACTAAAGCTCAAAAGAATAACCGAGGCAGTCCAGAACCTGTTGATCTGGATTGCCTCGGTTATTTGCATTTACATAGTCATTTTATACGTTAACGGCGCTGGCTTCGACCATCCAGCCGAACGGGTCCGCAAGCTTGCCCATCTGAATGCCGGTTAGCGTATCGTAGAGCTTCTTGGAGAGCTCGCCTGTCTGTCCTTTGTTGATGACGAGCACGTCATCCTTCCAGTTCAGTTCGCCGATCGGAGAAATAACAGCAGCTGTCCCTGTACCGAAAGCTTCCTCCAGCTCGCCTTTGCGGCTGGCCTCGTACAATTCCTCTATCGTGATCGGACGCTCTACAACCTGGATGTTCCAATGCTGGAGCAGCTGAATAATGGAATTACGGGTTACACCGTCCAAAATGCTGCCATTCAGCGCGGGCGTATGCACGACGCCGTTGATTTTGAAAAAGACGTTCATGCTGCCGACTTCCTCGATATATTTGCGGTGCACGCCATCAAGCCACAGTACCTGGGAATAGCCTTTCTCCTTGGCAAGCTCCTGCGCTTTCAGGCCGGCAGCGTAATTGCCTGCAGTCTTCGCTTCGCCCACGCCGCCCTTTACAGAACGGACGTAATCCGATTCGACGAAAATTTTGACCGGGTTCACGCCCTCGGTATAATAAGCGCCTACCGGCGACATGATGATGATGAATTGATAGTGGGTAGACGGCGCCACGCCAAGCTGCGCCTGAGTTGCGATGATGAAAGGACGAATGTACAGCGATGTGCTTGGGGCTGTCGGAATCCAGTCCTTATCAACCGCGATCAGCCGCTTCAAAGCTTCGATCGTCGTATCGATATCAAGTTCGGGAACGCTGAGACGCTCGTTAGAGCGGTTCATTCTTTGTATGTTTTTTTGAGGTCTGAACAGCAGTACGCGGCCATCATCGGTTTTATACGCTTTCAAGCCTTCAAAGATCGTTTGTCCATAATGGAATACTTTGGCTGCCGGGTCTAATACGATCGGTTGGTAAGGTATGATACGCGGCTTATGCCAGCCGTTGTCCGTCGAATAATCCATAATAAACATATGATCCGTAAAATGGTTGCCGAATCCAAGCTGATCCGCCGCTGGTTGTTGTTTCTTGTTTTTGGTTAACTCGATTTCCAATGATTGAAGCAATTGGCCCATCTCCCTTTAGTGATCGATAATTGAATGCTAACACTTCATACGATATATTTAAAATATCTATTTTATTGAATGTCTATACCTTTTGGGTATAGATGAACGGAGTGAACGGAATGGATATGCGACAGCTTAAATACTTCCTAACTATAGCACAAGAAGGACAGGTTACGCGTGCGGCCAAGCTGCTTAATATGGAGCAGCCGCCCCTCAGCAGGCAGCTCAAGCTGATGGAGGAGGAGCTAGGCGTCAAGCTGTTTGAACGCAATGGCAAGGGGCTGAAGCTCACCGATTCGGGAGAGCTGCTTAAGCAGAAGGCGGAAGCGCTGCTCGTGCAATTCGATGAATCCCTCCGGGAAGTCAAGGGGGTGGAGGAGGGCGTTCGGGGCGTCCTGTCGATCGGGTCGGTCGTGTCCTGCATTTCCTTATTGCCGAAGCGGATCGAGCTGTTCAGGGAAAGGTATCCCCAGGTTACGTTTAAAATATCGGAGGGCGACCACTTTTACTTAGGCGAGCAGCTTGAGAAGCGGGCCATTGATTTGGTCGTCGCTAGACTTCCGTTTGAGGCGCAGAGGCATCCGCAGCAGTATACCATTTTGCCGCTGCCTTCAGACCCGTTCGTAGCTGTTATTCCGAGTTCCTGGACGGCGTATTCCAGCAAGGAAGCGATTTGCATGAAGGAGCTAGCCCAGTTTCCGTTCCTAACCTTGAAGACGGACAAAACGACGCGTATGCATGAGCAGGTCGTGAACGAGTGCAAGCGGCACGGCTTCGTGCCTAATATTATATGCGAATGCTCGAGCGTTGCGATTATTATGTCGCTTATCGCAGGAGGAATTGGCGCAACCGTATTCCCGAAGTCGGTCATGTCTTCTTTTCCAAGCACCGTTGTCAAAATGCTCGATATCGAGGATGCGGACTTTCAATCCGATGTCGGCATCCTTTGGCTGAGGGACCATTATCTGCCTAAGCGCGCGAAACAGTTTATTGAAAGCTTCCGGACGGAAATGTGAAAGGCAGGGGAAAGCGCATGGTACATAACATAAGGCTGGCGGAAGCCAAGCTTCGCACCTATCAGCAGGAGCATGTCCTGAAGGTTCTGGAGAGACTAACCGGGGCGGCGAAAAACAAACTGGCCGCTCAAATTGAGCAAATAGATTTCGAACGGCTGTTCAAAGCGCTGGATGAGCGTAAACGGTCCAAAGAGGTGAAGTATTCCAGCATAACGCCGATCCGCTATGAGGACTGGGACGGTTATGAGGAGGAACAACAGCGTGCTTTTACCGAGCTGGGATGGGAGCTTCTACGGAATGGGAAAATCGGAGCGGTCGTCGTTGCGGGGGGCCAAGGCAGCAGACTGGGACATCGCGGGCCGAAAGGCACGCTTGATATCGGACTTCCCTCCGGGAAGTCGTTATTTCAGCTTCAGGCGGAACGGCTGCTTCATCTGTCGCGGAGAGCCGGCAAGTCTATTCCTTGGTACATCATGACTAGTCCGGACAACCATGAAGAGACAATATCTTTTTTTCGCTCGTTTCATCACTTTGGCTATCCGGCCGGGGACTGCTTTTTCTTCCGGCAAAATGTGATGCCTGCGCTTGATCATGAAGGCAAGCTGCTGCTTTGCGACGATGGCGCAATCAAGCTTGCCCCTAGCGGGCATGGCGAATGTTTTGCATCATTAAAGCGGTCTGGCGCATTAGCCGATATGAAGCAAAGAAATTTGGACTGGTTATTTTATTATAATGTAGACAATGCGCTTATTAAGGCAGCTGATCCCGCTTTTATCGGCGTCGCTGTCTCGCATAACAATAAAGTTGCAACGAAGGTGATCGAGAAGACGGATATCGATGAAAAGATCGGTATCGTTTGTTTGAATCACGGTCGTCCGGCTGTTTTGGAGTATAACGAGATTCCGGATGAAATAAATGAAGCAAGAACGAGGGACGGACGCTTGCTTTATAATTTGGGGCATATTTCTATTCATTTATTTAAGCTTGATTTCATAGAAGAGCATGCCGATGCCGATATCCCCTTTCATGTCGCCTCCAAGAAGCTGGATCACTTCGATTACTTAGGAAACCATATAACGCCGGCTGAGCCAAACGCGTATAAGCTCGAGCGGTTCATTTTTGATTTTTTCCCGCTTGCTGATCAATTGACCGTATTAAAGGCAAGACGTGAAGAGGAGTTCGCTCCCGTGAAAAACAAGACGGGGGCGGACAGTCCGCAAAGTGCGCGTAATCTCGTGCTTGCGCTTCATCAGAAGTGGCTGCATGATGCGGGAATTCGGCTGGAACAGCTGAAGGAGCGCGATATTGAGATTTCGCCATTGCTTTCATATAACGGCGAGGGATTGAAGGCAGAAGACGTGAATGTGCCATTCAGGGATGAATGAAGGGCTGGACATATAGGGAAATGTTTACAATACGAACATATGTGCGGTATAATAGAGATGGATATTGGTATGGATATTGATTTCGATACGGATGGAGATGATTTCATGACTGAAGCAGGAGCAGCGTCCATACCGCTTTTGCAGCATAATCTGGATGATTATTGCCAGTCGCTTACCCGATCGGGCTATCTTAACGGCTGTGTACTGGTCGCTTCCGAGGGACGGATCGTTCTATGCAAGGGCTACGGAATGGCAAACTTCGAGCACGATATACCGAATACGCCGCAAACGATATTCCGCATCGGCTCCATCACGAAGCAATTTACGGCCATGGCTATCGTCATGATGCATGAGCTAAAACTTCTGAACGTAAACGATCCAATCGCGAGGTACATCCCCGGCTATCCGAATGGCGATACCATTACGGTTCATCATCTGCTCACAAATACGTCAGGCATACCGAATTTCACCAGCTTTCATGATTATGTTGCGAAGATGCGGCTTGCTTCTTCTACGGAAGAGACCGTTGCAAGATTTTCGGACAAGCCTTTGCTGTTTGAGCCGGGGGAAAGGTTCGATTACAGCAATTCAGGCTATGTGCTTCTTAGTTATATCATTGAGCGGGTAACGAACCGGGACTATGAGGATTATATCCATCATGCTATTTTGAAGCCGCTTGGCTTGATCAATTCAGGCTATGACAACGCAAAGAAAATTTTGAAAAATCGCGCTTCCGGCTATGAGGTATGCGGCGGCCGGGTTAATGCGGAATTTATGGACATGTCCATCCCATCCGGCGCCGGCGGCTTGTATTCGACCATCGAGGACCTGTACATATGGGGTCTGGCTTTACATACCCAGCGGCAAATTAGCGAGCAGGCCTATGAGCGCATGACTACTCCGTTCAGGGAGCGATATGGCTATGGACTATTTATATATGAGGAAGAGATTCTCGGCAGCAGCAGAAAGGTGATTGGGCATAGCGGCGGCATTAACGGGTTTCTGTCTGAGATGAAGCATTATAAGAATGAGGATTTAACGGTAATCGTGTTGTCCAATTTAGCGACGACGCAGGTGGGGCCAATTAGTCAGCAGCTGGCGCGAATCGCTTTTGGCGGAGAGCTTAAGCATTTTGATCTGCACGAAGCAGAGCGAACCGAAGAAATGCTCGGAGGCGCCGAGAAAGCTGTGCGGAGGCCAGGCTCATGATTAAAGCCGTTATTTTTGATCTGGACGGTACGCTGCTCGACCGGGACCAGTCCTTATTGCATTTTGTGGAGGAGCAATATGATAGAATCATTCAACCTAAATTTTCGGTAGACAAAGAAAGCTATATTAACCGTTTTATTTCATTAGACAGTCGGGGCTATGTATGGAAGGATCGTGTATACCAATCGCTCATCCGCGAATTTGAGCTGCAGCTTGATTGGAATTTGCTGCTGGACGACTATAAGGCAGGCTTCTCCGCGCATGCCGTTCCGTTTGCTCATGCTGTTGAATTGCTCGGCAGCTTGGTGAGCAAAGACTATAAGCTAGCGATGATCACGAACGGGTTCGGCGATTTTCAAGCGGGCAACATTCATGCTTTGGGGATAGCCGGATATTTTGATAGCATTCTTATTTCTGAAGTGGAAGGCTTAAGGAAGCCCGAGCCTGCTATTTTTCTGAGGGCAGCGGATAAATTGGGCGTGAAGCCTGAGGAATGCGTATATGTAGGCGACCATCCGATCAATGATGTTATCGCGAGCAAAGCAGCTGGGATGAAGGGGATATGGAAGGAAGACAGCTATTATACGGATTCATTCGAATATGATGCCAAAGTTAGAGATTTGAGAGAAATAGAGCTCATACTGGAGCGGTGGCGCATGATGGCGGAGTAACAAAGTATCGCTAATGCGAGGTTGAAGTTGCCATTTTGCGGTGCAGTAGGCACAATAATGTAAATTATTGGAAGGGTTGGGAGTATGAGAAGGAAGGATGAGGAGCTTAGGGACGGTCCTCGGTTTTCATATTTCTATTCTCATACGAAACACTAAAGCGCTGCTGCTTTAGTGTTTTTTTATGCACAAAATGGCGATGGAGGGATTCTAATGATTTGAAGAAGTATGGGGCTGAAATATCGACCGTTATGTCGGTTATCGAAAGGGACCCATTGGGGAGATCCAACCTTGAGGCGGCAGGCTTTACATACATTTCATTGTTCAAAATAGGCGAGCTTCTGCAAGCAGAGACTATGTAGGACTGCCGAAAGTCTAGTGCTATAGGTGCGAATAAATATGCTTTATAAGGAAAAATGATAGTAAGACCTTATTAAACTTATTGGATATATGAATTTAAATTCGGTAATATGTATTATTATACAGATTACAATTATGATAGAACGTATGAATTTGTTCATTCTATAGGGAGTAAGGAGATTATGAAGTGAGAATTTCGTTAGAGCTTGTTCCAAGAGACGAGGCTGTGCTGAAAGCGGAGCTTCAATTGATTAAAGAAAATTTTCCTGAAATTAATACGATAAATATACCAGATTTGTTGAGATTCGAGCTCCGCAGCTGGGAAGCGTCCTGCATGTCCAGATCACTATATGAGTTTTGCATTCCCCATATCAGGGCAATGGATTTCGATAGCTCGAAGCCGCTTCCATTCATCGACCGCTTAGATAAGCATCGTATTACCGAGGTGCTCGTCGTCACGGGTGATGCTCCAAAAAATAGCGGGCATCAGGTATATCCGACGACGTGCACCGATTTAATTACCAAAATCAAGAAGGAGCACCCCCATATCAAAGTTTATTCAGCGATAGATCCGTATCGGGGCAGCATGCGTGAGGAATATGAGTATGTGCAAAGAAAATTGGAGGCTGGAGCAGACGGCTTCTTTACGCAGCCGTTTTTCGATCTGCGGTTAATAGAGCTTTATTCGGAAATGCTGGAGGGCTCGGATATTTTTTGGGGCGTATCGCCGGTCGTCTCGGCCGGGTCTCAAAAATATTGGGAAACGAGAAATAATGTCGTTTTTCCATCGGATTTTCAGCCGACATTAGATTGGAATATTGCTTTCTCCAGAAAGGCTTTGGACTTCACGAAGCAAACGAAGAGCAATATTTACTTTATGCCGATTAAGGTTGATATGGCGGCTTATTTTGACGGTGTATTCAACAAAGTGCTGGTGTAAAGCTTGTTAACCAAATCGTTTGATTTGACCGAAATAATCCGATTGATTGTGAAAACCCAGGCGTTTAAGCTGACTTTGAACTGAGACCCGTATGATGGACATTTTGAAAAAAGTGACCAGCTTATGGGTTTTTGAGTTTTAATCAAATTATCGAGAAATCGGGCATATTGACGATAGCGTCAGTCGAAACTATATTAATTTAAACTGAAAATAAAAAAAGGGTGTCGTTTAATGGACCCCTTAGGCTTACTTATTGATCCGCTTTAGGTATCTATTATCTCCCGTTTTTACCCAGAGAAGAAAGTTTAATCGGTTATAAATGAATGTTTTTTTTATTTTCTCCACGATCGTCTTCTTTTGTACGATGTTATTCACCTCTATTCTGTAATAACGGACCGCCTGTATCCACCCTTTTACGATCTAGCGCCATTTGCTGCTCTTTTGTAAAGGTGACTCGTAGTTTGGATAGTCCCGTATGTTCGTTGATGTAGACGGTCTTAGATTTACCTTGAATAGTCATGAATAGTTTTGTCCATTCTTCAGGGTTAAACATATGACCAACTCCTTTTGGAAGCGCTTTTATATTTAAATATTATGTCCAAGAAACGTGGTTCATGCATCTCTTTACATACTTCCTGCCCTGACCAAGTCCGACAGCGAGCACGTGTTAAACCATGGGTGCTTACATACTCCAAAAATCGTCTTGTTTGAAGCAGGGAAGCGATATACGAATAGAGAAAATTGTACATGCGAGGGATGCCAATGATCCATGAATTGCAAACGATAGAAAGCTATAAAAGGTTGTAAGCGCAGATGAGTATGAAATCGGGATTAACACGTATGCGGCTGAGCACCGCGGCAAGGGGCTTGCGAGCGCAATGGCAATGGCGTTCATTAATAAATGTCTCAGTCTCGGCGGGACACCACACTGGACGACAGAATATTTTCGCAAGGATTCGATTGCGATCGCAAATAAACTTTGCTTTAAGCAGCTTCCCAATTATCCGGTTTATTATTTAGCTTTTGAGGATTTTATCTGATGCTCGATTTTGAGCGCGGCGATGGTAAAATAAACTAAGCGGATGCGATGGAGAGCCGTTTGTGTCTCAATTAAAATGAAGGTGGTATTTCAGACGAATGGCAAAAGGGAAATATTATGTGGTTTGGGTTGGCAAGAAGACTGGCGTGTTTACATCTTGGCCGGAATGCCAGGCGCAGGTGAGCGGTGTGCAGGATGCTAAGTATAAGTCCTTCGAGACGAAGCCGCTCGCGGATGCGGCGTTTAAGGAGGGCTGGCGCAATCATTGGGGTAAGGGCAAGGAAACTGCAGGCGCCAAAACAGGCACCGGTTTGAAGCAGCCTGTCTTGCTGCAAGCGGAAGCGGCATCCATCGACTACGATAGTATATCCGTTGACGTGGGCACGAGAGGCAACCCGGGTCCCGTTGAGTTCAAAGGCGTCGATACGCAGACCGGCGAGATTTTATTTTATGTCGGCCCGATCCCGAACGGAACGAATAATTTGGGCGAGTTTATCGCAATCGTACATGCTCTTTCCTATCTGAAGGAGAAGGGCAGCGATAAAACGATCTACAGCGATTCCAGAACGGCGCTCAGCTGGCTTCGCAATAAGAAGGCAGCCTCGACTTTAAAGCGGGATGCCTCGACAGCGAAAATATGGGAGCTGACGGATGAGGCGGTTAAGTGGCTTCAAACGCATACGTATACGAATAAGGTTTTGAAATGGAATACCGAGGAGTGGGGAGAAATTAAAGCTGATTTTGGCCGGAAATAATAGCGTATATGGAATGGAAGGGCAGTATACATAAGACTCGGCTAGATTATGGGAGGCACTTCGCATTACGGAAGGAAGCAGCAATGAAGCGGCAGCTATAATTACATTCGGTTTCCCCGGAGCGATGACGGGGAAACTTTTTTGTGCTTCTTAAACGTTTTGCTAAAGTAATAGATGTCATTAAAGCCCGTTGCGGCTGCAACCTCCGATACCGACAGCGGACTGTGGCGCAGCAAATAGTCGGCTTTGCCGAGGCGTGTCAAGGTAACGTATTCCGTTACCGTATGGCCGCTCAATTCTTTGAACAGGCGGCTGAAGTGGTAGCGGCTTAGATTAGCCATACCCGCCAGCATCTCGACGGACAACTCGTCCTTGTATTGCTTCTCGATGTATTGGAAGACGGGCGCGAACCGCTCGATGTTTTTCATGCGCTCGGCATATTCGTCCTGCGTAAGCACGGTGGCGACATGAGCGCGCAGCAGCAGTGTCAGCAGCCGGTACAATTCCGACTTAATGGCAAGCTCATAACCGAACTCCCGCTGCTCCAGCTCATTGATTATAGCAAGCATACAGGAAGTTACTTTGCTGTCAGCGCCGATATCATTTCGCAGCAGCAAGCGGTTCTGCGTGATCGGCGTAATGAATTTGGTTTCGGCGGCGTCCACCGACTGGCTGTGCAGCAAGGAAATGTCGGCAATGAGCGCATAGTAGTACAAATTTGACGACATGCTGATTCCGTAATGCAGCTCGTTGCTGTTCACGACGATAAGATCTCCTGCGGAAGCCATAATCGTCGTTGAACCGCATTCAATGTAGGCTTCACCCGTAATAATATATAGAAACTCAAGATGCTCATGAAAGTGATGCGGGAAAATGACTACTCCCTGCTGGTCGAAGGCATTCCGGTGCAGCTTGATCGGAAAATGCGGATCAGGCATGTCCATGGGCTCGCGCAGCTCTTCGAATTTCTCCACCTTGCTCGACCTCCTCATCAGGATAGCACAATTGTACAAACAAACCGCACAGCTTTACATGGAGTTGCATGTTGAAACCATTATAATACGAAAGTATAGACATGCAAATCCATGCGATACAATCAAAGGAGAGATTAGCAATGAAGCCGGTAAAAATTGCGGTTATTGGAACAGGCTCTATCTCGTCATTCCATTTAGATTCCTATAAGAAAAACCCGAATGCGAACCTTTACGCGGTGTGCGATTTGAACGAGGAGCGGGCTAGGGCGGCGGCTGAGAAATACGGCGCAGAAAAGGTTTATACCGATTACCGCGAGCTGCTTGCCGATCCGGTTATTGAAGCGGTCAGCATATGTACGTGGAACAATACGCACGCTGAAATTAGCATTGCCGCACTTGAAGCGGGCAAGCATGTGCTGGTCGAGAAGCCGCTATGCCGCACCGTCGGGGATGCGCTTCTCATACAAGAGGCCGTTGCCAAATCAGGCAAGCTGCTTCAGGTCGGATTCGTCCGCCGTTACGATACGAACGCGCAGCTGCTGCATGCAATGGTAGACAGAGGAGAGTTTGGCGAAATTTATTTTGCCAAAGCGTCGACGCTCAGGCGTCTTGGCAATCCGGGCGGCTGGTTCTCCGATATCGAACGCTCGGGCGGCGGGCCGCTCATTGATATTGGCGTCCATGTCATCGACCTGTGCTGGTATATGATGGGCCGGCCAAAGCCGGTATCGGTTAGCGCGAATACTTACCGCAAGCTTGGCAATCGCTCGAATGTCAAAAATTTAAGTTATTACCAAGCGGCCGATTTCGATGCGGGCAAAAATACAGTCGAAGATTTGGCAAATGCGCTTATCCGCTTCGAGAACGGGGCTTCGCTGCTCGTTGATGTCAGCTTCACGCTGCATGCCAAGTCTAATGAGTCCGCGGTTAAGCTTTACGGGGAGAAAGGCGGTTTTGAGATCGATCCGGAGACGGTTATTGTAACGGAGCAGAACGACACGATCTTAAACATATATCCGCAGACGGACAATAAAGGCTTCGATTTCGTGGGAGCTTTCCAGAATGAAATCGACCATTTCATCGACTGCGTATCAAACGGCCGGCAGCCGATCAGTCCTGTTGAGGATGGCGTGGAAATCATGAAAATACTGGTCGGTATTTATGAATCGGCAGCGAAAGGGGCGGAGGTGCGTTTATGAAGCTGGGGATCAGCACGTACAGCTTATACAATGCAATTAACAGTGGCGAAATGACGATCCGGGAAGCGATCGCATATATAGCATCTATTGGCGCGGAGCATGCGGAAATCGTACCGATGGGCTTCAACCTTACCGAAAATCCGGAGTTAATCGAAGTCATTAAGAAGCAGGCGGAGGAGAGCGGAATCGAGCTGTCCAACTATGCGGTAGGCGCGAATTTTTCCGGCTTGAACGAGGAGCAGTACGAGCAGGAGCTTGCACGCTTGAAGCATGAGGTGGATATCGCGGCAGCGCTCGGCGTGAAGAAGATGCGTCATGACGTAGCATCGTCTAGCAATCTATCGATTTCTAATTTCCTCCAGGAGCTGCCGAGGCTGGCTGCAGCTTGCCAAGCTGTCGCGGACTATGCAGCCCCATTCGGCATTACAACTAGCGTAGAGAATCATGGCTATTATATTCAGCACAGCGACCGCGTGCAGGCGCTCGTTAAGGCAGTAGGCCGTCCAAACTTTAGGACGACGCTGGACGTAGGCAACTTCTTATGCGTGGATGAGAATCCTGCTGCCGCCGTCGCAAACAATATTAGCTTTGCTTCCATGGTGCATATCAAGGACTTCTATTATCGTCCGTCTACGGAAAGGCTGGGCGAAGGCTGGTTTAAGTCGTCTAGCGGCAACTGGCTGCGCGGCGCAATCGTCGGGCATGGCGATATCGCGATGCAGCAAGTGCTGCGACTGGTGAAGGAAAGCGGCTACAATGATTTTATATCCATCGAGTTTGAAGGCTTGGAAGAATGCCGGCTTGGCACGAGGCTTGGCTTCGAATTCGTAAAGCGCGTATGGAATGAACTATAACCGAAGGAGCGAGGCGGATATGGCATTGCCTATTATAACGAATAAAATTGGCGTTATCGTGGACAGCTTTCAGGTTGGGGTGAAGGAAGGCCTGCTCAAAGCGAAGCAGGTAGGTGCGGATGGCGTACAAATGTACGCGGTGCACGGCGAGCTGGATCCGGCTAACCTCGGGGCAGCGGCGAGAAAAGAATGGAAGTCCTATATCGAAGCGCTTGGCCTCGATATTTCCGCCTTAGTCGGCGATTTGGGCGGCCACGGATTTCAGGACCCGGCGGAAAACCGCGAAAAGATCGATAAATCCAAGCGGATTATGGAGCTTGGCATGGAGCTTGGAACAAACATCATTACAACGCATATCGGAATTGTGCCGGGCGACAAGAACAGCCGCGTTTACGAGACGATGCATTCCGCCTGTGAAGAACTGGCCCGTTTTGCAAGCGATATGAACGCGTACTTCGCCATTGAGACGGGACCCGAAACCTCCTCTCATTTGAAATCCTTCCTTGATGGCCTCGGCACGAAGGGAGTAGCGGTTAATTTCGACCCTGCCAACATGGTGATGGTAACGGGCGATGATCCCGTTCAAGGCGTCCGCAATTTGAAAGATTATATCGTTCATACTCATGCGAAGGATGGCGTAAAGCTTGGTCATATCGACCCTCGTGACGTCTACGGAGATTATGGCTATGAGGTATCGCTCGACCATGAGAAAATTGCCGTAATGGCCGAATCCGGCTCGGCGTTCCGCGAGGTTCCGCTCGGAGAGGGCGGCGTGGATTGGCCGGCTTACCTGCGGGCGCTTCAGGAGATTGGCTATACCGGCTATTTGACGATCGAACGCGAGGTCGGTACTAATCCAGAGGCGGATATTAGCAAGGCTGTTCGGTTTTTGAAAGGGTTTAGGGCGTAACAGGGGTTACAACAGAAGGTGAAGGGAGAATTAATTCCCCCACCTTTTTTTGTGCTTGCTTGCAGCGCATCTTGTTTACAAGTGAAAGATCCGGGCTTGCGGTTACAGGGGAGATTAAATCTAATTATTATATCTATTTGGTTGCATTTCAATTTCTCGTGGTAAATAGGTCTAGTTTTTAGATCTATATGCAGGATATAGGGACTTTAGCGAGTGTTTCAGCAGAGAATCGAGGAGATAGATCTAAATTTTAGATCTATTTCCTTAGGGGAACAATAATGCTGGATCATGAAACCCGGCTTTGGCTGTCGATCGGATACAGCGGCGGGTTGCCGCCGCTGCATCGGTATGCAAGGTCGTTGAGCAGCTTTCTCCAGCATTCCTCTGAACATTAAACCATTTGCTCTTGCCAGATTCCGCTAGTTAGAAACAGCTAGTGACGAATATTGATTAACAGGTCTTTCTAGTCCAAAATGCTCGCGAAGCGTGCTGCCTGTATAGCTGGTTCGGAATAGTCCCCGGCGCTGCAGCTCAGGTATAACCTGCTCCGCAAACTCTTCAAGACCAGCAGGCAGGTAAGGAGGCATGACATTAAAGCCGTCGCTGCCGCCCTTCACAAACCATTCCTCAAGCTGATCGGCTATTTGGACGGCAGTGCCTGCGAAGGTGCGGTGTCCGCGTCCTCCCGCCAGGCGGTGAAGCAATTGACGAATCGTAAGGTCCTCGCGCGCCGCCAAGTCGACGACTAATTGGAAGCGGCTCTTGTTGCCGTTGATCTCCTCCAGACTTGGAAGCTCAGGCAGCTTTCCGTCGAGCGGATAGGTGAACAGATCGACGTTCAACATATTCGAGAGCTGGTTTAAGCCATAATCTATGATGGTCAGCTCATTTAATTCCTGTTCTTTTTCCTTTGCTTCCGATTCGCTGCTTCCGATGATCGGGCAAATGCCGGGCAGAATCAGCAATTGCTCGGGAGTGCGGCCGTATTTGACCAATCTGGACTTTACGTCGGAATAAAAATGCTGCGCTTCCGTTAAGGTTTGCTGAGCTGTGAATATCGCCTCGGCGTACTGAGCGGCAAATTCCTTGCCGTCCTCGGAGGAGCCGGCTTGAACAAGCACCGGATAGCCCTGCGGCGAGCGGGGAATGTTGAGCGGACCGCGTACTTTAAAGACATCTCCGGCATGATTGATGCTCCGGACCTTCTGATGATCGGCAAAGGTGCCCGAATCGCGGTCGATAATCAGAGCATCGTCCTCCCAGCTGTCCCAAAGTCCCGTCGTCACTTTCAGAAACTCATTCGCCCGTTCATAACGTTTGCTGTGCTCCAAATGGGTGTCCTTGCTGAAATTGTTTGCTTCCACCGCGCTTCCGGAGGTGACGATATTCCAGCCCGCGCGTCCTTTGCTGATATGATCGAGCGAGGCAAACTTGCGCGCAACATGAAACGGCTCGTTGTAGGTGGTCGAGACGGTTCCGATTAGGCCGATATGATCGGTTACGGATGCGAGCGCGGAAAGCAGCGTAAACGGTTCAAGTCCGACGAAAGCGCCATGCTTGATATTATTGTTAACCGCTAAGCCGTCTGCCAAAAATAGCGAATCGAATTTAGCAGCCTCGGCCGTCTTCGCCAGCCGCTGGAAATAACGAATATCGGTAATATTTTGCGGCTCCGTGCTTGAATGTCTCCAGGCTGCCTCATGGTGTCCTGCGTTCATAATAAATAAGTTCAAATGCAGCTGCCTCGTTATTTGGCTCATCCTCATCTCACCTTTCTATTCGCTGTGGGTTTGTTTCCATCTAGTCAAACGTTTCTCTAACCCAACCAATAAATAATTAATAATCAAGCCGATAACTGAGATCGAAATAATGCCGGCATACATGTTCGGGATTTGGAAGTTGAATTGCGCATATTGAATCAAGTAACCGAGTCCGGATTGGGCGCCAACCATCTCGGCGGCCACGAGAACGAGTATCGAACTGGCACCAGCCTGCCGAATACCAACGAACATCGTTGGAAGCGCGGCGGGGATGATGACCTTGTAAAATAATCGAACGGAAGACAGGCCCATGGAGCGGGCGGATTTAATCAAGAGCGGGTCTACGTTTTGAACACCGCTGATAGTGTTTAGCAAGAGCGGGAAAAAGCACGCATAAAGAACAATGGCAATCTTCGAGGTCTCGCCAAGACCGAGCAGCAGGATGAAGACCGGAAGGATGGCCAAAGCCGCCGTGTTCCTCATCAATTCCAGCAAAGGATTTAAATACTCGGACACGGACTTCCACCAGCCGATAGCTAGCCCGAGCGGGATGCTGATGACGATGGCGAGCAGAAATCCGCCGGCTGACCGCAATAAGCTGGCTGACGTATGCTCTGCCAAATCACCGGAAATGAGCAGTTGCCACCAAGCGCTGAGCACCTCGCTTAAGGGAGGGAAAAACGTAATATTAACGAGTCCGATTCTCGGTGCAAGCTCCCAGAAGATAAGCAGGGAGGCGATGACGACCGATACTTTGAACGCCTTGCGCAGCTTAGACAAAGACCATTCAACTGCTAAAAAACCTTTGTTGTCACGAAGGATAACTGTTTCACCCGCGCTGCCGTTAGCCATCGTTAGCCACCTCCTTCAAAGATGAATTACCGCTTGGAAAGCTGCTTAATGTTTTCGTCTTTTCTTGCTCCTGAGCCCGGCTTACCTCGTCCTTAAGCAAATCCCATATTTCATGGCGCAGTTTGACGAACTCAGGATTTGCCCTCAGATCCTCCTCGCTTCTGCGGGATTCGAAGGGGATATCGATAACTTGCTTGATCCGTCCGGGACGAGAGGTCATGACAGCGACGCGCTGCCCCAGGTAGACGGCTTCTTCAATGCCATGTGTAATGAAAATAATCGTTTTCTTGGTCGCTTCCCAGATGCGGAGCAGCTCGCTTTGCAGCGTTTCGCGCGTTTGCGCGTCAAGCGCGGCAAACGGTTCATCCATAAGCAGCACCTCAGGATCATAGGCGAGGCTTCTTGCAATGGCTACCCGCTGCTTCATCCCGCCGGAGAGCTCATGCGGATAACGATTCTCGAATCCGGCAAGGCCGACCAAAGCAATATACTGCTGTGCGATTTCCCTTCGTTCCTTGCGGCCGATGCCCTTCGCCTCCAAGCCGAACTCGACATTAGCGAGCGTTGTTTTCCATGGAAACAAGGCATATTGCTGGAAGACGATGCCTCGATCCAGATTAGGTCCGGTAATCGCTTTGCCGTCGAGTAATATTTGGCCGCTATTTGGCTTTGTTAGTCCGGCAAGCAAATCAAGAAGCGTTGATTTGCCGCAGCCGCTGGGACCGACGATAACCATGAATTCTCCTTGCTTGACATCCAGATTAATATCTCTTAGCGCGGATACGGGCTGCGAGTTTTCCTTTATATGTCCTAAGTTTCTTTGGATTCGAAATGATTTCTGAACATGCTGAATGCTTATTTTCGCTGTCATACGGCACCTCTCCCTCTGGATGGATTACTTGGTTTCATTCAGGTAAGGACTGAACTCGTTCGTATACAAATCCGACGCCTTGATTTGGCCTTTCTTCAGCGTGCCTTCCGCCTCAAACCAATTGATCCACGTATCAAATTCTTTATCGGAGATCAAACCGCCTTTCCCTGCAACGCCTGTGCTCCGCCAATACTTAACAGATGAAGCATCTTCCTTTCTGCCGCGTTTGTTAATGATCGCTTCGTAACGGGCAATAACCTCTTCTCTAGGCGTTTCGCGAGCCCATTCGATGGCTTTGGCAGTCGCTTCAACGAATAACCGTGTCGCATTCGGATTGTCTTTAATGAATTTGTTGGAGAGAACATAGCTTCCTGCGCTAAAGATTCCGAACAAATCGGTATCTTTGAATAAAGGATGAATGCCGCCGCGCTCCAATGCTTTATCTCTTAACACCCCGCCCAACGAGGCGATGTCGATTTGCTTGTCACGCAGTGCCTGCTCGGTTGAGACTGGCGGTATGACGACCAGCGTTACCTGTTTAATTTCCTCCAGGGTTAATCCTGCTCTGCGCAAATATTCTTTAATAACCGCTTCATGGTGACCGCCGAGCGTATTCATGCCGACCTTTTTGCCAATGAGATCCTTAGCGGATTTGATAGGGCTGCCGTCCAGCGCATAATAACCCGTCCAGGTATTCTCATCAGAGCCGTAATAAGCGAGGACGGAGGTGATCTCCGCTTTAGCCGCAATCAGCTTGACGATCGCCCCGTTAAAGGCGCCGCCAAAGTCGGTATCTCCTGTAACGACGGATTGGATATCTTGAGGTCCGCTGATCGTATTGCCGATATATTTCAGCTTGAGCGGTGCCAAATACCCCAAGTCCTCCGCTAATTCAGGAAAAGAGACGGAGCCGGTCCAGCCTTGATAACGCAGCTCGGATACTTCCGGCAATCCGTCATTTCCCGCACTTGCTTTTGCAGCCTCCTTGTTCCCGCAAGCCGATAGCAGGATAGCTGCTGCTATAAGCAGGAGTAAGACGGAGCTGATTTTTTTTTGTGATGTTGTTTTCATTGAATAACCCTCCCGTTGTTCGAAATACTGAAATTCCTATAGACTTACTTTGAATTAATTTCTATAATTGACTATAGGATCAGTCTCGTGAATTGTCAATGAAATGACGACGAATGACCATGAATGACGAGGAATGACAATGAGGGCTTTGAATTTGTCAAAGAAGGCGGGATATTAATGACTCATCAGCGTTTAAACCTACTCTCTATACATGAAGCGATTGATATGCTTGGTGTCAGCCGGTCCACATTCGATAGATGGCGCAAGCATAAACGGCTTCCATTCACTAAATTAGGGAAAGAAATTTTAATAGATAAAGCGGAACTGGAACGATGGATTAAGCATCACTCTTCGGGAATAGCTCAGCCTGCTTTCGCATCCGGGATGAACCCGGCAGCAAATCTCCAAGAGCCCCGGACGATCACAATTGGTTACCAGAGCGGTTATGCTCATGTATGGACAGCGCTCATCATGAAGGAGCTTGGCTGGTTCGAAGAGGAGCTCTCTGTTACTTCGCCTGTGCGAATAGGGCAAGTGAAATGGGTGGACGCCGCGAATGGCCCTGAACTCGTTAAAGGCATGATCGGCGGCCATGTGCAAATCGCTTCCTTAGGCGACTATCCCATTGCCCTAAGCAGCTCGCTTGCGCAGCTGCTGCCGGCGTTTCAATCCGTTCTGCTTGCGTTTGACGGTAAATCGCCCCATGGACACGGCATTTCTCTTGTCGTGCGCAAGGGCATTCAAATTCGCGACGCATCTGATATTTCGGGCTTGAAGCTGAGCACGGTTGCGCAGTCAAGCTCGGGATACCGGTTATCGAAACTGATGAACGCAGTTGGCGGCAGCCATAACCAAATCATACACCAGGCAATGGATGCAAGCATGTCGGGTATCGCAAAAAGGCAAATCGAAGGCAGCGTCATGACGGAGCCATACTTAAGTTTGGTCCAGTATCACGGTACGGGACAAGTATTTTTTCAAGAGGGGCTTGGAGAGGATTATTTGACCGGAATCGTCGCTGAAGAGAGCTGGGCTGGCCAAAATCGCCCGATTATCGTCGCTTACCTAAAGGCGCACATCAGAGTGCATGAGCTTATGCGGAAGGAACCTGCCAAAGCAGCCAAAATCATAGCGCGGATAAAAGGAATCCCTGGAGAGGTAGTGACCCGCGTCTTAGAGAAAATAAGGTGGGATGCGGCCTTGTACAGGAAGGATATCGGCACGCTTAAGTTGCTGAAGCAGGAGAATGCCCGAGTAGAGGGAGGGCTGTTCGTTAATAACGGAGAGATTAAATACAGCTCGGAATATTTAAACCAAGCGATTAAGTCGCTAAATTTACCTTTGCCGAGTGACAGCTTGCTGGCAGGCGAATGGGAGCAGGAGCAGCTTTATTAGACAGGGAAAGGCAGTATTGTTCCAATGCCGGTTAGAAAGCCTTCCAACTACAATAACGCATCTGTTAGCCCCTAAACCGGTCAATAGAAGAATAGAGCTATAATTGCAGGGGACTTTCTAGCCGATAAAAGGTTAGATGGCCTCTTTTTTATGCTTTGAGCAGCTTTATGCTTCTCATTTCATTATCTTGAGATTTGAATCTTGTAAAATAGTGTCAAAGTCAGTTTCAGTTTCGCACACGGGGAAGGGGAATTCGGTTGAATCGCTTATTAACACGGATGGTATTATTTTTCTCTAGTCTAATTTTGCTTGCGGGGGCAGTGCTTGGTTTTACGATTTACCGGTCGTCGACGAAATTAATTGAAAGCTCTTTGGGCGCACAGGCTCAGCTTGTCGCGGAGAATGCAGCGAAGCTGGTTGATTTAGAGGCTTACGCTAATCTCAGCATTGATGCGGGGGAGACGGAATACTACACGAGGCTGCGCGGCCAGCTTAATGCTCTTCGGGAAATGAACGGACTGAAATATTTGTACACGCTCGCGAAAACAGAGAAGGACGGCAAAGCTGTCTATTATTATATAGTCGACGGCGCGCCGCAGGATGTGGATAGCGAGGACTTCTCGGCTCTAGGCGATCCTGAGGAAAACGAATATCCGGGTATGGTCCGGGCATTCGCTGAGGGTCAGGCACAAATCGGCGAATTAACGAATGATCCGGATTACGGTGCGACGATAACGGCGTACGTTCCTCTCAAAAGCAAGGATGGGAAGCTGCTCGGCGTAGTCGGCGCGGATTTCGACGCAACGAATGTTTTTGCGCTGATGGACGACAACCGAAAGGCGGCATTATACGTCACTCTCGGCATCATTGCTGCCGGCATGCTGCTTGTGTTTGTACTGGCCAGCTATTTAACGCGCCCCTTGCTTCAGCTGACGACGCAGGTCGCGAAGGTGAGAGAGGGCGATATGACGGTTGTTATTAAGACGAACCGCAAGGATGAAATCGGACATTTGGCGAAAACCTTCGAGCAGCTCGTATCGAATACGCGGACTGTTATTCGAAGTATGCGGGACAACTCGGAGCGTCTGCTCCAAACCTCGGAGGGGGTATCAAGCCATGCCCGGAGGACGACGGAAGCGAGCCGCTTAATAGCGGCCAGCATGCAGGATGCTTCAGGCGGCGCGAATATTCAAGTCATCAGAGCGGCTGATATGACGAAGGCGGTAGAAGGTATGACGCACAGCATGCAGCGGATTACGGAATCGGCTGCGGTCGTGTCGGATGTTGCGCAGGAGACAATGGACCAAACTGAGCGCGGCAATGAGTTGATCGTTCATGCGATGGCGGAGATGGAGTCCATTCATCATACAGCTAGGCAAATGCTGGAAGCAACGAAGCGCTTGGAAAGCCGTTCCGGCGAGATCGGGGAAATTACAAATGTGATGGCGGGCATCGCCAAGCAGACGAATTTGCTTGCGCTTAACGCGGCTATCGAAGCGTCTCATGCCGGAGAGAACGGCAAAGGGTTTGCTGTCGTAGCGGAGGAAGTGCGCAAGCTTGCGACGCAATCGCAAATATCGGCAACGCAAATCAGCGACTTAATTACGGCTATCCTGGAGCAAACCGCGAAGCTCTCGTCGGACATGGAGTCGAGTACGAAGAAGGTGGAGTCGGGATTGTATCTCGTTAAGGATGCAGGCGCCGCTTTCCATTCGATCGTAACCGGACTGGAGCAGGTGAACGTGCAGCTGCAAGAGGTGTCGGCGGCTTCGGAGGAGGTATCTGCCGAATCGGAGGAAGTAGCGGCATCGGTCGAGGAGATGGAGCGGATTTCCCGCCAAGCTGCTCAGCATTTCGAAGGAATCGCGGCAAATTCCGGCGCGCAGATCGTTTCCATGGACGAGGTCAGCACTTCGGCAGAGCTGATTCGTTCCATGTCTGACGAGCTCACATCGCTGAATAAGCGTTTTATTGTATAGCCATTCAATATTCACAAATTTTATAATTTAATCCGGTGTAAAGGTATAGGAATAAGGAACACTTAAAGTTATAATGGTTTTTAGTATATAATCAACAAAAGGTTAAGAGCCGCTAACGACTACAGAGGCTCAACCGACAAATAACTTTTAAGGAGTACTTGAAATGACTAAAACACTTATTTTCGGGCACAAAAACCCGGATACCGACACTATCACATCAGCTATTGCTTACGCTGAGCTGAAAACGAAGCTAGGCGCTGACGTTGAGGCTATCCGCCTTGGAGACGTTAACGGCGAAACGCAATACGCGCTGAACTATTTCGGCATTGCAGCTCCCCGCCTTATTGAGAACGTTGCTGACGAGACTGACACGGTCATTTTGGTTGACCACAACGAGCGTCAACAAAGCGCGAACGACATCGATAGAGTACGCGTGCTTGAAGTTATCGATCACCACCGTATCGCTAATTTCGAGACAAGCCAGCCGCTCTATTTCCGCGCTGAGCCTGTAGGCTGTACAGCTACGATTTTGAATAAATTGTACAAAGAAAACGGCGTAGAAATCCGCAAAGAAATTGCCGGCCTTATGCTGTCCGCAATCATTTCCGATTCCTTGCTGTTCAAATCGCCGACTTGCACAGAGCAAGACGTAGCGGCTGCTCGCGAGCTTGCTGAAATCGCTGGCGTTGACGCGCAAAGCTATGGTCTGGACATGCTTAAAGCAGGTGCGGATCTAAGCGACAAAACGATTGCGCAGCTGATCTCCCTTGACGCGAAAGAATTCGCAATGGGCAGCTACAAAGTGGAAATCGCGCAAGTAAACGCGGTAGACACAAATGATGTCATTTCCCGCCAAGCAGAGCTTGAAGCAGCTCTTAACGACATTATCGCGACAAAAGGCCTTGATCTGTTCGTGCTTGTCGTAACTGATATTTTGAACAATGATTCCGTAGCACTCGCACTCGGCGCTCAAGCTCATGCTGTAGAGAAAGCTTACAACGTAACATTGTCCGATAACAAAGCGGTATTGAAGGGCGTTGTTTCCCGTAAATCGCAAATCGTGCCTGTGCTTACAGAAACGCTAAGCAGCCTGTAAGAAGCTGAACGGCCGCTGCCGTTCATCAAAAAAACAGCAGTCTGGAGCTTGTTTAACAAGTTTCAGGCTGCTTTTGTTTTGCTATAATAGAAGAGAAGGAGCGGATAACAATGTTTACGATTACCGAATACAGCGCTGAATTAATGAAGGATCCGTTTGGCATTTTGACGGGGAAGAGGTACGAATTCATACTCGATCTGGACGTTGCTGAGGATGACGAGCTATATCATGAAGAGGGCGTAACGCTCCGGGTGATTTATGTGGTTGAAGAGGATGCTGTCCGCATCGCGAAATATGAGTTTTTGACGACCTCCTCGAATAAGTATATCGACTTTGAGCTGGAAGAGGACGAAGAGAAGATGGTGCTTGCGTTCTGTCAGGAGCATTTCGACCAGTCAGGGGAATAAAGAACGGCCAAAAGCGCCTAGCCAGCAGACGTCTGGCTGGGACTTGGGGGCCGCGCGAAATCCATAATGGGTATGGGGAGATACGAAATGATGGAAAACGGAATAAAGCGGAAGCTGACGGAAGATGAATTGAAAGCGATTACAAAAAAGGTTTTTGATCAACAAGCAACTGCTGTAAAGGAGCTAACGGACGGCTTTGCGAACGCGGCGTATAAAGTAACGCTGGAGGATGGGCGGCCGGTCATCGTAAAGGCGGCGGCGCCTTCGTCTACGAAGATGATGAGCTACGAGCAGGGGCTGATGAAGGCGGAGGTAGAGGTGCTGCGGCTCGTGAAGCAAGCCGGCGCCGTACCTGTCCCTTCTGTATATGCCCATGACGCATCCGAATCGCTCGTAAATTGTGAGTATTTCATTATGGAGATGCTGGAAGGCGATCCGTACAATAAGGTGAAAGATCGTCTAACCGAGGAGCAGCGTTATCTGATCGATCATCAGCTTGGCGTTTATAACCGTCAATTGAATGATATCCGAGGAGAGCGCTTCGGCCTGTACGCGGCAAGCGGCGAGACGGACTCCTCTTGGAGAGAGGCCTTTCATCGATTGCTGCTAAGCGTGCTTGCCGACGGAGAGCGGGAAGGCGTAAAGCTGCCGGCAGACTACGATACGATCAGGAACGAGGTATCGCTTAGACTGGATGTGCTCGATGAGGTTACGGAGCCGCGGCTCCTGCACTGGGATTTGTGGGATGGGAACGTGTTCATAAAGGATGGTAAGGTTACGGGAATTATCGATTTCGAGCGCTCGCTTTGGGGCGATCCGCTGATGGAGTTTTATTTCAGCCACTTTCATCAATCCGCGCCGTTTCTGGCTGGGTATGGCGCTGCGGCGTTTACGCCGGTACAGCTTGGCCGCAGAGCGCTCTACGATCTTTATTTGGATCTCATTCTGTGCGTAGAGTGCCCGTTCCGGCAATATGAGGACCATAATCATCTGCAGTGGGTTCAAGATAACATGGCAAAAGGCTGGATTCGGTTTTTAGCAGTCTAGCTGAGATTAAAACCGCTTTTTTATCTTTCATTTTGCACTCCCCCCGACTATTATTAAAGCAAGTATTCAATTTTCACACCAGAGAAATTGTTCCTTTCTACCCGTATGCGGAGCCTCGCTGTTATTTGTCACCCCTTAACCGCATAAAATTGAAAAAAGGCTATTTATTTGCAAAATAAGCAGAAAGGAGCAGGTGATGTGATGAACAGGGCAAAGAGGGATATAGAGCTAGCTGAACAATACGGCGCCCATAATTATCATCCCCTGCCGATTGTCATTAGCAGTGCAGAGGGCGTGTGGGTACAGGATTCCGAAGGCGAGCGCTACATGGATATGTTAAGTGCTTATTCTGCTTTGAATCAGGGCCATCGTCATCCTCGCATTATTGAAGCGTTAAAGGAGCAAGCGGATAAAGTCACCATCACGTCACGCGCGTTTCACAACGAGGTGCTTGGCGCCTTCTGCGAGAAGCTTGCGGCCTACACCGGAAAAGACCGGATTCTTCCCATGAATACAGGGGCAGAGGCGGTTGAGACAGCGATAAAGGCAGTGCGGCGCTGGGCATACAGCGTCAAGCATATACCGGAAAATCAGGCGGAAATCATCGTATTCGAAGGCAATTTTCACGGACGGACGCTGACGGTAACCTCTTTCTCCTCAACGGAGGCTTACCGGCAAGGCTTTGGTCCCTTCACGCCAGGATTTCGGATTGTTCCTTACGGGGATCTGGATGCATTGAAGGCTGCGATACAGCCGCATACCGCTGCGGTGCTGTTCGAACCGATCCAAGGCGAAGCAGGCATCCGCATTCCGCCGGACGGGTTTCTTGCAGGGGCGGCTAAGCTTTGTGAGGAGCATCAGGTGCTGCTCGTCGCAGACGAGATTCAAACCGGCTTCGGGAGAACGGGACGCAGATTCGCTTGCGACTGGGAGGATGTCATCCCCGACGTTTATATTATGGGCAAGGCGCTTGGCGGAGGAGTGATGCCAGTATCGGCTATTGCTGCGAATAGTGCCATTATGGACGTATTCGAGCCAGGGTCGCACGGCTCTACGTTTGGAGGCAATCCGCTGAGCTGTGCGGTTGCAATCGCTGCGCTGGACGTTACCGTGGAGGAGAAGCTGGCGGAACGCTCGTTTGCGCTAGGGCGTTATTTCATGAAGAAGCTCGAGGCGCTCATGCATCCGGATATCGCCGAGATCAGAGGCCGCGGCTTGTTTATTGCCATTGAGCTGTTAAAGCCTGCGAGAGCTTATTGCGAGAGGCTGATGCAGCTGGGGCTGCTGTGCAAGGAAACACATGAATATGTCATCCGGTTAGCGCCGCCGCTCATCATTACGGAAGATGATCTGGATTTTGCTTTTGAACGGATTCAAGCTGTCTTCGCGAATAGCAACTTGGCAGGAGAGTGACGGCTATGAACATTCAACAGGTTGCAGTCGTTTCGGTTCCTTTCGGGAAAGGGGCCGGCACTCCCGGAGCGGAGCTTGGACCAGCGCATATACTACATGCCGCAGAGCTTGAACGGAAATTGGCTGAACTGAATATCTCATATCGGCTGGCGGGGGAGGTCAGTGTAACCTCGCAGCTGCCGCCGCTTCAGGCGGCTAATGCAAAGCATTTGTCCGAGGTGCATGAGGTAAGCAGCCGGCTGTCGGAACGCGTATCGGAAATCGTTGCAGAGAACGCATTCCCGTTAGTATTGGGCGGCGATCACAGCATTTCGATCGGTACGATTGCAGGGCTGGCCGAGCATTATGCGAATCTAGGCGTCATTTGGTTCGATGCCCATTCGGATCTGAATACGGAGGATACGAGTCCATCGGGCAATATCCATGGGATGTCGCTCGGCATTAGCCTCGGGAGAGGCATCCCGCTGCTAACGGGCCTTAAGGGCATTTCGCCCAAAATAAAGCCGGAGCATGTCGCGATTGTCGGAGCCAGATCGCTTGATTCCGGCGAGAAGGAGTATATCCGCTCATTAGGCATTGCTTGCTATACGATGCATGACATCGACCGGATCGGCATCGCACGCGTGATGGAGAAAGTGATCGGGCAGTTCAGGCAAACGACCGATGGCGTCCATGTCAGCTTTGACATCGACAGTCTGGACCCGCGCGAGGCGCCGGGCACAGGCACGCCCGTCAGGGGAGGCCTCAGCTACCGGGAAGCGCATCTTGCGCTGGAGCTGCTGTATCAATCCGATCTTGTCACATCGGCAGAATTCGTGGAAGTAAATCCAAGCCTCGACCAACACGACCAGACGGCAAAGCTTGCCGTGGAACTGATCGGCTCGCTGCTCGGCGAGCAGATCCTTTGATTGTAACGAGCGTCATGAGCGTCATGAATCGATTCGAATTGTTAGGAGGGATACGCCTATGCGGGAGCCATTCCAGAATGAGCCGTTTACCGATTTTTCGATAACCGATCATATTAACGATTTTCAAGAGGCGCTGCGAAAAGTGGAGCTGGAGCTCGGCCAGGAATATATGCTTAAGATTGGTCCGGACCGAATCGAAACGATCCAAAAACGCAAATCGATCAATCCTTCCGATGTGAAACAGCTTGTCGGTATCGTATCTCAGGCGGATACCGCGTTAGCGCATAAGGCGATACTTGCGGCAGCAGCGGCCTTTGAGGATTGGAAGAAAGTGACGCCGTCCGCAAGGGCGAGGGTGCTTTACAAGGCTGCGGCGCTGCTGCGGCGGCGCAAGCATGAGTTCTCTGCATGGCTCGTTTACGAAGCGGGCAAAAGCTGGACCGAAGCCGACGGAGATACGGCCGAGGCGATCGACTTCCTGGAGTTTTATGGGCGGGAAATGGAGCGGCTGTCGGAGCGTCAACCGGTTGTCGCGTTAGCCGGCGAGGACAATGAGCTCGTCTATATACCGCTCGGAGTAGGCATTATTATTCCGCCATGGAATTTCCCGCTGGCGATAATGGCGGGCATGACGATGGCTGCGGTTGTTGCCGGCAATACCATCGTGCTGAAGCCGGCTAGCCCTACGTCAGTCATTGCGGCCAAGTTTGTCGAGCTGCTCGAGGCCGCGGGTCTGCCCGACGGTGTCGTGAACTTCCTGCCGGGAGCGGGCAGCGAAGTTGGGGATTTTTTGGTGGAGCATCCGTTAACCCGCTTTATTTGCTTTACGGGATCGAGAGAAGTAGGCTTGCGCATTAACGAGAAGGCCTCGCTGAGCCAGCAGGGTCAGAAGTGGATTAAGCGCGTAATCGCCGAAATGGGCGGCAAGGATACGATCATCGTCGATGAGGACGCGGATCTCGATCTGGCTGCCGATGCCATAACGGCTTCCGCTTTCGGCTATTCGGGTCAGAAATGTTCCGCCTGCTCGCGGGCCGTCGTGCATGAGCTTGTCTATGACGAGGTGATCGAGAAGGTTGTTGAACGGACGAAGCAGCTGAAGCTTGGAATGGCCAATGAGCAAATTACCGATGTAGGCCCCGTCATCGACGAACGGGCCTACGTGAGCATATTGAAATATATCGAGGTCGGGCGCAGCGAAGGCGTCATCGTGCATGGCGGAAGAGTTGGAGACAGCAGCGGTTATTTTATTGAACCGACGATCATTAAGGACGTCGCTCCGTATGCCCGGATCGCCCAGGAAGAAATATTCGGACCGGTATTAGCGTTTATCAAAGCGGCCAACTTCGACGCGGCGCTCGATATCGCAAACAACACCGAATATGGCTTAACCGGCGCCGTCATATCGCGGAACCGCAGCAGATTGGAGCAGGCCCGCGAGCAGTTCCACGTAGGCAATCTCTACTTTAACCGCAAGTGTACGGGGGCCTTGGTAGGCGTTCATCCATTCGGCGGCTTTAATATGTCTGGAACGGATTCGAAAGCCGGCGGGCGCGATTATTTGCTGCTCTTCACACAGGCGAAGGTTGTATCAGAAAGATTCTGATGGGAAATAGCAAAACCCCCTTTCTTCAGCAGGGTAGTTTCTCATCAGAGAACACTATTCCACTGTATAGCGAAAGGGGGTTATTATGCTTTAAGCTGTTATACGGCTATCGGGCCGGGTGCTTGTACTGCGCTTAACGATCCAGCCACTCAATCGTTACCGTGAATTTGTTGGCGCCGAGATCCGATTTATGGCTGTATTTATATTCCATGTCTGTATCGGGCAGTTCAATTTTTTTGCCCCGGACAACAAGCGCATCCGCTTCGATCAGACCAGCCAGCATTTTTAGCAATTCAGCAAATTGGGCGCTTCGTCCTACGAATTCTTCCTCTAATTTCATGAATACCACCTCGTATTTTTTAATTTACTTGCAATACCTTCTGTAGAACAGGCCATGCTTCCAGATCGAACTGGTATCCTTTTAGCAGCTTTTTCACTTCTCCGGGCTCGCCTTTTTTGAATGGGTTTTTAGCATAGCCGTAAAACTTGTGAGGAAACAGCAAATCGATATACAGCACTTGTTTCTGCTCTGGCGAGAGCGGCAGAATAGCTTCGTAACAGTTAATCAAACGATCCAATTCTTCGAGATTCCAGCCCAGCTCTTCCATACGCTTCGTAATTAATTTACGCACATCCCGCAAAGGGATATCATAGGTCAGATTATCAAGGTCCAGAACGTATACGCCTTTATCGGTTTGCAGCGCATTCCCTTTCCCGTAATCCTGATGGCATAAATAACCGTATTTGCCGATAGCAACATTCCATTCTGCATAACAGGAGCTTTGCAACAGCTGGATAGCTTGTTCGGCTCTGCGTATCATTTCACCGGCCGTCTGTACATAAACCTGATGAAACTCCGAGGTTTTCTTCTCCGAGTCACTCTTCCACTGCTTGAGCTCCTCCAGCATTTTCGAGTAATGATCCGGCCATACTCCCATGCGGTCATAGGTTTCGTAACCATCCGGGGGAATAAACCCGACAGAATCCTGATGGAATTGCGCAAGCCCTCTCAGGCCTGCATAAAGATGCTCAGGGTTTTTATCCATCTCCAAATCGCTTCCATCAATCCAGCTGTACAGCACCAGCGCATAACCTTCATGGACAAAATAGAGCTCTCCGTCCTTCGTCGGAATAATGCTGCAAACCAGAGCGCCATTCGCATGCAGATAGGTTTGTGCCGCTGTAGTAAACTGAACGATCGGAATCGGTTTTCTGATTCGCTTCAAGCAAACCGTTCCGATAGATGTTTCAAGCTTCCAAACAGTTTTTATGCCACCGCCTTGGATAACTTTGATATCTGTGACCGTAATCTGCGGGTAATTTTCGTTCATTAGCTTCTTTCCTAAAATCAAGTCAGTATTATTTGTGTTTGCCATAATCCACCACCTCGTCCAGATATGCAAGAGCAGCTTGAACAACTGTATTTTTGCTTAACTCTGTAGCTATCATTTCATTTAACCGTTCGATATGCTTAGCAGGCGTCCACTTATCCTCTTTTCTTTCGTAGTATTTGGAGACCTGTCCATAAAACAGATGAGGAAATTGAATATCGGCCGCAAGGACCAGAAGCTGCTCTTTCGTTAAAGGGTTTACGCCCTGATAAGCCTTCAGCATCGTCAGCAGGAGCTGGAGATCCCACTCAGGAAGTTTCTTCATCACTTTGTTAACAATTCTTCTCAAATCCCGGACCGGGAGGTCAACTGTCAAAGAATCCATGTCAAAAACGTACAACTGGCCGTCATTGCCAATCGCTAAATTGCCTGCGGCATAGTCTTGGTGGCATAAGGTTTTGGTCACTTTCGTTTCTTCCACCCACTGGTCAAAATAGGACTGGCTGAGCAAAGAGAGCGATACTTCGCACTGCTCTAAGAAAGCATCCGCATTTGCCAAAAATAGCTGGTCAAACGCATTCGTATCCTTCAAAAGTGATTTCTGCTGCTTCCATGACTGCAAGCGGCCGTATCTTTTTTGCAGGTCGGATTTCCATTCTGTCAATAGGAACGAAGGGAACGTACCTGTCGGCGACTCGATCCCCCTCGAAGCTTTATGGAAGGATGCCATGCCTTCCAAAATCATGGCAAGCTCATCCTCATTCTCGTATTCCGGTGAAGTTCCATAGACGGCTTCAAAGATTACGAAGTATTCGTCATCGACTTGTACAAAGCCTGCGCCTGAGTTCGATTTGAATATACCGGGTGTATGAACGCCGTTTTTCCTCAAATAATCAACGGCATGAATCATAAAGGCAATTTGACTTTCATCAAAGGGCAATTTTTTTATGATGACTTCGCCAAGGTTCGTTTGAGCGGACCAGACGGCTTTTTTACCCTTATAGGACAATAGGTAAATCTGCTCGGCGTCCAATGGATATTGGGCGATTACCTTCTTAACGACTTCCGAAAATGTTGTATCCATGCTGACACCTCCGCTAAACGCATAATAATGTTTTCAAATCCACTTTGTTAACTGCGGCTGCTTTCAAGATTTATCTGGCAGCATTGCTCTGAGATATAGATTGATTAGCCGTTTCGCAGCATGCTCGAACCCATGGCTGCTTTCAACGTATACTCTGCCTGCTTTAGCCAAAGCTAAAGCTTCTGCCGGATTGGATAACAGAAATAGAATGGCATCTGCAAAAGCTTGCGGGCTTGTATACTCCTCGATCACAATCCCATTCTTAAGATGTTTAATGATTTCAGCGTTTCCTCCCCGGTTCGTCGTAATGACAGGAAGTCCTGCGCCCATAGCTTCGTAATGCACTCTTGCCAAAGGCTCCTGCCACTGGGAGCTGCATACAAAAATATCGCCGATTGAGAAGTGGGAAGGGATTTCACTTGGCGGGACGAAGCCTGTAAAAACAACGCGATCCTCTCCAAGCTCTTCTGCCAGCTGACGGATTTTGATCCCGTATTCATCGATCCGTTCATCGTGGAACCATTTGCTTCCTACAATGACCAGCACCGCATCGCTATGCTTTTGAACCACCAGCTGCATAGCCCTTATGAGAATATCAGGTCCTTTGACTGCGCTTAAACGTCCTACGAATAAAACGACTTTCTTGTTTGCTACACCGTATTTTTCCCGAAGCTCTTTCCTTATGAGCTGCGCCCGGTCATCCCAAACCGGTATATACCTCTTTAAATTAATGCCTGAATACACCGTCTTTATTTTACGTTTGGCGGAAGGGAACCGCGCTGTTACAGTTTGTCCGATGTAATCGCTGATGGTCATTATTTTATCGGCGCCTTTGATCGTCAAAGATCCCATTTCATATGAAATTTTCCCTTCCCGGAACATTTCGTTATGCAGGCTGATCACAAACCTGCTGTCCGGCATTGCGGCTTTATACACAAGAAGATATCGGGGGCGGTTGAAGACATGGATAACGTCATAAAGCTTTTTATCGGCCTGTTTTCGGGACAGCTCTTTGGCTACATGGAAAGCGTAGTCTTCGTTCGGTACACGAATGTACTCCACACCTTTGATGACTTCCCTGTCAGGAAGCTCCGGGTCCGTAATACAAAAAATGGTCAGTTCGTGTTTGCTGCTAAGATGAGGAGTAATCCCATCGATAAATATTTGAATGGCACCTCCTCGAATCGGGGGGACGGTAAGCATTTCGGTACATATCAATGCGATCTTAATCGTTCTCACCTCCTCCCTTAAATAAATAGATTTGCAAAAAAAAGCCTGTCTGCTTTCCCTGCTGGTTTTAAGATATGATTCTTTTTTTTATTCAGGAACGGCAAATCTACTAATTTACTTGTCCATAGCTGCCATAACTTTCAAAAACGCCTGGGCGAAAACGAATAAAAACGTATTTCTTTTAAAATCATCAGAAGTCTAGTTACGAAAGATAGAGTTCCATCATATGTTGTTAGTAGCATTCGCGAGAGGGGCAAGGTATATGGCAAAGGGAAGAATAGCCGGTAAGAGCTCAGGTAACGATCATACTAGCGGTCACAGCTCAAGCGGCCACAAAACTAGCGGTCATCGTTCATGCGGTTATCAAGCTAGCAATTGTTGTTGGTGGTGGTGGGACTATTGTTCATGCTGTCACGGGAGTCATCGCTCGGGCGGCAAAAGCAGCGGCGGCAACCGCAGCGGAGGTATAGATCCGGACAGCGACTTTGCGTCAGACACGGATGACGATATCGAGTAGATTTATTTAAGAGGTTACGATAGCAGCTCATTTCTCTTCGGGGGACTGGGCTGTTTTTATTTGTCTTTTAAAAAATACAGCCCGGCTTTTTAGGGACGGACTGCTTCTTCTGAATCGTATAAGCGCTGCCATTCTATAAGTCCATCTGCTGCTTGGACTTGTTTTTCAAATACGCATGGCGTTGGATGTTTATATATTCTCGTTCTATGCTGATGTCATACCAATTTTCTTTGAATAGATAGCCATGTACGTTGCCGGAATCACACATTTCATTTAAGGCCGCCGTCAATTGAATTTCGCCTTTTTCATCTGCCTTCAGCTGCTCGAGCAGCGTAAATATTTCAGGCGTCAGTACATATCTCCCCATAACAGCATGGCGGGAAGGCGGGTTGAACTTGGGCTTTTCTACAATCGAATGAAGCTTGTAAATTTGCGGTTTGACAGATTTGCCGGCAACGACGCCATAGTTTTGGAGCAGCTGCGTTTCTACGGTTTGTAGTCCGATAACGGTGCCTTTATACTGCTCGTACAATTTGATTAATGGTAATAATGGAGACGGCTCGGCCAAGCATACCTGATCCGGAAGCATAACGGCGAAAGGATCATTTCCCGCAAATGATTTGCCCATTTGTATGGCATGACCGAGCCCGAGCGCCTCCGGCTGGCGGATATATTGAATACATACTTTGGGGGGCTCAATTTTTTCGATAAGCTGATCCTGATTATGTTTGGATAAATGCAGCTCCAGCTCGATGGACCGATCGAAGTAATCCATAATATCCGTCTTATTACGGGATAAGATGATCAATATTTCCCGAATTCCGGCATTTATGGCTTCAGACACAATATAGTCTATCGCGGGCCGTCCGCTAATAGGGAACAGTTCCTTTGGCACTACTTTAGTAGCCGGCAAATTTCGTGTCCCGTAACCGGCAGCGGGGATAATTGCTTTAAATACCAATTGTATCACCTCGTTAAGTATTAATTCATTGTAATAATTACTAGTATATAAAGAAATGCACGCATTAATTTGTACAATATACAAAAAAAGGCATTCATACATGCCTATTTTATAGAGTTAATTCGTTTTGCAAAGCGCAATGGCCGACACACTTATTAATTTATTATTAATATAATAGATTATTAGATTTTGAAGGGAGTGGTCATATGAATATTTGTATTGTGGGAGCTGGATATGTCGGTCTCACGACTGCGGCAGTCTTAGCGAATATCGGGCATACCGTGTATTGTACGGATCGGGATGTAACAAAGATTGACAAGCTTAAGAGAGGAATCGTTCCAATCTTCGAGCCAGGATTAACCGAAATGATCGCTCTGAATCAAGCGGAGGGCAGATTGTTTTTTGCTGCAAACGTGAGGCGGCATATGATGAATTGCCCGGTCGTCATGATTGCAGTAGGCACACCCTCCGCCAAAAACGGCAGCGCGGATATGCGGTTTATACGCAGCGTTGTAAAGGATTTGTCGCTGGTTATACGTTCCTCTAAGACGATTATTATGAAAAGCACCGTTCCCCCGGGAACTGCGGATTGGATAGATACCCTTCTTCAAGAATACGGCGTAAACCCCGATATGTTCGAGCTTGCGTCAAACCCCGAATTTTTACGTGAAGGCTCCGCGATTGAAGATACGGTTCATCCTGACCGAATTATTATCGGCTCAAAAAAGAAAGAAACGGCGCTTATGGTGAAAGAGCTCTACAATGCGATAGAAACAAAGTTTTTATTGACCGGCCGTATGGAAGCGGAATTAATCAAATATGCGTCCAATGCCTTTCTGGCAACGAAAATATCGTTCATTAATGAAATATCACGAGTATGCGATGTTTTCAACGCCGATATTACTGAAGTAGCCCGAGGCATCGGAATGGATGATCGAATTGGTCCAAAATTTCTGCATGCGGGACTAGGCTATGGCGGCTCCTGCTTTCCAAAAGATGTTAATGCACTGAACTATTCTGCATCATCCAAAGAGGTTGAATTGGAATTACTGGAGGCTGTTATGAAAATAAATCGTTCACAACTGGAAATTTACATGAATAAACTAAACCATAAACTAGGGAAAAACAGGGATCATGTTCGGGTCGCTGTCTGGGGAGCGACTTTCAAAGAAAACACCGATGATATCCGGTATTCTCAAGCGATTGCTTTTATGAAGAAACTAACGAAGCAAGGATATCAAGTCTACGCCTACGATCCGCTCGTATCTCCGCCGATTCCATCCGTTGTATGGTGCTCTGATAAATATAAAGCTGTCGTACAAGCGGATGCGCTGGTCATAGCGACGGGCTGGCCGGAACTAATTGAAGCCGATTGGGACCGAGTGAAGCTATTGATGAAGCGAAACATCATTTTGGATGGAAGAAACTGTCTGGACAAAAAAACGATGGAAGCGTATGGGTTTGAGCTCGCAGGAGTTGGTCGCCCGTGAAAATCGTTGTTACTGGAGCGGCAGGCTTTATTGGCTCGCATCTTTGCCAATTTTTATTGGAACAGGGGAAGCACGAAGTAGTGGGCATCGATGCTTTCGTTCGGGACGAGTTGAAAATAATTGGATCGAAAAATATGGAAGCTTTCCTGGCTCACCCGAGATTTCATTTCATTTCAAAAGATATGCTGCATATCGAGTGGAGTGAGATACTAAAGGACGCGGATATCGTCTACCATTTGGCAGGTATACCTGGAGTACGGTCCAGCTGGGGTCAGGATTTCCGCAAATATGCAGACACGAATATACTCGCCACTCAGCAATTGCTGGAAGCATGCAGCAATAGCGGGATTAAAAAATTTATATTTGCCTCTACATCATCCGTCTATGGGGAAACGACAGGAAGAGTGTCGGAGGATACTAGAACGGCTCCGCTATCGCCTTATGGCGTAAGCAAATTGACAGGCGAGCATTTATGTCGTGTTTATTGGAAAAACAATGGCGTTCCGATTGTGATTCTGCGGTTCTTCACCGTATATGGCCCAAGGCAACGATCGGATATGGCGTTTCACCGCTTCATTAAACAAATGATAGCGAACGAGCCTATCACGCTAATTGGAGACGGTACGCAGTCAAGAGATTTTACGTATATAAGCGACTGTATTGAAGCGACTGCAGCCGTTGCAAACAAACCTGCATTGATCGGAGAAACGATTAATATCGGGGGTAAAGAACGGTCTTCTATTATCAATGTTATACGCGATCTAGAGAATTTGACTGGGAAAAAAGCGGATATCGATTGCATCGGATCGATGCGTGGAGAGCCTATGCATACATGGGCTGATATTTCGAAAGCAGCCCGTCTTTTGGAATATAAACCAAAGGTAAGATTAACGGAAGGCTTAGCCGAAGAGCTTGCATATTTCAAGAAATATTATAAATGATGGGAGGCTGTCTCGGCATGAGACTGGCATTTATATGCACGGAGAAACTGCCGTCCCCGGCCGTAAAGGGCGGAGCGATTCAAATGATGATGGATGGCGTTGCTCCCATTCTCGCCCGTACGCATAAAATAACGATTTATTCGATAACGGATGAGTCCCTGCCCGATCAAGAGGTTCGAAACGGCATCCAGTATATAAGGTTTCCGAAAGAACGGTATATGGAAGAGGTATCGCGTTCACTTAAGGAACATGTATATGACGTTGTTCATGTTTTTAACCGGCCGGTAAACGTCATTGCTTATAAAGAAGCGTCTCCTAAAAGCCGTTTTGTCGTAAGCCTTCATAATGAGATGTTCGAAACGAGCAAAATTACCGATAAGGAAGCCCAGCTGTGTCTGAAATACGTCTACAAAATAACAACCGTCAGCAAATATATTAAAAAGACCGTAACGGACCGTATTCCTGAAGCGGAGAGTAAAACGGAACCGATCTATTCGGGCTTCGATCCTGACCGGTACTACCCGATTTGGACGGCCCGAGGAAGCAGAGTACGTGAGCAATTACGATACCAATACGGAGTCTCTAATAAAAAAGTTATCTTGTTTGTCGGACGGCTCAGCATAAAAAAAGGCCCTCATTTGCTTATCCAATCCATGAGCCGTGTGCTGGAGCGGCATCCGGACGCCGTACTTGTCATTGTGGGCGGAAAATGGTTTAGCGATAACGCCGTGGACAGTTATGGCAAATGGTTGCTCAGATTAGCGGAGCCGTATCGAAACCGGGTTATATTTACAAAATTCATTCCGGCAAATGAAATTCAAAATTATTTTTCGATGGCCGACGTGTTTGTGTGCAGCTCTCAATGGCAAGAGCCTTTGGCGCGCGTTCATTATGAAGCGATGGCGGCAGGCGTCCCGGTTATTACAACCGACCGGGGCGGTAATGCCGAGGTGATAAGCCATAAGGTTAACGGATATATCGTTAGGGATTATACAAGTGCGTCATCGTTTGCCGATGCAATCAATTACATGCTTACTAACAAAAAAGAAGCGTCAGCGATGGCGGTAAAAGGCAGGCAGCTCGTAGACAGCAAATATACATTCGAGCATGTTGCGCAGCGGTTAAATAAAATCTATATGGGAGCTTATTCGAGCGCGCCGACCTCGTTATCCGGTATTTCCGTATCCAAAAAGGGAGCAGTGCGCATGCTTCGTTCCCGTAAGAGAAGGAACGCTGCTCCTATTCGAAAAAGACTGCAATAAGGAGGCAGATAGCGGTTATGACAGACAATGTGAATGGAATAATGTCTCAGTATCCCCTGCGGGTAGTGAGCGCCAAACTAATTGCAGACAAAGGGAAGAAAGCGGTCTGGACGATTGTTACAAACGAGGGTACAAAAATATTAAAAAAATCTCCTGCAACCCAAAAAAGGCTGCTATTTCTTATCGAGGCCGTAAAGCATATGCAGAATAACGGAGCTTCCATTCCCGCTATGGTCAAAACACAGTCGGGTAAAGAATATTCAGAGGACAGCAGCGGTAATTGCTATGTCCTCTCTGAAGCTGTACAAGGCACTGCTCCTACGTATGAAACAGCGGATCTTCTTATGATTATGAAAGAGCTCGGCAGATTCCACGTAGCCTCAAGAGGGTTCCAATCTAATTTTACAACGAACGAAAGAGAGCATCTCGGCCGCTGGGAGCAAAGCTACGTGCGGTATATTGAGCGGTTGGAAAGCTTTAAAGGGATGGCGAAAAACAGTAACAACGAATTCGAGAAACTATATCTTCTCCATGCTGACCGCTTTATCGATCAAGGGAAAGAAGCTTTGAAATGGATTCAAAGCAGGTATTACACGAATTGGGTAAACAAAGTTGCTGTGCAAAAAAACCTTTGCCATCAGGATTTTGCGGCAGCTAATTTAATCAAAACGAGTAAAGGCTTATTCGTTATTGACATGGATTCGTTAACCTATGATTTGCCGGCAAGGGACATTCGGAAAATATTCAATAAAGTGATGAAGAAGAATGGCTGGAACATTTCGAGAGCCGCGTTAATGCTGCGAGCCTACCGGGAGGCTCATCCTTTAAGTGAAGAAGAATGCCAAATCGTATATGCCGATCTTATGTTTCCTCATTTATTTTACGGTTTGTCGAGCAAATACTTTAATAAACGAACCGAATGGAATCAGCCTTCGACGCTCCAGAAGCTTAAAGCTATGATTGCTTCCGATAATGACCGTCAAAAAATGCTGTCCGCATGGCAAACTATCGTTAAATCTTGATCATGATTTGTGAATGGCACATACTTTTCTGTTCGAGGACCTTCTTTTGGAAGGTCTTTTTTGTTATCGAGAAAAGCAAATATGCATCACTTGGCTATAACCGTTTATTACAATGACATTTATCCTGGAATACAGTCATCCATTCGATTTTGGAAATTAACCCGGATGCGATTGAAATCGCTAAGGCTTTAGATAGGGAACGAATCGAGAGAGGAAGCCGGGGAAGCTTGCACGGCATCCCGGTTTTTCTGAAGGACAATATCGATACGCATGACAATATGCACACGAGCGCAGGATCGGTGGCATTGGCGAATTCTTTTGCCGCGGCGGATTCGTTTGTTGCTTCGCAATTACGCTCTGCCGGGGCTATTTTACTCGGTAAAGCGAATATGACGGAGTGGGCGAATTTTATGTCGGGTTCGATGTGGGCGGGCTACAGCTCAAGAGGAGGACTTGTGTTAAATCCTTATGGGCCGGGAGAGCTGTTCATAGGCGGCTCAAGCTCCGGATCAGCTGCTGCGGTTGCGGCAAATTTAGGGGCGGCTGCGATCGGAACGGAAACCTCCGGTTCGATTATTAGTCCTGCAAGCCAAACGTGCTTGGTCGGAATCAAACCAACGATTGGATTAGTCAGCCGGGCCGGCATTATTCCGATTACGAATAGTCAAGATACTGCCGGTCCGATGACAAGAACGGTGACGGACGCGGCCATTCTTCTCAGAGCGTTAACGGGAGCGGATGAGCGTGATGAGGTCACGTTATCCGGGGTGAAGCATGCCTGCCGGGACTACACGCCATTTTTGGATGCCGGTTATTTAAAGCAATCGCGTATCGGGGTTCCGCGGTTTTATTATAAAGATTTGGATGAAGCCAGGCTTGCAATTATTAATCAGGCAATTGGGGTTTTGAAACGGGCAGGCGCGACCATTGTTGATCCGGTCGAGCTTCCATGCGAGCAGACGGAATGGGACTGGAATGTTTTGCGGTATGAATTCAAGAAGTATCTTAATGATTATATGGAGAAGCTTGATGAATCGGTTCCCGTTCATTCCTTGCGGGAGTTGATTGCCTATAATGAAGAGCATGCGGATATCGCTTTGAAATATGGGCAGGGCACGCTGACCGTGGGCGAGGGTAATCGATTGCGGGCAGCTACGACGTTACTCACAGGTGTTGGTACCGAGTACAGTGCTACCAAGGTGCCCAGAGGTTACAGAGCAGAGTGGAGGGTTAAGGGACATACGGACCAAGATTATAGAGCGACTGAATCCATTGTTGATCTACGTAGAACAGAACGATCTTGATCATTCTTTCAGAAAGGCTGTTAAGGAAAGACCTAAAGAATGGTCAAAGGGATTTATTGAATATTATACAAACCAAGGGTATGGAAAAAAGCAGGGTTACAAAGGGTTAGAAGGAGCTCTGCAGGTTCTTAAGGCAAGGAGGGAATTGGAAGGAGAAATATTTAACGGCATAAATATAGCCAAGAAAAAAGTGGACAACTCTTCGTATGATATAAACGATTATAGGCAAGTTTTAGTGGGGATTTTATCAGAATATTTTAGTTCAACAAACTAACGAAAAATGAGATTCTAAGATTGTAGGCTGCAAAAGATGGAAGTCTATTAAGCTAACGGGTACGTTAACTCAATACAACACGACGGCAGCTGCAGAAACAAAAGCGCATGTGCGACTGAAACAATCGTACTCGCTGTAACGTTCTTAAATGTGAGGTGATAATTCATGATCAAATGGGTGTTAACATTAGCGGCTGCATTGGTGCTGCTATCGGGCTGCAGTGAGAAGTCGGGCAGACCTAGTGACAATACGACCAATCCTTCCACTTCTCCTGCACCGGGGGAGACGGTTGCGCCGCCAGCGAAGCCGAAAGCGTTCTCCGCTTTGTCTGACCCTTATGATGCTGACCAAGCAGCGGCGAATGGCGATGTCGTGAACGTTCACGGGAAGATGTACAATCTCGACAAGTGGAAGCTGTTTCTGGCGAATCTCGACGTGGGCGTGCCGAATCAGGTGCGTATTACGCAGTATACGGTTGAGGGTGACCCGATCTTCTATGAGCTGATCTATGATGGGGCTGAGGCGATTGCGTATACGTACGACAACTCGAGGGACGGGTTTGGCAGCGATGCAGGTCGTCCGAGCACGGTGTGTAAGGGTATTGAGCTCGAGGAGAACAAGGAGTTCGGCTCCCATTACAAGCTAACCGGATGTGATAATGAAACCAGTAATACGTTCTGGTTCACGAACATAGAGGCGGAAGCCGATCAGGGCAGCCAATAAGCACAATAAAACACATAACTACACCGGTAGTTCAGAATTAACCGCTCAGTAAAATGGGCGGTTTTTCCTATTGCACGAAAATCAACAATCAAGAATAACAGAGCCTTTAAATAAAAACAGTGAGGTAGTCCGTCAAATATCATTAATGAATATTTGATCATATACCCTTCCTTCATTAAACTAACGAAAGACGATAGCATAATAACACAACCACCAAATCGGCAGCTGCTCTTTAGCATACAAGGAGGAACTACTGTGAGATATGATTTTAATCGGGAGTGGTTAACAAAAAAGTTTGAAGAAATTCGAAGAAGAATCCTTAAAGCTATTGACCAGCTCGATGATGAGCAACTCAATTGGAGACCTGATAAAACAAGTCATAGTGTATCCACGCTAATTAAGCATATAGAAGGAAACATTCAAGAAAGAATCGCTAAAGGAATTCTAGACGAAGAAGTCAAAAGATTTCGTGAAGATGAACTTAATCAAACGTATATAAAGAAATCAGAACTGGAGACGATTATTCATAACAGGTTGCAGTTAGTCATTGATACAGTTAAAAACATTACTGATGAGAAGTTGGAGCAGAAACAAATGGTGAGAAATCGGGAAAGAACCAATCTTGACATGTTACATCAATGTGCTACCCATTATTCAGAACATATGGGGCAAATTTTTTATATTGCAAAACAATGTTTGAAGGAGAACTACAAATCCACTTCTTTGTAGAGATGCTACAAAGTATTGTTAAGCTAAACATTCCTGTATAGCCTAAGAAATGGGCTTTGTCAAAAAAGGAGCGTCTCGGTATGATGGGTTTGTCCACGGGCTTGAAACCCGACACCATCAAGGAGGCGCTCTTA
>NZ_JBWDNW010000013.1:0-156142 GCF_056269405.1 Paenibacillus sp. J2L1-98 | reverse complement strand
TATGTAAGACCCCTTGAAGACGACGAGGTTGATAGGTTCGGGGTGGAAGCACAGCAATGTGTGGAGCTGACGAATACTAATCGGTCGAGGGCTTATCCTAAAGACGTTTGCCCGGACCCATACATCCGGCAGACAGCAGCTAAAAGGTTCAGCAAACCTAACTTTCGTATCCAGTTTTCAGGGCGCAATTCACATAAATTGCAGACCACCTATAGGTGGTTTTTTTTGTGTTCATTGTTCAAAGAAAGCATGTTGAATTCCAGAATCGGCAGCATTTGAAAATTAAGTGTTAGACTTACTTATTAAAAATAAAAAAACAGCAGCCTCAGACGTGAAAGTTCTAGAATGCCTCTGATTGCGCAGGATAGTTCAGCAGAAGAGGAAAATTAGAAGATAAAAGCGAATATATAAAATTATAGACAGTAAGGAAGATAGAAAGTCGGTGCTTAAATTGGGTTTGACATATATTTTATACCAATTATTATATTGTTGATCATCATGGTGTTTGTGTTGTTAAGCTTAATCTTGAACTGTTTTGGAAAAATACCACTGTGACACCCTTATTCACTCAGGTCTCTCCGAATTCTATAGCATAGAAATATTCTCTGCCAATTCGAATCATCTACTTATATTGTGTAAACGGTTTCTTGATGTTCGTTTCAAATAAAAAAATCATTATGTTAGAGAGAAGCCAACAATGATGTGAGGACGGAGGGGGTTGCAATGATCGGAGAACGTATTAAGATGCTGCGCAAGAGAAATGGCTTATCACTGACCGAGCTCTCTCAAAGAGCCGGTGTCGCGAAATCTTATTTAAGCTCCATTGAACGAGGGCTTCAACAAAATCCTTCGATTCAGTTTCTCAAAAAGATAAGCGCTGTATTGAAAGTTACAGTCGAAGAATTATTGAATATCGATCAGTCTGAGCAAAAGGTTGAGCATCTTGAACATGAATGGTCCGAATTGGTGAGAGAGGCTGTGGCCTCTGGTGTCAGCAAGGATCAGTTTAAAGAATTTTTGGAATTTAACAAGTGGAAGAGTAAGCGCGAATAACATTTTATTTGTTATTAAACAGCCGTTTCTTGAGTGTCATCCTTATCACTTAGGCACAGAAAAACTTTACGCACGTCTTCTTTCGTAAACCCCATTGATTGCGCGCTTTGTATTAGGGCTACCCATTCCAAATCCAAGTCCTGATTATCCTCTGATTTTACAAGTCCCATAATCTTATGTCCTCCATTCATTTTGGGACGGTTGCACCACTGACTCCTTGCGTTTAAGGTGCCCAGATACTAAACGCATTTCAACGTCTCCCTTTTACTTCTTCATTTGATTTCTATATCTATTATAAATCAGCTCTTTTACGCATGTTATCGCTTCATGTCTCACAAAAATGATAGATTATTTCATTTTTTGTCGAATTGATTGTAAAGGACACATAATGCTTATTTACTTGTCTCACTAATTCGCTTGACTTGGGATATTTCTTTAACTTTCCTGCCCTTTGAACAAACATGAGGAAAATGAACGAATTAATCAAATCACTTTTTCTACCTTAATTTGACCAGAAAATAATGTCCTAGACTCCTGCTGTTTTATTAACTATAGTTCTCCGTTAATTAAGTTACTACCTAAGTTTACAATCTCGAATATGGTAAATTTAATAGACTAGGCACCTCTTCAGGGAAGTTTGTAATACATAAACCAAAACTATACTCATTTATTTTAAAATGAAGTTCACCGTCGCCGTTACTTTCGTAAATAATTTCTTCTTTCTGTAAGCAAGTTTTGACTTCATCAATGAAAATGGAATTTGTTACTCCGAAACTTACGTTCATCGTTGGCGGTAAAGCAGACATTGAAATAGGAATCCATTTTCTTTCCTTCGAAGGAATAACTGTATGTGCTGTTCCCCCAATTGCGAAAGTAAAGTTTTCAGATACCTTATCAAGTTTGAGGTTGAGGATCCTAACTAACAATTCTCTGAAACGAATTACACTATCTACTGGAAATCCAATTTCTCTAAGATAAAGAATTTTTAACGGACCGCTAGGAGGTAAAATACTTTCCTTTACATAATTATGAGTAATGATTTCCAGTAAATTCCCGTCTCCGTCTCGAAAATATACATTTTTTCCTGTCTCAAAATCGTCCACAATTCTGCCATCTGTCCACTTTAGAAGTGAAATGGTTTCCTTTTCGATCCACTTTACTACATTTCCAAATTCTGAATAAGGAACCTCGAAGGCAAAATGCGCTGGAGCTATTGGCTCTGCCGTTTCCTTGAATGCTAAGGTAAAGTATTTTGTCGGTAGAAAACGTATTTCGTTATCTGATTCATAAATAATCGGGAAGCGTAACAGATCATGGTAAAATTGCTTAACACCTTGTACGGAAACCGTATTTAACTGTAGTCGAGCAAAATGAGTAATCATTTTTTTCACACCTTTGCTTTTTATGGTTCATTTTACCATGTCTGAGATATCCGATGGGTTGCCCGACTGATGAATCTCATAAATCGATGATTCATCCCGAAATCCGGGAAAGCATCATTATGCCGGACGTCAAAATCGGAAGCAATGTCCAAATCTATAAAGCTATTCTTGGTGAGAGAAGTGTGATAGAAGACGAGGGAAACCGAATGGAGAAATTACCGCGATCGGAAAGGAAGAATTCATTTCAGCCGACTCTTCAGCTGTTCTTGACATCATTATTGCTTAAATGGGTTGGTGAAAAAAGCTTATCCACTAAAAAAGCTGGAACATGAGAGAATCATGTTCCAGCTCAGGCTGTCGAGAAATCTCGACAGCCATTTTTCCGTCCATTGTTACGCCTGGCAATGTTCATGATGCAATGCCTAATGTGGAACGACTTTATATATTTTATACTGCTTACAGTGCAGTATCTCATGTACGATATCATTCCTTAACGGCACCGATCACAATCCCTTTAACAAAGTACCGCTGCAGGAAGGGGTAGACCGCTAGAATAGGCAAGGCGCCGATAAAAATTTGCGAGGCGCGAATCGTACGCTGCGAGAGATTGGCAACAACCGCCGGGTCCAGCTTCGTCATATCGGCTTGCACGATGATCGTCTGCATGAAGCTTGCGAGCGGAAGCTTCTCCGCATCCTTCATGTAGATGATACCGTCGAAATAGGAATTCCAATGTCCGACCATGATAAACAAAGACACCGTCGCAATAGCGGGCAAGGAGATCGGCAAGTAAATCATGAAGAAGGTTCGAAGCTGGCCGGCTCCGTCGATAAAGGCCGCTTCTTCGAGATCCTTTGGAACGGTACGGAAAAAATTAAGCAGCAAAATAATGTTATAGACCGCCACCATTCCCGGCAGGATGAGCGACATTAACGTATTCATCAGACCAAGCTTCAGGATGAGGAGATAGCTTGGAATCAGGCCGCCGCTGAACAGCATCGTAACGACAAAATACCAAAGATAAATATTGCGCGCGCGGAAGACACGGGCCTCCTTGGACAGCGCATAGGCGGCAATCGTGTTAACGAGCATAGCGAGCGCGGTGCCAAGGATGGTCCGCTGTACCGATACCCATAAGGATGACAGAAAATTGACGTTGTCGAACGTTTTGGCATAGGCTTCAAAGGTAAAGCCGATCGGCCAGAAGGTGACGAGTCCAGCGTTGGCGGGAGCGGAGGAGCTCAAGGATACCATTAGCAGATGGAACAAAGGCAGCAGGCAGAGAACGGAAAGAACGGCTAAGAACACATTGTTGAATATGCTGAAAATGCGGTAAGGCAGCGTTTTGTGGTGCATAGGTTGTCACCCACCCTTTCTAGAAGATCCGGTAGCCGGCGAATTTATAGGCGAGCCGATAAGAGATTACGATTAAGATTAAGCTGATCATCGATTTGAATAGGCTGACAGCCGTAGCGAAGCTGAACTGGCCGCTAAGAAGACCTTCCCGGTAGACAAAGGTGTCAATAATATCCCCCTGTTGATAGATCAAAGGACTATAAAGGTTGAACACCTGATCGAAGTTTGCGTTCAGCACGTTGCCGAGCGCCAAGGTTGCCACGACAATAGCAATCGGAATGAGAGAAGGGATCGTAATATGTGTCGTTTGCTTGAAGCGGCCCGCCCCGTCCACCTCGGCGGCTTCGTACAGCGCCGGATTAATACCGGAAAGCGCTGCAAGAAAGATAATTGTATTAAATCCGAATTCCTTCCAAACATCGCTAAACACAATGGTGAACCGGAACCAGCTGCCGTCGCCCAGAAAGAAAATCGGCTTTATGCCGAGCACATGACTAATAAATTGATTGATGAGACCGGTCTGGGCAAGCATATCGATCAAGATCCCCGCAAGCGTGACCCAGGAAAGAAAGTGCGGCAGATAGACAAGCGTTTGAATGGATCTTTTGAACCCCATATTTCTTACCTCATTCAGCAGCAAGGCGAAGAAGAACGGAACGAGCAGGTTCATCACGATTTTGGAGCAAGCGAAGAATAGGGTATTCCATGTAATTTGCAAAAAATATTCATTTTCAAACATATAGCGAAAATGCTTCAAACCGACCCATGGAGAACCTGTTATGCCAAGCGCGGCCTTATAATCTTGAAACGCCATAAGGATACCCGACATCGGAATATAAGAGAAAATGAAAACCGAAATAACCGCCGGCAGCACCATGAAATGCAGCATCCAAGGCTGTTTGTAGCTGTCTTTCCGCTTCACTCGCTGCGAACTCCCCAAAGCCGCTTGCTTTACCGTATTTGCTTCCATAGCTCTCCCCCGTTTCTGTAAAATTGGTTTGTGTATATTGAGAAACCCTGCTATATATAGTAACAAGCATTTCTCTGGCTGGACTATATGACAATGTTAGGATAGATATGGTTTTGTTAGGGGATATCGTCTGGAGGAATAAGTGATGGAGATGAGCAGCGGCCTTGCATTTGTCAAAAGAAGGATGGGCGCCCGGTTTAGTTTGTTTGCCAAAATGAACGGTTTGATCATTATTTTGTTTATACCGATTATCTTGATGTATGCGTATTCAAACGACGTTGCCTTTAACGTAGTCAGCAAAGAGCTTCAGACGTCGAACACGAAGCAGTTGTCGTTTTTGTCCAGCCAAATCGATTCGCGGATTAATCAGATGATGGATTTCTCTCTTACCTTTTCGAGAGATCCGAATGTGCAGAAATTCAACGGCTTAACGATCTGGGAGGACCGTTATGACCGGATGCAGACCAGGTTTGTCGTTCAGGAGAAGATGGTGCTGCAGTCCGGCGTTATCAATATATGGCCCGTCCGATACACCGTATATTCGCAGCAGAACAAAGAGCTGATCTCCAATTACAATCATCCGGCCAAGTACGATGAGGAATATTTAAAGAGAAATATGAGCGGCAAATGGACCTATGGCAACGGCGAAGAAGCATCTCCGGAAGAGCCGAAAGCCTTTTACTGGTTTTATACCGATTCCTTCGGTCAGCAGGGTACGCTGAGCGGAAGTAATCTAGTAATCGAAGCCAGCTTTAGCTATGAAAATATTCAAAACATGCTGGACACGTATAAGGCTGGCGGTCAGGGAGATCCGATTTTTTACCACAAAGGGGAAGCGCCAATAATGAACCGCACCGCGGCCAAGCCGCTTTCGAGCGCATTGATTCAATATTTGGACAAGCAGCCGCTGGAAGATACGACTCAGCAGGTGGTTAGGCTGGATGGCGAAAATTATTTGGTCAGCTCGGTTAAATCGTCGTATTTGGATTGGCATTTGGTTGACGTTGTTCCGCTCGAACAAATATTGGGACCGATATCGTTCAGCCGCAATCTGTTTTATTTATCGATGGTGCTGCTTTTTGCGGTTGGCATTTCGGCCTCGATTCTACTCTACCGGAACGTGCAGCGTCCGATCAGGCAGTTGATCAAAGGGCTGCAGAGCGTGCAGCGGGGAGATTATTCGGTTCGAATAAGCTCTAACGTCCGTAATGAGTTTTCGTTTCTGTTCTACCGGTTTAATGACATGTCGCGCCAAATTCAAGACCTGATCGAAAATGTGCTGAATGAGAAGCTCAGATCAAGGGAAGCGACTCTGAAGCAGTTACAAGCCCAGATCAATCCGCACTTTCTCTATAACTGCCTCGGCTATATTATTAATATGGCCCAGATGAAGGAAGAGGAAGCGGTTGTGTCAATGGCCTATAATTTAAGCGCTTACTACCGGTATACAACCCGGATGGAGCGGCAAACGGCGGCGCTGGACGAAGAAATCCGGCTGCTTGTCAACTATCTGGACATTCAGAAGCTGCGTAACGGAAGAATCGATTATACGATCGAAATTCCCGAAGAAATGCTGGCCCAGCGCGTGCCGCCCTTGATGATCCAGCCGATCGTGGAAAATGCCGTTATTCACGGTGTAGGGAAGTCTTATACATCGGGTGAAATCCGGATCAGCGGTGAGATATCAGACGGGTATTGCAGCATTTATATCGATGACGACGGCCCCGGGCTGGAGCAGGGCGAGTATGAAGCGTTAAACCTTAAAATGCGGGAGCAGCTGCAGGAGGAGATGGGCTGCGGTCTTTGGAATACGAATCAGCGGATTATTCATCAATTTGGAGATAAATCCTCGCTATGCTTCAAGAAATCGCCGCTCGGAGGATTCCGGACTGAAATCATTTGGGAGATTGCATCCGGAGAAGAGCAGCGGCCTCATTCTATTTTACAAGGAGATACACAACATGCAGATGATTATCGTAGACGATGAAGCGCACTGGGTAGAAAATCTATCCATGCACAAGCCTTGGCATACGCTGGGCATTGAGCAGGTTCATAAAGCCTATTCCGCAAATGAGGCGCTTCAAATCATCGAAACGAATCCTATCGACATTGTCATATCGGATATTGTTATGCCCGAAATGACGGGGCTTGAGCTCATAGAGAAAATACGAAAGCGCGATAAGCGGATTAAATGCATTATTTTATCCGGACATTCCGATTTTGAATTTGCCAAAAAAGCGGTTCAGCATCAAACGGTCGATTATTTGCTTAAGCCGCCGGCGGACAACGAGCTGCTGGGAGCGGTTAAGGCTGCGATCGGCCAATTGAATGCGGAGTGGGCCACGATCAGCTCACTGGAGCGGACGGAGTTTACGCTGCGGGAGAACCTGCCGCTGCTCCGCGGCCAGCTGCTGCTGGATACGCTAAAGGGCAGCCGGATGCCGGCAGACGAATGGACCCGGAAGCTGGAGAGCTACGGGCTGCCCTTCAGCCGCGGGGAATGCGCTCTGCTGCTCGTCCGGATGGAGGAAGAGTTCGGACAGTATACAACGAACGGACAGCAGCTGATGGAGTATGCGATTATGAACATGGCCGAAGAAATATTCGGTGAGTTTACCGAGGTATGGGGGGTCAAGGAGGAGCACGGCTATCTGGCGTTCCTGCTTCAGCTGGGGACAAACAGCTTAGATATCGGGAAAGAGAAAATACTGGAGAAGCTGGCTATTCAGCTTCAGCATAAAGTCAAACAATTTTTGAAAGGGTCCTTATCCATTGTCCTGTCGGAATGGTTCCGGTTTCCCGAGCAACTGCCGGAGCACTACCGCAAATCCTACGCCTGTTTCCGGCAAATTGTCGGGGACGAGCGGGAGTTCGTCATGCGGGTCGGCGACCTCGAACGGGGCCATTCGCAGGGGCCTTTGGACGCGCTCTATATGCCGCCTTCGCTCATTAGCCTGCTGGAAGCCGGACGCTGGGACGCGGCGGAGGATAAGCTGGCGGCCGTGTGCGCGGAGCTGGATGAGAGATGGTCCGATTCATGGGAGCACTGCATGGAGGCCGGTTTTTTAATCGCTTCTTCATTCACGCAGCTTGCACACCGGAATGGCCATATGCTGGCCAAACTGCTTGGAGCAGATATGGAGCTTCTGCAAAGCGGAGAGGCGTTCACGTCCATTAACAAGCTCCGCAGGTGGTCGCTTAGCGTGCTTGCCAAGCTGAAAGAGGGCACTTCGGATGAAATCAAAGACATACGTTCTTCGTATGTGAAGAAGCTTCAAGATTTCGTAGAGGAAAATTTGCACCTGGATGTTTCCCTGCGCGCGCTGGCCGACCATGTGAACCTGCATCCGACCCATTTGTCCAAAATTTATAAGATTGAAACCGGCGAAGGGATTAGCGATTATGTGTCACGGCTGCGAATGGAGCGCGCCTGCCATAAGCTTAAAACGACGGGCAAAAAGGTATATGAAATCAGCATGGAAATCGGCTATTTGGACCCGGCTTATTTCATCAAAGTGTTTAAACGCCAGTATGGGGTAACGCCGCAGGAATACAGAGACGGCAATCAATAGCCTAACAGAGTCCTATGAAAACTAACAATGTCATATAGATCCCCTCCCGGGCAAGTTGGTAAAGTTACACATGTAAGGATCTTACACCGTAGGGGGAAATGAAAATGGATAAATTCAGAAAAGCATGGCTGCTGCTCGTCGTGATGGCTCTCGTCGTCGTTACGGCCTGCAGCGGAAAAACCGGCGAGAGCGGACAGAACGGAAATACCGAGGAAACCGGCTCGAACGTCGTTAGTACAGTCAATGATGGATTTGCTAACGGCAAATATGATCCGCCGATTGAAATTAGCACGGTATTAATGCCGAAGAAGTATGTGAAAGGCGACACGAAGGAAAATAACGTCCACGACCGTTGGATGCTGGAGACGCTTGGCATTAAGCACAAGGATACCTGGTATCCGGCTAATGATGATCAATACAGACAAAAGCTTCAGCTTGCTATTTCTTCTGGCGAGAAAATGCCTGACTTCGTACCGGTACCGACCAACGCCGTATTGACCAACCAGCTCATCGATTCCGGCCAGTTTATTGCAATCGACGAGCTGTTTGAGAAGTATGCCAACAAAATTTGGAAGGACCATGCCGCCGCGCACCCGGAGCTTTGGTATCCGTTCACAAGGGACGGCAAGAAGTATAACCTGCCGATCCTTGAATATACAGACAATGACGATACGGAGCTTTGGTTCCGGGAAGATTGGATGGAGAAGCTGAATCTTCAGGCTCCCAAGACGATTGCTGAGTTAGAAATGATTATGGATAAGTTCAAAAACGAGAATCCGGACGGCCTGGCGCCGAAGGATGTTTTCCCGCTTGCGATTTCGCTCAAAAATAATACGAACACCTGGATGGGCTCGCTCGATTGGCTGTTCGGGGCATACGGCACGATTCAGGAGCAATGGAATAAGGATGCGGACGGCAATCTGGAATACGGCTCCGTTAATCCGGGAGCGAAGGCGGCGCTCGCGAAGCTGAAGGAATGGATGGACAAAGGCTATATCCATACGGATTCCGCTTTGTGGGATGAGGGCAAATCGGCAGAGAGCTGGACCAAAGGGACCGCCGGCATTTTGCCTGGGGCAAACTGGGTGCCGGACTGGCCGGCTCCGGATTTATTGAAAAACGTGCCGGGCTCCAAAATTAAAGCCTATCCCGTTCCGGCGGGCCCGGACGGGCTGATCGGAACCAAATGGCAAAACTCCGGCGTGAACAGCAGTATTATGGTCAATAAGGATGCCAAGCATCCGGAAGCGATTATCCTGTATTACAACTACCTGTTGGAAAATTTGGCTAATCCGCCTGTCGGCGGCGAGTTCGAATTCGGCTTTGCGAAAGGCTATGACTGGGATATCATAGAGGGGAAACCAACGAGCGATAAAGACAAAATTGCGGACTTCTCTAATGAATTTCCTTTCTTGACCGGCCCGGCGCGCATACCTGATCTTTATATGAAAACGCTGGTTAAGCTGGCGGACGGCCATGCGCCGGAAACCCCTTACGAGAAGCAGATCGCAGAATTCCGCAAACCGGAAAACTGGCAGGCTGCGAAAGTTATCATGTCGCAAATGGACATTCGCAAGCAGAACTATTTTACCGGTGCGGCAACGCCGACGATGATTTCGAAATGGAATCTTCTGCGCCAGTCTGAGATGGAAACCTTCAACAAAATTATTTACGGCAAGCTGCCGATTGATGCCTTTGACGAATTTGTAGCAAGCTGGAAATCTAACGGCGGAGAACAGATCACGAAGGAAGTTAACGAGTGGTATAAGTCCGTAACGGAATAATAAAAACAGCGAAGCCCGTGGAGCTCTATGCATCCGCGGGCTTCGTGCTGTCATATAAGATCTGACTTTACATAGTGTAACTACATATAGAGCCAACATTCACCATAATGTATGATGAAATGAAACGGTATTCAAGCTAACATTGGATTATCTATATGCAGCTTTCAAAAAACATGGCCGGAGGCGGGGATCGCATATGACGGAGGAGCAAGTTGAACCCATTACGAAAGAACCGATTCTTTTGCAAAACTATATTGGCGGTCAATGGATTGATTCATCCTCCGGAAAACAAGAGGCCGCTATAAATCCGGCGACGGAGGAAGTACTCGCTTATGTGCCGCTTTCGGGCCGGGACGATTTGGATCATGCGGTAGCGGCGGCGCAGGAAGCTTTTCAAATATGGGGAAAAACGCCGGTGCCGAGAAGAGCCCGCACGCTCTTTAAATACCAGCAGCTGCTGGTTGAGCATTGGGAGGAACTAGCCCGGCTGATTACGACGGAGAACGGAAAAAGCTATGAGGAGGCTTACGGGGAAGTACAGCGGGGCATCGAATGCGTCGAGTTTGCCGCCGGCGCGCCCACTCTGATGATGGGTAAGCAGCTTCCGGATATTGCCTCGAATATTGAGTCCGGCATGTACCGTTATCCGATCGGCGTTGTGGGAGGCATCTCGCCGTTCAACTTTCCGATGATGGTGTCCTGCTGGATGTTTCCGTTGGCTATCGCATGCGGCAATACCTTCGTTTTGAAGCCTTCGGAGCGCGCTCCGCTTTTGGCGTGCAAATTGGCGGAACTGTTCACTGAAGCGGGCTTGCCGGCAGGTGTATTAAACATCGTCCACGGCGCTCATGAGGTGGTAAACGGCTTGCTGGAGCATCCGGATGTGAAAGCGATATCGTTTGTCGGTTCTCAGCCGGTAGCGGAATATGTGTATAAAACGGCCGCTTCTCACGGCAAACGCGTACAAGCGCTGGGCGGCGCCAAAAATCATTCCATCGTCATGCCGGATGCGGATTTGAGTCTGGCTGTCCAACAGATCATCACCGCGGCATTCGGATCGGCAGGAGAAAGATGTATGGCCGCCGCCGTCGTTGTTGCAGTAGGTGACGTTGCCGATACTTTGATTGAGGAGCTTAAGAAAGCGGCAGACGGGCTGAGCATCGGCAATGGTCTGACGCCAGGTGTTTTCCTGGGTCCGGTCATTCGCGAGTCTCATAAACAGAGAACGGTCCACTATATTGAAACCGGAGAAGCCGAAGGGGCGCTGCTGGTACGGGATGGACGCAACGATGCCGTTTGCGGTGAGAAAGGCTATTTTCTAGGTCCTACACTGTTTGACCGGGTAACAACAGATATGACCATTTGGAAAGACGAAATTTTCGCTCCGGTCCTCTCCATTGCCCGCGTCGGCACCCTTAAAGAAGCGGTTGAAATGACCAACAAGTCAGCGTTTGCAAACGGAGCTTGTATTTACACCCAAAGCGGCAGCCATGTCCGTTATTTCCGGGAAAATATTGAGTCCGGCATGCTCGGAGTCAATCTGGGTGTCCCTGCACCGATGGCATTCTTTCCCTTCTCGGGCTGGAAAAACTCATTTTATGGGGATCTTCATGCGAACGGCTCTGACGGCGTTGAATTTTATACCCGAAAAAAGATGGTAACAGCCCGGTGGTAGATGTTAAAGCCGGCTGATGCGAGAAGCACGATACAATTTTAAAGCGCCTCATCCGCTGCGGATGAGGTCCTTTTTTTGACTTGCTTTCATAGCAAACGACAAGCGAACGATGAACGATACTATTTTCGAATATTTTTTTGGGAAATAAAATTTCGTTTATCAGTATTAGTTCGATTTCTCAAAACTAAATCGCGATCGGGGAGAGAATACGGCGGATTAGCTCTATTTTACAAACGTAATCGGTCCTTTTTAGAAGCCGCTCTCTCAAAACGCTGTTTAATTAGGCAAGATCAAACTAAATCGCCGTTATGGGATAATGATCTGCAATTAGTCTCATAAAATCGAATTAAACTGGCGGGAGGTGAACGGTGATTCGGCCAGCATTAATCTCCATACACATTAATCTCCATACATGATTTTATTGAATAGTTATATGTATATATAAACCCGTTGAACGTTCGTTTAGCTCCTGAAGGGCCGGAAGGAGGACGTCTATGAAAGCGGATGCCGTGTTCGAAGGCGGAGGCGTAAGGGGTATTGCCTTTATTGGCGCTATTCAAGTGATGGAGGAAAAGGGATACGAATGGGAACGTATAGCCGGAACATCTGCCGGTGCAGTCGTGGCTGCGCTTCTGGCCTGCGGGTATAGTGCCCGCGAATTAATAGAAATTATGAATACGCTCGATTACTCCCGGTTACTCGGCAAAACATGGGTTCATTATTTACCCTTTGTCGGTAAAGCGCTTCCGCTTCTTTTCCGGTCAGGCATTTACTTAAACACACCGCTCGAAGACAAGTTAACGTACTGGCTGAAGCAAAAAGGCGTATCTACCTTCGGCGATTTGCCGGACGGAAAGCTGAAAATTATCGCATCCGATATCAGCAGCGGAAAAATGCTGGTTTTGCCGGACGACCTGGTACGCTATGATATTTCACCATCCGAATTCTCGATTGCCGCCGCGGTTAGGATGAGCACAACGCTTCCCTACTTTTTTCAACCGTACCGGTTGCAAGCGAAAACAAGAAGAAAACCGTTTTATATTCTCGATGGGGGGCTTCTCAGTAATTATCCCATCTGGCTGTTTGATGTAGAGGGAATTCCGAAGTGGCCTACTTTTGGATTCCGGTTATTAGGAGGAAATACGGAAACCCCGTTTTATGATATTTACGGTCCCTTCTCGATGTTTCGCGCCATGTTCCAGACTATGCTTAGAGCGCATGATCAACGGCATGTAGACAAACACGCCAGAAAAAGGACTGTTTTTATCCCAACGGGCAGGGTCACGACCACTCAGTTTTCTCTAAACGCAGAAGACCGGGATATGCTGTTTCAGTCCGGGCAGCACACAGCCCGTAAATTTCTGGCAGGCTGGGACTTTGAGAAATACGTTAAGGAGTTCCGGATCTCTCACGAACCCATGTAGGCGATAATACGTTTCAACCCTGTTCTTATGCTCATACCTTAATGGAACAGGGGAGGAATGAAAGTATGGCCAATAACGGATCGTTATGTGATCGTTTCTCAACTATTATCGGGGGCCAAGCCGGCTTCGCTGGCGGAAAGTGCGTATCAACAATAAGCCGGGATCAGATCAGAGCAACTATCCTCGGGAAAAGATTTAGAGCAACGTCTTCGTTTTCATTCGAATCCTTGAATAATAGAACGGGCAAAGCGCTTTGTGCAGGCAGAGCCGTATTTTTACAAAAAGAAGTAAATACATTTATTTCGGCCATTCGCAAACAAGGAATAAAAGTGACGTCTGTACGAAATGAATGGCTGTTCGAGCAGCCGCGTTTGATTTATATTAACATCGAAGCCGTTGAACATCCGCTCTGTTTCGCGAGAAAAGTGAGGAAAGCGCTTGATGCTATTTAATTAAAGTTGAATTTCGTTTTTGGGAGCCGTGTGCTTGCACGCGGCTCTTTTTTTATTCCATTAGCGAAATAACGAGATTATGTAAACTGCAAAACGCCAATGAGTGCACAAACTGTACATTGAGTTTCATTTTGTACATATGAAGCTCCTATCCGATTCATGCTATGATAGAAAATGTACATTAAGAGAAGCGGTTTAGGGGGAAGCGAATTGAACTTTGGAAAAGGAATCTTCACGCGAAGTGTGGCGTTTCGATGGATCGTGTCGTACGCCGTGATCTTATGCATACCTGTCATTCTTAGTGTAATCATATATGGCCAAACAAGGGGAATCGTGAAATACGAGATCGAACGGGCGAGCAGCGCCATGCTGCAGCAAGTGAGATATATCATGGACGGGGAGCTGCTTCAGACGGAGAGTCTGGCCGCGCAGCTGGCTATTCATCCGGATGTCCGGAGATTGCTGACTTCGTCCACAGAAGAGAGCGCTTACAATATTTATAAGATGAAACAAGAACTAAGTAAATTGTTATCCACGAACGATTTTATTCAAAACATTTATCTTTATTCGAAGCCTCTGCAGTCGGTACTCTCGAATGAGACCTATCTAAAGGAACGGGTTTTTTACGAGATAAAACATCAGACGCACTCGTTCACTTATGAAGACTGGCTTGCGTTGGTAAACCAGCATCAGTCGGGAGAGTATGTGCTGATTCCGGTCGAGAACCATGGGAGGATCGCGAATACGCCCTCCTATATTCGTTCGTTACCTATACAATCGGCGGATGATCCGGAAGGAACACTTATCATGCCGCTCAATGTCGAGAAGATTACGACTATGCTTGAAAATATCGATTGGGTGGAACAAGGCCAAGTCTTTATTATGGATACGAATGACCAAATCCTGTTTCAGAATGCTGAAGACCCAACGATTGCGCCTGAATCGTTCCAGGAGTGGAACAGCCTCGGGACGGGCACTTTTACCGCCACGTTCCAAGGCATCGAGTCGATGATTACGATCGAGTCGTCCGATACGACGGGCTGGAAGTACATCAGCGTATTTCCGACTGACGTCTTCTGGGAGCGGGCCGGGGCCATTCGGACGATGAACTTATTCGGGCTGCTGCTTTGCTTTGTGATCGGCGGCGCGGTTATTTATTATTTTGCGCGTAAAAACTACGATCCGGTCAAACAATTGGTCAGCGTATTTTCCCGTAGCCCGCTGCAGGGAAACGGAACGGACTTGGACGAATATACATTCATCCGGAGAAGTGTGCTTGAGACCATTCGTGAACGGGACGACATGAACAATAAACACGTTCAGCAGCTTCGGGTTTTACAGGATTATTATCTGGGAAGGCTGTTGAAGGGCCAGGCGGACCGGAACGTTCCGTTAACGGAGCTGGCGAAGACGCACAATTTGACTTGGACAAGCGATCGTTTCGCCGTGCTGTTGTTTTATATCGACAGCGACGAGGGGGGAACAAAAGATCTGGCCTTGTCGCAGTTTATTGTATCCAATATCGTTGCGGATTCGGTCGGCGACCGCTTAACGATTCATTTTACGGATATGGATGGTATGCTGGCGGCGGTCGTGAACGTCGATCCGGATCGCGCGGAGCAATGGAAGGACGATATTGAAGACAAGTTAGCTCAAGCTTACGAATTCATCACGGCCCGGTATAAGCTTCGCTTCACGACGGTAGGAAGTGAGCTGCAGACCGGTTTGGACGGCATTCATCAAGCATTCCTTCAAGCTTTGGAAGCCCAGGAATACAGGATGGTGCTGGGAGAAAGCATGCTGATCTGGTACGGAGACATCAAGCCGAACGAGGGTAGTTATTTCTTCACCGTGAACGACCAGATGATTCTGATCAATTTCCTGAAGGCCGACGAGTTCGAGAAAGCGAAGGATATGATCGACAATGTCATCCAGCAAGCGTTCCAACGGGATATGTCGCATGAAATCGCGAAGTGCGTCCTGCTTGACGTAGCGACGACACTGATCAAGACGATTCCGGGCCAAGAGCAAGCCGGCATCGCTTGGGATGAATGGCGCCCGCTCAAGAGGCTGCTGTCATGCTCCACGAAGCTGGAATTCCAACAAGAGCTTCTCGACATTTTCGATCGGGTATGCGGTGTGCTCCGCAGCAAGCAGAACGTGCAGACAAGCGCTGGTATCGGCGAGAAAGTGATGGCGTTCGTGCAGGAGAACTACAGCGACAAAAATTTAAGCGTGTCGCTGATCGGCGACCACTTCCGGCTGACGCCGCAGTACGTGTCCCGGTTGTTCCGCGAACAGACGGGGCAGGTTGGGCTGCACGACTATATTAGCCAGACCCGCATAGAAGCCGCCAAGGCGCTGCTGCTGGAAGGGGCCGGCATTGAAGAGACAGCTGCCCGGGTAGGATTCGCAAGCAGTCATGCTTTTATTCGCGTATTCAAGAAATACGAAGGCATAACGCCCGGTAAATTCAAGACGATCCAATGAAGTCCCAAGAATCGGAACGTCGCAATGAAAAAGGAGACGGCTTACAATGAAAGCGCGAAATTTCGGATTTCTAAGGAAGAGTTGGATGGCGATCACCGTCATTGCCCTATTCACATCCGGATGCTTCGGAGGGAATAGCACGGAAGAAAAGCCGACGAATAGTCAGACGGAGACGGCGATTTCTGAACCCAGCAGTCCCGCAGCGTCCGTAGAGCCGTTCGAATATCCGATGAAGGGTGCGCCGGAGCTGACGTTAATGACGGAGTTTCCTGACATGGGGACGCCGAACGCGGGACCGATTGACGAAGAATACGAGAAACGAACCGGCATCGCGATTCGGCATCTCGGCGGCGTCCCGATGCAGGATAATAAATTCAAATATCTCCTTGCCTCCGGAAATCTGCCGGACATCTTTATGAATAACTGGCTTCAATTTCCGGGAGGGCCTGAGAAGGCGATCGAGCAGGGGTATATTCTGCCTCTGAACGATGTCATCGACCGGTATGCGCCGAATTTCAAGCGGGTGCTCGAAGAAAACCCCGAGATCGATAAAATGGTAAAGACGGACAGCGGCATCTATTATGCGTTCCCGTTCATTCGATCGGATGAGGGCAAGGTATACGGCGGACCGATCATCCGCAAGGATTGGCTTGACGAGCTGGGACTCCCTGTCCCAACGACGATCGACGAGTGGTATACGGCTTTGAAGGCATTCAAGGAGAAGAAAGGGGCGACAGCGCCCTTAACGCTCCGAACCTTATTCATGGGCGATCGGACAGCAGGCTTCGCGGGAGCGTTCGGCGTCATGGGGAATTTCTACGTGGAAGAAGGGAAAGTAAAATACGGTTACCTGGAGCCGGGGTACCGGGACTATTTGACGACGATGAGCAAGTGGTATCGGGAAGGGCTGCTCGATGAAGACTTTGCCGTTCTGGATTTGGAATCCGTGGACAAGAAGATGACTTCCGGGACAAGCGGCGCGACGGTCGGCTGGTTTTCCTACATCGAGAAGTATAATCTTGCGGCACAATCGGGTGACATGGCCGCTCGTTATGTTGCCGCTCCCTACCCGACGCTGAGAGAAGGAGAGATCCCGAAATTCGGACAGCTCGACAACGCGTATGCGGGAACGAGCTCGGCGGCGATCAAAGCTACGACGAAGAACCTGGAAGCGGCGGTCCGGTGGCTGGATTACGGATATTCGAAAGAAGGCAGCCTGTTGAACACGTACGGTATTGAAGGCGTCACGTATATGATGGAGAACGGCCAACCGGTGTATACGGATCTGGTCGTTGCGAATAAAGGCGGATTATCCGGCGATCTGGTGATGCTTCAATACGCGCATCAGACGAACTTCCCGATGATCCAACGCGACTCGCAGCTGGAGTGGAAGTTCGAAGAAACGAATCAGGCCGTTGAAGTATGGCGAAAGACGAAGCACGAAGATTATTTGCTGCCGCCGATTACGCCGACGACGGAAGAGGCAGGCGAGCTGTCCGCGCTGATGGACGGGATCGGCGAGTACGTAAAGGACGCGGAGCTTCGAATCATCATGGGAGTGGATTCCATTGAAGCTTACGATCATATGGTGAAGCAGCTGAAGCTGATGGGGATCGAACGGATCTTGGAAATTAAACAAGCGGCGTATGAAAGATATATGAACAGGTGACCTCCGAACGCTCGGAGGTCGTCTTTTTTTTTTGCCATTACGCCCGATTTCGTGAAACAGTCACTTCGTTTCAAGCTGTCCATCGCATTTCCTTGTTATCGTACATCATTTTTCGTTATTGAACATTGATGGCAGAGGGTGTTTCCGATACATTGATGGAGCGACGGAACGTCAGGCCACCCAAGTCCGGCCAGGGTGAATTTTTATAAGGAAGTGATGACGGAATGGCAGCTCATGCGCAAGACAACAAGGCTGTAGATACAAGTCCGCTTTGGAAACACGTTAGAAAGGAATGGAAGCTGTATTCGTTCCTGGTCCTGCCCGTAATTTATTTCATCATCTTCAAGTATGCGCCGATGCTCGGGAACATTATCGCTTTCCGGAAGTATAGGGGCGGAACGAATTTTTTTGGGTCGGAATGGGTCGGGTTTACTTACTTCGAGATGTTTATGAAGGACCCTACGTTCTGGAGAGCGTTCTTCAACGATCTGACCTTAAGCGTAAGCTATCTCGTGGTCAAATTTCCTATCACTTTGCTGTTCGCGCTGCTGCTGAACGAATTGCGGCGAGTCAAGTGGAAGAAGTTTGTGCAAACGGTGTCATACCTTCCCCATTTCATTTCCATGGTTATCGTAGCGGGGATGATCAAGGAGATCGTTTCCTTAACGGGACCGATCAACAATATATTGGTGTGGCTTGGATTCGGTAAGATTTCGTTTATCTCGCTGCCGGAATGGTTCCCGACGCTTTACGTCACCTCGGGCATCTGGCAAAGCCTTGGCTGGGGAACGATTCTGTATTTAGCTGCGATGACCGCCATCGACCCGTCTCTCTATGAAGCGGCGAAGATCGACGGCGCGAACCGGTTCCGGCTCGCGATGCATGTTACGATTCCCGGCATTTTGCCGACGGTCATGGTGCTCCTGATCCTGGATATCGGCAGCATCTTGGGCTCGAATTTCGAGAAAATACTGCTGTTGTACAATCCTCTGACTTATGAAACGGCGGACGTCATCTCCACCTACGTCTACCGGATGGGTATCACCGGCAGCAACTTTAGTTACGCGACGGCGGTAGGCTTGTTCGAAGGCATCATCGGACTGATTCTGGTGACGATCGCGAACGAAGTTTCGAAGCGAACGACGAAATCCAGCTTATGGTAGAAAGGAGCCAAACGAAGTGAATCGAACCTCTTCCTTTAATGCTTTCACTGTTGTAAACGGCTTTTTCATGATTCTGGTTGTCTTATTCACGTTATACCCGTTTGTCTATCTCGTAGCGCAGTCTTTCAGTTCGGAAGCCGCTATCTATGCCGGAAAAGTGACGATCTTTCCGGTCGAATTTACGACCAAAACCTACGAAGTCATCCTGAGCAAGCCTGACTTCTTCCGTTATTACTGGAATACGATTGTTTATTCCGTGGTAGGCACGCTCATCGCGGTGACCGCGACGGCCGTCATGTCCTATCCGCTTTCAAAAGAGAGGCTGCGCCTCAATAAATTTTTTATTCCGTTCGTGCTGTTTACGATGTATTTCGGCGGCGGTCTCATTCCGAACTACATCCTGATCGCGAAGACGCTCGGCATGAGAGATTCGATCTGGGCCATCGTCATTCCGGGGGCGATCAGCGCCTTCAATGTCATCCTGATGAAGACGTTCTTCGCCGGCATTCCGAACGAATTGGAAGAAGCGGGACGCGTCGACGGTCTGGACGTGTTCGGGATTTTCACTAGAATTATCATTCCTCTATCGAAGCCGATTCTGGTCACGATTATGTTGTTCGTTATGGTCGGCATGTGGAACAACTGGTTCGGACCTTCGCTCTTCTTGCAGTCGAAGGAGAAGTGGCCGGTCGCCTTGTATTTGAAACAAATTATCGACAACGCGGTCAGTCCGACCGAAATCGGGGCTGCGTCCGATCAGACCAGCCAAATCGCAGCAAGCATCAAATCGACGGCTATGGTACTCACCTCGCTGCCCATTATCTGCCTATATCCTTTCGTGCAGAGGTATTTTGTGCAAGGGATGATGATCGGGGCAGTCAAGGGGTGACCGATGTAATCGATATAACCGGAAGGGCTACAGCCGTTTCCGTTATATAAAAATCGCAGGAACCATATAAAGGGAGGCAGCGGTATGAAGAAATTCAGTAAAGCGGCATTCATGATGATGCTGGCATTGATGGTCGTATTGGCGGCAGCGTGCAGTTCGTCTAATAACGAAGGCGCCAACAACGAAACGCCCGCATCGGGCAATGCAGGCAAGGGCGGCGCGGATGCAGCGGAGGATTATACGTTCGGGGAGGATCAGACCTTTCATGCGAACGAGCCGGTAACCTATTCCATGATGTATAGCGACCATGAGAATTATCCTACGAAAGAGGACTGGAGACTCTGGAGCGCCATTAAAGAAAAAACAAATGTGAGCTTCGACCTGTCCATTACAGCAAGAACGGAATATGAGAATCAAAAATCTCTGCTGGTGAACAGCGGCGACGCGCCTTATATCATTCCTAAAACGTACGATGAATCCGCTTTCGTTGCGTCCGGTCAAATCGTGCCGGTCAGCGATTGGGTGCAGTACATGCCCAACTACATGAAGGCCGTCAAGGATTGGGGAATGGAAGAGGATCTGAAGGCCAAGATGAAGAATGACGGGAAATATTACGTCCTTCCAGGCATGTGGGAGATCGCCGGCGGCGGTTATTCCTATATCATCCGCAAGGATGTGTTCGAAGCGGCGGGAGTAGATGTCGAGGGCCAACAAGGGAACTGGACGTACGAGGAATTCTCTGCAGCGATGAAGAAGGTCAAAGAGCATACCGGAGCGGAATATGTTTTCTCCGATCAATTCAAGGGTGATTCGGCGCTCAACATTACCGCCGTTCAATATGGCGTCACCGGAGGATGGGGATTGGCGAACGGTCTGGTCTTCGACCATGAGAAGCAGCAGTTCGTATTTGCCGATGCGTCGGATGACTTCAAGAACTACCTTGGTTATTTCAATAAGTTAATTACCGATGGCATTATGGATCCTGAATCCTTCACGCAAGAAGACGATGCGGCACAAGCCAAGTTCTTCAAAGGCGATACTTACGTGATAAGCGGAATCTATCAGGTACTGGCCGATTTCAAGAGCAAAATGCAAGATCCGAAAGCCGAATTGTATATGATCACGCAACCCGGCGGACCAAAAGGAAAGCTTCAGGTCGAGACTTCCCGTTTGGAGAACGGGATCATGATCAGCCAGAACGCGCTTGACGATTTGGGCGAGGAAGGCTTTATCAAGATGCTTCGTTTCGTTGATTGGCTCTGGTATTCCAATGAAGGTCAAACGCTCAGCTTGTGGGGCGTAGAAGGCGAAACGTATGACCTGGGTGCGGAAGGCAACATCGTGCTCAAGCCGGACATCTATTATAACGGGATGAACGAAGGTGCTGCTAAGCAGCTGAACGTCGATTTCGGCTTCGCCGGAGGGGTATTCGCGTACGGTGGCTCTGCCAAGTTGAGAATGTCCAAGATGACCGAAGGCGAGAAGGACTTCGTGAACCGCGTCCAGTCGACACGGGAGCCGCGCAAGCTGGCGCCGCCGATTATGGGTTCACCGGAAGAAAGCGAACAGATGAATCTCATCTCGACACCGCTTATGGATTACGTGAAAACGATGACGTTAAAATTTATTACCGGTCAAGAAAGCTTCGAGAAGTGGGACGACTATAAGGCTCAGGTTGAAGCGAACGGCAGCACACGGTATACGGACATGGCCAATGATATTTTCGGGAAGACCAAGAGCTTGCTGGGTTATTAATTCTTAAAAACGGGGCTAGGTGTGAGGTCTTCCCAAGGAGGATGCACCTGGCCCTTTTCTGAAAATATAAGAAGTTACATGGCGTCAGCCGTTTACACTTAAATGGAGGGTGATGGGGATGAACACAACGATCGGGAACGAAGCGTGGCTTCGTTATGAAGCGGTCGAGGACGAAATGCTGCGGGAGGTGTACCGGTTTCGCTGCTCGGCCATTGCAATCACGGAGCGAACCAAGGTATTGCGCACCGCAGAGAAAGAACTGGCGGAAGCTTTACAGGCCATGACCGGGCACTCGCCGGATATCGTTACGACTCGGGATCGTCAGGCTCCAAGCGTGATCATCGGGGTCTTAGGCAGCGAGGATGCCGGGATCGACCGCGAAGTCGGAGCCGAAGCAGCGATGATCGGCGAAGAAGGGTACGTGATCCGGACGCTGAACGGCCTTGAGGATGAGCCGAGCCGAATCGCGATCGTCGGGAAGTCGGAGCGAGGCGCACTGTATGGAACCTTTCATTTGATACGATTGATGCAGATGAGGGAGGCGATCGACGAGCTGCATATCGTCGAGACGCCAGCTAATGTGCTGAGGATGATCAATCAGTGGGACAATATGGACGGATCGATCGAACGCGGCTACGCGGGGAAGTCGATCTTCTACCGGAACGGCGGTTTCGTGGAAGACTTTACCCGCATCCGGGACTATGCCCGGCTGCTGTCTTCCGTCGGGATCAACGCGATCTCGATCAATAATGTCAACGTACACCGGGAAGAGACGAAATTGATTACGGAGGAGTATGAAGAGACGTTAACGAGGATGGCGGATGTATTCGGAGAATACGCCATTCAAATATTTCTTAGTATTAACTTCGCGAGTCCGATCGAGGTTGGCGGTCTTCCTACGGCGGATCCCTTGGATCAGTCGGTCAGAGACTGGTGGGCGGAGCGGGCGTCCGCCCTTTACCGTGCGATCCCCGGCTTCGGCGGTTTTCTAGTGAAGGCCGACTCCGAATTTCGCCCCGGCCCCTTTTCGTACGGACGGAATCATGCGGACGGAGCGAACATGCTGGCCGAAGCGCTGGCGCCGCACGGCGGGCTGGTCATCTGGCGCTGCTTCGTCTACAACTGTCTTCAGGATTGGCGCGATCGTTCGACGGACCGGGCCAAGGCGGCCTATGACCATTTTATGCCGCTCGATGGACGGTTCGCCGACAACGTCATTCTGCAAATCAAGAACGGGCCGATGGACTTTCAGGTTCGTGAGCCGGTATCTCCGTTGTTCGGAGGACTCCGCGAAACGAACCAAATGCTGGAGCTGCAAATCACCCAGGAATATACAGGGCAGCAGAGGCATGTCTGCTATCTTGTGCCGCAGTGGAAGGAAATTCTCGACAACGATACGTATGCCGACGGCGAGGGATCTACCATCGCCAAGATCGCGAATGGCGCCATGTGGGGCCGTCCGTATGGCGGAATTGCGGCCGTGTCGAACATCGGGGACGACGCTTGCTGGACCGGGCATCCGCTGGCTCAAGCCAACTTATACGGATACGGTCGTCTGACCTGGAATCCTTCGTTATCCGCCGAACGGATCACGTCGGAATGGATTCGGCTGAGTCTCAGCTGCGATAGGGCCGTCGAAGACACCGTCTCGGGCATCTTAATGAGGTCATGGGGCATATACGAAAGCTACACCGCTCCGCTCGGCGTCGGTTGGATGGTGAATCCGAATCATCATTACGGCCCGAATGTGGACGGATACGAGTATTCGAAGTGGGGGACGTATCATTTCGCGGATAACCGCGGAATCGGGGTTGATCGAACGATGAAGACGGGAACCGGATACGCCGCGCAGTACCATTCGCCTCGCCTGGAGATGTATAATTCATTGGAAAGTTGTCCCGATGAATTGTTGTTGTTTTTCCATCATGTCCCGTACACCCATATCTTGCATAGCGGCAAGACGGTGATCCAACATATTTACGACACGCATTTCGAAGGAGCGGAAGCGGCGGCGGCCTTGCTGGACGATTGGCGATCGGTCAGAGGCAAGGTCAACGAGGGGGATTTTGAGCTTGTCGCCTCTAGGCTGTCAGAGCAAAGCGAACACGCCAAAGAATGGCGAGACATGATCAATACGTATTTCTATCGGAAGTCAGGCATCGCGGACTTGCAGGATCGCCTGATCTATTGAAGCATCACGGACAAGAAATGCGGGGCATCGCGGTCGTGCGAAGCTCCGCATTTCAATCTTGGAATTTTAGGGTGCAGGCGTAATCTTATGATGAGCTCTATCCCAATATTTACGAAAGCGAGCTGTTCAACCATGAATACGAAAGTGCTTTTCAACGATGGATGGGAATTTGCCAAAAGCGGCCTGGACGTTACAGATCATGCCGGGTTACCCTTCGAACCGGTGGATCTCCCTCATGATTGGTTGATTTATAATACATTGGCGCTTTACGAGAACAGCATCGGCTGGTACCGCAAGAAATTTATCCGGACACGGCGCGACGGGCAGCTGCTCTTATGCTTTGACGGCGTGTATATGGATTCATCCGTATACGTAAACGGCCAGCTTGCTGGCGAATGGAAATACGGATACTCTTCCTTCGAACACGAGATTACGGACGCTTGCACCTGCGGGGAAAATGAAATCATCGTGAAAGTCGTGCACCAAAGTCCGAACAGCCGTTGGTATTCGGGAGCAGGCATCTATCGGAACGTCTGGTTGAAGGAACGGGACAGTAATCACATACTCACGGATGGCGTGTATGTCGCAACCAAGCGGCAGGGTGAGAGCTGGCTGGTGGAAATCGACACGGACGTACAAATCGAAGAAGACGTTCATATTTCGCACCATATCCTATACCAGGATCAGACGGTCGCTGCCGTTTCGGAGCGAGTAACAGCAGGACGCGACTCGGTCACGACAAACCGCCAGACATTAACCGTGGATAAACCCTTATTATGGAGTACGGACGAGCCGACTCTGTACCGGATCGTCACGCGAATGCATCGGGAAGCGGGCGAATCGCCCGGGGGGCAACGCTGCGAAGAACTGGAGACGGTCACGTTGCCTCTGGGCTTCCGGAGCATCGTTCTCGACCCGGAGCAAGGACTTCAGGTGAACGGGAAGAAGCTGAAATTGAACGGCGTTTGCGAGCATCATGACTTGGGTGCTCTAGGAGCGGCATTTAACATTTATGCATTGCGAAGAAGATTTGTGATTCTGAAGGAAATGGGCGTCAACGCAATCCGCACGGCGCATAATATGCCGGCTCCGGAGCTCATGGATTTGGCGGATGAGATGGGACTGTTCGTCATCACGGAGGCGTTCGACATGTGGGAGCGATCCAAGACGACTTACGATTACGCAAGATTTTTCAAAGATTGGGCGTATCGCGATGTGAAAAGCTGGGTGCTGCGAGACCGGAATCATCCGAGCCTGCTGATGTGGAGCATCGGGAACGAGATTTACGACACGCATGCAGACGAGCGGGGGCAGGAAGTCACCAGAATGCTTATGGCATATGTACTGGAATTCGATCCGAAGCAGAATGCGCGGGTTACGATCGGATCGAATTATATGCCGTGGGAGAATGCGCAGAAATGCGCCGATATCGTGAAGGTCGCCGGCTACAATTACGCGGAGAAATATTACCGTAAGCATCATGAAGAGCATCCGGATTGGATCATCTACGGCAGTGAGACCGCTTCGGTCGTCCAGAGCAGAGGGATTTATCATTTCCCGTTCGAGAAATCGATTCTTGCCGACGATGACGAGCAATGCTCCGCCCTCGGGAACAGTTCGACAAGCTGGGGAGCCAAATCGGCGGAAGCCTGTATCTTGGCGGAGAGGGATACGCCGTTTTCTCTTGGTCAATTCCTGTGGACCGGCTTCGACTATATCGGGGAACCGACGCCGTATCATACTAAGAATTCCTATTTCGGCCAGATCGATACGGCTACGTTCAGGAAAGATTCTTATTATATCTACCAAGCAGCTTGGACCGATTATAGAACGAATCCGATGGTGCACGTCTTCCCGTACTGGGATTTCAATGACGGGCAAATCATCGATGTCCGTGTATGCTCGAACGCCCCCAAGATCGAGCTGCAGTTCAATGGGACTACAATTGGAACTCGCGAAATCGATCACGAGCATGGATCGCAGCTTGTTGGTTGGTGGAAGGTTCCTTATGCGGAAGGGGAAATTAAGGCGGTCGCCTATGACGAAACGGGCAAAGTCATAGCGACCGATGTTCGAAAATCCTTCGGGGATGCGAAGAGGATTCGTCTCCAAGCGGATAAAAAGGTACTTACGGCGAACGGTACTGATTTGATTTTCGTAGAAATCGGTATGTTGGACGGTGAGAGTCATCCGGTAGACAACGCAAACAATCGCGTGCGCGTCGAGGTGACGGGGGCAGGCCGATTGCTTGGGCTTGATAACGGCGACAGCACGGATTTTGATCCGTATAAGGGAAAAAGCAGAAGATTGTTCAGCGGTAAGTTGATGGCGATCATCGGCGCGACGCTGGAGCCGGGAAAAATCCGAATCGAAGTATCCTCCGAGGGTATGCGAACCGAGGCGGCGGAATTCGAGTCGCAAGCCGTTAAAGATGGAATTCCGGAAGGGATTTCAGCAAACGCAAGAAATCAAGAGCTGCAGTGCATGACCGGGGGATGCGGTGAAATTCCGCTTCGTAAGATCGAAATCGTCAGCGACTCGGGACAAGACTTTGATGAATCCACAAAGGAGATTACCGTTCGAGCCATAGTATGGCCGGAAAACGCAACGTATCGAGACGTCGAGTGGCGCGTCGTAACGGATGAAGGAATCGACTCGAATATCGCCAGGGTCGAAGCGAACGGACTTGAGGCGAAGATCTCCGCCATCGGCGACGGTGCTTTTCGTCTGCGTTGTACGACTAAGAACGGCACGGATAAGACGAAGCTTATCTCCCAGTTGGAGTTTAAGGCAACAGGTCTGGGAACAGCCTACAAGGATCCTTATGGATTCATCTCGGCGGGACTTTACGATTACAGTAAAGGTGATGTCGGGAACGGCAACGAAAGAGGTGCAGCGACGAGCAGAGACGGCGAAACGCACGTAGGCTTTCGCGATATCGACTTCGGTCCGTATGGCTCCGACACCGTCACGATTCCGATCTTCGCTTTATCCAGCGAAAAATATACGATCCAAATTTGGGAAGGGATGCCCGGCGAAGAAGCCAGCTCCTTAGTTGCCGACGTTATTTATCAGAAGCCGTCCAAGTGGAACGTATATCAAGAAGAAACGTATCGCCTGACCAAGAGACTTCGCGGAATTACGTCGATGTGCTTCGTGCTTCGTCAGAAGGTGCACATCAAAGGATTTTCCTTTGAACGTCAGAACCGGGCTTTCGAACGAAATTCGGCGGCTTCCTGCGATCGGATTTATGGGGATACGTTTACCTTCGCAGATGATCGTGTGGAAGGCATCGGGAATAACGTCTCACTGGAATTTGCGCATATGGAGTTTACCGGCGAAGGTGCTTCGAAGCTGGTCGTAAACGGGAGATCGCCGATCGACAAGAATACGATCCATATCCGATTTGCCGGCGAGAACGGCGAAAACAATCAACTCATGGAATTTGAGAAATCCGATGGATACGAAGAACGGGTATTTGATTTGGAACAGGTAACGGGGATGCAAAAAGTGACATTCATCTTCCTGCCGGGGAGCAAATTCGATTTCGGCTGGTTCCGCTTTATGCGTGAATAAGCAGGAAGAGAACGCTTAGATGACTATTGATAACTCCATATACAACTAGGACGAGGCTGCCAATTTGCAGGCAGCCTCGTTGAACTATCTATGAAGTTTAAGTCGCATCTTCTTTTAATGATGCTGGCTGTGATCTTGCTGTTTATCTTGAGAACCCTTTTGAAGGGAGTCCAGCTGTTCTTTTGAAATTTCGCCTGCGATGAATTGCTTCGTTGGCATGACATTGGAACCATTGGCACCGGCATGCACTTTCACATAATAAAGCCCTGGTTGATCGAACGTTTTTTCTACACTGTACACACCGTTCCCATCACTAGCTGCGGAAATAGATTCGTTTTGATTGGAGCTGTTGTTCCAAAACATAAAGTGAACATAGTCAGCAGCGTCAACCGTTTTACCGCCTTGGCTGATACGCGCTTTAAATAAATGAGGTTTATTTAATGGAACGGTTTCAGGCAATATCACTTCGATTTCAAGAGCATTTTCGTGCTTATAGAGGCTGCTTGCCTCTTTATCTACCGAACATGCGGTTAAGCATATGCTGATGAGCAGGATAGAGAGAAGCTGTACATAATTTTTCACTCGGTTTTACCGCCTTTCCTTCATTTCTTTAATCATGCGTTCAAATATTTTTTGATAACCGGAACTCTTTGGATAATCAGAAAATCAAGCAAATAAACGACGATGAGAGACATCCCTACCAAAGGAAACAAGGCGCCAAATAGGATCAGGATGATGACCAAGCCCTTCATTTTCTTCAGGTCTGGCGCCTTTCGCGCTCCTAAATGATCGCTTGGCTTACGTTTCCACCACAATATAAAACCGCTGACAACGACGCCTATAATTCCTATACAAACAACAAGATTAATGAGTTGGTTGGCTAATCCGTACTCTAATCCTTTATGCACGGTGATCCCCCAAGCCATCATCTTCCCAATCGTCTTATAATTATCATACCGGTAATCGGCTAATACGGCTCCCGTATATTGATCGATGTGCACAGTTCCTTCGTCTTTTGCTTTGGGCGGAAACACAGATAGTGTAAATACTCCATCTGCTTTTTTAGGGAAAATTACCGTATAACTCGGGTAAATGTTTAGATTGTTCGCAATCGATACAACATCATCAATGGATACTGGTATGTATCCTTGGATTTTCGAAGCAGGGACTTCCAAATTTTGAGCTGCCCATGGGACATCGGCAATTTCTTTTGTCTTTACCGTGGTGGAAGGCGCACTGCCTACCCAGATGGAAGGAGGATATCCCACTCCTGCATTCGTAGCGATATGCTGCACCTTATTCCCCCAAAACCCGGACCAAAGCAAGCCTGTTATTACTAAAAAAAGCATGCCTGCCGATACCCAAAACGCCGGAACTGCATGCAGGTCTCTAATGAGCGTTTTTTTCCCGCCTGTCAATCTGGGAATAATGACTCCAAAGAGCTTTCTTTTTTCTTTCGGAAACCATAAATAAATGCCTGTAACGATTAAGATGATGGACCAGCAGGCGGCTAATTCGACAATTCTGTCACCTGTTTTCCCTAACGTCAATTCACCGTGAAATTCTTCAATTTTATCCATCAAACGGTCTTTATCGTTGAGTTCACCAATGATATTTCCTGTATAAGGGTTAACAAAGATAGTTATACTCTCGTCATCCCAATTAATTTTAACTTCTGCTGAACGCGAAGCTTCTTCCCCGGGACGATATTTTGTTACTTTTGCCTCAGGGTATTTATGCAATACGTTCTCAATTTGTTTGGAAGCAGTTATTTTTTCGGTTTGTGCTTCAACATGGTAATAATCATGATACATCCAATTTTCAATCTGAGGTTTAAATAAATAAACCGATCCTGTAACAGCTAGAATCAAAATAAAGGGCGCGAAAATAAGTCCGGCATAAAAATGCCATCTCCATACCGCTTGATAAAATGAAGGTTTTCTCTCTTTCAAATCCGATGATTTATCTTGTAAATCATTGTCCTTATTGTTATTTATCATTCTGCTAACTCCTGTCTGCTGACCTGCTCTGCGATTGATTACAGTCGGTAATAGTTTTAAAAATACAGTTCATTATACAACGTCTTTCCTGCAACGTAATGACTCTTTCGGGCTATCATGCCGTGGACTCGTCCCCCTTTACAAAAACTACTTCCCCGTTTAACGGACACACAATACTTGGCCTATACCATGAAGGAGGGAAGAACAAATTTGGATAGGCCGGGAGGAGAATAATGATGAGATTAGTTCTGATGGGAGATTTGCATTATCACGAAATCGATAAATCGGTTCCGGGATTGCTGGAGGCGCGGACTGCTTTCTATCACACCTTGCTGGGACGTTTTTTGGATATGGATGCCGATTTGCATATATCGCTCGGAGACCTTACGAATTTTGGATCGTCGATCGAGCTGCAGGAGGTTTACGAGCTGCTGCAGCGTGAGGATAGAACATTTATCCATGTGCTGGGCAACCATGATCTCTATTGGCAGACAAGAAGGGAAGTGCTGGAGATTACGGGCCAGCAGCGTTATCACGCAGTTGACACCGAGACCGCGATGCTTATGTTTCTCGACACAGCCAAAGAGATGGACTTCGAAGACTGGGGCGGCTGGCTCGACGGCGAACAGCTGCAGTGGCTGGAAGGGATGGTCGAGGCATCCGGATCGAAGCCGCTGCTCGTCTTCGGCCACCATCCTGTCTATAACACAACGGCAAGATCGGAGCGGGAGAAAGGCTCGATCCATCCGAGCATCGACATGTGGCGCATTTTGAACCGGAAAAAAGGGGTAGGCGTCTATTTCAACGGTCACACGCATGTGGATTCGATCGTTGCGCAGAACAACTGGACCTTCGTACAGTTATCCGCCTGTTTGGATCAGCACGGCTTCCGGGTCGTTGAATTCGCCCAAGATGAGATCCGAATTTCTGCCGTAGATCTTACGGACGCGGACGTTCTGGAGAACGCCCCTATGCTGCATCATCATATGGTGCATTTCAGCCATAACCCTGATGCCCGGGGGACAGACGCGGATCGCGAGCTAGTTATCTCATTGCTAACCGCTGCACAGCCGAAATAATAGGAGGAGGCGGCAGAGATGAAGAACCCAATGAACCATGACGCCTTTTTCAAAGGGCTCTCCACGCACAGAAGGATCGCTTCCATTAAGGATCCGAGACATATCGAAGTCGCTCTATCGCTTCGCAGCCAACTAAGCGGCATCTTTCTGTTAACGGGCCACATCGGAGTCGTAAAGGGTTATGTCGACGTGTTCAAGGAGCATCAGCTGCCTGTCTTCCTGCATCTCGATAAGATTGGCGGCCTCAGCACGGACAACTACGGTCTCGAATATTTGGCGAAGGTCATCAAGCCGACCGGCATTATTTCGACGAAAACCAATGTGGTGAAAACCGCGAAGAAAATGGATTTAATCACCATACAACGCTTCTTCCTCGTCGACACCGAAGGGCTGGACAATATCGCCAAGAGCCTTTGCCAGATCGAGCCTGACATCATCGAAGTGATGCCTGCCCGCATTCCAGACATGATCGGCAAGGTGAAAGCATTCACTTCGATCCCTATTATTACCGGCGGCTTATTGTATGAGCAAAGCCATGCGGAGGAATGTTTGAAATTTGGCGCTACGGCTATCTCATCGTCTAGGCCTGAGCTGTGGAGAAGCACGGAGCCGCTCCCGGACAAGAAGAAAGTCCGGCAAATCATATAAGTCTGACGCATGCGGGCAAATTCATATAATCTTTGCAACCCGATAACACAGCGTTAATAGTCGCGGCGTATCATTCATTATGAAAAGTAAATAGCAATCGGTTGGAGCATTGGAGAAACCTTATCCGCTGCGGACGCTTATGTCTGCGGCAGGATTAAGGTTTCTTTTTTATGCTGCCGGCCTATTCCAAACAAAGAAAAGGTGGAGGATTGGACAATGGTTAAGAAGCTTACTGCACTCTCGCTGGCGATTTTCATGGTGGTGGTATTGGCGGCTTGCGGAGCGAACGGCACGAATGGCAGTACAGGCAATGCAAACAGCGGGGCGAATGCGGCGAGCACGGATTCCGCACCGTCCGAGAAAATCGTCATTAAGTACTGGTACGCGTTCGGCGACAAAATTGAGGAAGCGAAGCTGCATATGGTCAAGGGCTTCAACGAATCGCAGGACAAAATCGAAGTGATTGCAGAGCACCAAGGCGGCTACGACGATCTTCATGCCAAAGTGCAGGCGGCGTTCGCAGCGGGAGACGCTCCTGCGGTAAGCGACCTGGAAATCGCGTCAACCGGCGTATTTGCCCGTTCCGGCATGCTGCAAGAGCTGACGGCTTACGCGGAGCGGGACAAGGATCAGCTTCAGCTTGAAGATTTCAATCCCGGCTTAATGGGGAACGCCTACGTGGACGATAAGCTGTTTGGCCTTCCTTTCATGCGAAGCACACCGATTTTATATAAAAATGTCACGATGCTGAAAGACGCCGGCCTCGATCCGGAAGGTCCGAAGACATGGGATGAGCTGGAACAGTATTCCCGCGTTTTGAAGGAGAAAGGGAAGGTCGGCATGACGGTGCCTGCCGACATCTGGTTCTATGAAGCGCTGGTTGCCCAAAGCGGCGGTCAAATGCTGAGCGATGACGGCAAATCGGCTGCATTCAATACGCCGGAAGGCGTGGCCCCGGTAGAGTTCTGGAAGAAATTAGTCAGTGAGGGTCTTATCAAAATACCTGTAGGCGACGAAGCGGGAGCAACCGCGGATAAAGACTGGGCGAATCAAATGTCGGCCTTTAAGTTCGCCTCCACCGCAGGCGTAACCGGAAGTCTGGAAATCGCGAAGGGCAACGGCTTTGAATTGGCAACCGCGTTCATGCCCGCTAACGTAAGCTACGGCGTTCCAACCGGCGGCTGCCAGCTAGTCATGACGTCCAAAAGCACGGATGAAGAGAAAGATGCGGCATGGGAGTTTATTAAATGGATGACTTCCAAGGAAAATACGATCTACCAGCACAAGCATGTCGGCTACTTGCCAACCCGTCTATCCGCCGTGGAGAGCGAAGAGCTGAAGACGCATTTTGCAGAGCACCCGCAGTTCAAGGTTGCCGTGGATCAGTTGGAATATGCGAGACCGCGTCCAATGGAGAACGCTTATCCGGAAGTGACCAAGATCGTTAAGGAAGCGATCGAGAAGGCTATTCTCGATCCAAAAACGACCCCGCAGGACGCGTTAAATGCAGCGGCGGAGAAAGCCGACAAGCTTCTTAGCAAGTAATAAAGCTTCGTACCGGCAACTGTTCAGTCGGGAGAAGGCTTCCGGTCCGGGAGTCCTCTCCATCTAAATCATAAGAGCTGAGAGGTTAAACCATATGTTCAACGTGAATGGGTTGTCTGCGATTAAAGTTATTATTTTCGACATGGACGGTACGCTGTACCAGGAAGATTCGTTTATGGAGCGGTACATCCGTTACCTGCTGGAGGGAACGGCGCACGAGGGAGAGACCGAGGCTGCCGTTAGCACTGGAAGAGCTATTCTAACGGGGGAGCATTCCTTCCGATTCGGCCATTTCTATCATACGCAGGATGATGTGGCGCTGGTGCGGCATGAGGAAAGCTTCGTTCAAGGCTTCTCGTGGGACGGGAACGCGATCGATGAAAGGGTCCGCTCATATGGACCGTTATCGTCCGAGGCTGCTCATCTGATTCATATCGGCGATCCGTGGGGAATTGCGGCGGTCGTCAGTCACAAATACAAGCTTCCTGAAGGGAAAAGGCAATCGGCGTTCGAGAGGGTCCGCAAAGAGATGGTTGCTGCGCCTTATCATTTCGAATTCCGCAGCGAGTTGTTTCAGGCCATTGAGGAGCTTACTGCCGTTGACCGGAAGATTCTCATGACGAATACGTATTTGGAGTCGGGAATCGAGTTTCTGAATTACATGCAGATTCGCCATTTGTTCGCAGAAGTGTATTGCGGCGCGGAGAAACCGCTTGGCTTGCGTTATTATTTCACGAAGCTGCTGGGGCAGGGGTATCGGCCGCATGAAATTTTGTCGATCGGCGATAACCCGTGGAATGATCTGCATCCGGTCAAGCGGCTGGGCGGCAAAACCTGCTTTATTTCCCCTTATTCAAGCAGTGATCCGGAGGTTTGGGATTTGCGGCTAACGACTCTGGATGAGCTGGAGCAGCTCGTGCGTGCGATTCAGGAATCCATTACAAGGAGGAGCATAACGGATGGCGAAGATCGAGCTGAAGCATATAAGCAAGAAATTCAAAGATGAAACCGTCATTGAAGACTTGAATTTAACGATCAAGGACGGGTCGTTCACCGTTCTTGTCGGACCTTCGGGCTGCGGCAAATCGACGACGCTCCGCATGGTAGCCGGGCTTGAGAAGCAGACTGGCGGAGAAATATGGATCGACGACAAATGCGTGAACGATACGCCGCCCGGGCTGCGGGACGTAGCGATGGTTTTTCAGAACTATGCCCTGTATCCGACGATGACCGTTCGCGGCAATATCGAGTTCGGCCTGAAGAACCGAGGCGTTGCGAGAAACGAGCGCGAGAAGCTGGTGAAGGACATTTCGGAGATTGTCGGGTTAACGCCGCATCTGGATAAGAAGCCGCAGAACCTGTCCGGAGGACAGCGTCAACGGGTGGCCCTGGCGCGTGCGATGGTGAAGCAGCCGAAGGTGTTCATTCTCGACGAGCCCTTGTCCAATCTGGACGCCAAACTGCGGAATCAGATGAGAACGGAGCTGATTCAGCTTCACAAGCGGCTGGGAACGACCTTTGTCTATGTGACGCATGATCAGGTGGAAGCCATGTCCATGGGGGATGAGATCGTCGTAATGAATAAGGGAGTCATTCAGCAGGCGGATTCCCCGATGAAGCTCTATCACGATCCGGCAAATTTGTTTACCGCTGAGTTTATTGGGACCCCGGCAATGAACATGATGAATATGAGGGATGTGCAAGGACTGGATATTCAGACGGCCGCCGGCATCGGTCACGTAGGGTTCCGTCCGGAGCAAGCGATCATTAACGCAAGCGCGGATATCGAAGGTTACGCCATAGAAGGCAGCATCCTAACCCGCGAGAGCCTGGGGGCGGAAAGCATTTATCAGATTCAGTCGCGGACCGGCGTGTTTTTTGTCAAAACGTTTCTTGCGCCTTTAGAGACCGCCGATCGCGTGAAGGTTACGATTCCGTATGACCAACTCTATTATTTCGGGCTGAGCGGGGAAAGGCTGCGCGGCATCGGGGCAAGCACGAAGCGCCTTGCCGCAGCCGGAGGGCACTGATATGTCAGGATGGGAGAAGCTGCGTCCGTACGGGATGGTAGCCCCGGCCATAATCATCTTCTCATTGTTCTTTATTTATCCGATCTTTTACATGATTTATTTAAGCATGTTCGACTGGAACTTTGTCAGCCCGACCAAAACGTTCGTCGGCCTTCAGAATTTTAAAGATCTTCTGACGGAGCCGGATTTCCGGCAGGTGTTATCTAATACGACGATCTATACCGTATTGACGGTGACGTTAACGACGGGGCTTGCTTTACTGCTTGCGCTGTGGCTGAACAGAAAGAGCTTCTTCCACGGCTTCGTGCAGGGCGCCATCTTCAGTCCGCACATTATTTCCCTCGTGTCCATCTCGCTGCTGTGGAGCTGGCTGATGGATCCCGAGTATGGGCTGCTGAACTGGGTGATCGGCCTGCTTGGCTTCGGCAAGCTGGAATGGCTGTCCCATCCGAGCACGTCGCTGATTTCGCTGGTCGTTGTCGCCGTGTGGAAAGGGCTCGGATACAACGCCCTTGTGTTTATCGCCGGCCTGCAGAGCATCCCGGCCGATATTTACGAAGCGGCTTCGCTGGACCGGTCGAAGCCTTGGACGACCTTCATGAAGCTGATTCTGCCGATGCTTTCGCCGACGATCTTCTTCCTCGTGATCATCAACATGATCGGATCGTTCCAAGTATTTGAGACCATCGCGATCATGACGCAGGGAGGCCCGGTCAATTCGACCAACACGCTGGTGTATTACATCTACGAGTATGGATTCCGTTTCTTCAAGATCGGCTATGCCTCCGCTGCGGGTGTCATCCTGCTGGTCATTGTAGGAATATTAACGATGATTTACTTCAAATTGCTGTCGAATCGCGTTCATTACCGTTAGAAAGAGGTGAAGCTGTTGAAAGCTGCAAACAATACGATCGGCGGAACTCCAATCGGGTCTGCTGCCGAAGACAAGTGGACGATTTCGCGCAGTAAACCGGCGATTTTGCGCAAAGCGCTAAGGATTGCATTCGCCACATTAAATGCAGCCGGTCTGCTTACGCTGGTAATCATCTTCGCCATGCCGTTCGTCTGGATGATTTCCACATCGCTCAAGACGCTGCCGGAGACGATGATTTTCCCGCCGGAATGGATTCCGAAAAATCCTGTTTGGCAAAATTACGCCGACGCCTGGAACACGGGGCCGTTTCTAAGCTATTTCATAAACAGTATCGTGATCGCAGTCGGCATACTTATCCTGCAGATGCTGACGATTATTCCGGCTTCCTATGCTTTTGCAAGATACAAGTTCAAAGGCTCAAGTTTTCTGTTCGGCATCGTTATGGTGACGCTGATGATTCCGGCGCAGTTAATCTTTCTTCCCGTCTACCTGGAGCTGAGCGCCTTCAAGCTGCTTAATACGCATCTCGGCCTCATTCTGCCCTTTGCGTCGAGCGCCTTCGGCATCTTCCTGCTGCGGCAGGCGTTCATGCAAATCTCGGATGAATTGCTTGAAGCGGCGCGGCTCGATCAGGCGGCGGAGTGGAAAATCATCGTCCAGATCATGGTGCCAATGGTGAAGCCGGTGCTCGTCACCTTCGCCTTGTTCAGCTTCATTGCCCATTGGAATGACTACTTCTGGCCGCTCGTCATGACGACGAATGAAACGGCGCGAACGCTGCCGCTTGGCATCGCGAAGATTAGAGAAGTGGAAGGTGTCGCGACATGGAATATTCTAATGGCCGGCAACCTGATTCTGGTGGCACCGATTCTTGCCGTATTTTTCATGTCGCAGCGTCAAATTATTAAAGCATTCGTGTATAACGGCGTTAAATAAAAGAACGGAAGGACTGAGACACTATGATTACAATCGTTGCTCACCGCGGATGGTCGGGAGAAGCGCCCGAGAATACAATTGCAGCTTTCGAGCTGGCTTTGACTGAACCGGATATTGCCATTATCGAACTCGACGTGCATCTATCGAAGGACGGAGTTCCTGTCGTCATCCATGATCATATGCTGGACCGGACGACGAACGGTACAGGACCGGTCAAAGCGCATACGCTCCAGGAATTGCGGCGATTGGATGCAGGCAGCTGGTTCGCTCCGCAATTCGCGGAAGAGAGGATTCCGACGCTGGAGGAAGTGCTGGAGCTCGCGAAGGGACGCTGCATGCTGCATGTGGAGCTGAAGACGATGGGCGATGAGTATGAAGGAATTGAGGAGAAAGTAATTGCGATCATTCATCGCCACGGCATGAAGGACGAGGTCGTTCTCTCCTCCTTCGACCATGATTCTATGAAGCGGGCGAACGAGATTGATCCGTCCATCCGGACGGGACTGATCTTCATGGGTAAACCGATGCTGCTCGCTGAACAGCTGCGGTATGCGGGCGCGGCGAGCGTATCTATGCATTATGCTTTCGTTACGCGCGAAGTGGTGAATGAGATGGCTGAGATTGGGATCGACATGGGCGTGTGGACAGTCGATGACCCGGACATTCTAGCCGGCATCATCGAGCAATATCCCGATATGCGCATTACGACGAACTATCCGGACCGCGTGCTCCGAATTGTGAGGCAAGATCGCGTAATCTTTTAAGTCGGCGATTCAGTCAGGAAGGGGTGGAATGATGGCAAACCGAAAAGCAACTTATGTATGGCTTCGTGCCGGAATGCTCTTGTTGATCCTATGCGGCGCGGCGTTAACCGTGTCCGCCTTTAGCCGCTATGCGGCGGAAGAACCTCTGATCATCGCGCATCGCGGGGCATCAGGGTACGCTCCCGAGAATACGATGGCAGCCTTCGGGCTGGCCGAGCGGCTTGGCGCCGACTTCATCGAATTCGATGTGCGGATGAGCAAGGACGGAGAGCTCGTCATCATCCACGACGAAACGGTGGACCGGACCACGAATTTTACAGGTAATGTACGCCAGTTTACGCTGCGGGAGCTCCAAGGCATGGATGCGGCTAGTCACTTCCACCCCTTATATGCAGAGCAGCCTATCGCAACGCTTTCCGAAGTGATGAACCGTTTTGCCGGAAAAATCGGCATGCTCATCGAGATTAAGGATCCGCGCGCTTATCCGGGTATTGAAGAGAAGGTAGCTGAGGTTGTACGCCGGTATGGGATTCATCAAGATAGGGCCGGCACCCTAAATATTGCAAATAATCAAGCTATCGGAGCTTCTGAAGACAGCGCAGGCATCATCATTCAATCCTTCGACTTCGCATCGGCGCGCCGTATTCACGCCTTGCTGCCGGGCATTCCTGTCGCCGTACTTATCCATGCGAATCAGCACCCGCTGACTGATAAAACGCTGGATGAACTAGCTTCTTACGCGGCATATATTAACTACAGCCATGATCTTCTTAATAAGGAGATCGTCCAGAAGATCCATGACCGGAACCGCAAAGTGATGGCATGGACATTGCGGAAGGAGCGGGATATGGAGCGGGTGAAGAGGCTTGGGGTAGATGGGATAATAACGGATTATCCGGGTGTCTAAATTATAAATAAGGTACAAGGGCAGAAAACTTTGTAAGTAAAAAGACCGGCATTTTAAATAAATGCCAGTCTTTTTTTGTCGGCTCACTTTTTCTTGAAATTTTATTTTTTCGTTTTTTTCGAACCAGCGACCTCGGAGTCTTTGTTATTTCCAGGGCTTGTTTTTGTTGGGGTGTTGTTATTTCGAGACATCATCTTATCCTCCTCTTTTTCAATTCAAATTCCATTGTGCCCCGTACTTCATTTAAATATGTAGAAGAGAAGCGGCTGAGCTTGTTCATCGGTATGAGCACCTTCAAGCCTGGCTGAAGCACTAATTTGGTTCATTCGCTGGACTACGCGGATATATGAGAAGCGAACACAATACTCAGTGCTAATCCTATAAACATAAGAAACAAAAAAACGGTCCATTCTTTTTTATCGTTTCTTTTCCGCATCCTTGGGATTTCCCAAGCGATCATTGCTCCGAATATAATAAAGGTTAATATAAGTTGGCCCATCATTTACCCCCGGTTATCTTGTTTCTTTTGTAAGACCGATTCGTTTAACGACAACATTAGACTTAATGGTAACTTTTAAATCCGGAAACGTGATATCCCACTTCTTCTTATATGTCTTATTCCATGCTTTCGGATATGCCTGGTATACTATTCTTCCAAATCCAAATATGTCTGACCGGAATTGCTTTTGCGCTTTATGCAAAGCGATCTGCATCCGCTGTTTAACATCCTCTTCCAGTTTGATTTGCAGAAATTCTAGCTCTTTTGAGTTACTGAGATTGATCTTGGAGGCGTTCTCCAATACAGTCACTTCACAGCGGGAATTCACTTCCATCATTAGTTGGTTTCCTTGAAGATGCGGTATGCAGATAGGGGTCAATAAATGTTCTTCCTATTTCTAGAAACCGAATGAAACTTGTTGCATGTACAATCGACAAAGGGGTAATAACTGCGCCAAGAGCTAGAAGAACAGATTCGATGCTCTTTAACTTAAACAATATAAAGCACCCGATTACGACAACCATGGGCGTTTCCGTTAAAATGGTCGAAACGATAAGCTCGCCGAAATCTCTGCATGCTGTACTGGCAAGATAAGTAAAGTACAAAATATAGATCACAATTAGCGGATAGGATAGATACCTGCCAATAATTTTCGGGAGCATCTGTACCAAAGTATCATTCGGATAATAATCAAATAATTTCGTGTAAACCCACATTAAGATTAGACCGCCGAACATAGCGACTAGAATAGCCAGCCACGCATCCTGCTTTGCCCCTGCTCCCGTCGCGAAAATGACGGTATTCCCGATTTCAAATCCAATCATGATATAAAAGAGCTGAAGACCGCTTATTTTTTCCAGTTTCATTGTCGTCTCCCTGCCAAGCAAGTGTACATGAAAATGCCGATCAAATAGTCCATACACGGTTTCTATATTTTCCCGTTGGAGGTGAAGTTATGCATTGCGTGGGAGTTGGGAGCAGCATGGACATAGGTTATTAAAGGGCCGGAGCGATAAAATGAGGGTTCATCGGGCACAGATTCCGTTATCCCATTAATATATATACAATTTCCAGTGACTCTGTCATCGCATCCATGTTATAAAATAGACACTGATGGAAACCAAAGAAAGGAATATCCATGTCATGAAAAGTATCCGAAACCGCTTATTGGTTATGCTCCTCGTTTGTATTATTGTTCCCTATTTCTTTTCTGTATTGGCCATCTATTTATATACCAAAGAGAAGGTAGAGCGGCACGAATATCGCAATAGCGAGGTGCAGCTTAAAAAGGGCAGTGATGAATTGGGACAATATTTGCAGGATATGGCGAACTTACCGTATATCTTATACCTCAATTCCAATTTAATTAGAATATTCGAAAGAGGCTTTGAGAAAGAAATTTACTTGAATCAGCTTGAAGTTGACAAATCATTTCAATCCTTTTATTTGATGCGCAAAGAAATTCGCCAAGTCCGGTTTTTTATCGCCAAAGGGAATGATACTTTCACCGTTTACGATGCCAAGGTGAGTGCCCGTAAGCAGCGCCCTGATTTAGCGGGAACTCTTCCGATTCAAAACCTGATTCAATCCGACTCTAATTATTTAATCGAGCCTCCGCATTTGATCAAAAATTATCAAGGTTCCGCCGTTATGCCATCGTCTGATCGGACAATGGTAATGACGATTCATTATAAAATTAAAAATATACTGTCGAACGAATTTCTGGGTGTCGTTACGATGGATATCGATTTGAGCAGGATTTCCACAATATGCAGTCGTTTTCTTAAGGAAGGCGAGTTGGTTTTGTTTACGAATGAGGATGGCATCGTCGTATATGCATCCGATCCAACGCTGATAGGAAAACCTTTGAAAACATATTCGGAAAGGTCTTCCGCCAATGGAAGATCGGGCGATATTACGATGTCAAAACCACTTCCCAATGAGTTTGGAGATTGGCATTTGGTCAAAGTGACTTCGAGCGATTACTTATATCGCGATGTCCGGCAAACGGCGTATATCAGTGCCTTCTTCGGTGTTGGCGTCCTCATCTTGGGCCTTATTATGATCAGTTTTATTTCCAATAAGATCTCTCGTCCTATTAAGTTATTAAGCCATAAAGTCCGGAAAATTGAAGGAGGATACACTAATATCCAGTTTAATGTAGAGGGACGGGATGAAATCGGTCATTTGGAGAGGCATATCAAGGATATGATAGAACGAATCGACCTGCATATTGATAAGGAATATCGACTGGAGCTTGAAAACAAAAAGAGCCAATACCGGGCGATTCAATCTCAAATTAACCCGCATTTTGTATATAATGCCTTGCAGACCATTGGTACGGTTGCCCTTCGTGCCCAAATTCCGCAAGTTTATCAATTGGTGACTTCCTTATCCAAAATGATGAGGTATACGATTCGAATGGGCAATTGGGCTACGGTTCGCGATGAGGTAGATTATGTGAAAGCTTATCTGGATCTGCAAAAGGAACGATTTAGGGTGGAATTACGCCACTCCATCTCAATGGATGATACTATGATGGACATGTCCGTCCCGGTCATGATATTACAGCCGCTTGTTGAAAATTTCTTCAAGCATTGTTTTGAAGAAGGACATTATGATTCGTTTTTAAACATTCGGGGATGGCTTGAAGAAGGGAATCTGAAGCTCATGGTAGAAAATGACGGTCCCGGTTTATCCAGTGAAGATCTGGATGGATTGAGAAGAAAAATATATGCGGTAGGCAATGACACCGCTTCTTCCAATGACCGGATCGGTCTAAAAAATATTCATGATCGATTAATTTTGAATTACGGTCATCGCGGATGCTTTAAGGTGTATTCGGAACACAGCAAAGGATTTAAAGTTCTGATTACGATTCCAACCCATGCAAAGGAGGAAGAAAATCATGAAAGCTCTTCTTGTGGATGACGAGTTGAATGGACGTGATGCTATTCGATATTTGGGAGAATGGGATCGGCTGGGTGTGTCGGAAATATGGGAAGCTGTTAACGGTGAAGAGGCTCAAACTATTATCGATAGGGAGCGTCCTGAAATTATTTTTGCCGATATCAAAATGCCCAAAGTAAACGGTTTACAACTCTTGGAGAGGTTAAATCAAAAAGCCTATCCGGGAAAAGTGATTATTGTCTCGGGCTACGATGACTATTCTTATATGCGAACAGCCATACAATGCTCAAGCTTTGATTATTTATTGAAGCCCGTTGAATCTAGCGCTTTGAATAAAGTCTTGGAGGGGGCCATTTTGGCCTGGAACAATGATGAGGCTCAGCGGAAAAAGGACTCCGCCGTCGAGCACGAGACAGAAAGGCTGCGTAATAACCAATTGATTACTGCGGTTTTCGAGGGAGAGCCTTGCAATTGGGAGGACCTGGCAATGTGCCTTCCGAAAGCCGATGCGTATGATCTCACCTTGCTCTATTTTTACCATACCCACAGCGCCGACACTTACATTAATCGATTGGCCGACGAACTGATTGCTAAAGATTGGGGTAATGCGTTTGTCCTGCAAACTGACGATCGGATAGGTGTAATGATCAGCTCGCGCGGCTGCACGCTTCGAATAGAGGAATGGATTTCAAACCACTTTGATATTCCGTTACGGCTGGTGAGCGGCGATCGGCTGTTATTCTTAAAAGATCTGCCTATGGCTTATGAATCGGCCAAAAAAGCGTTCAATGCGCAGAATTTCAGAATGATTCATCGTCTAAGCGATATAGAGGACGCTCGGCGAATGCATGACATCGTCGAATATTTGGAAGAACATTATACGGAAGAGCTTTCTTTGGATAAATTGGCCAACCGTTTCTTTCTAAGCCGGGAGCATATATGCCGTCGATTTAAACAAGAACAAGGGATCAACATATCTAATTATTTAATACAATTAAGAATCGAACAAGCCAAACGATGGTTAAGCCAAACGGAAGAAAAAATTTACTCGATCTCAGTAAACCTCGGCTACCAAAACGAAAAGTATTTCTCAAAATTATTTAAAAAAGAAGTGGGCATGACACCGGCTCAATTCCGCGGCCTTTACGGAAAACATAATAAAATGAAAGGAGGGAAAGTGAGTGAAACAGCTCTTTAGAATCATGCTGGCGATGGTGATGACCATATTGCTTGCAGCGTGCGGAGCGATGAAAGAGGAAGAACTTAAAAAAAGTGCCGCCAATGAGAAAATCGTACTGGAAGTGTTAAATCCCAAGGTGGAAATTGACTCCCAGTTTGAGCAACTGGTAAATGCATACGAAAAAGAAAATCCGGGTGTGGAAATTCACATTCGAACTGTCGGCGGGGGCTCGGATGACCGTGCTTTGCTGAAGACTCAATTTGTTCTGGGGAAAGGGCCGGATATTTTTACGAACGGCGGTTATGAAGAAGCAAAACTATGGAAAGAGTACCTGGAAGATTTGTCCGATCAGCCTTGGATCGCAAATGCGTATGAACATGCGTTAGAACCGATGAAAATGAACGGAAAAATTTACGGCATGCCGATGAATTTGGAAGGTTACGGTTTTATATACAATAAAGATTTGTTTGCGAAAGCGGGTATTAAGGAAACGCCGAAAACACTGAGCGAATTGATGAATGTTTCAAAAAAGCTAAGCGCCATGAATATCACTCCATTTGCGATTGGATACGCGGAAACACCGTTCCTGGGTGTCCATATGTTAAACATCGCATTTGCCCATCAGGAAAACCCGGACTCTTTTATTAGAGGGTTAACGGATGGAACGCAAAAAATTAAAGGGAACTCACATTTTAAAGGTTTGCTTCGGCTGCTTGATTTAACGATCCGCTATGGCAATAAAAATCCACTGACTATAGATTACAATACGGAAGTCACCGAATTTGCAAAAGGTAAAACGGCGATGATCCAACAAGGAAACTGGATACAGCCGTTTTTGGACAAAATCTCACCGAATATGAATGTAGGATTTATTCCGATTCCGATTAGTGATGATACATTGAAAAATGATGCATTGCCGATTGGCGTTCCAAACAACTGGGTCGTGAATAAAAAAACAACCAATGAAAAGAAAGCGGAGGCTAAGAAGTTCTTGAATTGGATGGTTTCTTCGGAGCAAGGTAAAAAACTCATGACCGAGCAGTTTAAATTTATTCCCGCCTTTTCCAATATAAAAGTCAAAAATCCGGGTCCGCTTGCCGAAGATCTTATGAAATACGCTAAAGAAGGAAAAACATTATCTTGGTACTGGTTCAAGTACCCACCCGGAGTAAGCGATGATTTTGGTCCTGCCATGCAAGCCTATATCGCTAAACAAATGAACGGGGATCAACTTCTGCAGCAATTCCAAAAGTCGTGGAACAAATATTCGGAAAAATAATTTCAAAAGGGTTGAGAATTTAAATAATTCTCAACTCTTTTTGTTTTTATTGTAAAGTTTATAGTTCGCCGCACATGTTGTTAATCTTTTAAAAGATCAAAAATATATTTTCCTAATAATACCATATTTTTATCCTTCACTGTTTGGAGATGGGGTTCTCTAATTTGGGGCCTATACTTATATTGATGCAATTTTTCCTGCTTGCATAAAGATTGAAATGCTTGCTGCTCTTGACATTGGAGCTCCTGCAAAATGATTTCATTAAATCGATATAGCAGGCAATATCAATATAAATACGGACCATCCCCCCTATTTCTTGCAGCTAATTTTTTGAGTCCATGTCGCTATTGTTGTACATGTGTCAGTTAACTTAACATTAATCATGTAAACGGAATACTGCTAGAACATTCTGACTTGCGGGGGGAGAGAATAAGAGAGGGTATAAGTATTGGGAAGCATGATAAGTCATGCAAATTTTATGTCATTTATCATGTTTTGTTATCACACTCTTATCTATGACAAGGAGAGAAGCTGAATGAAACGAAAACAAATGAAACAAAAACGTATGAAGAAATGGGCACCATTACTATTAGCAACTGCTGTTCTATTCTCAGGTAATTCCGTTCAGGTGTTTGCAGAGGATTTGGTGTTCCCGGTAGAAGCATTCAGGCCGACCGACGATAGGCCTCTGGACAAAAACAATCTGCAAAAAACGATGACAGTGCAAGGCTCCGAGAAGTTGGAAAATGGCGTAAAACTTAATTTAGGCAACCAAGAAGCTTACATTCGGATGCTTACAGCTGATACGGCCAAGGTGTCGCTCTTAAACAAAGGAGATAAAGAATTTACCTCTGTCGGGATCGCTAAAACGAATTGGGCTGCGCCTAAATTCAAAGTGAAGGAAGACGATAAGAGAATCGTCATTACGACTGACAGCTTAACGGTAGATATCAAGAAAATCCCGTTCGGAATCAAATATTTGGATAAAGACGGGAACGTCATTAACGAGGATGGGGAGCAGGGCGTAGGTTACGAAAACGGGAAGCCTTACGTGTTCAAGAAAACCAATAAAAATGAAAACTTTTATGGTTTAGGCGAGAAAACCGACGGCTTGAACAAACGCGGCAAGGAAGAAGGAATCTGGCATCAGGATCCGTTCCCGTATGAGTCGAAATACATTTATCAATCTGTTCCGTTCTTTATCGGTTTGAAAGATAAAAAGGCGTACGGTATTTTGTTCGATAATACGTACCGCACTTATTACAACTTTGCAAAGGAAAGCGACGATTACTATTACTTCTACGCCGATGGCGGAAAACTGACCTATTATTTCTTCAATGGACCGCAAATCAAAGACGTGGTTGACCGATATACCGATTTGACCGGCAAAGTCCCTTTGCCGCCTGAATGGTCTTTGGGCTTCCATCAATCAAGCTGGGCATATTCACAAAACGACATGGAAGAAGTAGCGAACGGGTACCGCGAAAAGAAAATTCCAGCAGATGGATTGTTCTTTGACATCGAATATATGGACGACTATAAAGCCTTTACATGGGGCAAAAAAGTTCCTGACCCTGCCGGACTGGGCAACCGTATGGAAGAGATGGGTTTCCATCAAGTAAATATTTTCGATCCGGCTATCAGGGCCTTGCCGGGCTATAGTGTTTATGAAGAAGGAACCAAAAAAGATCTCTGGGTTAAGAATGCGGACGGCAGCACCTACCTTGGCAAACTTTGGCCTTGGAATCCGTCGGCCCCGCCATCTTCCGTTTATCCGAATTTCATGAAAAAAGAAACTCAGGACTGGTGGTCAATGCAGTATAAACCGTTTTTTGATACAGGCATAGACGGCATTTGGAATGACGTGAACGAACCGGTAAGTTTCATTGCCAAAGATCACTGGACGCTGCCGCTGGATGCTGTACTTGAAGATGATAACGGCGTCAAACATACCCATGAAGAGGTTCACAACATTTACGCACATATGGAGGAAGAAGCGTCTTTCAACGCATTCAAAAAACTCAAACCTAACATCCGTCCGTTTGTGTTGACGCGTGCCGGATATACGGGAACTCAGCGTTACGCCGCAACTTGGACAGGCGATAACCACAGTACATGGGAACATCTCAGAATGTCCATTCCGATGAATGCCAATGTCGGTTTGGCGGGTCACCCCTTTGTCGGAAATGACATCGGCGGATTTACGAAAAATAAACAATTGGGTGAAATCTGTACGCCGGAATTGTTTGCACGCTGGGTTGAGCTTGGTGCCTTCCTGCCGTTCTCCCGTGACCATTACAATAATGACGGTGACAGCCCATCGGTTAAGCAAAATATTAATAGACAAGAACCATGGCAGTTCGGCAAGGAAGTTGAGGATATCAGCCGCAAGTATATTAATATGCGCTATGAACTGATGCCTTACCTGCAAAACGCGTTCAAACAAACTCATGAAACCGGAAATCTGATTCAGCAGCCGCTCGTGTTCCAATTCCAGGATGACCCGAACACTTATAACAACGAAGACCAATTTATGTTCGGCGATTCTCTGATGATTGCACCGGTTGTTCATAAAGACGCAACATCCCGTGACGTTTACCTGCCATCCGGCGTGAAATGGGTGGACTTCTGGACGGGTGAAGAGTTTGATGGCGGCCAAACGATCCATAAAGAAGCCGACCTTGGAACGCTTCCGATCTACGTGAAGCAAGATACGATCGTTCCGCGCCGCGAAGTTCAGCAGTATGCCGGTGAGAAGAAACTGACGAATCTGATTCTCGACACCTATCTGAAGAACGATGCTTCTTACAGCTACTATCAGGATGATGCGACTACAGAGGATTACACGAGAGGCGAATTCAACCTAACCAACTTCCATGTGGAAAACAAAGGAAACCACATTGAATTCGAACAGGACAAAAAAGTTCAAAACTTCGCATCTGACATTCAGTCCTACACGCTGAAGCTTCATAAGTCCGTAGAACCGAAGAAAGTACAAGCTGCTAATAACAAGTACACGAAAGCAGGCAGCATGGAAGAAATGAACGGGCAAGAAAGAGCCTACTACTTCGATGCGAATGAAAATGTGCTTTATATCAAAATCCCGGTAAACGAGAAACACAAAGTGAAAATTCAGGCGAATGTCGGAGTAAACTGATACAGACTGTCGGCCATAGCCAGACCACAAAAATAGGGTTGGAGATTCTTGTCTCCAACCCTTTTTTTCGAAAAATTAATATCCTTATTCAAGGAGGAAAACTCAGATGAAGCAAGTAAAGAGATGGTCGTCATTATTTTTATCAGCAGCGGTTCTGTTCTCAGGTAGTGCCGTTTCACAGTTTTATCTTGCCGAACCGGTCTCTGCTGAAGTCCAGCAGCCGGCTCCCGATACGTCTCTGGAGAAAAACAAACTGCAGCAGCCAATGACGGTACAAAGCGTCGAGAAGCTGGAGAATGGCGTAAAGCTTAATTTAGGCGGGCAGGTATCCTATATACGGATGCTCACATCCGATATGGCTAAGGTGTCGGTCTTAAACAAAGGCGAGGAAGAGTTTGTTTCTCCTGGGATCGCCAAAAAAGATTGGCCTGCCCCTAAATTCAAAGTGAAGGAAGATGATAAGCGAATCGTCCTTACGACAGACAACTTGACGGTAGACATCAAGAAAAGCCCGTTCGGCATCAAATATTTAGATAAGAATGGGGACGTAATAAATGAAGACGACGTGAAAGGGTCCGGATATGAAACCGGAAAGCCCTACGTGTTCAAGAAAACCGACAAGAGCGAAAACTTTTACGGTTTCGGCGAGCAAACCGGCGGCTTGAACAAACGCGGTTACGATATCGGCATGTGGAATACGGATGCTTACGGCTATACGAAAGATACGAAATATATTTATGCCACCATTCCGTTTTTTATCGGCTTGAAGGGCGAGAAGGCGTACGGTATTTTCTTCGATAATACGTTCCGTTCCCATTTCAACATGGCGAAGGAAAGCGACGATTACTATTACTTCTATGCCGACGGCGGAAAACTGACTTATTATTTCATTAACGGTCCGGAAATCGAAGACATCGTTGACCGGTATACCGAGTTGACCGGCAAGATCAATCTGCCGCCGGAGTGGTCGCTCGGATTCCATCAAAGCAAATGGGGTTATTGGCAGCATGACATCGTGAACATCGCCAAAACATTCCGTGAGAAGGAAATTCCCGCGGATGCGATGTACGCGGACATCGATTATATGGATGAATATCGCGTGTTTACCTGGGGACCGAAATATCCGGATCCGGGCAAGATGAAGGAAGATTTGGACAAACTGAATTTCAAATACGTGACGATTAACGATCCCGGCGTTAAAGTCGAGGACAGCTTCGATACGTACCAGGAAGGCACCAAAAACAATTTCTGGGTGAAAAAAGCCGACGGCAGCACCTATATCGGCAATGTTTGGCCGGGCGACTCCGTTTTCCCGAACTTCCTGAAAAGTGATGTCCGCGATTGGTGGGCGAAAAAGCACAAAGCGCTGTTTGACAAGGGCGTAGCCGGCATTTGGAACGACATGAACGAACCGGCCGTCTTCGGCGGTCCCGGATGGTCGATGCCGCTAGATACGATCTTTGAGGCGGATGACGGCAGCAAAAAAGAGAACAAAGAGATTCATAATATCTTTGCCCATCTGGAGAACGAAGCGACGTACAACGCGTTCAAATTAAACAAGCCGAACGTCCGTCCGTTCGTGCTTACCCGGGCCGCGTATGCGGGAACCCAGCGGTACGCAGCCATCTGGACCGGTGATAATTCCAGCAACTGGGACCATCTACGCATGACGATCCCGATGAACGGAAATCTCGGATTGTCCGGCGCACCGTTTGTCGGCAACGACATCGGCGGCTTTGCGAAACCTACGTCGCAGGACGTGCCGAGTGCGGAACTGTTTGCCCGCTGGATCGAGGTCGGCGCCTTCGTACCGTTCTCCCGCGACCATTACAGCTGGGATAAAGCGCAAGAACCGTGGGCATTCGGCAAGGAAGTCGAGGACATCAGCCGTAAATATATCTCCTTGCGCTATGAACTGCTGCCTTATCTGTACAACCAGTTCAAAAGAGCGCAGGAAAACGGGCAACCTATTCAGCAGCCGCTCGTGTATAAATTCCAGCATGACCCGAAAACCTATAACATCGAAGACCAATACATGTTCGGCGATTCGCTTATGATCGCGCCTGTGGTGCATCAAGGCGCAACGTCACGCAGTGTGTACCTCCCGGCCGGCGAGAAATGGGTGGACTATTGGACCGGCGAGAAGTTTGAAGGCGGCCAGACGATTCCCCGCCAAGCCGATCTCGGTACATTGCCGATCTATGTAAAGCAGGACTCGATCATTCCGCGCCGTGAAGTTCAGCAGTACACCGGCGAGAAAAAACTGACCAATCTGATTCTTGACACTTATCTTAACAACGAGGCTTCTTACAGTTTCTATGAAGATGATGCAAATTCAGAGGATTACACTAGAGGTGAATTCAACGTTACCGACTTCCATGTGGAAAAGAAAGGTAGCCTAATCGAATTCGAGCAGAACAAAAAATCTCAAAACTATGCATCCGACATTCAGTTTTTCACGCTGAAGCTTCATGATGTTGAAGCACCGAAAAAAGTACAAGCTGCTAAGAACAAATACGCGAAAGCCGCAAGCATGGAGGAACTGAACCAACAGGAAAGAGGTTACTTCTTCGATGCTGCAGAAAAAATTCTGTATGTTAAAGTCCCTGTCAATGAGAACCACAAAGTGAAAATTCAATAAGACGACCGCTTCGTCAAGTAAGACATAGAAATGCGGGAAAGACAAGCCTGCCCTTCATTATTTTCGGGGGCTAGGCTTGTCTTTTTAATGCGAAGATAGATCCGAGCGATTAAAAACTAGAACATTTAAAATCGTATCAGATCCATTTCTCGTAACCGTTAAACATAATAAGTTATAAAGTTATTAATACTGTGACGGTAATCGCAATGAAGGACGGAAGAGAGACCGACGTTGGTTTTGTGGGGGATTTTGTCATGTACAAATTTCACGTATGAAACGGATCTCAAGCTGGATAAAGCCGGCGGGGCGGGATCGGTCATTTTTAGAGCCGATTCTACAGGCATCAACGGATACTATTTTAATGTAGACCCCAACTTTAGAACGCTGCATCTGTTCTTATCAAAATATAATAAAATCGTAACCGTTTGATCGGGTTGCCCTTGATCCTGCCTCCGGGTTAGGTCGAGGGCGATTTTTTTATAATTATCATTACAAAATGGTTACACTTTGATATAATGAATTTAGTTAATAAATTTACTAAACTAATGGATATAAAAATTGACGACTATTAAAGATATTGCTGCGCTAGCTAACGTTTCTACAGCCACTCTTTCAAGGGTATCGAATAACGATCAGGCGTTGTCGGTGAACGATGAAATGCGTCAACGGATTTCGGTATAGCGGAGAAAATTCAATATAAACCGTTCGTACATGATCGACCGCAAGCGGCTGCGAAATGATGATGAATATGTTAAGCCGGCGGCTTGAAGGGTGTCTATGTATGTGACAATCGGTACGGAATTGATCGTCCGGAAAAGTTGCGGCAAGCTAGCGGATTGGGGGATATGGTCGGCCAATATGTCTATTTCCTTGCTTCGCACTTAATAATCACCAGTTCGTCGCTAAATTATGACGGCGTTGGGGGACTAAACAAGGAGCATTACTGTGAAAAGCAAAAGCATACAAAGCCGCCTGTTAATCATGCTGCTTGTTTTTATTATTCTTCCGTATATTCTGTCCGTGCTGTTGATTTATCGGCAAACGAAGGAGAATGTGGAACGGCACGAGCTTGAGAACAGCCGCGAGCAAATGCAGCTGGCGTCCGAAGAGCTGGAGCAATACTTCAATGAACTGATAAATCTTCCTTACAGTTTATACCGAAATCCCGATTTGTTCATGGTATTCGAGAGAGGCATTGAGCGCTCCCTTTATTTCAATCAGCGTGAAATTAATAAAGGGATGACCGCCTTTTATCTGATGAAGAGCGAAATTAGGCAGGTGCGGACTTACATCGATGCAGGAAAAGACTCGTTTACGGTTTATAATGCCATGGTCAGTTCCCGTAAGTGGCAGCCGGAATTAATGAAACAGGCTGCCATCCAAAAGCTGATAAACGCTGAAACGAACTTTCTGATCGAACCGCCCCACCCGATTGTAAATTATAACAACACGATGATTATACCCTCATCGGACAAACGGATGGTTTTAACGATCCATTATAAAATTTTGGACGCCTTGTCGAAAAAATTTCTCGGTATCGTCACGATCGATATCGATTTGAGCAAATTTGCCCGCCTGTCAAAGCTTTTTCTTCAGCAGAATAAAGAAGCCTTTCTGCTTTACGATTCTAATGGTCAAGTCATCTACGCAAGCGATGAAGCGATGATCGGCAAAACTGTTCCGGCCGATTTGGTAAACAAAATTCAGCAATCGGCCGAAGGTGAACCCACATCGGACGGCAATATTATCCTTTCAACAACGCTGTCTGAACCGTTAAATGGATGGCGTTTAGTAACAATAACCGAAAGCGATTTTCTATATAAGGACGTTAGGAAGACCGCCTATACGAATATTATCGTCGGAGTAATCGTGGTCGGCTTGGGCTTATTAATGATCGCCGTTATTTCACACAAGATTACTTATCCGATCAAACGGCTTAGCCGAAAAGTTCAACGAATTGAAGGCACGAATATGAATGCCCCGTTTGACGATAACCGGGAAGACGAGATCGGCCATCTCGAAAGACATATCAAGGCTATGATGGAACGGATAAACCGCCACATCGACCGGGAGTACAAGTTGGATATCGAGAACCGGAAAAACCAGCACAGAGCGCTGATGTCCCAGATTAATCCTCATTTTTTGTTTAACGCTCTTCAGTCGATTGGCGCGGTGGCCGCGCTTTACGAATCACCGAGAGTTTACCGGTTGATCACCTCTTTATCCAAAATGATGCGGTACTCGATTCGTACAGATTTGAAGGTAACTGTTCGGAGTGAAGCGGAATATGTAAGAGCTTATTTGAATCTTCAGGAGGAGCGTTTTCAAACCGATTTTACCTACTCCATCGATTTACCCGAATTGATTCTTGATATTTCAGTTCCAAGCATGATTTTGCAGCCGCTTGTTGAAAACTTTTTTAAACACTGTTATGAAGCGGGCTGCGATAACGCTTCCTTGCGTATTTACGGAAAATTGCAATCCGAAAATTTGATTCTTGTTGTGGAGGATAACGGAAAGGGGATGACAAGTTGTGAGCTCCGGGCATTAAACAATAAAATCTATGCGCCGTTCCAAGGGGAAGAGTCGCTTGAGCATATCGGCTTAAAAAATATTAATGACCGCCTCGTTCTGCATTATGGAAAGGCAGCGGGTATAACACTGGATTCGATGAAGGGACAGGGTTTTTCCGTACAGCTGGTAATCCCCATCCATCACGAGGAGGAAGAACATTTATGAAAGCTCTAATTGTGGACGATGAATGCAATGTGAGGAAACTTATTCGTTTCATGGGAAAATGGGAGAAGCATGGGATCAGCCGCATAATGGAGGCTAAAAACGGAGAAGAGGCAATACCGCTCATCGAACGGGAGAAGCCTGAAATCATTATGGTTGACGTAAATATGCCAAAAAAGAATGGGATCGAATTGATTGAGTGGCTGGATGCCAATAGCTATCCGGGAAAAGTGATTTTCATTACAGGTTTTGATGACTATTCTTTCATGCGCAAAGCGATACAACACGGCAGCTTCGATTATTTGCTGAAGCCGATTGAGGATGAAACGTTGAATGAAACCTTGGCGGGAGCGGTAAATGCCTGGAATAAAGAGGCGGAAGAACGTCGCAACAGTGAGCCGGGTATCAGTGAAGAGATCGAACTGTTCCGCTTAAACCGGGAGATGACCACCGCGTTTAACGGAGAACAATATGATTGCGGCAAAATTGCCTTATCGCTTCCTAAAGCTGATGCGTACGATCTTACCTTGGTTTATTTATATCAAACCCATCACCCGGGTTCCTTTTTTCAGCTTTTGAAGGAAGAGATCGTTACCCGGGAGCTCGGAAATGTTTATTCCCTGCAGAACGATTCCAATCTCTGTGTGATCCTTTCGGTTCACGGTAATTTCCTTTCGGTTGAGGAATTGATTTCACAGAATTCCGAAATTCCTGTCCGTCTGGTAAGCGGTTTTTCGCTGCAATCGCTTGAAGAGCTTCCGGAATCTTTTCAATTTGCGCAAAAGGCAATGGCCGAACAAAACTTCAGAACCATCCACCGCTTGACGAATTTGGACGATAACAGGCGCATGCATGATATTGTGACCTATATAAACGAGCATTACATGCAAGATTTGAGCTTGGACAAGCTGTCGGTCCGGTTCTTCTTAAGCCGTGAACATATCTCGCGGCGATTCAAGCAAGAGCAAGGGATGACCCTGTCCAACTATGTCGCTCAATTACGAATCGATCATGCGAAACGCTGCTTATACGAAACGGATGAGAAAATATATTCGATCGCACTGGCGCTCGGGTATCAGGACGAAAATTACTTTTCGAAGCTGTTCAAAAAGAACGTTGGCATGACGCCTATTGAATATCGGAATGCTGAGAAAAAAAGGAGAGTGAAAGACGAGGCGGGATAATGATTTAATAGGCTGCTATGTTAAAAATTAAAGGGGGATCTATGATAATCAAGGCTGTACAAATTGGTTTTGTCGGGTTGCTTACCTTGTCGCTTGCTGCATGCGGAGCAAATAACCAACCGATGAAGAGATCGGACCGTGATGCTGCGATTGAGAAAATCAGCCTGGAGATTCTTAATCCCAAAGTGGAAATTTCAAAAGAGTTCGAACAGATGATAAGAGAATATGAAAAGGAAAATCCGAATGTCAGCGTGAATATTTTAACCTTTGGCGGAGGGGCAAACTACCTTGCCGAAATGAAAGCGAGATTTGCGGCAAACAATGGTCCGGATATTTTTCCGAACGGCGGTTACGAGGATGCAATCATGTGGAAAAGGTACCTGGAGGATTTGTCCGATCAGCCATGGGTGAAATATGCATACGATGATGCGCTTGAGCCGATGAAGATGGATGGCAAAATATACGGAATGCCGTTCAATTATGAAGGCTATGGCTTTATTTACAATAAGGATTTATTCGCAAAGGCCGGGATCGATACCGTGCCCAAAACGTTTACCGAATTAAAGGCAGCGGCGGAAAAGCTGGATGAAAGCGGAATTACCCCTTTTGTAAACGGATATTCAGATACCTGGTTTTTCGTTCTTCTGCTCAATATTGCTTTCGCTCGACAGGACAATCCGGACGCTTTTATTCAAGGGCTGTACGAAGGGACGCAAACGATCGAACATAACAAAAAGTTCGAGAACCTTACCCGGATACTGGATTTGACCGTTCAATACGGCAATAAAAATTATTTGACGACCGACTATAACACGGAAATCGAATTGTTCGCAACAGGTAAAGCAGCGATTCTGAAACAAGGAAATTGGGTGCAGTTCAAGATTGATCAAATAACGCCAAATATGAACATCGGTTTTTTACCTATGCCGATTAATGATGACGCCCGAAATGATGCCCTGCCGGTAGGCATATCCAATAACTGGGTTGTTAATAAACAATCTTCGCCGGAGAAAAAGCAAGAAGCAAAGAAATTATTAAACTGGATGGTTTCTTCAGAGCAGGGTAAAAGGTTCATGAAGGAAAAATTCAAATTTATATCGGCGTTTAAAAATATCGGGACGGAACGTTCGAAGCCGCTCGTAAACGATCTTATGCGTTATATCGATGAGGAAAAAACGCTATCTTGGAATTGGTTTAAATTTCCCCAGAGGGCAAGAGAAGAGTTTGGCTTACTGATGCAAGCTTATGTAGGTAAACAACTGAACCGCGAACAATTGCTTCATGAACTGCAAAAAACTTGGGAAAAAAACGCAATAAGTGAATGATATCAATTTATTCCTTGAAAGCTATCAATCTACACCATGTCCATAACAGTTGCTGTTCTTTAAAATAAAAAACAGGAAACAGCAACATATAATCGAGAGGGAGAGATTGTTATGGACTTCAAAAAGTTTGTTAAACAAACAACAGCAGTAACGTTAGCCTCGCTGTTACTGGCAGTTGGCGGAGCACAGGCATTCGCGGCCGAGAAAGACAGCAAAGATTTCAACGAGAGCTACGGTTTTTCCCACATTACCCGTTCCGACATACTAAAGCTGCCGGAGCAGCAAAAGAATGAACAATTCAAAGTACCACAATTCGACGCTTCAAAAATTCGCAACATTCCTGCGGCCGTCAAGTACGACGAGTTTGGCAATAAAATCGAGATGGACGTTTGGGATAGCTGGCCGCTGCAAAATGCGGATGGAACCGCGGCAAACTATAAGGGCTACCAAATCGTGTTTGCTTTGGCGGGAGACCCTAAACGAGGATCGGACACATTTATTTACCTGTTCTATAAGAAAGTAGGAGACAATTCCCTCGACAGCTGGAAAAATGCGGGCAGAGTATTCAAGGACAGCGACAAATTCGTTCCAAATGATTCGATTCTTAACAATCAAGCCGAAGAGTGGTCCGGCTCCGCAACTATGACATCCGACGGCAAAATTCGCTTGTTCTATACGAACCGCCATCCATGGGATCCGTCTCGCGGTTTTTACGGCAAGCAAACCTTGACAACGGCTCAAATCAATGTGTCCAATCCGGATGCATCCACGCTGAAAATCGGTGGCGTAGAAGATTTCAAATCGATCTATGACGGCAAAGACGGCAAGACGTATCAAAACGTTGACATTACCGGTTTCAGCAAGGGAGATTTCAGCGACAACCACACCTTGAGAGATCCTCACTATGTCGAGGAGAACGGCCGCAAATACCTCGTTTTTGAAGCCAATACGGGTTTGGAAACGGGTTACCAAGGTGAACAATCCTTATTTAATAGAGCTTACTATGGTGGAAACAAAGCTTTCTTCCAAACGGAGAAAAACAAAAACCTGCTAAGCCCTCACAAAAAAGATATGGAAATCGCGAACGGCGCGCTCGGTATCATTGAATTGAACGACGATTATACGTTCAAGAAAGAATTGAAGCCGCTGATCGCATCCAATACCATCACGGACGAAATTGAACGTGCCAACGTATTTGAAATGAACGGTAAATGGTATTTGTTTACAAGTACAAGAGGAAATAAAATTTTCGTTGATGGAATCACCAAGAGAGATATCTACATGTTAGGTTATGTGGCGGATTCTTTAACCGGACCATACAAGCCATTGAACGATACAGGACTGGTATTGCATCAAGATCTTGATCCATATGATATTACTTGGAGTTACTGCCACTTTGCGATTCCGCAAGGGAAAGGGAATACTGTTGTCATTACAAACTACATGACGAACAGAGGTTACTTTGAGGACAATCATTCCACTTTCGGACCTAGCTTCTTGATGACCATTAAAGGTTCCAAGACTTCGGTTGTGAAAAACAGCATCCTGGAACAAGGGCAGTTAACGATTGACTAATAGCAAGCATACCGGAATACAAAAAGAGAGAATGCCAATTTTTAATCGGCATTCTCTCTTTTTTAAAATAGGTGGTCGACATGAAGAAAAATAACAAAGCGATTAAACGAATCATAGCAATCATCCTTTGCTTAATCTGTTTGATGATGATAAAGATGGTGCTGTCTTATGACTCGGGAAAGGACAAGAGCATGGATACAACCGTTGTTCATAAGCCAAACTATCGTGCCGTCTACCACTTCACTGTCCCCGACAAATGGAAGAATGACCCGCAGAGACCGATATATTTGGATGGAAAATATCATTACTATTATCTCTATAATCGTGATTATCCAAATGGAAACGGTACGGAATGGCGGCATGCTTCATCAACGGATTTGGTGCATTGGCAGGATGAAGGGGTGGCCATTCCTAAATATACAAACCCAAATGGTGATCCATGGTCGGGGTCCGTCGTTGTCGACGATAAGAATACGGCAGGCTTTGGAAAAGGGGCTCTTGTGGCGATTGTAACACAGCCCTCTGCAGACGGCGGGAAGCAGGAACAATATTTATGGTACAGTACGGACAAAGGAAAAACGTTTAAGTCTTATCGTGACGATCCTATTATGCCGAATCCGGGCACAGCAAATTTTAGAGATCCGAAAGTGATTTGGGATCGCCAAGCTCATAAATGGGTGATGGTCATGGCGGAAGGAACGAAAATAGGTTTTTACGAGTCTCACAATTTAAAAGATTGGCACTATACTAGCAGCTTCTTTACGGAAAATATCGGAATTGCGGAGTGCCCCGATCTTTATTTGATGCGGGCGAATGACGGCACATTTAAGTGGGTTCTTGGTGCCAGCGCAAATGGTAAATCGGTAGGTAAACCAAACACATACGCCTACTGGACTGGAAGCTTTAATGGTATGGAATTTTTCCCGGATCACAATGAACCTCAGTGGTTAGATTATGGCTTTGATTGGTATGGTGCTGTAACGTTTGAAGAGGGGAAAGACAGCGATAAATACAATCTTCGTTATGCTTTGGCCTGGATGAATAATTGGGATTACCCCCATAATACGCCAACGCTGAAAGAAGGTTTTAACGGAACGGATTCCATTGTTCGTCAAATTAAATTAAAACAAGTAGAGGATCGTACGTATCGGTTGGTATCACAACCAATTGAAGCATTAAATCAATTGACAAGTTCAACGGATTCCTTTGAACAAATAAAAGTGAATGGATTTACAACGCTTCCTGTAATAGGCGATACGTACCAGCTTGACACCGATATATCTTGGTCGGAGATCAAGAATGTTGGATTAAGGCTTCGAGAATCAACCAATAAAACCCGCCATGTGGATATTGGAGTTTTTGCAGAAGGCCAATTCTCTTATGTCAATAGAGCTTTTACAGGGCAGCCCGATACTAGTAACAGATATCTGGAAAGCAGAGCGCCATTTGATGTGAAAAAGAACAATGTTCACTTAAAGATCCTTATTGATAAAACAAGTATTGAGGTTTTTATAGATGATGGTACAGTCGTTTTTTCCAATGAAATTTTCCCGGGAATAAACGATAAAGCCATTACCCTTTTTTCTGAAGGCGGCACCGCGATCTTTAAAAATGTTGTAATCAAGCACTTCAACAAAGACTAGACTAGCGGTAGTTATGAGCAGCGGACAACTTGTTGAAAATTTAAGACTCAAGCCGAAACGGCTTGCGTTTTTTTGTGTTTTTTGCAGAAAGAGAAAGTCGAATAGGGTGCTCAGCTGCGCCATACAATGGTTATAAGGAACTAGGCGCCGGATGATGGGATTTCGAAGGGAGGACGACATGAGAAAAATCCGGATTGGGGCAGGACAAGGATTTTACGGGGATTCCCTTTTGCCCGCCATCGAGACGGCGAAGAATGGGAATGTCCAATATTTATGCTTCGATAGTCTGGCTGAATTAACGCTGGCCATCCTGCAGAAGGACCGGCAGAGAGACCCTGCCAAGGGATATGCCAAAGATATTTCCGTTACGATGAAGGAGCTGCTCCCTCTTGTCAAAGAGAAGGGCATTAAAATTCTGACCAATGCAGGGGGAATGAATCCGCTGGGAGCCCAGCAGGAGGTACTGCGTATTGCGGGCGGGCTTGGCATGGAAGGGCTTAAAGTGGCGGTGGTTACTGGCGATGACGTCTTAGATCAGTTGGAGGAATGGAAGCAGCAGGGGCTGCCGCTTGCCCACATGGAGGATGGAAGAGATGCAGCGTCCATCAGCAGCCGCATCGTATTTGCCAACGCCTACTTGGGAGCGGGTCACGTCGTGGAAGCGCTTCGGCAAGGAGCTGACGTGATCGTAACCGGACGAACGACCGATTCCGCTCTATTTCTTGCTCCGCTCATCTATGAATTTGGCTGGGGAGAGGAGGATTGGAACCGCTTGGCTCAAGGCCTGTTGATGGGCCATCTCATGGAGTGCTCCGGGCAGGCGTCGGGCGGCAATTTCAGCGGGGACTGGCAAGCTGTTGAACATTTAGACCGTATCGGCTTTCCGGTAGCGGAAGTCCAGGAGGACGGACAATTTATTCTGACGAAGACGGAAGGAACGGGCGGGCTGGTTTCGGTAGATACCGTAAAGGAGCAGCTGCTGTATGAGATTCATGACCCTGCGGCTTATATTACGCCTGATGTTGTACTGGATCTTACGGAAGTTCAATTGCAGCATGCCGGCGAGAATCGGGTTCGGGTAACTGGAGCTCTCGGAAAAGAACGCCCCGATACGCTTAAGGTTGTCATGGGCTATACGGACGGATGGCTCGGGCAAGCGATATGGGGATATTCCTGGCCGGACGCATTAGAGAAGGCAAGGGCAGCAGACCGGATTATCCGCAGCCAGATGCAGCGGATGGGCTTGCAATATGAAGAAGTCCATACGGATTATCTCGGCTATAATTCCCTGCATGGGCCGCTCGCGAAGGAGCCATCCGAGGAGCTGAACGAAGTGTATTTGCGAATGGCTGTGCGCGCCGGAAGCAGGGAAGAAGCAGCCAAGCTGAGCAGACTCGTTCCTCCGCTTATGCTCAGCGGCCCGCCTTCTATGGGCGGATTTCTTGGTATGCTGAAGCCGCGCGAGCTGCTTGGGATGTGGTCTTGTCTCGTTCCCCGGGCCATCGTTGAAAGCAGAGTTCAGGTGAGCGTATTGGAGGTGTAAGCGATGGCACGGGTACAGCTTCGGCATATTGTGCAGGCACGTTCCGGCGATAAAGGAAACACCGTTAATATCGCGGTTTTTGCTCCAAACGCATCCCTTTATGAAGTGCTGGTCAGAGAAGTAACCGCTGAACGGGTAAAGGCGCATTTTGACGGACTGGTGGTTGGAGAAGTGCACCGTTATTTAGTGCCGAAGCTGCTGGCGATGAATTTGGTTTGCAGGGGAGCCTTAAGCGGGGGCGGCTCGGCGACCATGCGAATGGATAATCTCGGTAAATGTTACGCCGCCAGCTTCATGCGGATGGAAATCGAAGTCGAGGACAGCGTAAATCTCTCCCAGTCATAATTAGAGAGGTTGTGAGCTTATGCATTTTGAATTAACGGCAGAGCAGTCGATGATCAAAGATTTGATCCATGATTTTGCGCAATCGGAGGTTGCTCCGGGGGCGGTCGAAAGAGACCGCACAGGTGCTTTTCCAGCCGAAATATTCGGGAAATTAGCAAAGCTCGGACTCATGGGTCTTCCATTTCCTGAGCAATACGGGGGCGGAGGAGCGGATACGATAAGCTTTGCCATCGTCGTGGAGGAGTTAAGCCGGGTCTGCGCATCCACGGGAATTACCTACTCCGCGCATATTTCTTTAGGGGGAGCGCCGCTTGATCGTTTTGGAACGGAGGAGCAAAAGGTTAACTTTTTGACTCCCTTGTGTCTGGGAGAGTATTTGGGCGCTTTCGGGCTGACCGAGCCGGATGCCGGATCCGATGCGGGCGGAACAAGGACGGCTGCTGTCAAAGACGGGGACCAATGGTTGATCAGCGGAACCAAATGTTTTATTACCAATGCCAGCTATGCCCATAATCTCGTCCTGACCGCCGTAACGGACCGGTCCAAAGGAACGAATGGCATAAGCGCTTTTATCGTGCCGACGGATGCGCCTGGTTTTACCGTGCTGAGTCCGTACGAGAAGATGGGACTGCACGCTTCGAATACGACCGAGCTTGTACTAGACCGGGTGGCTGTACCGAAAGAATACCTGCTGGGCATAGAAGGAAACGGCTATAAACAGTTTCTGGCTGTGCTGGACGGCGGAAGAATAGGGATCGGCGCCATGGCAGTCGGAATTGCGCAGGGCGCATACGAGAAATCTCTCCAATATGCGAAGCAGAGAAAACAATTCGGGAGTTCTTTATCTGCCTTCCAGGCGATCCGGTTCAAACTGGCGGATATGGCTATGAATATCGAGGTAGCCCGCAATATGGTCTATAAGGCAGCTTGGCTTAAAGATCAGGGAAGAGGCTTTAAGAAGGAGGCCGCGATGGCCAAGTTGTTTGCTTCCGAGATGTGCATGCGGGTTTGCGATCAGGCGGTTCAGATCCACGGCGGCTATGGCTATATGCGAGAGTATGAGGTGGAACGTTTCATGCGCGATGCCAAGCTTTTGGAAATAGGGGAGGGAACCTCGGAGATCCAGCGGATGGTGATCGCGGGTCAAATCGGATGTTAACGGAAGCTGATCAACTGCCGCCCGGTATTGGAAGGGAGGACTGAAGCATGTCCCATGCATTCGAATCGGGAAAGGATAGTTTGCAGGAGCGGATCGAGGGGATCAAACAGGGAGGCGCCTCCCGCTATCATGAGAAAAATGCGGAACAAGGAAAGCTGTTCGTCCGCGACCGGCTGAAGCTGCTGCTAGATGCGGAATTCGAGTTCGAGGATGCCCTCTTCGCCAACTGCAGCCAGAAGGACCTGCCGGCCGACGGGGTCGTAACGGTGATCGGCAAAATACATGGCCAGACCGTTTGCGTCATTGCCAACGATTCGACCGTCAAGGCCGGTTCTTGGGGGGCCAGGACGGTTGAGAAAATCATCCGCATGCAGGAAACCGCAGATAAAATGCGGGTGCCGCTGCTTTATCTCGTCGATTCGGCGGGAGCGCGGATTACCGACCAGGTGGAGATGTACCCGGGGCGGCGCGGCGCGGGGAAAATCTTTTACAATCAGGTGAAGCTGTCGGGAAAAATCCCGCAGGTTTGTATTTTATTCGGTCCGTCCGCAGCGGGCGGCGCCTATATACCTGCGTTTTGCGACATTGTCATTATGGTCGAGGGAAATGCATCCATGTATCTCGGCTCCCCGCGGATCGTGGAAATCGTGACAGGGGAGAAAGCGACCTTGGAGCAGCTGGGCGGCGCCAAAATGCACTGCTCGGTATCCGGCTGCGGCGATGTCCTCGCTACCAGTGAAGAAGAAGCGCTTGCGCTTGCGAGAGATTATCTTAGCTTTTTTCCCGCCAATTGTGCGGAAAAGCCTGCAGTACGCGACGCTAAGCCGGCTGTCAGTTTCGAGAAATCGCTGGAAGATATCATTCCTGAAAACCAATATACGGCGTTTGATATGTATGATCTCATAGAACGGATCATCGACGAGGATTCGTTTTTTGAAATAAAGAAGCTGTTCGCCAAAGAGCTGATTACGGGACTCGGACGATTTGCCGGGAGGCCGGTCGGCATCATTGCCAATCAGCCGCGGGTGAAGGGCGGGATCTTATTCCACGACTCTGCCGACAAAGCGGCTAAATTCATTTGCTTATGCGACGCCTTCCACATTCCGCTGCTTTTTCTGGCTGATGTCCCCGGCTTTATGGTCGGCACAAGAGTAGAACAGGCGGGCATTATCCGGCACGGCGCGAAAATGATAACCGCCGTATCGGAAGCGACGGTTCCCAAAATATCCGTGATCGTCCGCAAAGCTTACGGAGCCGGCTTATATGCCATGGCGGGGCCGGCGTTCGAGCCCGACTGCTGCCTCGCACTGCCTACCGCCCAAATTGCCGTGATGGGAGCGGAAGCGGCGGTAAACGCTGTGTATGCGAATAAAATAGCCGAGCTGCCGGAAGCGGAGAGAGCCGGGTTCATAGCAAGCAAGCGTGAAGAATATAATAGAGATATAGACATTTACAGCCTGGCTTCCGAGATGGTTATCGACGGAATCATCCCCGCGGACTCCTTGCGCAGCGAGTTAATCAGACGGTTTGAAGCCTATTCCCTTAATAGCGCTGCTGCGGCTGCAGAGCGGAAGCATCCCGTTTATCCGGTTTAATCCGGCAGGCTCCGGGGGCCTATGAGAGTCTAAACGCTATATTTTCTCGCGGAGGTGGGGAGCTTGATCAGACCGGTGCTCTGGGAGCAGCATGGACATATCGGATATATCCGGCTCAATCGCCCGGAGCATTTGAATGCCTTAAATTACGACATGCTGGTTGCTCTCGGCGAAATCGTGGCAGCGATCGGGCAAAGCCCGCGCGATATCCGCGCAGTGATCATTGGAGGCGAAGGCCGGGCCTTCTGCGCGGGTGCGGATTTAAAGGAGCGCAGAACGCTGGACGAACAACAGGTCCGGCGTAACGTAAAGAAGATCAGAGAGGTGTTCTCCGCGCTTGAGAGGCTGCCGCAGCCTACGATAGCAGCGATAAACGGTTATGCATTCGGAGGAGGTATGGAGCTTGCGTTATGTTGCGACTTCCGTTATTCGCTCCGTGAGGCTCAGATGGGGCTTACGGAGGTCAGTCTTGGTATCATCCCTGGCGCGGGAGGCACGCAGCGATTACCGCGTCTCATTGGAGCGTCCAAGGCGAAGGAGCTTATACTGACTGCCCGGAAATTGACTGCGGAACAGGCGTATAAGCTAGGGTTGTTAAACGGCGTTGCAGACGATCATGAGCAGCTTAAGGAAAGGAGCGGGAAGCTAGCCGCTGAAATACTCGCTCAAGCTCCGCTTGCCGTCTATCAAGCAAAGGCTGCGATTGACCGGGGCTTTGACACCGATCTGCAATCGGGAATGGATTTGGAATTCGCAGCCTATGAAGCAACCCTGACAACCAAAGACCGGTTGGAGGCGCTGGAAGCTTTTCGGGAGAAGCGGACTCCTTATTTTAGAGGGGAATAGTCGGGTGGCGGAATGGTGTGTGCGGGATATGGGGGAGCATTGGGAGCTGACGTCGTTACTTTATCCGATGTCAGCTTATTTCGTTTTCGTTGCTGCCTTCGTACAATAACAAAGCTTTATAGGTTGAGCTTAGAACAGGGGTATCGATTCCTAATGCGCGTCCTTTATGCACCAAATAGCCGCATAGAGATTCGATCTCCATCTTTTTGCCCTGTTCTCTGTGCTGCAGCATCGATGTTTTATGATGTCTTGCCGATTCAGCTATAACAAAAAAACGGTCGATAAGCTCTTGTCTTATATGGATGCCCGAAGCCGTCGCGATCTTCACGGCTTCCGCCAACGTCCGTTCAGCGGTCGTTCTCAGCTCTTCATTATCTAAAATTTCACCGACCGTTACGCTATTTATAGCGGATATGGGATTGAAAACGGCATTAATGATCAGTTTGTTCCACTTTTCTTCCAGGATGCACAGGGATATTTTACAATCAAGTCCGGCTTGTTGAAATAATTGAACGATCGATTCCGCCTGTTCCTCACCGGTTTCTGCTAAGGAACCAATCATAAAGGATTGCAATTGTTGTTGGCGAATGACGCCGGGTGCTTCTATGGAGACGTTAAGATAGGCTGCGCCTGAGAACACCCGCTCTTTCCCGAACAATTCGGTAAGCATTTCTTCGTTATCCACGCCGTTCTGCAAAGTGAGTATAATGGAATCGGCCTTCAGCAAGGGAGGGAGCTTCTCAGCTGTTGCTCTAGTATCGGTGGAACTAACCGTAAACAGAATGAGATCAGCCTGACATAAATCTTTAACGTCATTAGTGAAATGCCCATCTACACGGAAAGAGCCGGATTCGCAATGAATAAGAAGTCCTTGTTCCTTCATCGCATCCAAATGTTTTCCTCTAGCCACAAAAATGACGTCATGCCCGGCTCTCCTTAACATCGCCCCACAGTATCCGCCGACTGCACCCGCACCAATAACACCGATGATCATCTTCCTTCTCCTCCCTGTAGAGGTTTAACCGCCCATATGACAAGATATGAGCCTAAAATCGATTTGACACATTAATTTCGAGAGGAGTTCATTATTTATTAGTAAGTGTAACGGCATAATGCCAAGGCAGCGGATTATTAGCGAGGTGAAATATGTTAAAATGGCATTAGTCCAAATGGTGGGAAATAGGATCGGAAATCGCGAGCTCGAAGGAATCATCATCATATGACGTGAGGAGATTGGGAAATGCCAGTACATACGGAATGGAAAATATTTAACGGCATGAACGGCAGCCGCCGCGCGTATATTGCTTCAATGGAGCCTGTATCGGAACTGCGCCCGACTGTTATCATCATACAAGAGATTTGGGGCGTTGACGCGCATATTCAAGATGTCACCCGGAGGTTTGCCGCTGCCGGTTATGTGGCTATCGCTCCCGACCTGTTTGCCGTTAACGGAGTTCGTCCGGAAGCGCTCAGTGAGGAACGGCTGGCCGAAGCTAAAGCGTTCCTGCATTCCATCCCTCATACAGCCTGGTTTAATCCGGCAGAAAGGGAAAAGGAGATAGTGAAGCAGCCCGCTCACCGCCAGGCTCCGCTAAGATCCACACTTGACGGGTTGTTTGGTCTGCTCAGTCCGGCACAATCCGGTCAATTAGTCGGCATTCTGACGGACACGGCCTCATTTGCACGCCATACATTTGAGAAAACGAAGGGCATGCCCGTTGCATCTGTAGGCTTCTGCATGGGTGGCGCATTGTCGGCTGTATTAGCAACCAAAGATTCGCAGCACGCCGGCTCCGTTGTTTTTTATGGACGCCCGCCTGAGCAAGGCATTTCAGACATTCAGTGTCCGATACTGGGCTTCTACGGGGGAGAAGACCCGAATATTACCAATCTGATACCCGGTTTCGCAGAGGAGATGGAGAAGCAAGGCAAATCTTTTGAAGCTGTGATATACCCGAATGCAAGACACGCCTTCTTCAACGATACGAACCCGACCTATAACGTTACTTATGCCCGTGATGCGTTTGCAAGGACGCTCGCGTTTTTAAACAGCGTTATGAGTGGTGGGCTGTAGGGTAAGTGATTAAGTAAGTCCAACCGTTCCTGCGGTGGCAATAGATGCTTTAATTTTAAATGGTTTGAGCTAATGAGAGGATTGCCGATGATGGCAATCCTCTTATTGTTGTCTGACAACATTGGAGTTCCTTTCTTTTCGTTTGCTTCATTATTCTTATATAATGAGTCTACTACGCAGAAAAGGGGTGCAGCTTGTTGTCCCGAAAATGGAATTATGGAATCGTTATCCTATTTATCTTATTTTCCTATCTGCTCCTGCAGTTTTTGCTTTCTACACTGCATATCCGTGAGCTGGTTAATCCGAAATCCCGCCCTCTGGACGGTAACCCGCCTCCTCGCGTCGTGTTAATCGCCCAGGAGATTGACAATCCTTTCTGGCGAACCATCGAACAGGGAGCCAGGGAGGCGTCCGGGAGGTACAGGATGAATTTCGAATATACCGGGCCTTTCCGAATCAATCCCGCCGAGCAGATCAGGCTGCTCGAGAAAGCCATAGCATCCAAAGCAGACGCGCTTTTGGTGCAGGGAATTAACGATCCGCAGCAGCGGATGCTGATTGACAAAGCCGCACTCCAAGGAATTCCGGTAATTACAGTGGACGCAGATGAACCTGGCAGCCGCCGGCTGTCCTATATTGGTACAGACAACTTGAACGCGGGCAAAACCATGGGCGAGTTAATTGTGAAGGCATCAGGAGCCAAAGGCAGCATCGGTGTGCTGATCGCCAATGAGAAAGCATACAGTCAACAGCTTCGGCTTATCGGCTTTCGTTCGGTCATCAACCGTTACCCGGAGCTGAGCGTCGTCGACGTGCGTTCGTCCAACATTTCTCGTTTGCAGGCGGCACAGCAAGCCGAAGAAATTCTTGTGCAGTACCCGCAGGTCGGCTATATGGTCGGGTTCAGTTCATTGGACGGGATGGGGATCTTGGAAGCTGCAGACCGTGTACGGCCGCAAGGACTGAACATTTTCGCGTTTGACGATTTGGCTGAAACGAAGGAAGCCATCCGGCAGTGCAGGATCGTGTCGACCATCGTACAGCAGCCGTATGAGATGGGTTATGGCGCAATCTCCCTGCTGCATGACTATTTCCAAGGGAAGAAGCCGACGCCGCAGTATTTTACAGAAGCCGACATCCTTACAAGCAGTAAGGCCGGCAGCGGAACGGGGGGAAGCTGCCCATGACGATTCGAACGAAGCTGCTGCTGTTCATTCCCCTGCTCGTGCTGCTTGTGAATTCGGTCATGTACTTCTTATTTGAGAGCGGTAAAACCGTGCAGGAGAGTTATGATCAGATGATGGACCGCATCCTGCTGTACAAGCAATCCGCCCAGACGGCAGAAGATCATCTAAAAACGCTTTACGGTTATTTGCTCAACCCGGTCGACAGTAGTACAGCCGAGCTGGGGAAGGCGCGGAAGCAGCTGCTTGCAACACGCGGAATTCTTATCGCTACACCCGCTTCCTCCCCACTGGCTTCGGCGGTAACGGGGTATGTTCATATGCTGGATACGCTATTAGAGCAGGAGCAAGCCGCGCTTACTGCTGTAAGAATCTCGTCACCGCGCATCGCGCTGGCCCATTACGAAGAAGCCGAGAAAACAACCGGCTTTATCCGGGAGGAAGGGCAGCATCTCGTGGATTTGGAGCTGAGCTTCTACCAGCCTGTTTATAAGCAAATCCAGCAGGAAACCAGTCGGATCAACCGTTTGGGCGCAGCCATATTCGTCGTCAACACACTGCTGAGCGTCGTGATCGCCGTTTGGATCTCCCGCAGTATCACCGGGCCGGTAAGCCGTCTTGTCGCGTTGGCCAGACAGGTTTCCACAGGAAACCTGAAGCTTGAGCCGCCACCGCGCTCGGATGACGAGCTCGGCATGTTGTCTGATGCTTTCAAGAAAATGTCGGATGACCTGATGGTATTGATCGAGAAGGATAAAGAAAGCCTGGAAAAAGACCGGTTTGTCAAGGAATTGGAGCTTCAGGCGCTTCAAAGCCAGATCAATCCCCACTTTCTGTTCAATACGCTCAATGTGCTCTCCAAGCTGGCGCTGCTGGAAGGAGCGGAGAAAAGCAGTGATCTCATCGTGTCGGTGTCTAATCTCTTACGGTACAATTTGCGAAAGCTGGACCGGCCTGTAACACTGCGGGATGAGCTAGAGCACGTCAAAGAATACTTTACGATTCAAAAGGCACGCTTCCGCGACCGCGTCAGCTTCGAGATGGAAGTCGATGATTCCGCACTCCATGTGCTGATACCGTCACTAACGCTTCAGCCTATTGTTGAGAATTCATTCATGCACGGCATTGCAGATATGGAACAAGGCGCACTTATCCGTCTGGAAGTGACCCGTACTTCGGAGAATGTTCGTATCACGCTGTCGGACAACGGAATCGGCATGAGTGAGGAGCTCCGGCAGGCCCTGCTCCGGCTGGAAGCCGGAACGGAGAAGAAGGAATCCACGGGGCTTGGCACAAGAAATGTGTTCAAACGGCTGCATCTGTTCTACGGAAACAACGATCTTGTGGACATTGAGAGCGAGCCTGGCAAAGGAACGAAGATTACGATTCTGATTCCTTTAGGAAAGGAGACCGAAACGAATTACGTACAGTCTGTTGACCGCGGATGACGAAGTTGTATTCTGTTTTATATAAATTTTTGAAAGTCCATGCCTGCAGGCATGGACTTTTTTATGTTCATCAGGACAAAAATATGCTAGTTTCCTCCTCATCATCACCAGAACATAGCACCGGGTTAAATCAATGCAGGAAGAACACGGATAAGTGCAGACAATAGCTGCTTTGTCCGGGTGCTGCGCATGCTATACTTCTATGGAAAGAATTAGGGCGAATACGGAAAGGAGCGGATAACATTGTCAATAGTTATTAATAAAGAGATTGATATGCAGATAGAAAAACAGTCTGAACAACAGTCTGAACAACAGACCGTACAGAAGCTGGAAAAGCCGAATATGATGTTTGTAACGCTTGTTGCGATCGTAGCGGCTTTAGGCGGTGTTTTATTCGGATTCGATACGGCTGTAATATCGGGAGCGCTCGGCTTTTTGGAACAGCGCTTTCAATTGAATGAGGTGCAGCTTGGGTGGGCCGTTTCCAGTATCATTATCGGCTGTATTGCGGGAGCTTCCGTCTCCGGGATCTTGGGTGACATGTTCGGCAGGAAAAAGGTTCTGATAGCGGCGGCTATCATTTTTATGATCGGTACTGTCGGCTCTGCCCTCCCTGATACGTTTTCCTTTTATATTATCGCCCGTATGATCGGCGGCTTTGGGATCGGTATTACCTCAGCCCTATGCCCGCTTTATAACGCGGAAATTGCACCGGCCAAATATCGCGGCCGACTGGTTGCCCTGAACCAGCTTGCCATCGTTACCGGAATTTTTCTTGTATACTTTGTGAATACGTGGATTACCGGCTTCGGAGACGACGCATGGGACGTTTCCACCGCTTGGCGTTGGATGTTTGCCGCAGGTGCCGTCCCCGGCTTGCTGTTCCTGGTGCTGCTGTGTTTCGTACCTGAAAGTCCCCGGTGGCTGATCAAGAAGGGACGGCCAGCGGATGCGCTGAAGATTTTACTTAAAATTCACGGTGAAGATTTGGCCAGACAGGAAGTGCTGGCTATCAAGGAAGTATCCAAGCAGGAAAGCGGAGGGTCGATTCGGCAGTTGTTCATGCCTGGTATGAGAGTTGCCTTGATGGTGGGTATCGTTCTGGCGGCCCTCCAACAGGTTACGGGCATTAATGCCATAATGTATTACGCTCCGGTCATTTTCAAGGAAGCCGGCGCCGGTGCGAATGCTTCGCTGATTCAAACCATCTTGATCGGTTTCGTCAATTTGCTCTTCACGATATTGGCTATGTGGCTCGTCGATAAGGTGGGAAGAAAAGTGCTGCTTCTCATCGGTTCTGCTTCAATGACGATATGCCTGACGGTCATTGGCCTCGCTTTCCATACAGGACATACCTCCGGACCGTTGTTACTTATCTTCATCCTGCTTTATGTGGCATCCTTTGCCGTTTCGCTCGGCGCTGTGCTTTGGGTAGTTCTATCCGAAATCTTCCCGAGCCGAATTCGCGGAAGAGCCGTGGCCATTGGAACTATGACGCATTGGATAGCGGATTACGTGGTTTCCCAGTCATTTCCGCCTCTGCTTCATACCGCTGGTCCGGCGACGACCTTCTGGCTTTTCGCTCTCATGTCCTTGATCACAGTTGGCTTTACCTGGCGTGCGATTCCCGAAACGAAAGGCAAATCGCTGGAGGAAATCGAGACTCTGTGGTCAACAAAATAAAGATGACCCGTTCTCGGATTATCGGACTATATTGAGGCGGCTGCAATCGCCCCCCCTCCCGGTCTGCCTGTATATGGCCGGCCGGGAGATTTTTCTGTTGGTACAGCCAATGTTAAACAAATAACCTATTATAGTGGGGAGACTTCAAATGCGTATCGGTGCGATCGAGGCAGGCGGAACAAAGATTGTTTGCGGAATCGGGAATGAAAATGGAGAGATCGAGGACCGGTTCAGTTTTCCGACTGAACGTCCGGAACGTACACTCGATCATGTCATCGCTTATTTTCAGGACAAGGGAGTCGAGGCCATCGGAATTGGAACATTCGGCCCTATCAACATCGACCCTGCAAGCGAGTTGTATGGTTACGTCACGACAACCCCAAAGCCGGGCTGGTCGGGGTATCCGTTCTTGGGGACGCTCAAGAAAGCGTTTGATGTTCCGTTCGGATGGGATACGGACGTCAATGCAGCGGCTTATGGCGAAGCCGTGTGGGGTGCTGCCAAAGGCTTGGATAGCTGTATTTATTATACAATCGGCACCGGAATCGGCGTAGGCGTCTATGCGGAAGGCAAGCTTGTTCACGGCCTGGTGCATCCTGAAGGCGGTCACATTTTGACTAGACGCCACCCGGAAGACGAGTTTGAAGGGACTTGTCCTTATCATGGAGATTGTCTGGAAGGCATGGCAGCGGGTCCTGCGCTTGAAAAGAGATGGAATATGAAGGGCAGTGAGCTGCCCCTGGAGCATCCGGCATGGGCAATGGAAGCATACTACATCGGTCAGGCTGTTACAGGAGCGATCCTGATGCTCTCGCCGAAAAAAATTATTTTGGGCGGCGGTGTCATGCAGCAGAAGCAGTTATTACCTATGATACGTACCGAGGTGCAAAATAATCTGAAGGGTTATGTCAGTTCGGAAGCCATCACTGCAAATATCGGAGAATACATTGTATCCCCTGGTTTAGGAAATAATGCCGGTTTATGCGGCGCATTGGCACTTGGGTGGGCTGCAGCAAAAAAACGGATCTCATGACATGGAACGAAAGACAGTCTTGAAATTAGAACTGAGCTTAACCCGGTAAGGAAAAGGATGACCCTGCAATTCAGTCTGCTGGAGACAGCACTTAGTTTAGTGTAAAAAAGAATCCTGGTCGAAGGATTCTTTTTTTGTTTGTGGACAACACTAAATATACTCGGTCATTCCATTTTCCTTCAGCAGTTCGACGATTTCTTTGACAGACTGCGCTTTGTCCTTGGGACAGATTAATAGTGCACCCCCGGTGTCCGCAATGATGAAGCCGTCTACGCCTATGGAATAACGGATGTTTTCCAAATGAACATCCCGCTATTCCATAAATAATTACCTGACGACAGATAGCCTTGCGCTTTCTGGAAGCCCGGCTTTTCTACAAATTCAGCTACTTCGTATACGGCAACAGGTTTCGAAGCAATAGGCTCTCTATCAAAGGCGATGTAGCCGTAGCCGGTAGAAGGGAAGGTCGGCTTAATTCCGATGGTTACGATTTTGTCCGTCTCCATCGCGAACGTACAGGCTTCGTCCAGCGTAAGCCGGAATTGTGCTTCATCCGTTATATCATGATCGGAAGGCAATACGACCATTAAAGAATCACCATATCGTTTCCGCTAATATTTAGCAGCTGCTTCGGAATCTCTTGTCTGGAAAGCGGCCAAAAGCGGGTCCCGCCTCCGCCTGCAAGGATAGTCGCGAATTTATTCATGATGCATCACCGATTGGGCAATAGAGAAGGAAATGATGCTTTCCGAGCCTTGATTAAGGTTGAGCCCGGCCCCATGGATACCGTCAAAGCAAGCCCCGGTTTGAGGATCAATTAGAGGGATTTTTAATGAATTATGTCCTAAATACCATTCATAGCATAAGGCTGCATATTTCAGATAAGCAGGGTCTTGGAGCACGGTCGCGGCTTCCTTGCAAGCAAGAAGCATTTCGCATGCTTCAATCGGCTGTTCGTCGTAGGGAGCGGCCGCTCCGTCCCGCAGCAGCCAGCCATGGCTGCCAATCGGCTTATAATATCCTTCTATGGAGAAGGTTTTGGATGCCAGAAAATCCAAGCTTTCCTTGGCCGCTTCCTTCAAATTAACGTTACCTGAAATACGGCATGCTTTTAAGAGTGCCCATGGAAGCATCGAGTTTCCGTAGGTAAGGCTGTCTTCAAACCAATTCCAACCGTTCCCCTTATTGCGGATATATTGATTGTGCAATCTGAAAGACATAGTATCGATGAGATCGAAGATGAATGCTCTGGGCAGGAATGCCATCTCTTCCGCGGTGCTTGGCGTGTGGGGATATGGAAAGGAGTAAGTTAAAGCTTTTGGGGTTTCTATCAGGTAACTTAGGCCGATTATGGCATAGGCCCCGGCACGGGGAGAACTGAGCGTACCGATAAGCGGCAATGCCTGATTAATTAAATAACGGCAGGTATTCAGTAAATTATCCGGCAGGGAGGAGGAGTGGGCGAGCGCGAATCCAAGCGCCCATACCGTGCGTCCTTGACAATCATCAGATCCGCTATCCTCAACGAAAGTACGGTTATAATCCATAAAGTTTCTAAAGTTTCCGGCTGTATTCTGTGCGTGATGAATGAAGGAAAGATAAGTATGAATAAGGTCCAACGTGACGGGATCTTTTTTGCTGCTGTACAATAAAACGGCTGCGATTAATGCCCGTGCGTTATCATCTGTCGTATAGCCCTTCGAGCGGTCGGGAACACCAAACTTGGTATGCTGAAAAATGCCTGTATCATCCGTTATCCTGCGCATATAATCGGACTTAAACTGCAGTATCGTTTGTACTTCCATTAAATCACACTCCTATTAGCTAACTCTGAAACCGCTATGTTCTCTTGAAAGATGGCGGCATAGGTTTTGGCGACTTCGTTCCACAGCATGGTTCTTCCGAGTTCAAGCGTGCGATTTTCCATTTCTTTTACTAGAGCAGGGTTGTCCAGTAATTGGAGGATACATGCTTCCAAAGAGGCGGAATCGCGGAAGTTTGCCAGCAAGCCCCTGCCCTCTGCCAGCATTTCCTCGGCATACCGGTAAGGAGTGGAAACGATGACCCTTCCAATACCGACTCCGTATGCCAAAGTGCCGCTAACGGCCTGATCCTTGCCTAAATAGGGAGTCATATAAATGTCTGACATGACAAGCGATTGAATGACTTCCTCCTGTGTCAACAGCTTGTCGACGAAGAGAACGTTATGCTTTAAATCAAATTGTTCCACAAGATCCATCAGCTTTTGCCTGTATACCTCGCCTGTTTCTTGTTTGACTACCGGATGCGTTTTCCCGAAAATGATATAGAGAGAATCCGGATGCTGTTTGACCACTCCGCACATGGCCTCTATGCTGTATTCAATTCCTTTGCCAGGGCTAAGGAATCCAAAGGTCGATAAAATTTTCCGGTCCGCAAAGCCATACTGTTCTTTAAGCTTTGATCTTGATTCGGTTTTGACATTAGGCACCCCATGGTGAATGAAAGCTACTTTTGCGGCATCGATACCATAAATAGAGCTCAAATCCTTTACGGTAGACTGCGCCATCGTGACGACCTTCACGCTTAATTCCGCAACCCGATTCATGATGTGCCGCTGCTTAGCGGAAGGATTCGTTAACACGGTATGAAAAATAACGATATATGGAATACTCAGCCTTTCGACGAATGGAATCAAAAATTCTCCGCTTTCTCCGCCATAAATACCAAATTCATGCTGGATAACGAGAAGATTAACGTCTGACACGTTAAGATATTCGGCCGTTTCTATATAATCCGACAGCTTGTGCTGTTCTATTTCCCTCATCACTTGCTCTTGATAGAGGTAAGTTTCGTTGTTGTTGACCGCAATGATACAAGGCTTATTGAAGCCTTGAATATGATCGAATTCATCTAATAAATCTTGCGTAAATGTAGCAATGCCGCATTCTCTCGGCAGGCTGGTTCCTAGAAAAACGATATTCCGGTTTCTGATAGTCTTTTTCATATAAACAGCCTCCATCTTAATTTTTTGGACAAAAAAAGAAATAAAGCGATCATTGATCTTTATTTCTTCAGGAGAAGCGGTATTTTATTTTCTGAAAATTGAAAAATATTTCCTCTTCCACACTATAACATGACCATTTTTTCTTGTCAATTTTATTGACTCACTCCCTTTTTCCGGATATATTAATCTAGGAGGTGTGTGTGTGTCAGTCATACGCAGTAAATTAAAAGAGGTTATGGAAAATCACGATCCAAAATTATCTATACGTAAGCTTGCAAAAGATGTAAATTATCACTTTGATTCCGTCCGTCGTATGTATAAGGATGAAATGGTACAGTATCCAAGGGATTTGCTGCTAAAGCTTTGTCTATATTTTAATGTCCAGCCGGGGCAACTCATTGGGATCGAAGAGGATGAAGATCGCGATTACACGATGGATGAATCGTTTGACCACCAGGAGGATGGCAATGACAAGGGAAATGATAAAGACGCAAACCTGTAAACAGCTCCTGGATGCCTTTTATGCAAAGCCCCGCCTGACGAAAGTGGAGAAGCTGTCATTCTCCGGGGTTGGAAATCGGGATGTATATAATATAACTGCCCCGTTTCAGTATGACGGGGAGGAAGTGATCTTAGGAAGAGTTGAGGAACGGGACAGCGAGTTCTCTCAAGTCTTCTTTTTTACATGTGGCAATCAGGTTTGGAGTCCCCGCATACATACACATACCTATAATTTGCAGGACCCATGCAAAACCGTCATCAAGGGTGAATTAATCATTGGCGGAGTTGAAGTCATTACCGCGGAAGATGATCCGGGCAAGATCGTGTCATGGGTTACTCAATTTTATCGCGGTTTCCGCATTGATTCGTTATGCCACTTTTCATCCGGACCCGGAACGATGAAGGATATCCGTCTCATTGAGCTTGCGGATGGCAGGATAGGCATATTTACAAGGCCGCAAGGAACAAGAGGCGGAAGAGGGCAAATCGGATTTACAATAATCGATTCGCTGGAGGAGCTCAATGAGCAAACCTTCATCGATGCAGAAATGTTTCAAGATCAATTCGTCCCCGAAGAATGGGGAGGCGCGAACGAAGCGCATTTATTGAAGAATGGTCATGTAGGCGTTCTGGGACATATAGCCTGCTTCGATGAATTAGGGTACAAGCATTATTATTCGATGGTCTTCTCGATAAACCCCGCAACCTGCGAGAAAACGCCTATAAAGATTATTGCCGTAAGAAGCGATTTTCCAAGAGGTCCAGGTAAACGTCCAGAGCTGGAGGATGTTATTTTTAGCGGCGGGCTTATAAGGTCAGGCAATGGCCGGGCCGTGCTTTCCGTTGGCGTTAGCGATGCCGAGGCTTATCAGATTGAAATCCCTGATCCATTTATGGATTATGAATCATGAGAAATGGTTCATTTGACTAGATTCTATGGTCATGTTATAATCCTTTTGACAAGAATTTATGGTCAAAAGAGAGCGGGAACAAACAAATGAGTAAATTTATTCAATTAAACAAGCGCACTGGCGAAACAAAGTCTCACTTGAATCAAGCAAGAAAACAGGGACGGATCCCGGCTGTATTGTATGGAATTGGTAAAGATACGATGTCATTAGAAGTTAATGAAAAGGAAATGCTGGACATTTTGAAGAAAAATCCGCGGGCTATTCTGCAGGGCAAGACATCCGATGAAGTCGTGATGCCGGTCATTGTTCAGAACATCCAAAGGGAAACCATGTCGGGCAAATTGCTGCACATCGACTTTCACCATGTGAACATGACGGAAAGCATGGATAGCAAAGTAACCATCCATTTTTCAGGAGAGGCTATCGGTGTGAAATCCGGCGGGGTACTGCAGGTGGAAATGTATGAAATAGAAGTCCGCTGCATGCCGGGAGATTTGCCGTCTTCAATGGAAGTAGATATAAGCGGCCTTGCTGCCGGCGCCCAACTTCTAGTTTCCGACCTGATCTTCAAGGATGGAATTGAAGTGTTGACTGATCCGGCCACGGTCATGATCCAGATCAAAACGGTGCATGCGGAAGTCGAAGAAACAGCATAATAGATTTCGTCTAAATAGAGCAAAAGCAGCCCGTTCCTCGTCACAGAGGGCGGGCTGCTTTTTTGTTTCCTTTTAGCGGCGTCCCGACTTTCTTCGGAACGGATGAACTATTTTTGCCAACACAGACCATGACTATTCCACTTCGATCGCTTTTACTGTTTCGCCCTCAATTAATACGGGCTGGTAGTAGGTGTTGGTGGGCAAGTCTTTTTTGCCTTGTAAATTCTTAATGACCCAGTCAGCTGCGTCGCGTCCCATTTGTTCTTGGGGGTGCGTCAGCGTCGTTAGTTTGATATTCGCGTTTTTGGCGATATATGAGTTGTCCTGTCCAATGATGGATAGCCCGTCCGGAATGGAAATTCCCAGTTTTCTGCAGACATGTACGACTTCCAAGCCTACCTCGTCGTTGTAACACACAAGCGCAGTCAATTCATCCCGATTGTCGTTCAGATACACTTCCAAGTTAGCGGACAGGTCCGGCTTTGTCGATGTATCGAAAGATAGCACATGCTCTTGCTGGAACCGTAATTTGGCTTCCCCAAGAGCCTTGATAAATCCCTTCATTCTATACTTCCCTTGCAAATCATCCATTTTCGCGATGATGCCGATCTGGGTATGTCCTTTGGTAATCAGCTCCCGGGTTGCGAGATAGCTGGACTGCACGTCATCCAGACAGAAGAAAGGAACTTCCAACTCTTCATAATAGGCATTGATCATCGCGAACGGAACCTCCTGCTCCTTAAAAGACAGGTAGTAAGCGATATTGGGGTTGTATACACTGCTTCTGGTAGGTTCTATAATCAGTCCATCCACACCGTAGGATAACATCATTTCCAACGCCTTTTTTTCCTGGGAGATATCATTATTTGTACTGGCTAACAGCAAGGAATAGTTATCTTCATTTAATCGGCTTTCAATGCCGCGGATAATGGAGGGGAAGATGTAGTCCGAGATATAGGTTGTGATGACGCCGATCGTTTTATTCATGGTTTTTGCACCCGTTCTGGACCGATATTGGCTGCTGACGTACGTGCCGGATCCCCTCTCGCTTCGCAGGAAACCCTCGTTCGATAACTCTAGAATGGCCTTTCGAACCGTCTGCCGGCTAACGTTGTAGCTTTCCTGCAAAACGTTCTCCGAAGGGATTTTCTCGCCTGCTTTGTACGTTCCAGAGAGGATATAACTTTTGATATCTTCAATAATGAGCTGGTACTTTGGCTTCATGCAATCCACTTCTTTCATCGTTGTTCGAAAAAAGTTGTACGTACACATTTTAGCATGAATTGCATGAAATGCAAATGCAATAACATCATTTTGCGATTCCAATGGTACAAGTTCCGTGCTTGTCCTCAGGAAAACTCCATGATCAGACGAATAAGGATGGTACAGCAACTTATGTTAGTATAACTATTAGACTATATTGACAAATGTACGTACAGAAAATATACTAAGGCTGTCAGTAAGAGAAAGCGCCTTCTTTCGATTGAAATCTTCCGGTTGTCTCATCGAGTGACCGATTCGATCGGAAGCAGCTAGTATAGGAATCGTAATCGGTTGGGTTAAGTCACGAAGTTAGATCGCGATATGAGCGATTTAATTTTTGTGCAAACCACGAACAGAGAGGGGACATACGTGATCATGAATCATCTGGACTTGAAGGAAGCGATAACCAATGGAGAAACTTCGCTGGGTATCGAATTTGGTTCTACGCGGATCAAAGCCGTGCTGATCGATCGTCGTTTCGAGACTATCGCATCGGGAAGCTTTGAGTGGGAAAATCTGTTGAAAGACGGATATTGGACGTACAACCAGGAGGATATTATAAGAGGCCTCCAAACCGCGTATCGTGAACTGAAGCAGGAAGTGGAACGGCATTACGGAGTCACCCTCCGGTCCGTCGGTTCGATAGGGTTTTCCGCTATGATGCACGGTTATATGGCGTTCGACAGCACGGGCGACCTGCTGGTGCCGTTTCGGACTTGGCGCAACGCAACAACCGGCGCGGCGGCTAGGGAATTAACGGACTTGTTCCAATTCAATATCCCCGAGCGCTGGAGTATCGCCCATTTGTACCAAGCAATATTGAACCAAGAGGAGCATGTGCCTCGCATTGATTTCGTAACGACGCTGGCCGGATATATCCACTGGCTGTTGACCGGCAATAAAGTGATCGGCATCGGGGATGCTTCCGGCATCTTCCCTATTGATGAATCAACTCATAATTACCATCCATCGATGGTCAAGAAATTCGATGAATTAATCGCGGCCAAAGGCTTTACGTGGAAGCTTGAGGATCTTCTTCCCAAGGTATATCTCTCAGGCGAGCAAGCCGGCGAGCTAACGGCGGCGGGAGCCGCCATTCTGGACCCGGCCGGAGATCTGCAGTCCGGCATTCCGCTCTGTCCTCCGGAAGGCGATGCCGGCACAGGCATGGTTGCGACAAATAGCGTCAAGAAGCGTACGGGAAATATATCCGTGGGCACATCCGTTTTTGCAATGATTGTATTGGAGAAAGAATTGTCCAAGGTTTATCCGGAGATCGATATGGTCACTACGCCGGACGGCAGTCCGGTCGGCATGGTGCATGCCAATAACTGCTCCAGCGATCTTAACGCATGGATGGGACTGTTCCGTGAATTCTCCGAAGCGATGGGATTGGGTGCGGATTCCGGTAAATTGTTCAGCGTGCTGCTGGGCAAGTCTCTTGAAGCAGACCCGGATGGCGGCGGCTTGCTTAGCTACGGCTATCTTTCGGGCGAGAATATAACGGGAATAGATAAAGGCCGGCCGTTGTTCGTTCGCTCGCCTGAAAGCAACTTTAATTTGGCTAACTTCATGCGAACGCATCTATTCACGGCTTTCGGAGCGTTGAAGCTTGGCATGGACATTTTGACCGAAAACGAACAGGTGGCCATCGATAGCATCTTGGCTCACGGCGGCCTATTTAAGACTCCTGTCGTTGGACAAAAAGTATTAGCCGCTGCGCTGAACGTGCCGATTTCGGTCATGTCCACGGCCGGCGAAGGCGGGGCATGGGGCATGGCGCTTCTGGCTTCTTACATGACGGGCAAGGATCAAGAAGAGAGCCTGGAGGACTTCCTCGAGCAGAAGGTGTTCAAAGATGCCGAAGGACAGGAGATTGCTCCGGATGCTGCGGATGTCGAAGGGTTCCAAGTATTCATCAAACGATACCAAGCAGGGCTTGCCATCGAACAAGCCGCTGTAGACCATCTGCTAGAGAACGGGAGGGACTAACGTTGTTAGAACAACTGAAAGAAGAGGTATATCAAGCGAATCTGGATTTGCCGAAGCACGGCCTCGTGAAATTCACTTGGGGCAATGCGAGCGCCGTCGATCGGGAAAGCGGCTTGTTCGTGATCAAACCGAGCGGAATCAGCTATGAGAAGATGAAACCAAGCGACATGGTAGTTGTGGACCTTGACGGTAAGGTGGTCGAGGGAGACCTGAGACCTTCCTCCGATACCGCGACTCACGCTGTCTTGTACAAACACTATCCGCAAATCGGCGGCATCGTGCATACCCACTCGACCTGGGCAACCATCTGGGCGCAAGCGGGACTGGATGTACCCGTCATGGGAACGACGCATGCGGACACCTTCTATGGCGCCGTGCCTTGCGCACGGTTCTTGAACCAAGAGGAGGTTGACCGGGGATACGAAGCGGAGACGGGTCACGTTATTATCGAAACATTCGAGAAGCGCGGATTGGATGTCATGGCGATCCCGGCCGTCCTGCTCCAGGGACATGCGCCTTTCACTTGGGGGAAAGACGTGAAGTCGGCGGTCGTGAACAGCGTCGTGCTGGAGGAAGTGTGCAAAATGAATCTGTACGCGCGGCAATTGAACAATTTCGCCAAAGAACTTCCGCAAGGCATTCTGGACAAGCACTATCTCCGGAAGCACGGGAAAGACGCTTACTACGGGCAGAAGTGATAGCCTTACCCATTATTATTAAATACAGAAAAGAGGATGATCAAGATGTCAGTAACAGCAGCTAAACAGTTTTGGTTCGTCGTAGGTTCGCAGAATTTGTACGGGGAAGAAGCGCTCGCTGAAGTGAAAGCCCACGCGCAGACGATGACCGATGCCTTGAATAATAGCGGTCTGCTCCCTTATCCGCTTGTCTTGCAGGATCTGGCTGTCAGCGCGGATAAAATTACAAGTATCATGAAAGAGGTCAACTATCGCGATGAAGTGGCGGGTGTCATCACATGGATGCATACGTTCTCGCCTGCGAAAATGTGGATTCGCGGTACGAAGTTGCTGCAGAAGCCTCTGCTTCACTTGGCAACCCAGTTCAATGAAAGCATTCCTTGGGCAACGATCGACATGGACTTCATGAACCTGAACCAGGCCGCTCACGGCGACCGCGAATACGGCTTCATCAATGCCCGTCTGAAGAAACAAAATAAAATCGTCGTAGGCTACTGGGAACGTCCGGAAGTGCAGCAGCAAATTGCGGATTGGATGGACGTAGCGGTTGCTTATAACGAAAGCTTCAACATCAAAGTGGCCCGTTTCGGCGACAACATGCGCAACGTTGGCGTAACGGAAGGCGATAAAGTCGAGGCCCAAATTCAGTTCGGATGGACCGTGGACTACTACGGCATCGGCGACCTCGTGCAATACGTGAATGCCGTTACGGAGCATGAAATCGATGATCTGATGGGCCAATATGCGGAGCTCTACGAATTCGATTACGGCACGAACAGCAAAGAATCATGGGAAGCCAGCGTAAGAGTCCAAGCAAGCTATGAAATCGCCCTCAAACGTTTCTTCGACGAGAAAGGTTATAATGCCTTCACGACGAACTTCGAAGATTTGCATGGAATGAAACAGCTTCCTGGTCTTGCCGTCCAACGTCTGATGGCGCAGGGCTACGGCTTTGCCGGCGAGGGCGACTGGAAGACGGCCGCGCTCGATCGCTTGCTGAAAGTGATGAGCCGTAATCAAAACACGGGCTTTATGGAGGATTACACCTACGAGATGGCGGCCGGTCAGGAAGCCATCCTGCAATCCCATATGCTCGAGGTAGATCCGTCCTTGGCAAGCAACAAGCCGAAAATTATTGTTTCCCCGCTCGGAATCGGCGATAAAGAAGATCCGGCGCGTCTGGTATTCGACGGCAAAGCCGGCGAAGGCGTCGTCGTATCCATGGCTGACTTCGGCACTCATTATAAATTGCTGATCAACGAGGTTTCCGCATTCGAGCCGACGGTTCCGGCTCCTAACCTTCCTGTCGCTCGCGTCCTGTGGACGGTGAAGCCGAACTTCCAGGATGGAGTGAAAGCCTGGATCGAGAATGGCGGCGGCCACCATACCGTCGTTTCCTTAAACCTGACGACAGACCAAATCGTAGCCTACGCCAAGCTGGTTAACTTGGAATACGTCATTATTAAGTAAACCATACTTGAGGGGATAAGCAGGCGGACCTTAAGACAATCGCGGGGTTCAGCACCTGATGGCGGATTCCGGGCTGGACAGGTGACGTGGCCGCTTCCTTGAGCAAAATGCAAAAACCGTTTCTTTCGTAAAGGGGTGATCGCACGCCTATTTACGAAGAAACGGTTTCTTTGTTTTTCAGAATAACCTTATGAGTGAGATCATCAGATATGTCGTTAGCGCAAATGGTTTGCGCTTCCATAAAGGAGAGGTCGATCGATTTTGTTCTAATTCGCTTTATAGATGTTACGGAGAACCGTACCATAAGTACTCTATTGAAGTTTGCCTTCGCTCAGCAGGTTAACGGATTTCTCAATGCGTCGTTGCCGGGTTTCGGCGCTTTTTGCGCCTTCGATATTCAATACAAACCGGCGTTTGTTGCTGTAAGACAGGCTGTCAAAAAACTGACGAGCCTCCGCATGAGTATCCAATGCTTCAGTGAAGTCATCCGGTACGCTTAATTCGCGCGGCGCCAGATCCAGCTCGATGTCGATCTCAATTTCATCCCCTGCCTGAATACCTGCCCCTTCGCGATGCTCCTGACTAACCGGCAGCATGTACCTTCCGCCCATGGACGCTACCGTGCTGCGATAGGAATAAGCTCCGATAGTCACTTTGACGGGCGGCTTTTTGCCAGCTCCGAGAGATTCGACAATTTCTTCCGGTACTTGAATGCCGGTCGCTGTTTTCTTGCTCAATTCAAGTGTGGCTGTAAACTTCATAGGGATCCTCCTTGGTTTTAAATTTCTGCGGTTTCGAAACGATCACGCAGTGCATAATCGCATTAATGCTTTAGCGTAACTATAAAAGAAGGGCATAAATCGGTCAATTGCAAAATGAAAAACGAATTTTCCAAATATTGCATCCAGCGAATCGAACATGGGATTTATCAATTATAATAGGAACAAGGTGAATTGCTTGGATGTGGAGCACTTAAAGAGCTTGATGATACACATGGAGAGATAAAATCAATGCGGACTCCAAGTATCCAAGGAACGCGGTAAGGAACAATAGATAGCCAAAAAGTTGAGGGGAAAACAAAATGGAAAAAATATTACTGAAGTATATGACTAGATTTACAACCCTTAACGAAGAAGAACAACAGGCCATCGCTGAAGAGATACTTGTTGAGGAATATAAAAAAGGAACAATGCTCCTTAGCCAAGGAGATGTTCCGACTAAATGTTACTTCGTATTGAAGGGATGTGTTAGGCAGTATTCTATAGATGAAACAGGTAAAGAAGTCACATCCAATTTCTACACAGAAGAACAAGCCATTGCGAATTTTAATCATCATAAACAAGATAAGTCATCCGCGTACTCTTTAACTTGTCTAGAAGACTGTATATTGGTTGTTGGTGACCTTGATTCCGAAAAGGACATGTATAACAAATACTCACAATTGGAAGCCATGACACGCATGATGATTGAGCAAAATTTTGGCGAAGTACAAGATGAATTGGCTTCCTTTATCGCATCTTCACCAGAAGAACGCTACAAAGCACTAGTACGGAAACGGCCTCATTTAGTCGACCGAGTACCCCAGCATCAATTGGCGAGTTATCTCGGTATTACCCCAGAGTCATTAAGCAGAATCAAGAAACGGATCAATAAAGATACATTTTAGAAAGCTGTTCATACACCTTTAGAGACTTTTCCTCCTCTTAAAAGCAGCCATATCCCAAAGCCCAATTCTCCTGCAATCATTGGCACACTAAATACAATATTAAGTATGGAAATGACCCCGTCATATTGTGGAAGAAACGCTTTACATAGATGAATAACAATATAGCCTATTGAAGCAAGCAGCAATAAGATACCAATGACTTTGGGTATGCTGTCTGATTTGAAAGCCAAATAGCCCACAATCATTAGATGCCCGCCAAAAATGATCAAACCAATAGACCAAATCGATTCAAATGCTTCAAAAAACAGCATCGTAAGCGCTTGAAGCTGATCGATTTTAAATGATGATAAATAGTCGATACTTTTCGACGAGAGTAGCAGCACAAATATCAAATTCAGGATAGCCATTCCCAATATAGCCGCATAGGTAAGACGGAGCCAGGCACCGAGCAACGAAAGGCTTCGATTAATCGGCTCCAGGAAGATATAGAAAGCCCAGGCGACCATAATATCAAGAATTAGGATGATGAGCCACCCCAAGATTTCAGCTTTGAAAAGCATATTGGATGACATTATGTTGTTAAATGTAGTACTGGCATTGCCTTGCACTACGAGACTTCCATGGACAAAGCCATAGGAAAAAAATGCGGCGAGTGCCATGATGATAAGTGATGTGCCGGCAGTCAGAGCAGATTTCCGCTGATACGATCGTTCTTTTATTGAGTTAGCCATAAAATAGCCCCCTATATTGCATTGTTGAATTTCATTTTAATAGGAAGATGATGACGGGTCATTGACTTAAATCAAGAGTGCGTATGAATCCAAAAATAAAGTGAGGGAACCTAATGAAACCAACCTCGTATCCGAGTGTAAATAGATTGCTCCAGTCGCTGTTCACAGAAATACAAGAAGAGCTCGGAGATAAGCTTATCGGACTTTATTTATATGGTTCTTTGGCATGGGGAGATTTCGATTATGAAATCAGTGATATTGATTTACTGGCGGCGGTCTCCTCGGAAATTAATGAAGACGAACTCCAAACCCTACAAAAAATGCATGCCGATTTTGCAGAGCGCAATAAGGAATGGGATAACAGGATTGAAGTGCAGTATTATTCGACTGACGCATTAAAGACATTTAAAATAAAACCTGGCCAAATGGCAGTTATTAGCCCCGGTGAGCCGCTTCATATTGTAGAGGCGAGTATACAGTGGTTACCGAATTGGTATTTTGTACAAGATTACGGTGTTACTCTATTTGGACCTGCTCCCAATACTTTCATCGAACCCATTTCGAAAGAAGAGTTCATAGAGGCTATAGAAAAACAAGCATTGGAGTGGAGAGAATATGTTAAAAACACCATTCATTCCAGACCCTATCAAGGATATGCCATTCTAACGATGTGCAGGGCATTATATACACTAAAATATGGCGAACAAGTTTCTAAAATAAAGGCGGCACAGTGGTTCAAGAAAGAGTTTCCCGAATATGCTTGGTTAATAGACAACGCTTTAAAATGGCGTGAAGATTACCGGAACGAAAATAGTAAACATGAAGAAACTTATTCGGAGACCGCCCAATTTGTCCACTTTGTAGTAGATAGAATATTGAGCCGTCAGTATTGAACACTTCACTTAGAACATGAAAGGACTTCCTAGTCAAAGGAGGTTCTTTTTATTTTTTACCAAAAATGAATACTTTTGGAATTACTATACGTATACAAAATAGACTAAACCCTAAGGAGGTTCTAATGAAAAAAAGAAGATCTTGGATGATGGCAGTGGTACTTGTGCTAACGTTACTTGTTCCAACGGGAGCGATGGCTGCAGGCCAGAGCAATGGGCTTACCTACGATGCTACGCGGAAGGCCGCGGCGGAGAAAGCCCTGCTGCTCACAGAAACTTACGGTACGACAAGCGTTCAATATGCACTTATCGATCATGGCAGCATTGTCGTATCCGGTCAATCCGGTCGAAACGATGAGAAAGGAAAAAAGCCGCTGACGGCGGAAACGATGTACGGCATCGGGTCGACGAGCAAGATGTTCGTTACCGCGGCCGTGATGAAACTGGTAGATGAGGGGAAAGTCGATCTGGATTCGCCTGTCGTCAAGTACATCCCCTACTTTAAGATGAAAGACGAACGATACAAGCAGATTACGCCGCGCATGCTGCTCAACCATTCCTCGGGTATTAACGGATCGACGTTAACCAATTCTTTTTTGTTTGAAGACAACGATACTTATGCCCACGATAGATTGATAGAACAATTGGCCCAGCAAAATTTGAAAGCTGATCCGGGCGCTTATTCGGTTTATTGCAACGACGGGTTTACGTTAGCCGAGATTATGGTAGAGGAAGTCAGCGGCATGGACTATACCTCTTATATCCATCAACATTTTACGAATCCTTTGAAAATGTCCGATACGAAGACACCGCTGGATAAGCTGGGCGCATCCAAAATGGCGGGACTCTACTATCCTACCTATGAGGGACAATTACCAAACGAGTCGGTCAACGTCATTGGAACGGGCGGCGTATATTCCACAGCGGAGGATTTGGTCCGATTCTCGCAAATCTTCACAGGACAAGCTGAAGGAATACTCTCAGACAAATCGGTAAAAGCGATGGGACAAGAAGAATATAAGAGAGGCTTTTGGCCCGATGAGGCAGACACGTCTGTCGGCTACGGACTCGGCTGGGACAGCGTCAACCTGTTCCCTTTCGATGAATACGGCATTAAGGCGCTTGCGAAAGGCGGAGACACGATTCTTTATCACGCAGCATTCGTTGTGCTTCCTGAGCATGACATGGCTGTTGCCGTTCTCTCTTCCGGCGGCTCCAGTACGACAAATCAACTGTTGGCGAATGAAATGCTGCTTCATGCGTTGAAAGAGAAAGGAACTATTGCCGAATTCAAGTCTGAGAAGTCGTACGGAACACCCGTAAAGGCGGATATGCCGGAGACATTGCTGAAGCATGCGGGGATATACGGAATGACGAATCAATTGATCAAGGTAGATATCAGCAAAGTCGGCGAAATGTCAGTTTCTATGGTGAAATTGCCGGACATTCCGGCTGAGAAATATATGTATACGGCGGATGGTTCTTTCATTAGTGCGGATGGGAATACGAAGGTCAGCTTCGTGACGGAAGAGAATGGACGTACCTACTTGTGGTCCAGACTTTATGTCTCGCTTCCTGGGCTTGGCCAGATGGCCTTGTCGCATTATTCCGGTGAGAAGCTCGCGGCCCATGACATATCCGAAGAAACGGCTGCCGCCTGGAAGGAACGTGACGGTAAGAAATATTACCTGATCAATGAAAAATATACATCGGTAGCGTACTTGATCATGTCCACTATCAATCTGGATTTGGTTAAGGAGATGCCAGGTTATGTTCTGGACAAAAAAATAACAGGCCCGAACACAGCGGTCAGCGATTTACAAATCCCGGTTGTAGCCGGCAGAGACATTACGGGATATAACTTTTATATGGAGGATGGAATCGAGTACCTCGAAGCCGCGGGCAGCCTATTTGTGCGCGAAGATGCAGTGAAGGCGATCTATCCCGGCCATAAGTCGTCGACAACCATCCCGGCGAACGGTTATGCCAAGTGGTACACGATTCCGGATAAGGCCGCAGGCAAGACCATGCAGGTGAAGCTGCCAGCAAACGGCTCGTTTGTCGTATACGACGAGAAAGGCATGTGTGTGAACTTCACCGTGATCAGCGGCGATCATAAGGTTGTGCTGCCTGAGAAAGGTACCATTGTTTTCGCTGGTGATGCGGGGTCTAAGTATGAGATTTCTATAAAATAATAGTAGGAAACATGGAAGCTTTGCGAGAGCATAGCTTCTTTTTTTCTGGCCCGATGTCTAGTTGTTATTCGACCCTTATATAATTTGTTTACGATCTAAAAAGGAAAGGACAATTATGTGTAGAAATTCGAGGAATATAATAGATTCACTCAAATCTAAGGAGGAACAATTCATGCATATTTTCAATAAACAACAACTTTTGAATTTGTATTCTGCTGATCAAGAAGCGAGGATCGTTCATTTCGAAAATTTGCTTTATCAGGCGGATCTCCAACAACAAGAAGATAGTGGTGTGAAAGCAGTACATTCGATGAAGAGATCACTGCAGGTCAATAAAGACGAGCCGAGCTTAACCTTGGTAACGACCGCAGCGTTGGCTTTATGTGGACCGCAGGCTTTGGCTGGGCTGCTGATGAAGGTATTTCCTGATGCGGATTGGCCTGCGGACAATATCAATATTGTGCTGGAGAAGGCGGTATCACCGACAGTGGAAATTATGCAGTCCATTGAAAGGGAAGTCATGAGACATCCGGTGAAATATGTGAGGGAAGCCGCGCAAAGAAAACGTAACTGGGAAGTCCCCACTGTTTTTGACGCTATTATTACCTTTCCCAATCAGGCAAATGTATTCGTAGAAGCGAAATTCACATCAGACATTTCAATAGATACAACTCATTGCACTTCTCGAAATCAGATTGCCCGTTGTAGTGATGTCGGATTAGCATCAGTTCCGGATGATATCAATCAGTTTTTCTTTCTTATGTTAACACCAGCCAGATATCAGGAAGACTCAGGAAGTCGCTATTATTATTTCAAAATGAAACAGTATCGTGAGGATCCCCAATCTTTGGCGCGGGACATTCCACGATTGGAGAAGTATTTTGATAACGTCGATTATCTGAATGAAATCAGTCAACGAATTGCATTCCTGAGCTTTGATGATTGCGCGAATGTGATTTTGTCTAATGCCAGATGGAACGATCGCAAAAGGGAATGGCTTGCAAAATTTTATGAGGACAGGATGTTGTATTTTGATCCGGATAAGCTTTCTTAATGAACCTGGAATTTAGTTATATCTATTATTCAAATAAGAGATTAAGCCGTTTGTTGTCACGATCAAAAGTGAAGAACGGCTTTTTATTTTTTATAGAATCCAACTGCATAGTGCCCTACCACTATTTCCCTTGAAATAGGTCGTTTAAGCAGGACTCATTACCCAATTTGTCGAATTGTACCAAAACGAAATAAACATTTCCAAGGAGTCCCTACTTGCTTAAGAAGCTTCTTTCCCTATTCATTTCGAAACCGGCAAAATTAGAATCAGCAGCCACCAAAACAAAAAAGCCATCCAAGCCTAAAGTTGAACCTACTCGAATTGGGGAGTTGGGTGAGTATAAAATCAACATTCAATTGGATCAGCTGCCCAAGGAATGTCACCATCTAAATGATCTACTTGTTCCAAATTCCAAGTCATGCTCAGGTTACTCTCAGATTGATCATCTCATTATTTCTCCCTATGCTCTATTTGTTATTGAAACCAAAAATTACAAGGGTGAGACTAAGGGGATGCGTGCGGATCGTTATTGGAGTGTTAGCAATCGGTTTAAACTATATAATCCGTTGATGCAGAACTATGGTCATATTAAAGCGGTAGAGCTGCTGCTCGCTGAGCTTATGAATATAAGATACATTTCAATGATCTCCTTCACGATGAGATGCAGATTCGGCATTGATCCTGAACTTCGAAAGATCGGCTCAGATGAGCTTATTGTTTATGATGTAGAGCTAACAGAGTTTATACAGCGGAAAATAGCGAGACTAAAAATAGAGCAGCCATCCCCACGATTTACGGAGGATGAGGTCTGGGCTATAGAAGATAGGATCGCTTCGGTTAATATTACTGACCCTGTTATTAGTGCTCAGCATATTCAGAAGGTGAATATGTCTAAAGCTATATCAAAGTAAAGGAGAGAATGTCCCTTGTACGAGTTCTGTGCGAACATACATCTGCTAGCGCGGTCGCTAAAGCGATATCAGTTTCATTTTGACCAGAAAGAGATACCTAGAAATGGTATCTATCTTCTCTTTGAAAGAGGTGAGGAAGGACATGATGGAGAGCGTATCGTCCGAGTTGGAACCCATACAGGAGTTAATCAGCTACGTTCTCGGTTAAAACAACATTTTATCCAAACGAATAAGGATAGAAGTATCTTTCGTAAAAATATAGGAAGAAGCATTCTAAATCGTTCGAATGATCCCTATCTGAAATTGTGGGAGCTGGATTTGACAACTTCCGCAGCTAAGTCCCAACATGGTCATTTAGTTGACCGTGAATATCAAAATCAGATTGAAGCAAAGGTTAGTCAATATATACAGGATCATTTTTCATTCTGTGTGCTAGAAGTTCAAGATAAGGAAGAACGTTTATATATGGAAGCAAGATTAATTTCAACGATTTCTTTATGTGAACACTGTAAGGCATCTAAAGCTTGGATCTGTCTATCGTCCCCTGTAGAAAAGATCAGAGCAAGTGGTCTATGGCAAGTCAATGAGCTATTCAAGGATCCTTTATCCGAACAGGATTATCGGAAGTTGGCGGCGTTAGTATGAGTAGAGATAACAAGCTGTGCATCATACCATGCGGATCAGCGAAGATATGGGATAAAGAACCGAATAGAGGAGCAACAGAAGCGCAGTTCGTCTATACAGGAGTTTTTGCATCAGCATGTCAAAGATATGCAAAAGCTTTTTATGGAAACTGGATGATATTATCAGCTAAGCATGGCTTTCTAATGCCAGATGATTATGTCCGAGAACCATATAACGTATCATTCATAAAGGCATCAGATGAACAAATTACAATTGAAGCGCTACGGGAACAAGCAGTAGACAAGAGATTTTATGAGTACGATGAAATCGTTGTGCTTGGTGGTAAACATTACATTAAACGTGTTCACGCGCTTTTAAAAGAACATCAAAACTTATCTCTGCCGTTAAGCGATTGTAAGGGCATTGGCTATATGCTTCAGAGGCTAACCCAATCATTAGAATCTAATGATGAGGCAAATACAGAGCAAGACATGATGAGACAATCACAATCGTCAGTGTCAAAAAAGACATCAATCACATCTACAAAGATAGGAAAATATGCTCCGCTACTTTCTTGGTTGATTACTTTGGAAGTTACGGAGATAATGCTCACAATAGAGGAGCTTGAGAACATACTTGGATTCAAACTGCCAGCATCTGCGCATCAGCACAGAGCTTGGTGGTCAAATGACTTCTCACATTCCCAGGCTAAAGCATGGTTATTTGCCGGGTGGGTCATCGAGAAGGTTAACTTGCCGTCTATTAAATTTAAGCGAAATGAAGATGAGATTTAAATAATAGGATTCACTTACATAAGAAGGTGCCCTAGTGATCGTATATAGCAGTTCTGTTGCTGAATTTAAAGAGGCAGTCGATGATAATAAAATCGCTATTAATATTGAGTCGGCGTTTATTGAGAAGCTGGGTAAGCGTCCGTCCGTATCAGAATGGCGTTCATGGAATAATTCTATGCAGTTTATGGAGCGTATTATCCGTAATTCGAGGGTTGCTGACGACTGTGGGGTTATGATTGAATATAATATTCCATCTACAAGTAAACGAATCGACTTCGTAATCGCTGGACAAGACGATCAGCATAATAGAAATTTTATTATTGTAGAGCTAAAGCAGTGGGAAGAAGCGTGGTCCACCGATAAAGAGGATATCGTCAAAACCTCTATAAATGGTGCAATTAGAGAAACGACTCATCCATCCTATCAAGCTTGGTCTTACAGACAGTTTATAGTTGATATGAATTCGGCTGTGTATGACAAAGATGTCACAGCACATTCTGTGGCATTTCTACATAATTATCGGGAGAAAACACCGGAGCCACTTAAAGCGGAAAAGTACAAGAAGACGATAATGGAAGCTCCATTATTCTTACAACATGAGACAAAAAAACTACAAGAGTTTATCTTTAAATATGTGGGTAAAGGTAAAGGGTTACAACTCCTTTATGATATGGAGAATGGAAAAATAACTCCATCTAAATCTCTGGTTGATCATATTAATGCTCTGTTTGAAGGCAACTCTGAATTTGTTTTACTTGATGAGCAAAAGATTGCCTATGAAACAATTGTATCACTGGCAAAGAAACAGGATAAGAAACGGACTATTATGCAGTCGGGGCACGTCCTTTCATCCAAAAGCCTACTTATTCGATTACGGCGACGGACAAGGGCTGTTCATTGTGGGCTCGTCCAATTTGTCTTTGTCTGCTTTTCGAATGGGCGTGGAATGGAATCTGGCCGTAAACGCTCAGGCAGAGCCCTTTACATTCCGGCATGCGCTAGACAATTTTATGAAAAACTTCTATCACGAATTTACGCAGACATTAAACGAAACAACCATCTCCTATTATGAAACGGCCTACAAGGCTTATCATCAGAAATATCCAGAGCTTATTCAGTCGATTTCCGAGATGGAGGAGTCGGAGCTCATGCTCCCCCAAAAGGATTATAAGCAGGAGGACACCGCGCCCAATGAGAAGCTGGCCTTGATTTCTCCCCGAGCCGCACAGCAAGGAGCGCTTGAAGCGCTTGATATTACCTATGCGGAAGGTTATGACAAGGCGATGGTCGTTATGGCGACAGGGCTCGGAAAAACGTACCTGGCTGGCTTTTTCGCCAAAGAAAGGTTTCAACGTGTTTTGTTCGTTGCTCATCGTGAAGAAATTCTGAACCAAGCGAAGCGTTCCTTCTTGCACATTATGCCAGACAAAACGGCTGGATTATATAATGGCTTGACAAAGAAACCGGAACGGATTTCGTGTTCGCGTCCATTTACACCTTGAGCACGAAAATGCACCGTGAACGCTTTGATCCTGATGCCTTCGATCTTATTGTAATCGATGAATTTCACCATGCCGCCGCAAAATCATACCAGACGGTACTGTCTTATTTTCATCCTAAATTTCTGCTAGGCATAACGGCTACGCCAGATCGTATGGACGGGAAAGATGTTTTTGCCATTTGCGATGGGAACGTAGCGTATCAGCTGCATTTTATCGAGGCGATTCAAAAGGGTTGGCTGTCTCCATTTCATTACTACGGCGTATATGACGCTACGGATTATTCCCAGCTTACCTGGCTAGGGATGAAATATGATGAAGACGAGCTGCTCGCCGTTCAGCTGCGTGAAGAGGTGGCCTTCAACATTTATGAGGCTTGGGTTCGTCATAAGCAGACGCGTACGATTGGATTTTGCTCATCGATTATACAGGCAAATTTTTTGTCCGACTATTTTTCGAAGCAGGGTGTAGCAAGCTTAAGCTTACACTCGGATACTCGCTCGATGACGAGACAGGAAGCAATTAGAAGGCTGGAAAATGAAGAGCTTCAAATTATATTTACGGTGGATCTGTTCAATGAGGGTGTTGATATTCCGTCCGTCGATACGCTGCTGTTTGTAAGGCCGACGCAATCTCTTACGATCTTTACTCAGCAGGTAGGGAGAGGGCTCCGCCTTCATGCCGGGAAGCAGACATGTACGATTATCGATCTGATCGGCAACTACCGTAATGCGGATATTAAGCTGAGTTTATTTGACACGGGAGCAAGTGATGAAGCTACTGGAAAAAGAGAAAGCGTAACGTCAATCCCACCGGCAGGCTGCGTAATCGAGCTGGAGACAAGCGTTATTGATATGCTGGAGGAGCTTGCCCGAAAGAAGCAGCCTCGTAAGGATAAGCTGCGTAGTGTCTACTTAGAGGTTAAAGAAGAGCTCGGCCGCTGGCCTCATTATTTGGAGCTGCATTTGCTGGGAAAGACGAGCAGTAAGGAGTATCGTCAGGAGTTTGGTTCATACGTCGGTTTTCTGTACTGGTGCGGGGAGCTGGATGAGACGGAAGAATCCGTCTATCTGCGCTATGAGCGGTGGTTCAAGGAAGTGGAAAGCACGCTAATGAACAAAAGCTACAAAATGGTGCTATTGCTGGCAATGCTGGAGAGAGGTGCTTTGGATTGGAATGCTCCGATTACTCCGCAAAAGGCAGCTCCGTTCTTCCATCGCTATTTGACGGAGAAGGAGTATCGGCGGCGGATCGATTTTTCAGATAAAGAGACGCTCCGGCTAACTGAGTATGACGAGCAGAAGGTAGCGGCGCATATAGCGCGTATGCCTATGATCAAATGGAGCGGAAGCTCAAAGGGACAGATTGCGTTTAACAATGGGGAGTTTACGGTTCAGTTAGATATTCAGCCGGAGCACGCAGAGCTGGTCTATGCTTGGACGAGGGAGATTTGCGAGTATCGGCTGCATGGGTATTTTGAGAAGAAGGCTGATAGTTCGAATGAGGTTTAAAATTATATATAAAAATTGAAATAGATGAATCTTTACTCTATTCACTATTCATGGTTAAGACATATAAAGATGAATGACAGACCTTTCTTTATGAAATGGCTTGCTATACATCAATGAGTAAATAATCGGATAAATCCGCTTAGATGGAGGCTGGTATGAAAATTACTACATCTGACGAGTTTGAAATGTTAAGAAAGAAGAAAGGTTATATTACGATAAGTGATAAACCTACCAAGACAGTAAAAGTTCATGTAATAGATTGCCCGCATGTGAGTATTGAAAATTTTAATAAGAAGGTAATTGAAGGAAGAGAGTTAAACGGAAGTTATTATTGGACCGAAAATGCTCATGAAGATTAGCTGACTTGGATCCGTCTTTGTATGAAATCGGGAAGGAATTACTAGATCCCGAGGAAGCGAGGAAGCTGCTTTCGAATTATTAGGCTATGGTCACCCGCAGGGTGCTGAAGGCGGTACGGGAACAAAACAGCAATGATGAGGAGGCCATATTCGCGCAGGTTCGGACCTGCAACGAGATGATAGCTACCTTAAAGGATAGCCTAGTTCAGTCGGAATATGAGGAGCTACAGCTAGATGAGCAAGGCGAGGTGTTAACCTACGTCTATTCAAAGCTAAACCATATTCGCGGTGTTAGAGCGGAGAAGGTGCTTCGACCTACAACGCCATTATCACAAAGCTCATTATTTACGGGTTCACATTCGGAGTCGAATAACTGTAAATAAGGAAGTATAGGTTTTGAATAGGAATAAGTGCTCTTTCAGCTCCAAAACACATAAAGTGGATTGGTCTAGGTATTGGAATATTTGCAATGGTCAGGGTTGGTTACATTAAGAATCAAATAAACATAAGAAACCAGATAAATGCGCATGGAATATCATATGTTTATCATACTAAAAGCCGTTTTAGTAGTAATAATGTTCAAGAATAGGAAGAACAGTTTACTTGTTCTCCTTAAAGAAATCGCATACCGATGACGGAGAAGCGGTGGCTTTGTTCGTGAGTAATTGGTACATATCGCTGAGATCGGTGGAGTGAGTTTAGGCAGTAGTCATAGATAAGAAAAAGAGAGGGGAGTAAATAGTAAGTTGATTGTTTGTTGATGAAATAACATAAAAACACCTGAAGTTACTATCAGGTGTTTTTATGTTATTTGATTTATTTTCACGGTTCAATAACTTTTATTCTATCATGATGATATTTCCTAAAAAATTCGAGAAAAACATGTTATTTTAGGTGTCTTCTTTTGGTTATATTGCTCCATTAGCTAAACGTAAAATTAATTTTCAATTTTAAAATCAAATAAATCGCTTAATAAATATTGATTACCTTCCTGCTCCAATGTACCAGTAACTTTAATAAAAGCACCACTTTCTAAGGCAACACATGCTGTTATGAAGTTTTGTAGGTCAAGAGCTGCACCGATGAACATACTTCCCTCCTGTACCTCCATAACAACGAAATAAGGGCTACGATGATCAGGTCTCACTTCTATTATTCTGCCGGTAATTGTAACATTTTCTTTCAGCAAATGTGTTGTAGGTTTATCTTCGACTATCTTCGGTGGCATTAACCTATCTCTATCTGCAACTTCTAAAGCTGCACTTTCGTAAAAATGATATTCTGGATGGTCACGTAACAATTCGGAAACCCTTTGTAGCTTTTCAAAAGTACTTGGATATAACACAACGGAATAGTCTTTATTATCAGAAATTGGGAATTGAGACGCCCAATAAACACTACACTCGATACTAGTCTCAGATTGTTTTTTTGGGTTATTTAACTTTAAAAGTGCATCACACATATTAGAATTAAGTCCTTTTAAGTACTTGTTTGAATCGTCAAACGTTTCTTTTGACTCTAGCTCTTGTATTCCACTAATTATACGTTTAATAACTCGCCTGCTCATTGTTTCTTGCGACGCTTGTGGTGTAGCACTTGAATTAGATTCTTCCCTCGTGATGAAGACAGGAGCCTCAACTACAAAGGTAAAACTTCCAAACTCACTTTGGCCAAGGCAATATTGTTCCGCAATTTCAAAAACTTGTTTTCTAGGTCTGCGATAATGTGGTCGCGGCTGAATCTCGTTATTAATAGAAGAAATTATTAGCTGTTTAATTGCATCGATACATTGTTTAGCATAACTAAGGGGAACGGCACCATTTAATGTTGATTCAGATTGAATTCGTATTTTTAACCTGTCCGTCTCTGGGTTGAGCATATTATAAAGAATTTCTTCTTTATCCCTTTTTTCAATTAGGCTGAGTTCTTCTAACATTTCAAAGAACCGATTGTCGAAGTCTTTAAATGACATTGAGGAAGGTAATACAATCGTTTCTAATTCTTCTTGTAAGCTAGGGGATTCAAAGATAAGCAGGTTCCTATAAGGATAATTGTCGTTATACTTCCACCCCTTAACCGTCAAGTAAGATTTAATTCGCTCTATAGACATCCTTTGCTTTAATTGATTAATTCTATATTCCTGCATAGAACCTACCTTCCTTATGCCGGCTCATCATATCCGATAATGATTCTGCATTAAATAAATTATCTTTATGTATTCTGATTGTTATTTTGCTTTTATTCTTCGTAGAAGGCTGACCCCTTAGACATGTCCACCAAGCGCAATGTTTCATAACCAACTCTTTATCTGTAAGGTTTATCCAATTATGCTTGTCGTGTGGCATATAAAAGACTACTAATATCCGTGGTGTACCTATGTCCTCTTCTACAAGATCATTGAAGTTTTTTGCTTCTAAATTATATACAACCCAATCTTTATCAAATGATAGGTTCACAGTAGATTTAAGTTGAAAATCAATTTTATACCCCGTATTGTTTCGCCTACCTCCATCTCTTCTCTTAATGTCTTCGAACGTGCCATCTATTCCATAATCAAATTTCGTATTTCCAATATCCATACCTGCCATATGAGCGACTGCTGTAATATATGCTAAACTTAGGCCTTCTTTTATGTGCTCATCAGTAATCACAAATACACCCACCTAATATTATTGAAATTTTTTATTCTTAAGTTTTTAATTTATTCAACAATGCGGGACAAATTCCTTCATTTGATTAGGCTTAATGCTACTTTATTTATTCCGAGTTACAACATGAAAGACAAATTCCTACGGGGCAAAGAAACAACTTGTATGAACAGAAAATAGGAGGAAAAAATGAAAAATGTACAAGGAAGTTTGCTAAAGATAAGGTTCATTAATCATGTTCATATATTGCAAGAAAAAGACAAGAGAATTTGGGCAACTGTCTTACCGAATGTGAAATGCTTTGCTTTACTTCAAGGATGCCATTATCTAGCGATATATATGTTCTCACTCAAGTCCAACTAACTTACCGCGCCTGAGCGCACTCATCGGCATTGTGAAGGTCGGATTGCTCGGAGGCGTTTATGTCGGTGCCTGAGCGGGATTTCTGACGGGCCTGCATGCTTATGCTTTGGGGGGACTTGCCGGCGTTTCCTATGCCTTTTCTTCTCCGCTCATCGGCCTTCTGGCGGGATTCGTCGCTCGTTTTTTCTATGAAGAACGGATTATCGCCCCGATCAAATCGATGTTCATCGGGGTGTTTGCTCCTATCCTTCAGATGGGAGTCCTATTGAATGTCACCACCTCCTCGGAAACAGCTATCGAGCTAGTCAATCGGGTAGGTGTTCCCATGGTTATTACGAACAGCATCGGTATCGCCGTATTCGTCGCGATGATTCAGGTTGCTCTCAAGGAAGAGGAGCGGGGAGCGACGCTCATTGGGAGTATTTCTTCATCGCAAAACGATTGAAGCGGGAAGTTAGAATCTTAATCTGAATCTGTTACCTAATACATCACATCCGCTCATTGCGTGCTGGAGTCTGGCCCGTAGGTATAAATACATTTTATTAGTTGTCGGTAGACTTAACTTAATTTTTGAATATGCTGAATGGTTCCATTTTTTGTAAGGGTGGTGTGTTGCAGCATGCTAATAAGGAAGTCAGCCCCGTATTTTACGAACAATTATTTGTCGAATGTTAGCAAACCGAGTTTCAATCGGAACCGCAGCCGTCACCGCCAAAGAGACGGAGTAATAAAACGAGACAGAAGCCCGGTCCCGGATCTAAAAATAAATGGTGCCGAAAATCGTAAATCGATCAGTCATGCTATCAACAGAGGCTCCGGATATCGAAATCCAGCTGCAAACCAGAAAAGAAGCAGCCCGGTTGCTCAAAAGACGAATTGGAATGGCGAACGGATGGACAGCGAACTAAATGAATTGGATTGGCTGGATGAAATGGATGAACAGATGTAGAAGTTTTTGAGTTGGCAGATACCTAATATTCAGCACTTGCTGATGTATTAATTAAACTTTGAAATAACTGGCTGTCGAGAATTTCTCGGCGGCCTGTTCCATAACATACATAAAATTTGGCTGATATGAAATGCATTTACGTTTGCAAACCCGAATGATGATATTTCCTTTAAAAGATTGCGCGGACAAGAATAAGCATTTATCCTAAAATAGGAAAGAGATTGTTTTCGCTATAGAAAGGGCTTTCAGTTAATGCGGCGGGAGGGTTGCTTGTGGAACATCTCACGCTTGTCTTGTTCGAGCGAATGGGGATGCTCAATAAGAGCAAACGAGGAGGAGAAAACCATGTATATTCCTTCACACTTTCACATTGATGAAATAAAAGTCGCTTACGATATTATCAAAGAACACAGCTTTGCAACACTGTTTTCACTACAAAATGGAGTACCCTTTGCTACTCATTTACCTTTAATATTGGATAAGGAGAACAAATACTTATATGGGCATTTTGCACGTCCCAATCCTCAGTGGAAGGATATTAGCAATCAAATTGTTCTAGCCATTTTTCATGGTCCGCATTGCTATATCTCTCCTTCATGGTATGAAACAAATAAAGCAGTTCCAACATGGAATTATGTGACTGTTCATGTATACGGCGAAGTCAAACTTATTGATGATGAAAAAGAGTTAATGGATTCCTTGCATGAAATGGTATCGAAGTATGAAGCCCCTGATAGTTCATATAGATTGCAAGATGTAGACGCAGACTTTATCGCTGGGCTGAATAAAGGGATTCAAGGATTCAAAATAAGAATCAACAAGATAGAGGGAAAAGCAAAGTTAAGTCAAAACCATTCAGTACAAAGGCAAGAACTTGTCATTAATCAATTGGAACGGATTCAGAATGGAGACGAACAAAAGATTGCCTCTCTTATGAAAGCAAACCTAAAAAAATAACTTTTAAGAAAATCAAATAACATTACATAGAAAAGCGTACCTTTCAGCAAAAGCCAAAGGTACACTTTTGTGTGCAGTATTTTTCTCTTCTTAGCTGGTAATGCGTAAGCCTGTTACACCATCGAATATTCTAATCATCTAATCCCTTTCCGTTGAGAATATGCGGCAAATATTTTTCAACCCTTGAATCTCGAGTTTTGGATTGTTTGGGTGCAGAAAAATAAAAAATGTATGCTCTTTGCCGTCCCGGCGTCAACGCTTCAAAAGCTGTTTTCAAGTTAGGGATTTCAACGAATTTATTTTGCAATTCTTCAGGAATGATATATTCTGTAGTCTTTTTATAGTCCACTTGCAAGCCGGCTTTTTCAACTTCAATGGCTTCATCAATATAAGCTTTCAAGATTAGCTGCATCTCATCTATTTCTTGAACACTGGTGAACCGAATTTGGCGAGCCGCCTGTACATTCTCCGTTTGTTGGATTAGGATCCCATGGGGATCTTTTAACAAGGCGCCTTTGTGAAACAGAAGCGCACAGTATTCTTTAAACCCATGTATTAACACGATGTTTTTACCCTGAAACGTGTAACAAGGATGCATCCACTTAAAATCTTCGATCAGCTCACAGTCAAGAACGATTGTTCTCAACGCCTCAAATTCTTCCTTCCAATTTTTAGCCTTTCTTAAAAATCCATCAACCTTAGGATTCATTCTACTATTTGTCATCAAGGAAACCCCCTCATCAATTTTTAGCACCGAATGCGGTTATTGTTCCAACACCTTTTCAAGCTCGCCGCACCATTTACCCCAGCCATACTTAGCTCCACCCAGTGCCGCAGCATTTGAGATTCCGGTTTGTTCGAGATGCAGGTTAACCTTTCCGTCCCCTAAATCCTGCAGCGTCCAGGTAACTGTGTGCTTCTCACCGCTGGCCCAAGTATAGGACAACCGGTGTGGTTCCTCCACGATCAGTACTTCGCCTTCAATAATTCCATTCCAATATTCGGTCGGTTGAGTGCGAAACTGAAAACGGTGTCCCACGACGGGTTCAAAATCATTATCCATCGCCTGACCGGTGTGGATGTTAGCCACCCACTTAGCAAGTTTGCTTGAATCGGTTAAGGCGGACCAAAGTTTCTCAATCGAAGTCTTGTACTGAAAATCCAAGGTTAATGTTAAACTCATTCTTCTTCCTCCTCTAAAAGCTGCTTTAAGCGCAGCATATTCGTACTCCAGAACTTGCTGTAGAAAGCCACCCAATCTTGAATTTCTCTGAGTGGAGAAGCGTTTAGCCTAAATCGCGTTTCTCTGCCGACTTTTCGGTCAAGTACCAGGCCGGCCTCTTTAAGGATTGTCAAATGCTTGGATACCGCTGTACGGCCCATTTGAAAATGTACCGTTAATTCATGAAGCGGCATCTCCTCTGCCTCTGCTAACAGACGAATCAGCCGGCGCCTAGTTGGATCTGCTATCGCATCAAACACATCCCGTAACTGGTTGTTATCGCTCATAACACGCTCTCCCAAATATTATTTTCTGTAGTAGAATTCCATTGGTGATAAGAAGGGACAGCCGTTAATTTTACCACTTCCCTAAAGTTTACGGCTCTTCGGACGCAGCGCCCATGAGGCGATATTTAGTGCAGCATATGAAAGCGGAAGGATAATATGAAACCCGTAATCACCATAATCGTTAGCAAACACATGAGATAAAGCCGCACCAGTCATTAAAAAGAAGATACCAGCGTGAACCCATTCTTTAAGCCGAGGAAAACCTGGCACGACGAGAGCGATGGCTCCAAGCACTTTCCAAATCCCGAGAATGGTCAAGACGTATAATGGGTAACCAAGATTCGTCACTAACTCGAGATTTCCCCCATATTGCATCAGTTGCCCGATACCACTTAACATAACAGCTGCTGCGAGTAGTAAGGTGACTGTCCAATAAGCAAACCTTTTTCCATGGGGCTGGATTTCTAATTTCGCGGTTGTTTCCGCACCGATCATCTTACTCATTTGTTTCCTCCTCATAAGTGTAAGTGAAGCTTATTCAGGCTCCAAACTTTCCAAATGACTATCTTCTAATTGGACACCGTTTAGTGTCACTTTAATTATATGTCACCATTTGGTGTCGTGTCAAGCAGACCTGGCTTGGAAAAAATATAGGGACACAAAAAAAGCCCCGAGTAACGGGGCCTAGTCAACAGTCTTAGCGGGTGTATGTAATCATACGCTCGCTGTTTTTTTATAGAGGGGAAAATAGAAGTTACTCGGCCTTTTTGAGATTCATCCATCGGAACAGGCTCACTTTGCCGGTTGTATCACACTGCGTGCATTCAATTAAACCGCTTCCATCACAGGCCGTACACTTTCCATGTCCATAGCCCAATCCTTCACCATTACAATCAGCGCATTTTGTCTTCCCGGTTCCATCGCATGGTTTACACTTCATCCTTGTTCCTCCTTCACTGTTTTTGAAAAATGAGGAGCCCGCATATGGGTGTAATGAGATGTGAGACGAGTCAAAACTATCATATCATTATTTTTTTGGAGAAGGCAAAACCGTTATAAATGGGTTATTTGCGATGTATCACAATAAGTCGGACTATTCTGAAAATATCTCCCGCATTCTCCAAATTCCTTATTATGTTAGTCCATCAAGCGGAGACTATATCCCTGAGCAGCAATTTTTAAGCAACAGTTATGGCGTTTTTTCGTCTATTACTTTAAAAGGGGGAATAGACTTTTGAAATATTATTTTATTCTAATTTCGGTGGTTGTCCTATGTTTCATTGTGATAGGCTGTGGAGCAAACAATGAACCAAATGATAGTAAAGAATCTTCCGCTGGAAATAAACTTTATATCCATGAAGGTTATCAAGAACAATTAACAAAGATGGGGCTCAAGGAACTTCAACCATTTCCTTATTTTTCCAAGCCGTTTATTACAGTAGCGAAGGATGATCAAGGAGTACAGTTTGCTGTAATTTTTAGAGATAATAATAAGGTTGATGTAGAAAAGTTGCCAGTTAATTTGGAGCAAATAAAACAAATTTTAGCGAATAAAGGAATCGACTTGTCTGGTCCAGATAGCGCGAATCTCCACTTATTTGAGATCAATCAAAAACTTTACTGGGCCTTTGAGAACGGAAATGCTCGTATTAAACTAGATCTTTCCGGTCATGAGTTAAAAGAGTAAGAGTAGGAGTTAGGGAGCCATAAAGTGGCTCCCTTATTGCATTTACTGTAAGTTTAAGAGATGGAAACGAATGTCCTAATACAGATCCTATTCGACGAGAAAGGGCATCCCGATTTTCGGCTTTTTGCGGAACGCCCGTATGGCAAGATAACACAAGAAGCCAAACGGACCGAACATAAGGATGAGAAACAACAGAACCGATTGTACCGGCAGCGGAACATAACGATGCGCCATATTGTCCTTGTACACGTAATGTCCGACCGCCTGGTCGAAGCAGAGCACATGCAGCCACACCAGAAGGGCAAAGCCCGGATCGGATAAGAGTCGGATTACTCCTTCGGGCGAGCCGAAATCGCGCACGAAACCAAGGCCGCCCTCCGCTATGGCGGTTATGATTCCGATGGTATACAACAGTGCAAGATATATCGGGAAGACGGCCGTGCCCGCCAGAAACCGGGTGACCCGCCACTTTGGCAGCAGAATCAGGAGCATCCAGCCCAGCATCGCAATGCCGTTAATCGAGAATAAGGTTTCAATCATCGTTGAATTCCCCTATCTTTCAAGAGATTGAAGAGCGAAGCGCCGTTCGTCGACTTCAGCAGCCAGCGAACAGAGACTGCGGCGACAGCGAACCATACGAGCAGCATGACGCCGGCCAGAACAGGGAGCATCGTCAGTTCGAACGCGGAAAGGCCGAGAACGGTTTGGACGGCGATGAGAAGGATCGACAACATCCATGCGATGCTGCCGGTATGAATCCACGTGCGGGAGATCTTCCCATCTGTGCTTGCACGTTCAAGCAGCCAACCGAGCAGCGGAAGTGCCTGCAGCGCATGGAAGCCCAGCCCGTGAAGGACGATCAGGTTGCCGGCGTCTCCTGTATAGCGGCCCTGCAGCACGATCATCCACACGCCTCCGGCGAAGGCGACCATCGTTGACACGAACGCATAGCGGATGCCTAGCACAAGAAGCGGGCGCGCTTCGGATCGGCGTTTGCGGAAAAAAGGGACCGCAAGCAGCACGGTGGCGACGATAATCACGAGCGATTCCAGACCGAACAAAGCGCCGAATATACTGTCGGCGAGCGTACCGGCTTGCGTGAACCGCGGATTGATGCCGCGGAAATGCTGGATCGTCTCCGCCGCGTAGGAATAGAGAGTGCCTTGAATAAATAGCCACCGGATTACTGCCCGTTTGCGGGAACCAAGGCCGGATAACGGCATGATTGCGGCAATGGACAGGATGAACAACCCGATTGCGGCATCGAACGAAAACGCGCTTTCCAAATTCCCTTCCGGCAGTACGGCCGCTCCATTGAATCCGATATAAAGAGCAATGATTGCAGAAAGCGCAAAACCCAGCAGACCAACCATGACAAGCAATCGTTCACCTGCGAACAGCCTCCTGTTCACATCCTTGACAGCATTACGGTTCGTTTCTGTCATCCTTGATCAATCCTTTCCTAATGGAAATGAATATTTATTTATCGATAAATAAATAATATGCCGAAATATAAGGCGGCATGTATACCGCCACCTAAATAACCGCTTGATCAACCGCTTATTTGAAACAAAGCAATTGAGGCAAATTCAATACTTCCGCTAGCGTAATGAGTAAGCCGGTTCCGATAAACTGGCTTGCCGCCGCGTCCGCATTCGGAATATGAGCCTCTTGGAACTTGGCGGTTACCACCTTGTGAATGAGATCGAATTTGTCCCGGACATGCTCCCGAATGACGGGTTCGGCGATGGTGTACGCCTGCATGACAAGCAAAATTTCGTCACGATGCACGTTCATGATCGATACGAACGCCATTCCCATCGTTTCCTCCAACCGGTCGGCCGGCGCTTCGATCCCCGCGAACGTTTCATAAATACGGGTCACTGCCCGGTCAACGACCGCTTTGAACAACTCTTCCTTGCTGGCGAAGAAATGAAACACATAAGGCTGCGTTACGCCCGCTGCCTTTGCTACCAGAGCCGTCGTCGCTTTGTAATATCCTTGTTCCGCGAATACCCCCACGGCTTTATCGATGATCTGTTCTTTCCGATCTTCGCGGACGGCCATTCTCTCCACCTCCATTTATTTATTAGTCAATAAATCAATTATTCCTCGAATTCACAATAATGTCAAGGTGCCAATGTCGGGTATAGTCACGGCTTCTATTGGTATTTCAAATGGAATAGAAATACCTAACGCAGTTAAAAAAGGAATAGGGCAGGATGATGCTCATGAATGAAAGAGCGAACGATAAAAAAACGCGGAGAAATATCATTATTTTTTCACTGATCGTATTAAGCTGCGGATGGATAGGCCGGCTAGTGGATTTGAAGGCTGGTACGGATGACAACGGCAGTCTTGGCATGCTGATTTGGATTATTTCACCTCTGCTTACGCTGGTTATTCTTCGTTCTTTCATAGGAGATGGATGGAAGGATTTCGGGATTAAGCCAAACCTGAAAGGGAATATCCTTCTTTATTTTGTGAGTATCCTATTCTTCCCTATCTTGGCTGCGATCCTTATCTTAATCGGACAAAATATGAAGTGGCTGGATGCAGCGAACTTGTCATCTTCATTTCTAGCCGCATTTGGGATGGCCCTCATACCTGCTTTTATAAAAAATATTTTCGAAGAATTTGCGTGGAGAGGCTACCTGACCCCGAAGCTATATTCGATCGGATCCAACAGGCTTTTCTTTCATAGTTGCGTCGGACTGATTTGGGGAGCGTGGCATATTCCCTATACATTTGTCATTATGCATACTACCGAAAGTATGATCACCTTTATTCCGCGTATGTTAATTGGCGTTGCTGCTTTATCCATCGTGTTCGGAGAAATATGGATCATGACACGAAGCGTATGGCCCGCTTTAATCATGCATTCGGTGGGAAATTCCGTTCTGGATACTTTATTTTTAAAAAATTACGTGGCCGTACCTGATGCATATGAATGTTTGGTCATGCCTACATCGGGAGTCATTCCTATAGTGGTCACCTTGTTAGTGGGATTCTGGCTGTATAGAAGGAATACGAAGCTTATAAAAAGGAAAGCTCAAGCAGTCATAGCCCCGTCAAGTAGACTGTGAAATAGTAACATTAAGCGGCGATCGCTTCTCGGTATTCAACCGGGGGGAGGCCGCCTAATTTATTTTGAAGCATTACTGAAGCGCTTATTTGCCTACCGACCAAGGTAATCTTCAAGGGATTCTTTTCCTATGTAATAATTAACTACGAGGGGGAGATCCTAATACAGGAGACGCTGCAGGTCCAAAATGACTCATGTATTCAGGCAGTCTTCCGCCAAGCGATTTTGTATATAGTCTTTGTAGGCATCCAGTTTCCTGCCGCCAGTTTGCGCTTGGAATCAATACTGTCACTCTTAGCCAGTTTACAAATTTCGCCGTTGCTGTGCTACAATGTTCTGGGAAATGAGTGGAGGATGCCTGATGAAGCTTATTAAAGGGAGTATAATAACAAAAATTATTATTAGCTTGATCGTAGCAACAACTGTTCCTTTTATTATTTCAAACTATTTGTCGTATGAGATTACGGGCAACGCAATCAAACGTCAGCTTGTTGAGCTGAATCAAAATTCTATGTCAATTACGATGTCAGCATTGCAGTCTTATTTTCATGAATTGTCACTACTTGGCTTGACATACTTTTCTGATCCTGGGCTTGTCAGACTGTTGTCGGAAAAAAAACCGCAAAATCCTGCTGAAAGTGTCTATATTGAGCAAAGGCTTGAAAAAATATATGCGAATTATAGCGAGATAGGTGCAGTTTCTTACAAAAGTGCGCTAACAAACAAGCAGTTTAATATTCGAAATCATTATAATGCCATAATTACAGTTCCTGATTTTAAAGATCAGGAGATGTCGTATGAACATAGTGAGCTGAAGCAACCCTTTCAAGTTACACATAATAATAAAGAGCCAAGATTGCGTGTCAATAAGCCATTTATTGATATTTATACTCGAGAAGTAATCGGTTTGACTACCTTTGATGTTAAACCATTACAAATCCGCAATATGCTTACCTCCTTAACTACAAGTGAGCAAGGACCTGTATACCTATTTATCGGAAATAATCTCGAATTACTCTATACAACTGCAGATGAGATGGAGTCGACATCTCAGCCGTCACTCTCAAATGGCGTTAAACAACCCGCGCATCAGGAGACTGCACAAAAAACTAGAGAACCGTGGCAGGCAGAACTTATTCAAAGGCTTCATACATCACAACTACGTACAGAAAAAGGGGAACTTCAAACTACTGAAGGCAGTTATGTCTATTTTAGCAAGACAGATGAGAATGGTTCAATCATGACATTAGTTAGTTTTATACCCCGCTCACTTATTAATAAGGCACGTACTTCTGCACTTAGTAAAACTGTATTCATTCAAGCCATTTCAATTATTTTTGTTTCCATTTTGGCGGCTTTTATTTCTTATTACATGTTACGTAGGATTAAAATAATGCTGCGGCACATTAAGAAGTTGCAAATGGGTAACTTTCAATTAAAGAGCAAGCCTATACAAACAACACCGGATGAGTTAGATTTGTTGGAAATTAGATTGCATGAAATGGCTGGTGAGCTAGATGAGCTATGGAATAAACAATATCGTCATCAGCTCGAGTTATCGCAAGCTCGTTTGAAAATGCTGCAAGCTCAAATCAATCCTCATTTCTTTTATAACACGCTGCAATCGATTGGAACGTTAGCTATTAAATCCAAAGCTTATGACGTCAGTGATCGACTTGCTGAATTTGCAGCCTTGTTTCGTTACTCCATGGATATTGAGAACGAGGATGTTTCGCTACAAGAAGAAATTGAACATTTACAGCATTACATGGTACTTCAGCAAGGTCGCTATAAGCAAAGGCTTCAATTTGACTTAGAATTTCCAAATGAGGCGAGATGTATTTATGTACCCAAAATGTTTTTACAGCCGCTTGTTGAAAATAGTATTATACATGGTTTAGAACGAGGAAATGGTCAAATCCATATTACTGTAAGCATGGTTTTGACTAAGTATTCACTGTTAATTGAGGTAATCGATAATGGAAAAGGCTTTACAGATCAGCAAATTGAACAGGTCAAAGCTGGTTACCTTGAACAGGTTGTTGCATCGGAGAAGCAGGGAATTGGCTTGTCAAATGTATTGAAGCGATTAATGCTTTATTATGGAAACGGATTTAATTGGTCGATTTCCAGCAGGCCTTATAAAAAAACGATAGTAGCATTATCGTTGCCAATTGAATCATCAAGGGAGGGACAAGAAGATGAAGTTATTAATCGTAGATGATGAAGAGCATGTACGTGAAGGGATTGAGCTATCGATTGAATGGAAAAATTATAAAATCAATCAAATATTAATGGCTGAAAATGGATTGGAGGCATTGAAGCTTGTACGTAAGCATAATCCAGAGTTGATAATTTGCGATATGAATATGCACATTATGGATGGCGCAGAGTTTTTAGAAAAGCTTCGGGAGGAAGGCTGGACTTCCAAAGTTATTGTGCTAAGCGGTTATCAACAGTTCCATTACACTAGGGCGACTCTGCTTGCTAACGGTGTGGATTACTTACTAAAACCATTTAAAATTAGTGACCTGGACAAAGCTATTCAAAAAGCATGCGATCAAATAAAACAAGAGCAGGAAATTAGGCTAAAGGAACGCAGCACTAATTTTCGCTTAAATGAAGTGAATAATCTCGTTATGGAGAAGCGGTTTTCTCGCTTAATTGAGGAAGAACAGGTTTCCAAAGAAGAGCTTATTACTTTTCTTACTACCATTGGAATCAACCCTGATTATTTTTATGTTGTTACTTTTTTGCCGAGAAATAAAGATGCAATCGTAAAGCAATATTATGATCGAGACGAGCAATTGTTTAATTATTCGGTGAAAAATATTGTTAAAGAGCTAGTTGAATCGCTTGGTAGTTGGTATGCGCTTCAACATGAAGAATTTATCATAGTGTTTATAAGTTCTAATTGTTTGATTACTGATATAGAGATGGCTGTAAATAAAGTGCAGGAAGCATGGAAAAGAACTTTGCGTCTATCTTCATTTGCTGGTTTCTATAAAATGAGCCTGACTGCTAGTAGACTTCAATTAGCCTTGTTTGAGGAAAAATCGATGATTCTTAATTGCAATATTTTTGGTCATATGAAGAGTGGTCGAAAGTCAACAGCCATGCACTTTTTTGTAGATAAGGAGCGTGTTATTTTAGAAGCAGTTCTCGCAAAAAATAAACAATATCTTCATGAGTTAGTCGAGTCTTTCGAAATGGAATTGGCTTCGTATGAGACTGTAAGCTTAAGAGAGCTCCAGCACTGTACCATAGAAATCAACCTTTTGCTAGTGAGAATTTATAAACAACTCAACAGTGATAGCTTTCATGAGACGATGCCGCTTTGGTTATCGAAGCTGGAAGAATGGTCCTCAAAACTTAAACAGATTTTTAGTGATCTGCTAGAATCAATCAACTACAGTAAGCTGGAAATAACTCATGTTCAGTCTATCGCTGCGGTAAGAAATTATATTAATGATCATATGAAGGAAGAGGTTACATTAGCGGGCTTGGCAGAGATATTTCATTTTTCACCGCAATATTTGGCGAAAAAGTTTAAAGAAGAGTATGGCACAACGATTATGAATTATCTGACTCAGTTAAGGATAGAAAAAGCATATTCATTGCTTGATCATACTGAGTTATCCATTCAAGAGGTTGCGAGTGAAAGCGGCTTTGAAGAGTTGAATTATTTCAGTAAAGTATTTAAAAAGCATACTGGTATGACACCTAGCGGCTATCGAAAAAAATACAAAATGTAACATAGAACACATTCAATACAAATCCAACATACTTCTGTCAAAATTATTGATGGCAGTTGTTGGAACTGAATGTGTTTTTTTGTTTTTCAATACTTTTATAAGAACTTCAGATTCAAAATTTACTAATTTAGGCGAATGTAACACCTGTAAACCGGGAAATGATTATAGATATAATTAGCTTGTAAATAAGTTCAAACAACAATAGGGGGACGCAATAATGAAGAGAAGATGGGGCCTTGCACTACTTACTACAATGCTTTTCATTTTTTCAGCTTGTGGCAACAATACAGGCAGTAATCCTAATGAAGGAACAGGGGATGGCGGAAAGAAAGTTGAGAAGCTTGCTAAAATCTCGTTATTCCAAAGTAAGGTTGAAATTGCTGAGTCGCTTGAAAATTTGGCTGCAAAGTATAAAGAAGAAACAGGAAATGAAGTTGAGGTCTGGGGTTCCGCAGGTGATTCCTACATTACACAGTTACAAACAAAGTTGGCTGCTAATGAAGGTCCCACAATTTTTTCTGTACAACAAGGTGTTGAGGCGGAAAAATTTGCATCATATTTCTATGACATGACGAATGAATCTTATGCTAAGTACATCGTTCCAAATATGGCTTTGGAGATAGATGGGAAAGTAGTAGGTGTTCCAATTGGAATTGAAGGGTTTGGACTTGTATACAATAAAGATTTATATGATCCTTCAACTGTGAAAGATACAAAGTCATTAGTGAAAGCACTTGAAAAATTCAAAGCTGACGGTATCAATGGTTTGGAGCTATCTCAAACAGCGTATTTCTTGATTGGTCATATTATTAACACACCATTTGCATTGCAGAAAGATCCTATAGCTTTCATTAAGAAAGTGAACAATGGTGAAGTGGATTTGAAAGAAATTCCAGAATTCCGGGAGTTCGCCCAAGTCATGGAGGCTATACGTGCTAATACAGATAATCCAGTTGAAGTAACGTATGATAAACAAATGGGTGATCTGGCGTCAGGTAAAGCAGCAATTGTACACCAAGGTAACTGGAGTTACAGTATGCTTGCTGATTATGATGATATCAATATTGGTATGGCTCCACTTCCGATCGCTGGAAACGATAAATTGGAAGTCGGCATCCCAGCTGGTTGGGTTATCAATAATAAAGCATCTCAAGAGCAAATTAAAGCAGCTAATGCGTTCTTAGAGTGGTTGTATACTAGCGAAACAGGTAAAAGTACAATTCTTAATGATTTCGGCTTTATTCCAGCGGTTACAACGATTGATCCTACTGGTTTAGATCCATTGTCACAGGAAGTTTTTGATGCAACACAATCGGGTAATATCATTCCCCGGGCTTTGAATTACTTCCCGCAAGGAATTATCATTAATGATCTTGCGCCGTTAGCTTCTGAATTTTTTCTTGATCCATCAATGACACCAGATCAATTCCTTGATAAACTTCGAGATGTTTGGGCAAAAGCTGCTAAGTAATACAAAGAGATGCATTGTTGAAAGCCTAAGATCTAATAAAGGATATTAGGCTTTCCTTTCTCATCTAAGTCGAACCTGATAAGGGAGTTTCGTATGACAAATAAAAATAAAAATGTATGGTATTTTATATTCACTATGCCGCTGTTTTTGGTCTTTTTTATTGTTGTTCTTGTTCCGTTTTTGATCGGAATTTACTATTCCTTTATTAATTGGGATGGAATTGCTAGTACTCCTAAAGTATTTGTTGGCTTTGATAATTATACTGCGTTGCTGCAGGATAAACGTTTTCTTGTATCTGCGTGGAATACAATAAAATTCACTATCTTTGCACTATTTAGCGTTAATATATTTGGTTTAGTTTTTGCTTTGCTGGTTACTGCTGGATGCAAAACAAGCAATCTTGTTCGCACGCTATTGTTTATGCCGAATCTTATTGGTGGTTTGATTCTTGGGTACATCTGGCGCTTCATTTTTACAGATGGATTCAAACAGATAGGAGATACAACAGGAATAGATTCCATTTTCTTTAATTGGCTTATTGATCCAAACTACGCTTTAATTGCTTTGGTAATTGTCTTCACTTGGCAGATGGCAGGCTATACGATGGTTATCTACATCGCTGGTATTCAAGGGATTTCTGATGAAGTTATGGAGGCAGCTAAAGTGGACGGAGCGAATTTATGGCATCGCATGACAAAAATAGTATTTCCGTTATTGATGCCATCGTTCACAGTTTGTTTATTTTTAACTTTGTCAGGTGCGTTCAAAATCTTTGATGTTAATTTGTCATTAACTAATGGCGGCCCCATTTACCATACTGAGTTGTTTGCTATGAACGTATTTAATGAAATTTTCGGATATGGTAATTATGGGCTTGGCCAAGCGAAAGCAATCGTGTTCTTTGTCATTATTGCTCTTGTAACGATTACTCAAGTCGTAATTACTAAGCGAAGAGAGGTACAGATGTAATGAATAACGCTAAAAATGGAATGCTCTCTTTGTTAATCTTTATTATCTCACTGCTGTTTTTATCACCAATTTACATTGTGATTGTTAACTCGTTCAAAACACGTGCTGAATTATATAAAAATGTACTCTCTTTACCAGACAGCTTCAGCTTTGAATATTATACAACAGCAATTAAAAAGATGAATTTCCTGGTTGCACTTGGAAACTCGCTATATGTGACGATTGCAACTGTTATTTTTGTCATTTTGCTTGCTTCAATGACGGCTTGGATGCTTGTACGTCGTGAAAATGCCATGAGTAAAATCATTTTCTTCTTGTTTGTAGCAACTATGCTTATTCCATTCCAGACATTAATGATGCCGCTTATGCAAGTAATGGATTGGATGCGTACCTATTTGCATTTGCCAATGCTGAATACGCATGGAGGGTTGATCTTTATGAATATTGGTTTCCATGCTGGCATGGCTGTATTTCTATATCACGGTTTTATGAAATCAATCCCTGTAGCATTAGAGGAAGCGGCTGTTCTTGATGGTTGCAGTACCTTCGGCGTATTCTGGAGAATTACATTTCCTTTGCTAAAAAGTATCACAGTAACAGTTGCGATTCTCGATGTTATTGCATCATGGAATGATTATTTACTTCCGTCACTTGTACTATCTGAAAAAGGATTGCGTACTATTCAGTTATCGACTTTCTATTTCTTCGGCGAGTTTACAATTGTTTGGAATCAAGCGATGGCTGGCTTGACATTAACTATTATCCCTATTGTTATTTTCTATTCTATATCGCAAAAATATATTATTAAAGGGATTGCGGCAGGAGCAGTAAAGTAAACAAGTATTATTGAGAATGACAAAAAAATCATGATATGGAGGATAATAATGAAAACAATGCAATTGGAAAAACGAGGAATAGCCACAAGTCGTATGGTGATGGGATGTATGGGATTGGGTGGCGGCTGGAATCAAAATCCAATCACAGTAGATGATATAAAGCAAGCCCATCAGGCAGTTGACGCAGCACTATCAATCGGTATTAATTTTTTTGATCATGCGGATATTTATACCTTTGGAAAGGCAGAAATAGTATTTGGTCAAGTTTTAAAGGAACGTAAAGATCTAAGAGAAAACATATTAATTCAATCTAAATGTGGTATTCGATTTGAAGACGGTCCAGGAAGGCCCGGAAGATATGATTTTTCTTCTGGCTATATTCGCAACAGTGTCGACGGAATCCTAACAAGGCTTGGAGTTGAATATATTGATTTTTTACTACTGCATCGTCCAGATCCACTGATGGAACCGGAAGAAGTTGCCGAAGTAATTCATGAATTAAAAGAATCCGGTAAAGTAAGACACTTTGGTGTTTCGAATATGAGTGCAGCACAAATTAAACTGCTGCAATCCTATTCTAATGAACCTTTAATCATCAACCAATTGGAGATGAGTCTGGCTAAACTTGATTGGTTAGAAACCGGAGTGCTTGTCAACCATAATGAACGTATAAACTCCCATTTCCCTGAAGAAACTCTAGAATACTGTCGTCTTGAAAATATACAAATTCAAGCCTGGGGATCTTTGGCGCAAGGGCTGTTTTCGGGAAGAAATTTAGATGGTCAGACTGAATCTATAAAAGAAACAGCACGACTAGTTAAAGATATGGCTGATCAAAAACAAACATCACCCGAAGCAATTCTATTAGCATGGCTAATGAGACATCCTGCATGTATTCAACCTATTTTAGGCACTACTCGACCAGAACGTATTCAAAAATGCGGGGAGGCAATGAAGGTAACCCTGACGAGAGAAGAGTGGTATTCTCTATATGTAAGTTCAAGAGGCAGACGACTACCATAGGAGAAATGTGTAATGTCCATATACAATATTCGATGAAATTTGGAATCAACAGATTTCACGATAGCTGGAGGTATCTATGAGTCAGGTGAATTTTATAAGTGAAGATATCGGAAACATTGATTTAAAAGGTTCTATTGAAAAAGTCGATGCAGGGTTCGATGTAATCGCAGGCGGGAAAGACATCTGGGGGACATCAGATCAATTTCATTTTTGTTATGTAACGGTTCATGATGATTTTGATATGGCAGCAAGGTTAGAATCACTTAGCATGGCTGATCTCTATACGAAAGCAGGACTTATGGCTCGTAAATCTTTACTTGCTGATAGTGAACATGTTTTCTTCATGGTTTTCCCTGATAATAGCCCTCGTAATAAAAATAATGGAGGTTATGAATTCCAATATCGGGAAAAGTCTGGGGCTGATTCTTTAGCCATATATCCTGACGATTATAGCTCAGAACCAGCAGAATTTCCAATTAATTATCCAAATACATGGTTAAGACTAAAGAGGTCTGGCAATGTTTTTTACGGATTCTATAGCACAGACGGTGAGACATGGAAATTATATTCAAGTCATGAAATGAAAATCGATCGAACTGTATATTTAGGGTTAGCTGTCACTTCTCATAATGAGAACCAAACGGTGAAAGCAACATTTAGGGATATAGCGATCACAAAATAACTTTAAGATAATTGCTGAATGATATAATCTGCCGTACGAATCGCAACTGCAATAGTAGTCAATGCGGGATTTGCTGCCCCAATGGAAGGTAACACACTGGTGTCGGCTACATATAGACCGGACACGTTGTGCAATTGACAATAGCGGTTGGTTACTGAAGTCGCTGGATTGTCACCCATGCGGCATGTTCCCGATTCATGGTATTCGATTCCCGGAGGCATGAGACAAGGTTTACCGCGCATGGTTAGACCTATCCGGGGAATCATGTCCGTAAGAGAATTAGCCATTTGTTGGATCACTGCCCAATCACGCTCACTATAGGAAAAATGTATATTGATCTTCGGCAGGCCATATTCATCCCGAATGGCGGGATCAGGGTAGATGTAATTATCGTGCCGTGGTTCCACAACGCCATACCCGCTAAAGGAAAACTGAAGCTCTTTCATTAAAGGTTCTTCTCGATAGTGATAATATTCATAAGGATCGGGACCGTTAAGCTGTAATTGATAGTTCATTTCTTTTGAACGAGGGATCAATATACCTAGAACCCCCAAGTTTTCAGGGAACTGATCCCTTTGTGTTGTTGGACGAGTCGATACAAAAGAATGATTGATCAAATATCGACCAATTGCTTCTCCTTGTATGCCCGAATTAAATAGAATTCGCGGGTCCTGGAATGCGCCGGCTGACAAGACGATCGTTCTCCCTTTAATATAATGAACCTTCTTTTCCGGCGTTACTACTTTGACGCCTACAGCGTTTCCCTTCTCTGTCAGCATCTCAATTACTGGAGCCCTTACCGCAAGATCGAATCCCTTTAGGTTTAGACAGTAAGCCATAAAGAGGATTGAACTGAAAAATACACTGGAGTGTACATAGCCAAACTTACTTATTTGCAGATCGACAGCCCTAGGCTGAGCTGTAGCTGAATCGTATCCTATTTTAGAAAGTCGTTCCAATAACACTTTTTGTAATGACGATTCACTCGTATAGCCTAGATTTACGTTCATGATTCGTTCTGCAATCAGATAATAGGGAACTAAATCATTGTACGTAATGGGCCAGTTTATAAAATCGATGGTATGAAGACGTGGACTTACCCCTCCCCAGTGAATCGTCTTGCCCCCCAAAGCTAAAAATAGCTTGGCACCTGGGTAGTCGGGTATATCTTTTCCTATGGGAACAGCGTATTTGGGGTTATTTAAATATCTTTGAATCCGCTCAACATTAAATGTAGGTAGATTATGGATGTGGTCTTGCAGCAAAAGATCTCCTGCTTCCAGAACGCAGACTCGTTTTCCGCTATTGCGCCATTGTTCACATAACCTCCAAAGAACGGCACCACCTCCGGCTCCGCTTCCTATTATAACTACATCATAATCCGTCTTCTCCATTGTTTCCAGTGGAGTAAGCGGGATCCAGTTATCCAGAGGAACTGCCGGAGGTTGAGGAGGACAGGCGTTTAAGGATGAATCTGCTGCTGAATTTCTAGAGGAAGTAACAGATGAGGGGATTTTTATTATACTACCACCTATATTTTGATCCGAATCAACAATATGAGGATTTTCTATCATCATTTCATTCAAATCAATGCGATGTTTAAGAGCGATGATTTTTAAAGTTTCTCCTGAATCTGCTATATATACTTTCATCCATACACCATCATCTCTAGTTATTTTTACAGCATTTATTATCATAGCTATTCGGTACTTGTACAACTTATGCACACGAAAAGTCGGCGTAGGCTATAACGGGGCAACCGGCGAGAAGTTTTTATGGTATAACCCTTAAGTTCCTTCATATGTTTATTACCAGGCATGGAATTACGCTTGTAAATGTGCATTATTTCAAATTCGCGTTTCGAAGATCCAGAGGATGTGATGAATCTTGAGAATAATAGTGGCGGGTTATGGAGATACGCTGCGAAAAATTGCGATGCGAACGAATCTTTCTCCAGAAAAGCTGTCCATATGGAATCCGTATATTCGTGGCCTGGATACGAATATTGAAGGACAAGTCATTACAATTAGGGATCAAGAGCACAATACTAGTTTCATCTCTCCATGTCCAATAACACCGCCTGTTCAGAAAATGGAGTACTGGATACCTACGACATCTTTGGAACAAATGGCACAATCGGAATATGACGTATTAATTGTTGGAAGCGGCGCAGGTGGAGGTGCTGCACTTTGGCGTCTATGCGAACGTTGGGAAGGTACTGATAAGCGAATTGGCATTATTGAACGCGGGTCTCCGGTCATTCCGACCAATGCGCACAACATTCCGACTCTGGACTCGTTTCGAATAGAACGATACTTGGAGACTATGTATACGCCTGTAACGGATCAGCCTTCTTCATTCAAAGGGGCTAATCAAGTATATGCACTAGGTGGGAGGACGTTGTTTTGGAATGCAATTTCCGTCCGAGGATTTTATGGCGCTCTTGCCCAAGGTGTCGTTCCTCTGGAAGATATGCTTAAATATTACGAGATTGCTGAACAAGCGATGTATGTCAACCATAATTACGCGCAAGGCTCTTTACTTTCTGAGATTATGCTTTCACGGCTTCAGGAAGGCGGATTCTCGGAAGTGACGTATTTACCGCTCGCTACCGATCTTCAACAGAGTGTATATGGAGAAATACATACTAACGTATTTTTTAGTTCGCTAATCTTCATGGCACGCGCATTGAATTCCCACCCTTTCGATTTGGGGATTCAAACCCGAGCAACAAGGGTGATTACAGAAAATGGTCGTGCTGCAGGGATTGAAGCCATTTCCGTGGATAAAAAGCAATACAAGATTCGGGCAAAAACCGTCATTCTTGCTACAAGCACATTCGAAACGCCCCGCATCCTTTTATATTCAGGGTTGGGTGGAAGGGCTGTTGGCCATTATTTGGAAACCCATTCTTTTCTGACGTCGAACGGGATTATGAATCGTAATGATTTTCCAGAAAATCTTGGAGCGCTTATGCTGTTGATTCCTCAAACCGCAGGTAACGAATATCAAATTGAGGTTCACGGGCCAGGCAAATATGAGTGGTACCATTACGAGGTGCAGCCGCTTACGAAAACATTTCAGGTGAGGCTTTCAGGCTTTGGGGTCATCGAATCACGTTACGAGAATCGCGTAGAGTTAATCCCGTACATAAAAGACGAAGACGGAATTCCTCAATTGCGGGTTCATTTTTCATATAGTCCAAAGGATATATCGGTCATAAAGCAAGTGGCCGCTTCGATGAGAAAAGCGATTAAGGCAATGGGAATCACTATTCCAGCTAACGTACAGGATGTTTGTTTGATGTCACCCGGTATTGTTTCTCATCAAGCGGGTACCTGCAGGATGGGGATTGATCCGGAAACATCCGTAACGAACCAGTATGCGGAAGTACATGGAACGCCTGGCTTGTTTATTACCGATAATAGCGTGATTTCCCAGTATGGAGCAGCAAATCCAACTCTGACGTGTGTCGCTTTAGCTATACGAACTGCTGATTATATACTAGCAACGTAACAAGAAGAAGCGCATGAAGTCTCTGGTCTATCCGGGCCTAGGGACTGTTTTTGTTTACCCGCAAGGAGTGTTATAAAGTGAAAGAACTTGATTCATTACGTTCTTTGGGGAGCAGTATGGAGTTATCCACCTCTTTTTTACTGAACCTATTCCCCTGACAACGTTTTCACTCTTGTCTTCCAGCCTTCCATTTGTATATAGTGTCTTCTAGGGACACTAGAAAGTTCATTCGGAGGTGGCGAACATCCATGTTTAAAAAATACCGCATAGACTACCTTCTGTTCGGCGGTTCGGCAGCATTCATCGTAACGCTTCTTACTATTGTCATTTGGATCGCCTATTCATACTCCGCACAGCAGATGGTGCAGAATACGTCCTATTACCAGCAAGGTCTGCTTAACGAGCTTTATAATAAAGTCGATATTCAAATGAAATCGATCGAACAGATTTCGTTGACGGCCACCCGGAACACGAATCTGCTGGATGATGTAAACGTGCCGGGGAACAAGTATTCCAATTACAAGAAGCGTAAGGAAATGGAGTCGTTCCTTGCCCAGCTTACGTTCTCGACACCCGATATTGAGTCCGTTTATTTCTATATTAAGCAAACGCTTCAATTTGAGCCTCAGGGCCCCGTGAAATTTATTGAGCATGATTTAATCAAAGAAGAAGACTGGTACAACCCGTCTATCGAAAATAACGACTTTGGTTGGATCGGAGAGCACCAGATCCGAACCGCTCAAGGCGAGAGGCATGTCATAAGCTTTATCCGCAAGGTGTATTCGGTTAATGGTGATTACCGAGGGCTGCTGATGTTAAATATTAAAGCGTCTTCCATTAAGAAGCTGATCGAAAGTCATAACCCTGCGGCAAACCGGGTTTTGCTCGATTCCGGGGGGCGGCTTATTACGATGATCGGCGGCGAAACCATGTCGCAGGACCAGATCAAGGCCTATTTGGAGAACATCAAGGGCGAATCCGGTTATATGAAAACGAAAGCCGTGAGCAGCGGCAGTACAGATTCAAGCGAATATCTGATGGTTTGGGCCAAGCACTTTAATCGGGACTGGACGCTGATCGAATCGACGCCATGGGAGGAAATTACGGGAGGAAGCTTTCGTCTTGCAATGGTGCTGCTGCTGGCGGGAGGCTCGGCCGTGCTTATCGCCCTATGCTTCAACTTGTTTTTCTCCCGGCAGTTTGTGAAGCCGATCGGGCTGCTGCTGCAGGAAATGAGCCGAAATTCGGTGAACGTCAACAAAATTAATTTACCGGCTGGGTACCGCAATGAATTCGGCGCGTTATTTGCAGGCTACCGCAAGCTGCTCGAGCGTATTCAGGAGCTGTACGCATCGCTGGAGGATCAGTACCGGAGGCAGAAGGAGGCGGAGATCAAAGCGCTGCAGGCGATGATCAATCCGCATTTCTTGTACAACACTTTGGATCAGCTGAATTGGATGGCGATTGCAGGCGGACAGGAGAAGATGAGCGCCATACTGGAATTAATGGGCAAAATGTTCCGCATCGGCCTCTCGAACGGTGAAAGCGTAATCACGATCCGTGACGAATTAATGCACATGGAATGCTATATGCAGATTCAGCAGATTCGGCTGGGTGAGCAGTTTGCAATACGGGTAGAAGTACCTGAGAGCATCAAAGACTTGTATATTCCGAAGATGACGCTGCAGCCTTTTATCGAGAATGCTGTTATGCACGGGTTTCACGGCAAAAAAGAAGGAACGATCGAGGTATGTGCGGAAATCACCAAGGATGCTGCAGTCGTCTTTCGAATAACGGATAACGGCATTGGTCTAAGGGCTGATTGGCAGCAGCCGAAAAAGAGAAAAACAGGGGGATACGGAATCCGTAACGTCCGTGAACGAATTGACATTTATTTTGGCGGCAGCTACGGTCTAGAACTGATGCCGAATACGGTTGGCCCCGGGACAACGGTCCTTATACGCATTCCGGTATTAAACAATAAAGAAGAATAGGGTGATGCGGCATGTGGAAAATTGTAATTATTGATGACGACCGGAACGTATTGGAAGGGATGAAAAGCGTCATCCCCTGGGCGGAGCTTGATGCGGAATGGGTCGGGGAGGCGATGGACGGGGAAGAAGGACTGCGGGTCATAGGGGAGTGTCAGCCCGATATTGTGATCACCGATATTTATATGCCCGTGCTCAGCGGCCTCGATATGGTAGAGCAGCTGAATAAGGCGAATTTCCACGGAAAAATTATTGTTCTAAGCGGCTACGCTGATTTCGAATATGCAAGACAAGCGCTTCGGCTTGGGATAGCCGATTATTTAAACAAACCGATTAGCGTTCAGACGATTCAGGATGTACTGGGGAGAACGATCGCAGCATTGGAGGAAGAGCTGGAGCAAAGACATCGGAATGAAGAGCTGGAGGAGAAATTGAAGCTGTACGAGCCGTTCGTTGAGAAAGAATGGATCAAATCGATCTCCACGGGACCGGATCATACGAAGTTTCCGGTTACCCGGATGATTCCCGAAGCGTACCGCTATTGGAACGACCGCCGCCATGCCGTGATTGGCATTGAAATGATTCGTACGGACCGGGTTACTAGGGCCTCGACGAAGGATTTGAGCTTGTTCAGGTTCGCCATCGCTAACATAATTCAGGAGCTCTCCCGCGAGGAGTGGCCAGATTCTCATTATGTTGAATTATTCAGCAGCCACTCAGCGATTATCCTTCATGCTCCGAATGAAGAATGGGGCGGCCTTACGATGAAGCAAGCTTACCGCTTTGGGGAAAGGGTCATTCAAAGCGTCCGCTCCTTCTTGGATATTACGCTTCATGCCGGCATTGGAACGTTTAAGCCGAATTGGATGGAAATTGCGGATTCGACCGAGGAGGCTTTCCAGGCTCTTTACTTTAAAAACACCGCGCCAATAGAAGGCATTCACTTATACGAATATGTCCATGGCGGAAAAAAAGAGCAGCAAGCTTACCCAATCTCCCTCCGTCCGGTTAAATTTTATCAGCAAATGGCAGAGGCCATGAAGCTGTTTCAAGAAGATAAGGCGAAGGAGATTGTAGATGAGTACTTCGGCCAGTGGGGCAAGGGCGGGGATGTATCGGCTCGCAATCTTGAGATGCTGGGTACGGAGCTGTGGACTATTTTTGCGTATACGCTATTTGAAGTCGGCATTCAATTGGAAGACATCGCCAAGGTGGACGAGGTTACCCGGGAGCTGCGTTCCGTAACGACGCTGGAGCAGTTGAAGGAATGGCTTTACGGAAAAATTGATATGATTTGCGGCTCCCGCAGCGGCAATGAGAATATCAAGCATCGACAGGCCGTTGATTTTATCGTCCAGTTTATCCATGAGCATTATGCCGAGCCGATCACGATATCCGATCTGGCGGATCGCATTCATATTTCGAGAAACTACTTAAGCCTTCTCTTCAAGAAGGCGATGGGAGAGTCCTTCAACAGCTATTTGACGCGGATTCGGATGGAGAAGGCGAAAGAAATGATTTTGGAAGGGAAGCATTTGATCTACGAGGTGGCGGACCGGGTCGGTTATAAGTATGTGCCGTATTTCAGCACGTTATTTAAAAAGTATACCGGCTCCAATCCGACAGATTTGTATAAAAATAAACCGTAGCCATCTCACTGGGGACTGGGATTCGAGATAACGAATTCGAGTCTTCTATTTTTGTTCATTTGTATAACAAAGTGTTCATCGTTCCTATTTTTCATCACCTAAAGGTCTTATATGATTAATTATATAAACCAGACAGAGGTGATGCTACTATGAATCGGAGCTCTTCCACAGTTATTGTCAATGCGGCGAAAGCGGTACCGGTCCGGAAAAAGAAGTCGATGCTGAGCCGTTTTCTGAGCAGATGGGAATCGCCGGTTGCCGGGTATTTATTTTTGGCTCCATGGTTAATCGGACTTTTTTTATTGACGTTCTGGCCCATGCTGCAATCGCTGTATTTCTCTTTCACGAAATATTCCCTGCTGGAGCAGCCGGAATGGACCGGGTTCGGGAACTATGAACGGATTTTCACTTCCGATGCGGTGTTTATCCAATCCCTTAAGGTCACGTTTTTATTTGTTCTATTCTCGGTTCCGCTCAAGCTGTTCGCCGCGCTGCTGATTGCGATGCTGCTTAAGCAAAATATTCGCGGAATGTCCATTTATCGAACGATGGTGTATCTCCCTTCCTTGATCGGGACCAGCATTGCGGTATCTATTCTTTGGAGAAATATCTTCGACTCGGACGGGCTGTTCAATCAGCTGCTGGCCTTGTTCGGAATAAAAGGCGTCAGCTGGATCACCAATCCGCACACCGCGCTTGGAACGCTGATTTTACTGGTGGTTTGGCAGTTCGGTTCCTCGATGGTTATTTTTTTGGCCGGACTCAAGCAAATATCGACGGAGCTGTACGAAGCCTCGTCGGTGGACGGAGCGACCAAGATCAGACAGTTTTTCAGCATTACGCTTCCAATGCTTTCGCCGGTTATTTTGTTTAATTTAGTGCTTCAAACGATCGGTTCCTTCCAAATGTTCACCCAGGCATTTATCATTACGCAGGGCGGACCGATTAACTCTACGTATATGTACGCTCTATATTTGTATGACCGCGCATTCGGACGGCTGCAGATGGGATACGCCTCGGCTTTGGCTTGGATCATGCTCGTCATCATAGCCGTTTGCACGGCCCTGATCTTCATGAGCTCGAAGTATTGGGTATTCTACGAGAATGATGGGAGGAAAAAAGGATGATGCGGAGCTCTAAACAAACCACAATTCAAAAAAATGTGCTGCTCAGTCTATTAAGCCTTGTTATGATGTATCCCGTCCTTTGGTGGATCGGGGCTTCGTTAAAGACGAATCAGGAAATGTCGAGGCCCGGTCTCTTTCCCGAGCATCCGATGTGGAGCAACTTCAGCGACGGATGGACGGCGATACCTGAATTTACGTTTACCCACTTCTATATGAACACCTTTCAGTTAATTTTAGGCGTGCTCCTTACAACCATTGTTGCTTGCAGCATGACCGCTTTCGCTTTTGCCCGGCTCGACTTCCCGCTGCGCGGCTTGTGGTTTTCGATCCTCTTGCTGACGCTCATGCTGCCTAGTCAGGTCACGCTGGTACCACAGTATGTGATGTTTAACGGCTGGGGCTGGGTCGATACGTTGTTGCCTTTTATCGTTCCGCATACGCTGGCGGGCGGTATCGGCGGCTCCTTCTTCGTCTATCTGCTGGTCCAGTTTATTAGAGGCATTCCGAAGGAGCTGGATGAATCGGCAAAAATGGACGGCTGCAGCTGGTTCGGCATCTACTGGCGGATTGTGCTGCCTTTGACGAAGCCGGCATTGGTGACGGTAGCCATCTACTGCTTTCTGTGGAACTGGGATGACTTTCTCGGTCATTTGATCTATATTAACTCAGTGGATAATTACACGGTCGGTTTGGCACTGCGGATGTTCGTCGATTCCCAGTCATCCGTCCCTTGGGGGCAGCTGCTCGCGATGTCTCTCGTTTCTATCGTACCTTCCGTCCTTATCTTCTTCTTGGCACAGCGCCATTTCGTAGAAGGGATCACGGCCGGATCGGTAAAAGGGTAGACAGTAAGCATTTCTATAATAAATTGTGCATCCTTCGTATACCCGATTATCTGATTGGTTGCTAATATATGAAATGTAAACGGTTTATCCATTCCTAAAGGGGGATTCACTATGAAGATCAATGTAATGAAATCGCTTACCGTTCTATTAACGGGAATTATGCTTTTAAGCTCTGTCGCTTGCAGCGCCAATGACAAAAAAACAGCAGCGGAAAGCACGGAGCAACCAGCGGTAGCAAGCGCGGTAAAGCTGCGCATTCTATGGTGGGGATCTCAGTCCAGACACGATGCAACTTTGAAAGCGCTCGATTTGTATACGCAAAAAAATCCGAATGTGACGTTCGAGCCGGAGTTTTCCGGCTGGGAAGGCTACTGGGATAAGCTGGCCACCCAATCCGCGGCGAAAAATGCGCCGGATATTATTCAAATGGATGCGACCTATTTGGCGGAATATGCGGGCCGTAATCAATTGGCCGATCTATCTGCCGGCATATCGACGGGGGATATCGATGCGGCTCTCTTGAACACAGGGAAATATCAGGATAAGCTGTACGCCATTCCTTTGGGCAATAATGCAATCGGCATGGTCTATAATAAAGAGGCTGTAGAAAAGCTGGGCATTACGAAGCCGGTGAACGGCTGGACATGGGATCAGTTTTTCGCCTTCGGCAAGGAAGCGAAAGCCAAGCTGGGTTCTGATAAATACGTGTTTTCCGACTTCTCATCCTCTTTCCAGCAATTCGCAAATTATCAGCTGAGCAAAGGCTTAGGGCAAGTGTTTACGGATGACGGCAAGCTGAATTTGGATAAGGATACTTACCTCGAATTTGAACGTAAATTTGCCGAACTGCGCAAGGAGGGAATTGTGCCTCCAGGCGAGGTGAGCGTGACGGACAAAGAATTGGATCCTCAGCTTGACCTCATGGTAAACGGCACGACCCTGCTGCGTATCGCTCACGCCGCACAATCCAACAGCTTTGACAGCTTGAAGCCGGGGGTATTCGATTTCGTGACGATCCCGAGAAACACAGAAGCCGGCGGTTGGCTCAAGCCGTCGATGTTCTGGAGCGCAAGCGCTAACTCCGAGCATGTAGAGGAAGCGAAGAAGTTTATTGACTGGTTTATTAACGATCCGGAAGTGGCTGAGCTTTTGGGTACATCCCGCGGCGTTCCTGTCTCCAATAAGATCGTCGAGCAGCTGACTCCGAAATTTACCGCTTCCGATAAAATGGGCATATCGTTAATTTCAAATACGGCGCCGGATGCTCAGCTGTATGTACCGGAGCCTAAGGGTTGGAGCAACTTCGCACAGAAAGACTTCAGAGGGGTCGGAGAAAAAATCATGTTCGGTGAAATTACGCCGGAGCAAGCTTATGAGGAGCTGGCGGAATTGGCGAAGGATTATGAGTAATTTATAAGGATGGACAGTAAAAAAAGCCTTACATCGCTAAGGCTTTTTTTACTTGCTGAAATGAAATTGGGAATCCGCTGCAGGAAGTATGTATTCACATTTAGGATAAACGCAAAGCTTACTGCAGCAAATTTGCTTTAAGTGTTACGGGATTGTACGGAAGGCTGCCCGTTTTGAGAATGCTTTCGGGTAAAATTCCGAACCCGGGGAATAACCCAGTAATCCCCGCCGAAGCGGCCCGCGTTCATCCCTGCTGCCAGGAGGAAAAATTGGATGAGGATCAGGTTCGGGTTGTGGCTGATCGCCCCGGCAAACAAAAAATTGAAGTTCATGAAGATGCCCATGAATGCCGCGAACGTGGTGAGCGTGCCTGTGATCAGGCCAATACCGACGAGAAATTCGCCCCATGGGACCAGAAAATTAAAAACATCCACATTCGTCAAGGCGAAGCCCTGCAGGAAGTCTCCGTACCATTGTTGAACGACAGGCCTTTCTCCACCAGTCTTGGCAATCGCCCCCGATATAAATCCGGAAGCATCGAACGGTTTGTCGCCGGATAGTTTCCCCCACCCGGCCGAAATGAACTTCCATCCGACATACAGCCGCAGCACAGTCAGAAATATGGCCGCCGTTACACTGTTTCGCAACCAATTCATCATAAAAAATCCCTCCAAAATAAGTAGTTGGCCATTATGATTTGACCAGAAATAAGGTGCCTATTAGCAGCTTTGTTGAACCACCTCCTCCATGTTCCCTCGGGAAACAAATTTAATCTAAAGACACATTGTTGCATGATGGAAACTTAAGTTGATTTTAATATAAGCTGAAGAAAGGTTTTTGTAAACCAAAATTTGTAAAGCTTGGTTTTCAAATGATTTGAAATAAAGAGAAACAGACACCCGTCTGCAATTTTGTCAGAATGGTATTCACGAGCGGAGCTAATGCATTCATAGAGGGAAATTACGCATAAGGGGTGTGTCAATGGGAAGCGTATTTCTGGTAAAGCCGAGTATAGAGTATCCAGACGAATATGTGGAATTTTACGAGGAGCGGAAGGCTAGCGGATAAATAGGCATAAGCCTCAATCAATAATAGCCATAGGCACATACACTGTCTCGGTAAGGATTCATTTATCGGGAGGAATATTTCATGAATTATGTGGTGCAGCCCGGCGATACATTATGGTCGATCGCATCGAGATTCGGAACGTCCGTTCAAGCCATTATGCAGGCGAACGGCCTGTCGAATCCAAACTATATTTATGCCGGATTAACACTGTATATCCCAGTATCCGGCCCGCCTTTTCCACCAGGGCCACCAGGGCCACCGTTTCCGCCCGGCCCGCCATTCCCGCCTGGCCCGCCCGGACCGGATAACCTGGAGCGGAGAGTAACACGCTTGGAACGTCAAGTGGAACAGTTGACCAATGAAGTCCAACGCCTTCGCAGGCGCGTGGACCGTCTGGAGCAGCAATCATAGAAGGGATCCGCTTCGGCGGATCCTTCTTCCGTTTTAAGTTATCTTACGAGAGACAATCGATTAATTAAGACGACACCCGTATACCGTTGTCAAAATTGCCGGGCACGCGGAATAAAATAGAGCAATAAACCTAAAGGATGATTGCGATGAGCCCGGGTTACGGCATGTTTCAGCAGCAAACGGCCAAAATGCGCATGACGCCGCAATTTCGGCAGGCGATCAAGATCCTTCAGCTCCCGACCCCGGATTTACTCGAATGCATAAGGCAGGAGCTTCAGGAAAATCTGATGCTGGAACTCTCCGGGACCGAATGGGATGCCTATGCGGAGTACGACAAGCAGCGGCAGCATGGGCAACCGGCGGAGCACGGTTCCAGCCCGGCCGGCACGTATAATCCCGATTATGATCCGCTTCATCAGGCGGTATGGAAGGACTTTACTCTGGAGAAGCACCTTATGGAGCAATTGAATGTGCTGACCGGCATTCCGCACGCTGTCCGGCAAATCATCGCGTACATGACCGGAAATCTGGACGAGAAAGGGTACATGGAGCTGTCGTTAACCGAAATCGCCGATACGCTGCAGGTCGATTACGGCGAGGCGGAGCAGGCGCTTGATATCTTGCAGGGCTTTGAACCTGCAGGCGTCGGGGCGAGAGATTTGCAGGAATGCCTGATCATTCAGGCGAATCGCCTGCCGGCTTGTCCGCCGCTTGTTCCCGTCCTGATCCGGCATCATCTGGAAGATATCGCGTATCACTCCATTCATCGATTGGCTGCGAAGCTGCAGGCCGCTTCGGGCGAGATGCAAGAGGCGATCGAGACGCTGAAGCAGCTGAACCCCCGTCCGGGTGCGGCTTTCGCTGCAGGCGACATCCCCTATATCATCCCGGACGTCAGAGTCGAGCAGGCGGGGGAGCGGTTCGCCGTCACCGTTCAAAACGCGGCTGCGCCCCGTCTCTCCATTAACGGGCATTATGAACGGCTGCTGAGGGAAGGCGGGGAGCATGACGAGGCAAAAGCATTTCTTTATAAAAAGCTGAACGCGGCGGCCTTTTTCATCAAGTGCATCGAGCAGCGGCGAGACACTTTGTTTCGCGTGACGCAGGCGATCGTCGAGGAGCAGATTGATTTTTTCAGAGAAGGGATTTCCCGTCTCAAACCGATGAACCTGAAGCGGATTGCGGACAGAGTGAGCCTGCATGAATCGACTGTCAGCCGCGTGACCGCCGGCAAATACGCGCAAACGCCGTGGGGCGTCTTCGAGCTGAAATCTTTCTTCCCGTCCGGCTATCAGCAGGACTCAGGCGATTCGGCTTCCGCAGGCAGCGTGAAGGCCCGAATAAAGGAATTAATCGGCGGCGAAAACCGTAAGACGCCATACTCGGATCAACAGCTGGCGGATCGGATGACGGAGGAGGGTATTCGGATTTCCAGGCGCACGGTGGCCAAATACCGGGAGGAGATGGGCATCTCCTCGTCCGTGAACCGCAAACGGTTATAGCTTTACCCATAGATTCATATCTTCGAACTTGTCATAGATATCGCAGTTTTTCGTCAGTCTGCCGCAATACCGGTACCCCATCTGGCGGAAAACGGCGTTCATGCCCAGCGAAAGCGCGCGCGACAAAGAATACAGGCAGCGGATATTCCGCCTGGCCAGTTCATCCTCCAAGGCATGAAGGAGCAGCCGCATATGACCCTTGCTGCGATGGTTCGGAAGGGTGGCGCAATCGGTCATTTCGGCGTTCCGGTAAACCGTGTTGATTTCAGCTGAAGCGGCACTGATCAGCTCGCCGTCTTGTTCGACGACATAGAATAACGTGCCTTCCCGCATCGTCTTCTCCACGTAAGATGGATCATGCATCGGGATCGGGTAGGTTTTAAAAATACGGCCGTACAAAGCAGCGAGCGCTTCGGCATCATCCGGCGAAGCCATCCGCAGCGCAGCGCCGTCAGCCGCTTGGGGGCGGTCCGGCCTCAGCGGCAGCTCCAGCACCTGTCTTAAAATACGGTCTTCCTCGATCCAATAGTCGCTTGTACGCCGTTCAAGGTCCAAATAGTAGGCCATGCAGTAAGCATCCAGGCCGTCGAAATAGCCTTTGTAAATCCCCTCCAGCATACATCCTTCCGATAAGAAGGTCTCCCAATCTTCTTGACGGGATTTAATAAATAGTTTGGTCAGCGCGCGCTGCTCGGCGATCCCGCAAATCCTCTCGAAGAGCAAATGGACATTTCCCTCATAGTCGTCTACGCGCAGCCTTTTGTTAAAGGCATCAAGACAGTATTGAACGGTGTAGCCGTTTCCGGTCTCCACCTGATTGATATAGTAAGGGTCCTTCGGCATGAGGGCTTCCTCCTTAAAAGTTTTGCGAAGCAAAACTTCGCTTCGAAAGCATACGCTTAAAACAAACAGTTCTATACGTATTTCATATGCAAAAAGGATGCCAGTTCCGCGGGCCGGCCCTTAAGAAGGCAATCCTCCGATTTCATCGGCCATTGCCAAACGGCTTTGGGCGGTTCGCTGCAAAAAAATGAACAGCCGCAAAATCTTCTGCAGCAAATCCGGCGCTTCATCGCCCCGGGGGAGAAGGTAAACGCCCGATTCAAAGTTGGCATGGCATTTGCATATTAAGAAGGGTTAAGGGGTAAGGCCCAGAGTTTTGTTGTGAAGTGTTCTCAAGAAAGCGTAACGGTACAAATCGTTTAGGAGGGACAAACGGGCATGAAATGTATATGGTGCGATGCGGAAGACAGCAAGGAAGGCGTTAAGGACTGCTATTGGATTATGCCGGACGGCAAATCGTCGGTCGAGATTTTGGATATTCCGGCAATCGATTGTCCGCGCTGCAGCAGCTATCTTTCCGAGAGCATGTCGCAGAAAGTGGAAGAGGCGCTGTATTTGAATGACGTATCCGCCTTGGGAAGCCGGTTCCGCTATGAAGAGCTGATGAATGCGCCGCGGATTAATAAGTTTTATTTCAAATGAGCGAGGGAACAAAGCCAGGGGAGGAGGCTGTCGATATGCAGAGGGAGCATTTAATTAAACCGCTGCTGGGTCGTTATTATCCCGCCGTTCAATACGGGAAAGGCGTGTTTCTGTACGACGCGCAGGGCAAATCGTATCTGGATGCTTGCTCCGGCGCCGTTACGGCCAGTATCGGGCACGGCGTTCAAGAAATCGCCGACGCGATGTTTGAGCAGGCAAGCAAAGTATCCTTCGTTTACCGTTCCCAGTTCACGAGCGAACCCGCCGAGGAGCTGGCGCGGAAGCTGAGCGAATTGGCACCGGGAGGCGGTTACTGGGCGTTCTTCGTGAATAGCGGCTCCGAAGCGACGGAGACGGCCATGAAGATTGCGATTCAGCACTGGCAGGAGCGGGGGCGTCCGGAGAAATATCAAATAATTTCCCGCCGGATGAGCTACCACGGGATTACGATGGGCGCCTTATCGATGTCCGGCCACGCCGCAAGACGAAGACGGTTTCTCCCGCTGCTGGAAGATTTCCCGGTCGTGGCGCCCCCCTATTGCTACCGCTGTCCGTTTGACGCAACCTTTCCGGCATGCGGGTTAATGTGCGCGGATGATCTGGAGACCGCAATCGGGCGAATCGGGGCCGAACATATCGCGGCTTTTATAGCGGAGCCGATCATCGGGGCTGCGGGCGGCGCGGTTGTGCCGCCGGCGGGCTATTACCGGAAGATCAAGGACATTTGCGAGCGGAACGAGATTCTGTTCATTGCCGATGAAGTAATGACCGGGATCGCCCGGACGGGAAAAATGTTCGGCATGGAGCATTGGGGCGTCGAGCCGGACCTGATCGCGCTGGGCAAAGGCATGAGCGCCGGCTATACGCCGATGGCGGCCGCGCTTGTCAGCGATCATGTGATGGAGCCCGTTCTGCGGGGCTCCAAAAGCATCATGTCCGGTCACACCTATAGCGCGAATCCGCAATCGGCGGCGGTTTCCCTGGCGGTTCTGGACTATATCGGCAAGCACCGGCTGGCGGAAGCCGCCGAGACGAGCGGCGCCTATTTGCTGGCCCGGTTAAACGAGCTGGCGCAGCAATGCGAAATGATCGGGGATGTGCGGGGCAAAGGCCTTCTCCTGGGCATTGAACTGGTTTCCGACCGAAGCTCCAAGCAGCCGTTTCCATCCGGGCTCGGCATTACCTCCCGGATCGTTGATAAGGCGTTTCATAAAGGGCTTCTCGTCTATCCGGCAGCAGGCGGGGCGGATGGGGAAGGTGACGCGATTATGATCGCTCCTCCGCTCGTAATCAAACGGGAGGAGATCGATTTGCTGACCGATCTTCTGAAGGAAACGATGGAGGAAGTGACGAGGGAACTCGGGGAAGCGGGGGTGGTGGAGTGATGATGGATCACGGCGCTAACGGGAATGGAAACGAAGCTGAAGGGGATGCAGAGCTTTCGGCTGGCGCTTCGGACGGATTCGATGCCGCATCCGGTATTCCGGCTGGAGCCGGTGCCGGAAACGGTTCGGGAGCGGCGCTAAGCAAGCTCAGAACGCTCGGGGAAGCGCTGGCCGTCATCACCGACGGAATGACCCTCATGTACGGCGGCTTCGGCGGTATCGGCACGCCTCCTACGCTTGCGGAAGGGATCGTTGCCAAAGGGGTCAAAGACCTTATTCTCATCGGCAACGATACCGGATTTCCGCAGATCGGCATTGGGCCGTTAGTTACGCTTGGGAGGGTCGCCAAGGTGATCACCTCCCACATCGGTTCCAATCCATTTGCCGGCAAGCGGATGACGGAAGGGAGCATGGAGGTCGTCTTTTACCCGCAAGGGACGCTGGCCGAGAAAATTCGGGCGGGCGGCGTCGGCCTTGGCGGCATCCTGGTTGATGTCGGAGTAGGCACCTTAATGGGCGAAGGCAGAGAGAAGGTGGCTGTGGGGGGAAAGACATATTTGGTCGAACCGGCGCTGACGGCCGATGTGGCCATCGTTCATGCGAAACGGGCGGATCCTTACGGCAATTTGGTTTACGATAAGAGCGGCCGGAATTTCAATCCGTTAGTCGCGATGGCCGGCCGGATCACGATCGCGGAAGCGGATGAAATCGTGCCGCTTGGCGAGCTGGACCCGGAGTCGATCGTCACGCCGGGCGTTTTCGTCGATATGGTCATTCCGGGCAAAGGGGTGAACTGGCAATGGGTATGGGAGAAGAAATACGCAGCCGAATAGCGAAGCGGGCCGCCCTGGAATTGAAGGACGGGATGGTCGTTAATCTCGGCATCGGCATTCCGACGCTCGTCGCGGATTTCATACCGGAAGGCGTTCACGTCGTGTTTCATGCGGAGAACGGCATTCTGTTCGCCGGCAGAGCGCCTGATCCGGGAGAGGAAGACCCTTTCCTATGCAATGCGGGCGGTTATCCCATCACTACAGTTAACGGCGCCTCCTATTGCGACAGCGCGATCGCCTTCGCGATGATTCGCCGGGGCTGCATCGATATGACGATTCTCGGGGCGCTTGAGGTGAGCGGGTGCGGGGATCTGGCCAACTGGATCGTGCCGGGCAAACGCGTGTCCGGCATTGGAGGAGCCATGGAACTGGCCCAAAAAGCGAAGAAGGTCGTCGTCCTGATGAATCATGTCAATCAACAGGGCGAGTCGAAAATCAGGAAGCAGTGCGTGCTGCCGCTTACCGCGCGCGAATGCGTCGATTTGATCATTACCGATATGGCGGTCATGGAGGTAGGCGCGGAGGGGCTAATTTTGCGGGAAGTAATGGCTCCATACACGGTGGAGGAAGTCGTTCGATATACGGAAGCGGCCTTGATCATACCGGGCAATATCCCAATCATTCTGTAAGCGGGCCTTATCCAAAGGAGGAAATGCGATGAAAGGCGACCCGGCTTCATTTAAAGCTCGCATTCGCGAGTGGATGCATAACCATCGGGAGGAAGGCACGAGCTTGCTGCAGGACATGGTCAGATTGCCGAGCACGCAGGGGAACGAGCGGGAAGCCCAGCTGCTCATTGCCGGCAAGCTGCGCGGGATGAGCCTGGATGTGGAGGTGTGGGAACCGGACGGCGAAGCGCTCGAAGCCCATCCTTTTTTTTATTCGCCGCGCAGCCGGTTTGCAGGAAGTCCCAATGTCGTCGGCATATGGAGAGGATCGGGCGGGGGACGGTCGATCATTTTGAACGGACATATGGATGTCGTGCCGGAGGGAGACGCCGGGCAGTGGCATAGTGATCCGTACAGCGGCAAAGTCGCGGAAGGCAAGCTGTTCGGACGCGGCGCGACGGATATGAAGGGCGGCATCGCGTCACTGCTGCTGGCGGTCCAAGCGGTCCGCGGGCTCGGGTTCCGGCTGAAGGGCGATATCATCTTCCAAAGCGTCGTTGAGGAAGAAAGCGGCGGAGCCGGGACGCTGGCGGCGATCCTGAAGGGATACAAAGCCGACGCGGCGCTGATTCCGGAGCCGACCAACCTTAAGATTTTTCCCAAGCAGCAGGGTTCGATGTGGTTCCGCATCGAGGTGAAGGGACGTTCCGCCCACGGCGGAACCCGGTACGAAGGCGTAAGCGCGATCGACAAGAGCATGGCCGTCATCGCGCATATCCGCGAGCTGGAGGAAGCGAGGAATTCCGCTGTCTCTGATCCGTTATATGCCGGCAATCCGATTCCTTTCCCCATCAATATCGGCGTCATTAAGGGCGGGAATTGGCCGTCCTCCGTTCCGGATACGGTAACGCTGGAAGGAAGGTTCGGCGTCGCCCCCGAGGAGAAGCTGGAGCAGGCTAAGGAAGAGATGATCCGGTGGATGGGGCGGCTGAAGGAGAAGGATCCTTGGTTCGGGGAGCATCCTCCGGCGGTGGAATGGTTCGGCGCCAGATGGGTGCCGGGCAGCGTAAGCCAGGAGCATGCGCTCATCCGGACGTTGTCGGAGCAGTACAGGGAGGTTCTGCTGAAGGAGCCTGTCATCGAGGCGTCGCCGTGGGGAACGGACGGCGGCCTGCTGACACAGCTGGGCGATACCCCTTGCATCGTGTTTGGCCCGGGCGTCACGGAAGTCGCTCATTGCCCGAATGAGTATATTGAGCTGGACCATGTTTTCGAGGCCGCGGAAATTATTGCGCTGACGTTGATTGCGTGGTGCGGATTGGAGGGAGAAGGAGATGGAGCCTGACCGGAACAAGTCTATCGAGATTATAACCGAGCTGCCTGGTCCAATCGCGCGTCAGATGCTGAAGCGGCGCGCGGATGCCGTGCCGAGAGGGCCGTTCAATACGGTTCCCGCCTTTGCGGCAAAAGCGGCGGGGGCGCTGCTCACCGACGTCGACGGGAATACCTTCATCGATTTCGCCGGCGCCATCGGATCATTAAACGTCGGCCATTGTCCGCCCAAAGTTGTGGAAGCGCTGAAAGAGCAGCTGGAGAAATATATCCATCCCTGCTTTCATGTTGTCATGTATGAGCCGTATGTGGAACTGGCGGAGAAGCTGAACCTCATCACGCCGGGAAACCATCCGAAGAAAACGTTCTTTCTGAACAGCGGAGCGGAGGCCGTCGAGAATGCAGTCAAGATCGCGCGCAAATATACGGGGAGACGGGCAGTCATCTCCTTCGAGCGGGGCTTTCACGGCCGCACTTATATGGCGATGTCCTTGACCAGTAAAGTGAAGCCGTACAAAAACGGCTTCGGCCCTTTCGCCCCCGACACGTATAAAATGCCTTATCCTTACTATTATCGCGCTCCTTTCGGACTCTCGCCCGATGAGCTGGATGCTTACCTTTTACGGAAATTCGAGGACTTCTTCCTGTCGGAGGTTCCGGGCGAGGAGGTCGCCGCGGTCATCATGGAACCGGTTCAAGGCGAAGGCGGCTTCGTCATTCCTTCGGTACGCTTCGTGCAGGGCGTGAAGACGATATGCGAGAAATACGGCATCTTGTTCATTGCCGATGAGGTGCAGACCGGCTTCGGCCGAACGGGAAAAAGCTTCGCCATTGAGCACTGCGGGGTAGTGCCGGACCTGATGACGATGTCCAAATCGATCGCTGCCGGTCTCCCGATCAGCGCGGTAACCGGCCGTGCGGAAATCATGGATGCGCCGAACGTCGGCGAAATCGGCGGAACCTTCGGGGGAAGCCCGCTCGGCTGCGCGGCGGCGTTGAAGGTCATTGAAATGATGGAGGAAGAGCGTCTTGCGGAGCGGGCGGTATCGATCGGGGCGGCGATCAGCGGGCGATTAGTCCGGCTGCAGCAGGAAGTCAGCCGGATCGGGGACATCCGCACGCTCGGGGCGATGAGCGCAATCGAGCTGGTCAAGGATCCGGTGACGAAGGAGCCGGATAAAGAGCTGACGTCCCGCGTGCTGCAGGAGGCGCATAAACAGGGCTTGATTGTGATGGGAGCGGGATTGTACGGCAACGTTATCCGTATTCTTTGTCCGCTCGTCATTACGGAAGAGCAGTTGGAAGAAGGCCTCGACGTGCTGGAAAATGCGCTTAAAACATGCACCCGCAGCGATATTCATTCTTGAATAGAGAGGGGAGGCGACCCGGGATGAGGAAGCGACTGTTTATCGATGGGGATTGGGTAGAAGCCGGCGAATACCGTCCCCTGTACGCACCATACAGCGGCGGGCAAATTGCCGAAATCGCTTATGCCGGCGCAGCAGAAGTAAACCGCGCCATTGAAGCGGCGGAGAAGGCGAGGCCGGTTATGGCCCGGATGCCGGCGCATGAGCGGGCCTCGATCCTAGAGAGGCTGTCCGCCTTGATCGGGGAGAAGGCGGAGGAATGCGCCTGTCTGATCGCGCTCGAAACGGCCAAACCGCTCAAGGCGGCCAGGCAAGAAGTGGCGAGGACGGTCATGACCTACAAATTCGCCGCGGAAGAGACCAGACGCATCCAGGGGGAAACGATTCCGATGGACGCCGCTCCGGGCGGAGAAGACCGGATCGCGTATACGATCCGTCAGCCGCTCGGGGTCGTCGCCGCCATTACCCCGTTCAACTTTCCGATGAATCTGGTTGCGCATAAGGTAGGTCCGGCAATCGCAGCGGGCAACACCGTCGTGTTAAAGCCGGCGGGCCAGACGCCGTTAACCGCTCTGCTGCTCGCGGAGCTGCTGCAGCGAGCCGGCCTGCCGAAGGGAGCGTTAAATGTGGTAACGGGCAGCGGAAGCGCGATCGGGGATCTGCTGGTTACGGACAGCCGCGTGAAGGCCGTTACCTTTACGGGCAGCCCGGATGTCGGGATCGCGATCCGCCATAAGGCCGGCATAAAGAAAGTTACCCTTGAGCTCGGCTCCAATTCGGCGTTGATCGTCGATAAAGGCATCGACGCGGATGCCATGATGGCAAGGGCCGTCACGGGGGCATTTTCCTTTGCCGGGCAAATATGCATCTCACTGCAGCGCATTTATGTGCATGAGCAGCTGTTCGACGAATTTGTCCGGAAATTCGTCGCGCAAACCGAAACGTTGAAGCTGGGCGACCCGCTGCATCCGGATACCGATGTGTCTGCATTGATCAGTTCCGGGGATGCGGAGCGCTCCATGCAGTGGATCGAGGAAGCCAGGGAGCGGGGCGCGGTCGTCGCGACCGGCGGCAGGCGGGAAGGGAACATCGTGACGCCAACCGTCCTGCTCCATGTGGACCCTCAGGCGAGCTTGTCCTGCCGGGAAGCTTTTGCCCCGGTCGTCATGATCAACAAAGTGGCGTCGATGGAGGAAGCGATCCGGGAGGTGAACGATTCCAGATTCGGACTCCAGGCAGGCATCTACACCCGGGATCTTGGAACGGCGCTTCGTGCGGCGGAGGCTTTGGAAGTGGGCGGCGTTATGATCAACGATATCCCGACCTTCCGCGTGGACCATATGCCCTATGGGGGTGTCAAGGACAGCGGAATCGGACGGGAAGGGGTCAAGTATGCGGTCCAGGAGATGACCGAGCTGAAGCTGGTATGCTTTAAGAGATGAGCGAAAGTTGCAGATTGCTGCAAGGTAATCTGCATGATAAGTGTTTGTTTTCATGAAGACAGGGCTGCCTCTCAGGTCTTTAGACCTTTTGAGACAGCCCCGTTTTTTGACTTGCTTTCATAGCAACCGACAAGCCAACGATGAATGATGCTGTTTTCGAATATTTTTACGGGAAAACGTTAATTAGTTTGATTTCAAAAAACTAAATTGCGCGCGGTGTGCGAATACAGCGGATTAGTTCTATTTTGCAAACATAATTGGTCATTTTTAAAAGCCTGCTTTCCAAATACGCTGTTTAATTAGTCAAAATCAAACTAAATCGCCTTTATCGGATAACGGACTGCAAATAGTTTTATAAAATCGAATTAGACTGCAGGGAGGTGAACGATGCTTAGGCAAGGTGGTGAAAAGAGCTTCTGTGTAGTCTAAAGAGCTTCTGTGTGGTGAAAAGAGCTTCTGTGTAGTGTAAAGAGCTTGTGTGGTGAAAAGAGCTTCTGTGTTGTGTAAAGAGCCACTTGCAGCCATTGGCTTCTGAGACAGCTCCAGTTGCTCCATATCAGACGGTTCACTTGGTGCTGTAAATAGTTATTACGGTTAATCGTTTTGGCTCGGCCCGTTTTCTTTCTGATCCGCTTTCTCTTCCGCTATCTCTTTTTCCTTCTCTTTCTTATCTCCGGCCTTCATTAGCTTCTCTTTCATCTCGTCCCTCTTCTGGCGGCGGTCCTTAAGGGAGGCATGCTCCGGCGACTCCTCGTACAGCTTTCTTCGGCCGATCCGGCGCAAATTTTCTGGCACCAGGTTAAATTTTTCGTCTTTCATGAGGGCGATGACACCGGTGCTTTCCGCCGGCTTCGTTAGGCCGTAGATTTCGTTGTAATATTCGTCCGCCCGGCCCGGCTTATAATTTTGCGGCTCGGGATATCCGACGATGACCCCTTCATAATTGCGCAGAATCACTTTATCCTGGCTTTGCGAGATCAAATAGTTGGGCTGCAGCGCGATTTTTCCGCCGCCGCCGGGAGCGTCGACCACGAAGGTCGGTATGGCATATCCGGAGGTATGGCCGCGCAGCGATTCAATAATTTCGAGCCCCTTGGAAACCGGCGCCCGGAAATGCCCGATTCCTTCTGACAAGTCGCACTGATAAATATAGTAGGGGCGTACGCGGATTTTCACCATCTCATGCATGAGCTTCTTCATGATAACCGTGCTGTCGTTAATGCCCGCCAGAATGACCGCCTGATTGCCCAGCGGAACGCCAGCATCGGCCAGCATTTCGCATGCCTTTCGGGCTTCGGCCGTTATTTCCAGCGGATGGTTGAAGTGGGTGTTCAGCCAGACCGGATGATACTTCCTTAGAATCGCGCATAAATTGTCCGTGATGCGCTGCGGGAAAACGACCGGCGCACGCGTACCGATCCGGATAATCTCCACATGGGGAATTGCCCGCAAATTTTTCAATATATACTCGAGGATGTTGTCATTGATCAATAAGCCGTCTCCGCCGGACAGCAGGACGTCGCGAACCTCCGGCGTATTCCGGATATAGGCGATGGCGTCGTCCAGCTGCTTCTTCGGCACCCCCATTCCCACCTGACCGGAGAAACGCCGGCGCGTGCAGTACCTGCAGTACATGGAGCACTGGTTGGTAACAAGGAACAGCACGCGGTCCGGATAGCGGTGGGTTAATCCCGGCGTAGGCGAATCCTCATCCTCGTAGAGCGGATCTTCCAGATCATATTTCGTTTTGAGCAGCTCGGCGGAAATCGGAACGGACTGCATCCGGATCGGACAGCGGGGGTCATCCGGATGCATCAGGGATGCGTAGTAGGGCGTTATATTTAAAGGTATCGTCTGCGTCGAAATACGGACGCCTTCTTCTTCATCCGGCGCCAGCCGGACGACTTTCTTCAAATCGTCCAACGTACGGATCGTATGCGTCAGCTGCCAAAGCCAATCGTTCCACTGCTCATCCGTTACGTCTTTCCACAGCGCGACTTCTTTCCAGTGCCGGTTGCTGCTCAAAGGTACAAGCGGAGTCTCTTTTTTGTCTGTCATATGCTGCACCTCCATCAACTTATTTTCTAATACTTCTTTTAATAAGCAATAACGATGCCAATCCGCATGCTGGTAGAAATAAAAAAACAGGCTCTGGACGGAGCCTGTTTTATGACCGGTTTATTGCGTCTGTTTTTTCTCGATTCCGTAGCGGCTCAGCTTGTATTGCAGCGCCTGCCGTTTCATGCCCAGCGCCTGCGCGGCGAGGCTGATGTTATAGTTATGATTTTGCAGCGCGATCACGATCGCTTCCCGTTCGATTTGCTTCACCCGGTCCGATAAACTTTGCGAAGAGGCTTCCGCCGGTTCTTGCCGCCATTCCAGGGAACCTGCGGCCGCGCTGAGCACGGGAGCATTTTTCAAATAAGCGGGTAGATGATGCTCTTCAATCGTTTCGCATTCCAGCTCCATCATATTGTAGGTCGATTCGATGGCATGGCTTAATTCGCGGATATTGCCGGGCCAATCATATGCCGTCAACCGGCTCATGACTAAAGGGTGGATGCCGGTGACCTTCATGCCGAACACAGGATTCAATTTCTCGATAAAATGCTGCGCAAGGAGCGGAATATCTTCTTTCCTTTCTTTCAAGGGAGGAAGAGACAGATTCACCACATTAATCCGGTAAAACAAATCCTGGCGCAAAATGCCTTTCTCCAGCGCTTCTTTCAGATCGATGTTCATGGCGGATATAATCCGGACGTCTGCCTGCTGCTCGGACGAGCCTCCGATTCTGCGCACGATGCCGTCCTGAAGCACGCGCAGCAGCTTCGCTTGCAGGAACAAATCCAGACTGTTCAACTCGTCCAAAAAAAGAGTGCCTCCGTTCGCCTGCTCGAACAGGCCGGCCCGGTCAATCGCCCCCGTGAAAGCGCCTCTGGCCGTTCCAAACATAATGCCCTCCATCAGCTCGCTTGGAACGGCCGCACAGTTCTGGGCGATGAACGGGCGGTTTTTGCGGATGCCGGCGTTATGGATGCTCTGCGCAAACAATTCCTTGCCGGTGCCGGTAGGGCCGCAGATCAGGATGGGCGAGTTGGTGCGGGCGGCCTTCTTGGCCATCGAAATCGCATCCAGGCTCTGCCCGCTCGACCCGATAATATCGCTGAAATGATAGTGCGCGGACCCGCCGTGCTTTTTATCTTTTTGATGGGATTGATAGATTTGATGGCGGAGGTCCAGGATTTGGTCATGAAGATGGACGATGCCCGTAATATCCTTCGCGACCTCCAAAGCGCCGATCTGACGGCCGTTATCGAACAGCGGATAAGAGCGGTTAATCGTCGTGATTCGCTTCCCTTTCAGATTGACATAGGTTTGTACTTTCTCGGCCGTTTCTTTGCCCGTTTGCAGGACATGGACAAGCGTGCTCGTTTCGTCGGTCAGCGAAGGGTAGAGATGAAACAACTTTTTCCCGATGACCTGCTCCCGTTTCAATCCGTCGATTTCTGCCATCTTATCATTATAGAATAACGTGATTCCGTCCCGATCGATGAGATGCACGCCGATATCGATCATGTTCAAAATCCATTTGAAATGGTCTGACCCGAAGCCATGCTGATCCGGCATGGATTCACCTACCCTCACGAAGGATCGTTCAAATTTGCAGTATGTTGTATCGTATGTATGAACGGCCGGGGATAATACAAGGGATGATGATGGGGATGTATGGATCAAATATTGGAGCACAAAAAGACGCCGTTTCCGTGGTTTGCAGGCTCTCTTATTGAACTTTTTCATTCTTAAGGTTGTATCCCTTACATATAATTAAAGTGATCGACAATGATGTACGTATGCAGGACTGCGACCGGTCGTGTTTCTGAAGAGCCAATCACCATTTTGTTTATTATCTACTGTTCACTTTTTTCTGTTTAGTGATTAGAAGCCGGTACCTTAACCAAGGTATTGGTTTTTTTAATTACTTGAAAAGCAGGTGGTACCATGCAAGCCATGGACGAGAAGTTTGTGCTCGTTGACGGAGGAACGATGACGCTTGAACAAGTTATCCGGGTAGCCCGCTATATGGAGAGGGTAAAAATAGGTCGAAATTGCTTCAAAAAGATGAGGCTTAGCCGGGAGTACGTCGAAAAGCTGCTTCGCGAGAAGCGGATTGTGTACGGGCTCACGACCGGCTTTGGGAAATTCAGCGATACGTATATTTCAGCGGAGGATGCCAAGCGCATGCAGCTCAATCTCATTCGAAGCCATGCCTGCGGGATAGGAAAGCCGCTGACGGTGGAAGCGGTAAGAGCGACCATGCTGCTGCGCGTGGGTGCCTTATCGCTTGGTTACTCCGGGATCAGGCCGGGAGTTGTTCAGCTTCTTGCCGAAATGTTGAATGCAGGCGTAACGCCGGTCATTCCGGAGCAAGGCTCGCTTGGCGCAAGCGGAGATTTGGCGCCTTTGTCTCATCTGGCTCTCGTGCTGGTTGGCGAGGGAGAAGCTTACTATCTCGGTGAACGGTTGCCTGGAAGTGAGGCCATGGCCAAAGCCGGCTTACAGCCGATCGCGCTTGAAGCGAAGGAAGGTCTTGCCTTGATTAACGGCACGCAGGTAATGACGGGGATTGGCGCGCTCGCTTGCTTTGATGCCGTCAATTTAGCCGGATGGGCGGATTGTGCAGCCGCGTTAACGGCAGAGGCGCTTCGCGGCATTCGCGACGCATTCGAACCGCTCACCCACGCGATTCGCCCTCACGCTGGACAGGGACAATCAGCCGGCAATATCCGGCGTTTGACGTCGGGAAGCGGGCTCATGACAAGCCAAGGACAACTGCGCGTACAGGATGCCTATTCCATCCGCTGCGCGCCGCAGGTCCATGGAGCAAGCAGGGATGCTCTGCGGTATATCGGGGAGAAGCTGGAAATCGAGATGAATTCGGCAACGGATAATCCGCTTATTTTCGCTGCCGAGGATCGCGTCATTTCGGGAGGGAATTTCCACGGCCAGCCGATTGCACTCGCGATGGATCATCTCTCGATCAGCTCTTCCGAACTCGCGAATATATCGGAACGCCGTATTGAAAGACTCGTAAATCCGCATTTGAATGAGCAGCTTCCTCCATTTCTTGCGAAGGACGGGGGCGTACAGTCCGGCTTTATGATTGCCCAATACACGGCTGCTGCGGTCGTTTCCGAAAACAAGTCACTTGCGCATCCGGCCAGCGTAGACTCTATTCCTTCGTCAGGCAATCAGGAAGATCACGTCAGCATGGGCACGGTCGCGGCCCGTAAGGCGAGTCAAATTGTACGTAACGCCTATTCGGTGCTCGCCATCGAGCTTCTGTGCGCCGCGCAAGCCGTCGATTTCCGGGGACCGGAACTTCTTGGGAAGGGGACGAAATGGATCTACGACCGGTGCCGCGAGCATGTGGGCTTCGCGGACGAAGACCGCGTACTGTCGAACGATATTCAAGTCATCGCCGAATGGATGAGAAATACGAATGTGCGTGAACAAATCGCTTCAGTCATCCCGATCGACTAAAAGAAGTGGAGGTTGAACGATGTGGAAGAAAGAGTCATTCGTGCGCCGCGGGGCGCAAAGCTAAATACGAAGGGATGGGTTCAGGAAGCGGCGCTTCGCATGCTGATGAACAATCTGGACCCGGATGTGGCCGAATATCCCGATAAACTGGTTGTGTACGGGGGGATCGGCAAAGCTGCGCGAAATTGGGAAAGCTTCGATGCCATCGTAGCAACGCTCAAAAATTTGGAGGATAACGAAACGCTGCTTGTGCAATCGGGGAAGCCTGTCGCAGTCTTCCGCACCCACCGGGATGCGCCGCGCGTGCTGCTTGCAAACTCGAACCTGGTGCCGGCATGGGCGAACTGGGATACGTTCCACGAGCTGGATAAGAAGGGGCTTATGATGTACGGCCAGATGACAGCCGGAAGCTGGATTTATATCGGCAGCCAGGGCATCGTTCAAGGCACCTATGAAACGTTCGCGGAATGCGCGAAGCAGCATTTCGGCGCCAGCCTGAAAGGAACGGTTACGGTAACGGCCGGCATGGGCGGGATGGGAGGAGCCCAGCCGTTAGCGGTAACGATGAATGATGGCGTTCTGATCGGGATCGACGTCGACAGGACAAGAATCGAGAAACGCATTCATTCCCGCTATTGCGATTGTATGCTGGAAAGCCTAGATGATGCGATCTCGCTCGCGAACGAGGCGAAGAAGGATGGGCGGGCGTTATCCATCGGTCTGGTCGGCAATGCGGCCGAGGTATTGCCGGAAATGATCCGCCTTGGCTTCATTCCGGATATTATTACGGACCAAACCTCGGCACACGATCCGCTGAACGGCTATTTGCCGGCAGGCTTAACGCTAGAGGAAGGCAGGAAGCAGCGCGTGGAGAATCCTGAAGCCTATGTCAGGAAGGCAAAAGCGAGCATGGCTGCGCATGTGAAAGCTATGCTAGAGATGAAGCGGCTCGGCGCAGTCGCATTTGACTACGGCAACAACATTCGCCAGGTGGCTTACGACGAAGGTGTAACAGACGCCTTTGCTATTCCTGGCTTCGTGCCTGCCTATATCCGTCCGCAGTTTTGCGAAGGGAGAGGTCCGTTTCGGTGGGCGGCGTTATCCGGCGATCCCGAGGACATTTACAAAACGGACGAGGTCATTTTAAAGACGTTCGCCCATAATGAACATTTATGCAAATGGATTCGAATGGCGCAGGGGAAAATTGCGTTCCAAGGCCTGCCGTCCCGGATTTGCTGGCTTGGCTATGGCGAGCGGGCGCTGTTCGGCCGCATCATCAACGATATGGTCGCTTCCGGGCGGTTGTCGGCTCCGATCGTAATCGGACGCGACCATCTTGATGCCGGCTCCGTCGCGTCACCGAATCGCGAGACGGAAGCGATGCGCGACGGAAGCGATGCGATTGCCGATTGGCCGATTCTGAACGCCCTCGTCAATACGGCGGCCGGGGCCAGTTGGGTATCGCTTCATCACGGCGGCGGCGTAGGCATGGGCTATTCCATCCATGCCGGCATGGTTGTCGTCGCGGACGGCACCAAAGAGGCGGAGGAGCGGTTGAATCGCGTCCTGACGACCGATCCGGGTATGGGGATCGTCCGACATGCGGATGCAGGCTATGACCTGGCGGTCAAAACCGCTAAGAAGAAGGGGATTCGGCTGCCGATGCTAGGGGAAGAGGGGTGACCGTGTATCTTATATTAAAGCGCTTAGTCATCATGAAATTAGAAAAAAAGGTCATCCCCTAATCCGGGACGACCTTTTTTCATTAATCTTGGATCGATAGGAGGATGTCGATCATCAGGCAAAAGGCGGCTCCCATATCTTCTTTCTCCACCCGATCGTGTCCCCGGTCACCTGCAGCCGTTCATCCAACGTAACATCCATTCCGAAGGGGAGATTATGGCCATGCCGGAAACGGATGTCGCGCAGCTCTACCCTATACCCGTTCTGAAGTTTCTGACAGGAGATATGAACGCGATGCGTGAACTGGAGAAACGTGCGCACCCCGTCGCTGCCCATGACCGTCTGAATCACATCGTTTTGTTCCCCTTTTTCGAAGATGGCTTCTTCCTTCAGAATCAATCCGCGAATCGAGCCGGTAATATAGGCCTGCCCGGTTTCATGGACGTATTTCCACTCGTGGGGAAGTCCTCGCGGAGTCAGGAAGGAATAACCGGCATTTCCGTATTGCCTGCGGACGAGATGCAGCATTAAGCGGCCGATCAGGATGCGGCATCCGATAAAGAGAAAGGTTAAAGCATAAACGAACGGGAAAATAGCCGTTGCTCCGAAGACGCCGAACAGCCATAACAGCAGCCCCGCGGCATGAAGAACGAACAGAACCGGATCGAAGATCGGAATGGTGTCCGCGTGGAACCATTTCCGTGAAACCGGTCTGAGACATTGCACGCCGTATGCATTAAAAAAATCGAGGAAGACGTGAAACACGACCCCGGCCATCGTCCATAGAAATATCGGGATCAGGCAGGCCCAGGCGTTAAATGCGAGGGCAATCATGGGGGTGAGGACAAGCGGCCACCCTGCAAGCATAAGAAGCGAATGACTGAAGCCCCGATGATGCCGCAAGTACGACTTGTACCCGCGAATACGAATGACGGCATCGAAATCGGGAGCGGTCGACCCGATGATTGTCGCCGCGAATAATCCGTAAACGGCAGTCGAATGACTGACGAGAGCGGGATCGGCAAAAGAGATCGCCAGTCCGCCCAAAGTGGCGCCAATAAGAAGATGAGTTCCGCTATCCATAACCCTGTACCTCCTACAGAAGCTCAGATGTGAACATACCCAGTTCCAATGTCTGTCATCTTCAAGCCGTTTCGCCTTCTTCACGTATGCTTGCGATCGTTTGTCTTGCGGCGGCCAGCTGATTATGCTCCGTTTCTGCGATCTGCAGGCAGCGTGTATAAATCGACTCCATCGCTTGATCCCATGTGCGCGAGAGCGCATAAGCTCTGGCTCTTACCCCGAACTCTTGCCATTTGTCCGGATGGTCCATCCAATCGGTTAAAGCCGCGAGAAAGCTCTCTGCATTTCTCGCCTGGACATGCATCCCGGTCTTCCCATGCTGAACAATCTCAGTCACGCCTCCGCTATCGGCGACAATAGCGGGAAGCCCGGACGCCGAAGCCTCCAACACAACGTTGCCAAATGTTTCGGTCGAAGACGGGAACACGAACAGATCCGAGGAGGCGTAAAATTCCGCCAACGCTTCTCCGCTTTGATAGCCGGCGAACGTCGCATTCTGCGGAGCTTCCAGCCTGGCCTGCTCCATCATTGGGCCGTCGCCGACGATCAGCCAGTGGACCTGACTGCGGATCTCATTGGGCAGCCGCTGCATTAGCTGAAGCAGGATATCCATATCTTTCTCCGGCGCCAGACGGCCGACAAACAGGAGCAGATACCGCTCCTTGATCCCGTAAATCTCACGAATACGGTCCGAACGTTTCGCGGGCGTGAACAAATCGCAGTCAACTCCCCGGGTCCATAAAGCAAGATTGGTCAGCCCTTTTTCTTCCAGGCGGTTGATCGTCTCCAGCGAAGGCGCGAATATGGCGCGGCAGGAACGGTGGAACCATTTGATATACGGCCAATAGCATGCCCGGGCGAACGGAAAGCGATAGGAGTCCAGATAACGGTCGAAATGAGTATGGTAAGAGGCTACTACGGGAATGCCAAGCTTTTGGGCGGCATTCAGACCGGCGAGTCCGACATTGAAGGGGGTCGCGATATGGACGAGATCAGGCTTGAACCGGGAAAGCTGATGCCGGATACGAAGCAAATTGGGAATGGCAAACCGGTATTCCGGATAGAGCAGGAGGGGAATACTGGCGAGCCTATACACCTCTTCTTCGTAAGATGGATCCGGTTCGGTAGGCACAAACAACTTGCATTCGACTCCGCGGTCGGACAAATAATCGGTCCATCGCTTCAAAGTAAGAGCAACGCCGTTGATCTGCGGGACAAATGTGTCTGAAAACACGGCAATTCGCATTGGATCACTCCTCTTCCGGGATGATATCCTCACAGTAGTGCATGATTATTATCTCTGATGCGCATTTGAGTAAAGAAATGGTGAATTTATGGCGCAGGAGCGAGGTTGTGTCCTTTGTTTTCATCCCTTCACCTTTCCGCGTTCCCATTTTCCCATACCAATCTATCTAATATGGTTTATACTTAAACCAACAGGAAAAATCGAATTAGAGGTGACGAAGGATGGCTTACATGGTCCCGGAGGTTATCCGGACGAGCGCGGCTGCTGGGGAACGGTTATTGTTTCGGACACTAAAGGATCATCTGCCGAGCGATTATGTCGTATATTTTGAACCGGAGATTCAGGGGAGCCGGCCGGACTTTGTTATTATAGGCCCCGATCTGGGACTGGTCGTTCTGGTCGTGAAGGATTATACGAGGTCCGCCCTATTCGAGGTTGACCGCGATGAGTGGCTGCTGCATGGCTCCGGAGGACAAATGGAAACCGTTATGAGCCCCTACCAACAAGCAAGGGAGAGCTTGCGGCATGTGGTGAGCCAGCTTAAGAAGGACGACAGCCTCATTCTGCGGGAAGGCAAAATTAAAGGGCAGCTAAAATTTCCGAACGGCTTCGGAACGGTTTTTACGCGGATGAAGCAGAAGGATTTTATCGAATATAGCTTATACGATGTCATTGCACAGCCATTCGTGCTTTGCCGTGACGAAATCGATCCGGAGGATGACGGATTTTCCGCTGATTCCCTGATTGAAAAAATCCATGGCATGTTTACGGAGTGGAGCCGCAAACGGTACATTTTATCGCATGAGGATATTAGATCCATTCGTAATCACCTCATACCGGAGATGCGGATCAGCGCGGAATTCCGCCAGCCGGCGGAGCATCAGGAGCAGTTCGTGCTTTCGCTTCACAATATGAAGGTGATGGATGTGCACCAGGAAAATATAGCAAAGCATATCGGCGATCGTCACCGGCTCATTCGCGGCGTGGCTGGAAGCGGGAAAACGCTTGTCCTCGCAAGCCGTGCCAAGCTTCTGGCAAACCATTATCCGGATTGGAAGATTCTCGTCCTCTGCAGCAGCATCGCGCTATCCCAAAGCCTGCAGCGAATGATTGACCGGATGATGGATGAGCCGGAGGACCTGCTGGACTGGATCAGGCTTGAGGAGCAAAAGGACGGCAAGCCCCGCCAGCAAAATGTCGAAGTCTATAACTTTCATGAGTGGCTGAAGAAAGCGCTGAACGCCCGGGATACGGACATTCCTGCGCTTATTGGCAAGCTGGAGAAAAAGGAAGCGATTCTTCCTGCTTATGAGGCGATCCTGATCGACGAGGGCCAGGATTTCCAACCGGAATGGCTAAAGCTGCTTAGCTATTTGCTTAATCCGGCTACGCAAAATCTGCTTCTGGTAGAAGATCGGGCGCAATCGTTCTTTAAGCGGAAATCGAGCTTGCTGAAGGAGACGGGACTTGATTTTCGGGGGCGGTCACGGGTTCTATCTATTAATTACCGCAACACAGCCCAGATCGCCCAGTTTGCCTGGGATTTCTATCAGCGGCATTCGCTGCTTCAGAATCGGATGCAGTACGGCTCGGCAAAAGGGGTCGAAATTATCCATCCTCAGAGCACACGGAGAAACGGGCCGGAGCCCGGGCTGCAGCGGTGCGGCAGCTTTCAGGAAGAGCTGCAGGCCGCCCTTGAGCATATCCGGTACCTGAATAACGAATATAAGGTTCCTTATTCCGAAATGGTCATCTTGTACCGCGTGAAAAATAACTATTATTCCTCCTACACGGATACGATTCGCAGGACGCTTAAGGGGCAGGGGCTTCCGTTTCACTGGATCGCGGACCATGCTGATGCGTTTCAGGAATCGGGCAGTACCGGCGGCGATGCGATTAACGTATCGGACATTGACAGCGTAAAGGGACTCGATTTCCGTGCGGTCTTTATCGTAAATGCCGAGAACATGCCTTTCTCGCTTGAAGAGGTGGAGGAACGCGAGGTATCGCTGTTTTATATCGCCATGACACGGGCGCTTGAGTGGCTTTACATCTCCTACAGCGGGGATTCCAAGTTTACGCTTTATTTGGATGAGGTTCAGCAGCAGCGTCAGGAGCAAAAGCATTCCGTGAAGAAGATGGGATGAAGCAGAGATGATAAAGCCGTCTATCACCATAAAAGTGATGGATGGCTTTTATTATTTGCGGGGTTAATTTTTGCAAAACCGCATGAATGATCTCTAAGGGTACTAAACATAAACATGATAAGTTATTTTATGGCGGGGTGGGTCGGTATGGAGACATGTCCTTCGGAGTTCAAGCCGAATCATGACGAATGGATTCCAATTACATCGCTGGAACAAATGGAGCAGACCGAATACGATGTTCTTGTGGCCGGCACCGGGGCGGGCGGCGGAGCGGCTATTTGGAGATTATGCGAGAAGTTGGCAGGTGCCAAGGTGAAGATTGGTGTCGTGGAAGCCGGAGGACTTGTTCTGCCGACCCATGCGGCAAATCTTCCGTTAGCCGGGAATTATTTATCTAATCCCCGTGTAACGCTGCCGATTGGAAAGAACATGCCTGAGTATCCAAATGCGACACAAGTGTTGGCGCTGGGAGGACGCACATTGTTTTGGGGATTTATCTCTCCAAGATTTCACCCCTCCGAGTTTTTGACTTGGCCGCTCACCTATCAAGAATTAATTCCTTACTATAATATCGCCGAAAAAGTGATGAATGTCAGCGGCGAATTTCTCGAGGACTCTACCGCGCAGGAAGTTTTGCTTAATAGGCTCTGGGAGAACGGATTCCCGGATGTCTCCCATACACCGCTAGCCATTTACACGAAATCTTCCAAATACGGCAAGATCTTTTCCACTCCTTTTTTCAGTTCCATCAATTTTCTTGCCTACGCCTTAAACCGCAGACCTTTCGATTTAGCCGTTCACGCCTCCGTTGTGGAAGTTCTGCATGAGAACAGCCGCGTTAGGGGACTTCGGGTGATGACACCGGATTTAAAGTCACATACGATTCGGGCCAAAAATGTCATACTGGCGACAAGCGCGTTGGAAAATCCGCGTATTCTGCTTCACTCCGGGGTCCCGGGTCCGGCAATTGGCCATTATCTGTCGGACCAGACATTTGTGGTCGGCTTAGGAACAATCAGTATGAAAGAATTTCCTGAAATTCCCGGAACCGTAGGGATTTTAAATCCTTCTTCCGTTGATCAGCCTTTTCAAATCCAATTTTTTAGAGCGCCATGGTTTGGATACCAGCAATTCCAGAACGTTCCTTATCCGGACAACTTGGATTTGCATCTGCAGGGATTCGGAAAAATCTATTCGCGTTACGATAATCGAGTATTCCTGGACCCGAACCAAAAAGATACTTATGGCGTTCCGATCGCTCAAGTGGAATTTTCTTATCATCCGGACGATTACAAGATTATGGAGCGGATGGTGGTCACCATGAAGCAAATGCTTTCTGCAATGGGTGTTGCTCTGAAAGCGCAGCCGGGCAAGCCGGAATTTTGTATGTTAAAACCGGGATCAAGCATACACGACTCAGGCACCTGCCGGATTGGCAATGATCCTTCTGCTTCGGCTGCCAACCGCTATGGGCAAATTCATAACTTCACTGGCCTTTATGTGGCTGGAAATAGCGTCCTGCCTTCGATGGGAGGCACCAATCCCACATTGACGACGGTTGCCTTGGCAATCCGGACAGCCGATTATGTTGCTCACTCTATTTATCAAAATTGGCAAACTTAACGACAATAGAGGTTACCCTTGATCTTGTGTATCTCAATACACAAGATCATTCTAGTGCATACAAATGTTGCCATATGATAAGGTTTGAGGAATAATAGGGAGGAGGGGGGGATGAGCTTGAGAATGGCTTTTACTGTCGATGTGGAGGATTGGTTTTGCAGTCCGGATTTGTCTCTCTCAGATTGGGAAGGCTACGAATTAAGACTGGAGCAGCCTGTACATCAAATACTGGATCTGTTGGACGAAAATGATTCGACCGGGACTTTTTTTGTCCTTGGCTGGATCGCAGAGAAAAGGCCTGATCTGATTAAAGAAATACACCGTAGAGGCCATGAAATAGCGTCGCATGGCTATTCTCACCGATTGGTCTATCAGCAGTCCGCCGAGCAGTTTAGACAGGACCTTAGAATGTCAAAAGATATTTTAGAGCAATTAGTCGGTTCGAGAGTTTATGGTTACCGGGCGCCATGTTTTTCGATGACGGATTGGGGACTCGATATTCTAACGGAAGAAGGCTTCACTTACGATTCAAGCGTTATCCCGAACACCTTAAACAATCTTTATTCTAAGTTCAATTTAGCTTCATCGGTCTCTCATTCTTTTAAAATAAAAGATGAGTTATGGGAGATACCATTGCCAGTTAACCGTGTAGGCGGAGTCAATTTCCCTTGGGGCGGCGGCGGTTATTTTCGGATGTATCCCTATCGTTTTTTTAATTTAGGAGCAAAGAGAATTATTGGCAATAGCGGTTCTTTTGTCTTTTATATTCATCCTTATGACCTAGACGGTGATCAGCCTCAAATCTTCAATACTTCCTGGGCAAACGGTATTAGAAGATACTATGGATTAGGGGATACGTATATCAAAATAAAATGCTTGCTCTCGGATTTTAAATGTATGTCCATTAGTCAGTATTATCCTCAAATCGGGGATAGGTTAGAGTGAGTATAAAAACGGACATTATTTTAAACAGACGGTCGTTAGAGGTTGCCGCTTATGTATATAGTGCAGAAATTGGCGCAAGCAGAACGAACATCCAAAAACCGAGTGCAGAAGAAATAAATGATATGATTGAGCAAGGTATTGTATCTGCAGATTTAACCTTTTTGGACAAAGCATTCGGCTATACCTGTTACGAATATTATCGGCAGGTTTATGATCCGGATAGTTTTGACAGGCTCCTTCTAAAGGAAGCTGAAAATCGAAAAAAAATGCTGGACTTGTGCTGCGGGGGCGGGGCAACGATATTCTCTTTACGGCAGAACAATCCGGAGCTGATATTTGGATTTGATTCAAATGAAAATCAGATCGAGCTGCTGAAATCGCTGAACCGTGAGCGCGAATCGAAGGATATTCAGTGCAAGGTTATTGCAAAAGTCGCGGATGCCCATCACCTGCCTATTGAAAGCGGCTGCGTTGATTTTGTAGTTTGTAGAGCGGCGCTGCAATATCTGAACGTTGAACAGGCGCTGAAAGAGATGTATCGTGTGCTCGTCCCGCAAGGGAAGGTGTTTTTGCTGGTTCACGGTTCAGGTTACATATTTGATTACCTGTTCTCTAGAAAAGGAATATTCAAAACGAAGTATGTCGAGTATTTTGTTCATAAACTTTTCCATTCCAGCAGCTCCGATAATAAGTTTTACCGGTCGCAAGCTCATTTTCTAACTGCGCATCACTTAGAAACAAAGCTGACAGATGCCGGATTTCGAAATATTAAGCTGTATACTTTTAAAAACTGGCTGAAATTAGGGGTATTTCCCGTTTATTTCGCTGTTACCGCAGAGCGGTGAGCGTTAAAGGCTGTCTGCAAATGCAGCGGGAACGCGAGTTTGCAAGTGCAAGTAAGGAAAACTGAAGCTGTATGCGGTCCGATATACATGTGTATATCGGACTTTTTTGCGTTGGCACATCCCTTCTTTAATGATAGGTATGTGTTATTTTTGTTCACAATACACAAAGGTGAAAAGTTTTTTTGGCTACAGCACACATTGTTTCATCGGGTTCTAGGCTGTAATATGTGAACATGCCTTGGATATATGTTATAAAAACTAACATCAATTGGGGTAGTTATAGATAGCACAAAGATTATGCGATGCCCGGGATAAAGTTATTCTTTCTGAGCCAGTAGGGTCATGAGATCATTTGCCTACTGCTTTGGGCGAATAGAAGTTTTCATTAACAAGGCCGTCTGTGAAAGAACGATGGAATCATCGATATCATCCAAGTCCTATATATGTTTTCTCGGTGATTATTAAGGTGTCTTGAGAAAGTCAAGAGGAAAGTTTATCCCGCACTGTTTTGGGATTAAACAATAAATAGCCCTGGTCGTCAGGCCAGAGCTATTGCGGAATCTTGATTCCGCGAGTCTTATTATGCTGTATAGGAGGGGATTTATCTTAATTTTTTAAAAAATATATATTAAGCATATTGTCGCGATGGATTAGCAAGGAACATCTCAGATTAACGCATAAAGGTTCACTTGTTTCGAAACCAAAACAACGATAAAGGGGAAATAACTATGACTGCACAAACGATAATTCGCAAGGAGCCTTTTTACAAAGGACTTTTCTTCCAAATCATGGTGGCTATTGTTGCAGGAATTGTGATTGGCTACTTCTGGCCGTCGTTCGGCACTGCGTTAAAACAGTTTGGAGACGGATTTATCAAGCTCATTAAAATGATTATTGCCCCGCTCGTGTTTGGCGTTGTCGTCGTCGGTATTGCTAAAGTCGGTGATATAAAGGCCGTCGGCAGAATCGGCGGCAAGACGATTCTCTACTTCGAAATCGTAACTACGATTGCGCTTATCATCGGCGTGGCCGTTGCCAATTTGGTGAATCCCGGCGCAGGTATGAACATTGACATGGGTACCCTGTCGACTTCGGCAGTTGAAGCCAAGACGAAAGGAGCACAATTGCCCAGCGAAGCAGAATTTATTATGAACATTATTCCGGAGAGCGTTGTCGGAGCGTTTGCCAACAACAGCATGCTGCAAGTCCTGCTCGTATCCTGCTTGTTCGGTGTTGCGCTCGTTCATGTGGGCGGACGCACCACCGAAGTCGTTCTTGACCTGTTGGAGCGAGTAAACGAGGTTATGTTCAAAATAATGGGTTACATTATGAAGCTGACAGCGTTGGCAACGTTTGGAGCGATGGCCTCAACCGTCAGCCAGTATGGTATTGAGATGCTCATCTCGTTTGGCAAGCTGTTCATCGCCATGACGATCGCTTGTTTGATCTTCGTTCTTGTTTTGGCTGTCGTTTTGCGTGTGTTCGTCGGCCTAAGTCTATGGAAAATGGTTAAGTATATTCGCGAAGAAATTATGCTTTCGTTTGCTACTGGTTCGACAGAAGCCATTATGCCGCAATTGATGGAAAAATTGGAGAAGGCCGGCTGCAATCGCGCCGTTGTTGGACTGGTTGTACCGACCGGGTATTCATTTAATCTCGACGGCGCATCCATCTATCTCTCACTGTCGCTCGTTTTCCTTGCCCAAGCAACCGGCATCGATATGAGCATCGGAGAACAGATCGTAATGCTTGGCGTTCTGATGTTAACTTCCAAAGGTATGGCAGGCATTCCTGGTTCGGCTTTTGTTGCGCTGTCGGCAACCGCCGCCGCGACCGGTGCCATTCCTTTAGCAGCCGTCGCCCTGATGCTAGCGCCAGACCGCTTTATGGGCAACTTCCGTACAACCGTCAACATTATCGGCTATACCGTAGCTACCTTTGTTGTTGCTCGCTGGGAACGCTTGTTTAACATTCAAAGTGCAAAAAGCGCCCTTGACGGAAAAGTTCAAAAGACAGCCCTTAATACATTCTCCAAAGCCATTTAAACAAATAATCAGCCATCCCAGCTGCCCTGCTGTCATTGGACGATAGGGCAGTTTTTACATGATTACTAAATAAGAGCTACAATAATAGACTTTATTCGACCGGGAGACTAATCAATCATAAAACCCACCCCCATCAGAACGACAAGACACTCTATCTGGAGGAGAGCTTGCAGGCGGCGCAAGACGAGCTGGGCACAACGCTTACCCGTTATCCTTGGCTGTTAGCACAAAGTTGTATTAGCTTCTTAATAAACCGTGATCGCGACACTCAGACCTATCCTATTTGACAGAAATGAACAGCAGCTTCTATCTCAGTCCCAGCGATTTATTCCCTATCTTATCCGATATGTCCGATGATCAGGAGTAGCGGCGACTATTGGAATGGTTAATGGAAACCACTCCCTACATGGAGAGGCATCGACTAACTAATCTAGAGGCATTTTCTCACTATTGGAATGCGGTTATTGAACATATTCCCCAAGCAGAGCAGCAAATGTGTGAGCTGCTTGATCGCAAGCTGCCATATGCAAGTTCCATTTATGAGGTCAGATCTGCTGAAACAATATGGTCATTGCACGCAAAAAACCGTCAGAGTATCATCCTCTGACGGTTCTTTGTGTTAATGTTTATGTTCTCGTTAGTTAATAAATGTTAAATGTTGAAGCATTCTTCGCAGTGCTACGGTTGCCTGCGCTCTAGTAACCGGTGCAGCCGGCTCGAAAGTATTCGCGGTGACACCTTGCATAATTCCTGCTGCAAGCATGTGCTCGATATCTTTCACTGCCCAAGCTGGAATGTTTGCATAATCTGAGAACATAGCTAGCTTGTTGCCTGCATCGGGGGTTGAGCTTGCATTGTTTTCATGGCTTTGGGCGAAGCTGATAGCCCGGCCGAGCATAACCGCCATTTCCTGACGGGTAATTGTGCCGTTAGGTACAAAAGTTCCGTTAGCATAGCCCGTAATTAACCCGGAGTTAGCTGCGGCTGCAACTGACCTTGCATGCCAATCCGTGGATCGGATGTCACTGAAACGATCATTTGCTTGCGGCAGAGAGAGACCCAGCGCTCGAACAAGAATGGCTGAAAACTCGGCACGGGTAATTTGTTTCTCTGGTTGAAATTGCTGTTCTGTGATTCCGAGTACAACTTTTTTGGAAGCCATCGTTTCGATATCGGTTTTAGCCCAGTGCTTCGATACGTCTTTAAACGTCTTGGAAGCTTGTACTACGGTATAAATACTGTTGTGAGGAGACTTAATATCAACCATCGTCTTCCCGTCTTCTGTCCGAACGACAGCCGGCACAAAGCTTGTCTCCCCCGTAACTGGATCGTACACGAGCGCTGACAGTTTGTTAGAAGATTCGGACTTGGAAATGGTTATGGAACGGGTCACATATGTTCCATTAAAATCAGCGATTTCTGTGTACGATTCGCCTGACCCAACGGATAGAATGAATGCGAAGGAATCCGTTACCGCTCTGTAGCCGTCATCTGCTATGGACTTTTTCACTTGGCCCGAGAGTTTGTCGTCAGGTTGTTCAATTGTTAGCTTCACAGTCAGACTGCTTATATTAATATTGCTGCCGAGAGCTTTCTTCAGTGAATCGGTTTGAAGAAGCTGAATAGGAAGCTCATAAATGACCGACCCGCTTTCAATGGACAGTATGGTCTCAGGTGCAGCTTCATTTGCTTCAATAAATAGAGACGCAGGTACTTCAACGTTAACGCTGTCCGCCAAGTCACTCACCTTGATAGATACTTTAGGAACGGCTGGCTGCTTATGCTCCTTCTCATATTGCTCTGCTCCTGATTGAGCCGACTTAATTGCGCTCAGCAGCTTGCTTGCATCAGGTTTTACTTGCAACGAAGTTTTTCCTTGTTCAGTTGTTTGCCTGTCAAGCCGAATACTGCCGGCATCAAGGATTACGGATGGTGAACCTGAATTCAATGTTTCTTTAGGCAAAAGTAAATCGCCACCGCCGATAACTAAACCGCCGTCGCCAGGGTCTGTGCTCGGATCTTGAACTGTACATGCATTAGATGTTGCAGGTACGAGCGTTTGTATCGAACCGGCAGCTCCATTGCTTGCTTGTATAGTGAGTCCATTGTCAGACGGGATGTAATATTCCGTTACTGTCGTACTGTCACCGCCATTTTCGCTGAGAACCATCAGCAGTTGGTTAGCCGTTTTGCCGGGAAGAATGCCTGCAATCGCACGCGACATGGTCAGCTCGTCGAGCAGTTCAAAGGTTGAATATTGGTATACTTTCAGAATATTATCATTAATCGTATAAAATTTATCATGATCCAGATCGAACACAATGTCCTTGAATGCTGTAATCGTCCGGACATAGGTCATGTCTTGCTGCTCGTTGGTGCTGCTGTTGAAGATCGTTCCAGCTCCATTGAACAGATAACTGCCGTCAGGCGAGACGCGCAGAAGTGTTGACATGTCGTAATCACCATGATAAGGCGAGTCATTGCCGTCAGTAAACTGGCCGCTGTCGTTGATACTGTATGCCTCAATATCCCGTGGAGATGAATCGGTGTCAATGGTATACAGTTTATTTTGCGTCGGGCTCAATTGGACATAGGATGCTTGTCGGATGCTAGCCCTTTGAATGACCATCTTGGTATCCCGCGAATAAGAATCAAAATTTGTCCATTGTCCCGAACCGGAGGAAACGTATATATGCGGGGTTGTACTGTATAAGAACTATGTTCTAAATTAGCAAGGGTAGAATGAGTCGCAGAATTGAAGAGCAGAATCATAAGGCAGCCAAATACAATGATTTAAGGTGAACGAATGAATCGTACACAGGCGGGCGGCGAAGGTAATCATCATATACATACGATTCCGAGTGATTTCGGGTCTATTACAAGCTGTTTTTCGATTTATTTAGGCAAATAATAAATTATTTTAAAAAAACACTTGCAATACTAGGCTGATGCATGGTATATTCTAATTCCGGCCGAGAGAAACACGCGGACGACAAGCAAAACAAGCGAACCAAACGAAAGAATAGATTGCTCTTTGAAAACTGAACAACGAGTAATAACTGCCTCGCAAATCCTTCGGGATAAGCGAAAAAGCGATAACAAGTAATGAGCAAGTCAAACACCAATTTGGAGAGTTTGATCC